>CAJQLB010000048.1 GCA_905479065.1 uncultured Flavobacteriaceae bacterium | reverse complement strand
TTATTATTTAGTTTGACTAGTCTCATTTTTAAGTTCTTATTGATGACGAATGTAATTAATGTTATGTCTCGTCAAAAAATTAATATTTATCAAATTAACGAAATATATTTTGAAAAATTTTAACACTTCTATTAAATCACTATTAGCTCATTGAAAATATCGTGCCATACTTTAAAATTGTTGACCAATTATAAAATGTGTCTCCCATCCATTTTTGACCGTTGAACCGGGGAGTGGATCAAATCCATGTCCAAAATCAATACCCAATAGTCCAAAAGCAGGCATAAATAATCTAATACCGACACCTGCAGATCTTTTTAGTGCAAATGGATTGTAATCTCTAAAATTGTCGTAGGAGGCTCCACCTTCTACAAACGCGAGAGCATAAATTTTTGCTTGTGCACCTAATGAAATGGGGTATCGCAGTTCTAGTGAAAATTTATTGTAAATAGTACCTCCATCTTGTGTTGATAGGGACTGATTTGGATAACCTCTCAATGCTATCGCCTCTCTTCCATCAAGACTGTAACTTCCTAACCCGTCACCTCCAAGGAAAAAACGTTCAAAAGGAATCACCCCTCGGTCATTATTGTATGCTCCCAAAAAACCAAATTCTAAAGATGGCTTTAAAATAAGTTTACCAACTATTCTAGTATACCAATCTGCTTTAAATTTTATTTTATAAAACTCTAGCCATTTAAATCTTTCTTGATCAATTTCTGATATTCTATCAGCAATTTCAGTGTTGCTAGGATCAGCCTCTAATTCGTCAATCAATTGTCCTCGCTCATCTTTTAAAGCGGTGTAGTCTACATTATTAACTGCCGAATATGGGAATGAGAATTTAGCAGTTAAACTAAAGCTTGAACCTGCCTCAGGATAAATTGGATCAACAGATGTATTGTTTCTACTTATTCCGATTGTATACGCTAAGTTGTTGGATGTTCCGTTACCAAAAGTAAATAATCCTGTATTGTAATTTTTTAAATCATAGTGTTGAAAACTTACAGCTTGTGACAAAGTGAAAAAATCGTCAGGCACCGATAAACGTTTTGCAATTCCTACAGATAATCCCGTGATGTTAAAACGACGACTTTTGTCAGCGTTTCTTGTAATGGGATCATATAAAAACTGTTTGGTATGTGATAGTGATGTAGAAAACTGAACAGGTTTGATACCACCAAGCCAAGGTTCTACAAACGAAAAGCTATACGTTTGGTAAAATCTACTGGCCTGCAAGCGTAACGATAGCTTTTGGCCGTCACCCATTGGTATGGGTGTGTAGGCTTCTTTATTAAAAATGTCTTTTATTGAAAAGTTGTTAAAGGATAATCCAAGTGTCCCTATAAAACCACCGCCGCCGTATCCACCTTGCAATTCAATTTGACTTGAACCTCGCTCAACTACTGAATATTCCATGTCAAGAGTTCCTTCCGTAGGGTTTGGATTTAAAAAATTTGGTGAAATTTGTTGCGCATCAAAAAATCCAAGTTGTCCAAGTTCTCTAATGGTTCTAATAACATCAGATTTTCTATACAAAGCTCCTGGTCTTGTTCTAAGTTCTCTGTAAATAACATGGTCATTAGTTTTGTCATTACCTGTCACGGATATTTTATTGAAATAAGCAGGTTTTCCCTCAATAATTCTTACTTCTAAATCAATGACGTTCCCGTCTGCACTGACTTCAACAGGGGTAATAGTTGAAAATAAGTAGCCATTATTTTGATATAAATTCGTTAAATCAATACCATCCGGTTTATCAGGATCTTGTATGCGTTTTTCAAGCTCAACACCGTTGTAGGTATCTCCTTTGTTAATTTGTAATACGCTATTTAGCTGCACATCAGTATACACGGTGTTACCAAGGTAATTAATCTTACCATAAGTGTACTGTTCACCTTCTTCCAATCCAATAAAAACAGAGATAGTTTCATCACTATTTAGAGCTATCGAATCGGATGTAATTCGAGCATCACGATATCCATTTTCTTTATACTTGTCTACAATACTTACTAAATCATCATTAAAATCATTCAAAATATATTTAGAGCGCTTGAGAACTCTAATAGGATTTTTCTTTTTGGTGTTTTTCATTGCTTTACGCAATTTCTTACTACCAAGCTTGTCATTGCCACTGAAAGAAATATCTTTTATTTTTACTTTTTCTCCTTTGTCAATAGTCACTTTCATATTGACTTTATTGCTCTTTTCGGAATCTGCAATAGTGTAAGTTGAAACGTTCACATTAGCATTTAAAAAACCTCTTTTTTTGTAAGTGTTTTCAATATAATTCTTGGTGGTTGTAATTAAGTTCTCCGTAACTTTTACACCAGATTGTAATTTATTTTCTTCGATAACTTCGTCTTTCTTCCCTTTCTTAATCCCATTGATTGTCACCTCATTTAATTCGGGGAGATCAAATAATTCAATTTCAAGAAACACATTGTCGTTTTCAATTTTTAAAACATATAAATTAACACTACTAAATAAATTTGTTTTCCAGAGTTTATTAAGTGCATTTCTTGTTTTATCGCCAGGTATTCGGAGCAATTCGCCCTTCCTTAACCCTGAAAATGTGACGATAGTGGTCGCGCTATAGTTGGTGTCTCCGGTGACAACAACTTCTGCTAAGGTATATTGTTTATCTGTACTTTGAGAATTCGAAGAGAATCCTAAAAATAATAGTGTAATAAAAATGATGCTTGTAAGCTTTGATTTCAAAAATAAATTATGCTTTAAGTTGTTCACTGGTTTTTCCAAATCGTCTTTCTCTTTTTTGATAACTTAAAATGGCTTCGTACAAGTCCTCCTTTGTGAAATCAGGCCACAATACTTCTGTGAAAAATAATTCTGCGTATGCTATCTGCCACAGTAAAAAGTTACTTATTCGCTGTTCCCCACTGGTTCTAATTAGTAAATCTACATCTGGTAAATTTCGGGTGTAAAGATGCTCATTTATTACGGATTCATCAATTAATTCAGGCGAAATTATATTATTTTTAACTTTGATACTAATTTGTTTGATTGTATTTATTATTTCATCTCTAGAGCCGTAGCTCAGAGCAAGGGTAAGTGTCATTTTCTTGTTGCCTTTTGTTTGTGATATGACATCTTGAAGTTCCCTTTGAACTTTCCTTGGTAGTTCATCGGTGTTTCCAATCGTTTGGAGCCTTATGTCGTTGTCTTGTAGGGTTTTAATTTCATTTTTTAATGACGAAATTAATAGTCTCATTAAGGTTTGAACTTCAATTTTAGGGCGTTTCCAATTTTCTGTTGAAAACGCATATAGAGTTAAATTCTCGATATTTAGTTCGACACACGTTTCTGTTATTTCTCGAACTGATTTTGTTCCATTTTCATGACCAAAAACCCTTAAGCGTCCTTTTTGTTTTGCCCACCTGCCGTTTCCATCCATTATGATAGCGACGTGTTTTGGCATTTTTTGAGTATGTAAGAGTTCTTTTTTACTCATTCGTCGTAACTGCAATAGCAGGGTTTTCTTCCAAAGGTATAGGTTACCGTTACTCCGGAAAATGTGTACCAATCATTATTATTCAAGTTTCCAAAACTGTAAGTTTCTTGTAGTGCTTTTGTATCGGGGACACTACCGTCAATTTCATCTGTAAATGTATAACGAACACCAATTTCAGCTCCAAACACAAAATGATTTGTTAGTTTGGCTTTGATACCTAAAACCATTGGGATTCCATATGCCCAACTAGAGGTGTTTTCAAGTGTTGAAACTCCATCTTTAAAATAAAAATTATTATGATATGTCGTTGAAATACCTGTATACAAGTAAGGAGTTATGAGGTCTTCGTCAAGATGAAGATTAAAATCAAAAAAAGTAAATTCCATTCCTGCGGACACTTCAAGAATAGTAGATTCAAAACCATATCCACGTTCCTGTCGCCTTGGGTCATCAGAGTTAAGGTCATTTGCTGATAAATCTCCATATACCATCGAAATTCTCCAAGAATGTCTTGGACTTCGATTCCATTTTACAAGACCTCCAATAGCTGCCTGATTTGGTTTCACATATGCTGTAGACCCGATATCACTGATGACATTTAAACCACCTGTTAACACGCCAATCTCATAAATTTGAGCTTGATTATATTGAAAACAGTGTACACACATGATAATAACAATTACGGTCCTCATAGGATTTAAAAGTTCGCAAATATACTAAATAAGATTAGCCTATTATAATTTGCAGATTAAGTATTAAAGATAAACCGAATTTTAGTGTTTTTATTGCCTAATTACGCTTGTCCTCTCCCCACAACAATTTCTTTCTCAAAGTGTCAAGAAAACTTTCGTCTTTTGGCTCAATCATTTTTATTCTAAATGGGGCCTTACGAATTGTTATAGAAGTTGTGTTATCTAGTGTTGTAATTCTTGAGTCCAAGGATACTAAAAAGTTAGTTTCTCTACCACTTACTTTAAGTTTAATTTCTGTGTAGTCGGGAATAACCAAAGGTCTTGCATTTAAATTATGAGGAGCAATTGGAGTAATAACAAAGTTACTTGCCTCTGGCATAATAACTGGTCCACCACAGCTTAAAGAATAGCCCGTTGATCCCGTAGGTGTTGCGACAATTAAACCATCAGCCCAATAGGACGTTAAATATTCTCCATCTAATTTGGTTTCAACCGTAATCATGGAAGTGGTGTTTTTGCGGCTTACAGCAATCTCATTTAATGCAAAATTCATCGTTGTGAAGTTTTCGTTTCTGGGATTTGTTTCAATAACTAACAAACTTCTTTCAGAAATATGATAATTTTTACTAATAATATCATCAATTGCGTTTTCAATTTTATGTTGTGGGATGGTGGCTAAAAAACCTAAACGCCCCGTATTGATGCCTACGATTGGTATTTCTAAATCATGAACGTATGTAATTGCTCGAAGCATTGTGCCGTCACCTCCTATAGAAATTAGTAAATCAAATGATGCATCTAAATTGTCAAAAGTTTTAAAATCACCAGCTTTAAAATTAATTGATTTTTCATCATCGATATTTGTGAAAAAATTATTTTCAACATAGATATCAATAAATTTAGATTTTAAAATATCTAGTAAGGTCTGAATAGATGATTCTGAATTTTTATGATAAAATTGACCAAAAAGAGCAACTTTCATAGGCTAAGGATTTAAGTATTTGTTGAGATAGTCTGAGCGATCTTTCAAATTTTTTAAAAACTGATCGTCATCATGACCTGACACTATATTGTAACTGTAACGTCGGAAAGATTGAAGAATATCATTTAAGCCAACATAGCTAACTTTAAGTGTTATTTGAACAACATCTTTTTCAACTTTAGAAATAAATGCACCGAGTAATTTTGCATTATTAGATTCTACTATTTGACAAATTTCACTAAATGAATAATCATTATAACCTTTTTCAATGACCAAAATTCCACCTGCATCTGATAGAAATGGTGTGTCGTTAAACAAGGAGATAATATCATTCAATTCATAATAACCAACATAACTGTTGTTGTCATTTAAAATGGGCATGATATTAGAATCGTTTTTGGCAAACGCCTCAAGGACGTCAAGCCACAGTGTGTGTTCTCTAACAAAAAAGCCCTCAAGGACAAACGTATAATCAGAGACTTTTTTACTTGAATCGAAGCAATGAGCATCATTTTCTGACATACATCCAATGTAGACACCATCATTTTTTATTGGTATATGAGAATACGTGAGTTGATTAAATAATTGTTGTACATCATCAATAAGGTCTGAAGACTGAAGAGGCTTAATGTCATTTATAATGTACTCTCTTAATAGCATAATAAGGTATTTCTATCGAGTGCAAATTAATCAAAAAAACACATAATAAGCTCAACTTACTTCGTATTTTTGCATCTAAAAAACTTGTTTTAATGACAAAATTAAGTGTTAATATTAATAAAATTGCGACCCTGCGTAATTCAAGGGGAGGCGATGCGCCAAATGTTGTTCAATTTGCGAAAGATGTTCAAGAATTTGGAGCTGATGGAATCACTATTCATCCGAGGCCTGACGAACGTCACATACGATATCAAGACGCCTATGACTTGAAGCCAAATGTTTGCACGGAATTTAATATTGAAGGGAATCCAATTCCAAAATTTGTGAATATGGTTTTAGACGTTAAACCAGCACAAGTAACTCTCGTTCCTGATGCCATTGACGCTCTTACAAGCAGTGCAGGTTGGGATACCTTTGCTAATAAAAGTTTTTTGACAGAAATAATAGCAGAATTCAAAAGAAATAACATCAGAACTTCAATATTTATTGATCCTGATTTAAAACAGATTGAGGGAGCAAAACAAACAGGGGCAGATCGCATTGAACTTTACACAGAAGCTTACGCTTCATCATTTTCTTTGAATAAAGAAACAGCTATAGCTCCTTATGTCTCATGTGCTAATCTTGCCAATGAAATGCTTTTAGGAGTGAATGCAGGACATGATTTATCGCTAGATAATATAAAATTTTTTAAAGAACGTATTCCAAATTTACTTGAGGTTTCTATTGGTCATGCGCTCATCTCTGAAAGCCTTTATCTTGGAATTGAGAACGTGGTTCAAATGTATCAATATCGCTTAAAATAACATGTTATTACATTCAAAAATTATTGGTTCAGGACAGCCATTCATTATTCTTCACGGATTTTTAGGTATGAGTGATAACTGGAACACCTTGGGGCGAAAATTTAGTGAACAACACTATGAAGTACACCTCATTGACCAACGGAATCACGGTAGAAGTTTTCACGACGAAGGCTTTAGTTATGATGTTTTAGTTGGAGATTTAAAATATTATTGTGAGTATTATCAACTTACAGAGGTTATTTTATTAGGTCATTCCATGGGAGGAAAAACAGCAATGTTATTTGCAACAACATATGATTATTTTGTTCAAAAGTTAATTGTTGTTGATATTGCACCACGTTTTTATCCCATTCATCACGAAGCCATATTGAAAGGTTTATCGCTTCTTAATTTCGGAAATATTGCTTCAAGAAAAGAAGCTGATGAACAATTAAAGGCACACGTTTTTGATGTTGGAACACGTCTGTTTTTATTAAAAAATTTATATTGGTCTGAAAAAGGAACATTAGGATTACGAATTAATTTGGAGGTTTTAGCTAAAAATGTTCATGAGGTTGGTGAGCCGCTTCCGTCATCTAATAATTTTACTGGGGAGACACTATTTTTAAAAGGAGATGCATCAGAATATATCTCTATTGATGATGAGTCTACTATTAAACATCATTTCCCAAACTCACAAATAAAAATTATTCATAATGCAGGGCATTGGTTACATGCAGAAAATCCTGTAGACTTTTATAATAGCGTGATTGATTTTACAAACTAAAATTACACTGAGAATATTCAAAATATTAAAACTTTGTTCAGTGTCAAAAATATTGTATTTTTGCGCCCAATTTTTATCATAACACAATGAACATTACCAGAGAAAACATTGACACCCTTAATGCTGTAATTAAATTAGATATTTCCAAAGAAGATTACGGAGATAAGGTTGAAAAAATTTTAACGGATTATCGTAAAACAGCAAATATTCCAGGCTTTAGGAAAGGTCATGTACCTATGGGAATGGTTAAAAAGCAGTATGGAAAAGCGGTATTAATTGATGAAGTTAACAAACTTATTCAAGATGCTCTAAGTAAGTATTTGGTTGAAGAGAAATTAGATGTTTTAGGCAATCCTTTACCAAAAGCACAGGATGATTTAGATTGGAATTCAGATAGTTTTTCCTTTGAATTTGAATTGGGTCTTGCGCCTAATTTTGACGTTAAATTGACATCTAAAAAGCCGTTAAAGCATTATAAAATCATTGCAGACAAGAAAATGATAGATGATCAAGTAAAGCATTTGCAAAAGCAGTACGGTAAAATTATCGCAAAGCAAGAGGTTTCACAAGATGATGAAATAACAGGTGTATTCAAGAACGAAGAACATGACATAGAGAATTCAACAACCATAACGTTAGATAAAATCAAAGGTAAAGCAAACGCAAAAAAGTTTATAGGAGCAAAAGTTGGCGATGTAATAACTTTGAAAACAAAAGGACTGTTTAATGAGGATCAAGATGTCATCAATATGTTGAAAGTCTCAGACGATGCTGCCAAAGGCTTAAACGTAGAAGTGACATTTACCGTTAGTGAAGTCAATGCAAGAGAACTTGCAGACTTAGATCAGGATCTTTTTGATAAATTATTTGGAAAGGATAATGTCAAATCAGCAACAGAGTTAAGGGAGAAAATAAAAGAAGATGCAGAAAAACAGTTTGTGCAACAATCAGATCAAAAATTATTGAATGATGTTACAGAGTTTTTAGTTGAAAATACCAAGTTTGATTTACCATCCAACTTTTTACAGAAATGGATACAAACAGCAGGCGATGAGGAATTAGATGAAAATCAAGCAAAAGAAGAATACGAGAAATCTGAAAAAAGTATGCGATACCAGCTCATTGAAGGAAAGTTAGTGACGGAGAATAATCTTCAAGTTAATTTTGATGAGTTAAAAGAGTTTTCTAAAAAGATGATTATTGGTCAAATGGCACAATTTGGTCAGATGAATCCCTCTGATAAAGAATTAGATGATATTGCTGCCCGAGTTTTATCAAATAAGGAGGAGGTTAAGCGTCTATCAGAGCAGCTAACAAGCCAAAAACTATTAACCTTTTATAAGGAAAAAGCTAATCTTAAAATCAAAGAATTACCGTATGATAAATTCGTAAAAGAAGTTTACGGTTCTTAGTTTAAAAAATCACTATATTTAGGCGTTGAATTTGAAAAAATCAGCGCCTTTTTTATTTAAATATTACTTAAAAAAATAACATGGATTACGGAAAAGAATTTGAAAAGTTTGCAATAAAAGATCAAGGGATAAGTAGTACCTATTACAATAAAATTATTAGTAGCATGTATCCCGTTGGATTAACGCCAAACATTATTGAAGAACGTCAAATGAACATTGCAATTTTTGATGTGTTCTCTAGATTGATGATGGATAGGATTATTTTTATGGGGACAGGAATTAATGATCAGGTAGCAAATATTATTCAAGCACAATTATTGTTTTTAGAAAGCACCGATTCATCAAAAGATATTCAAATTTATATTAATTCTCCTGGTGGAAGTGTGTATGCTGGCCTAGGGATTTATGACACGATGCAGCTTATAAAGCCAGATGTTGCTACTATTTGTACAGGGATGGCTGCCTCGATGGGAGCTGTATTATTGTGCGCTGGTGAAAAAGGAAAACGAAGTGGTTTAACACATTCTCGTGTCATGATTCATCAACCATTAGGAGGAGCTCAAGGGCAGGCCAGTGATATTGAAATTACAGCAAGAGAAATACTCATTTTAAAAGAAGAACTTTATAAAATTATCAGTAAGCATTCGGGACAAGATTATGATAAGGTGTATGCAGATAGTGATCGAGACTATTGGATGAAATCGGATAAAGCACTTGAATACGGAATGATTGACGAAATTTTATCTCGTAATTAATAAAGTAGTATGGCTAAAGAAGAATTAGAATGTTCATTTTGTGGCAGGAAAAAGCCTGAAACAAATTTATTAATCGCTGGCTTAGATGCTCATATTTGTGATCGTTGCATTGAGCAAGCACACGGAATTGTCTTAGAAGAATCAAAACAATCAGATAATGTAAGTGATCTTTCTTCTGAATTAATGCTCAAAAAACCAATTCAGATTAAAAGTTTTTTAGATCAATACATCATTGGTCAAGATCATACAAAACGTGTGATGTCTGTAGCTGTTTACAATCACTATAAACGTCTTTTACAATCACCTACAGAAGACGGTATTGAAATTCAGAAAAGTAATATCATTATGGTAGGGCAAACGGGTACAGGTAAAACATTAATGGCGAAGACAATTGCTAGGATGTTAAATGTTCCTTTGGCAATCGTTGACGCCACTGTGTTAACAGAAGCGGGCTATGTAGGAGAGGATGTTGAAAGTATTTTAACACGTTTATTACAAGCAGCTGATTATAATTTAGAAAAAGCAGAGAGAGGAATTGTTTTTATTGATGAAATAGATAAAATTGCACGAAAAAGTGATAACCCATCGATAACAAGGGATGTTTCTGGTGAAGGCGTGCAGCAAGCATTACTTAAATTGCTAGAGGGAACCACTGTTAATGTACCTCCAAAGGGAGGAAGAAAACATCCTGATCAGAAATTTACGGTTGTCAATACAGAAAATATTCTATTTATTGCGGGTGGTGCGTTTGATGGTGTTGAACGGTTTATTTCAAAGCGACTAAATATGTCTGCCATCGGATATAAGGCGGCGCACGATGATGATATTATAGATGCTGAAAATATGTTGCAGTATATTACGCCTAAAGATTTAAAAGATTTTGGGTTGATTCCAGAAATAATTGGGAGACTTCCTGTGTTGACCCATATGAATCCGCTAGACGCAACAACTTTAAGGGCGATCTTAACAGAGCCTAAAAATGCCATAATAAAGCAATATGTGAAGTTGTTTTCAATGGATGATATTGAGCTGACAATTACAGATGGGGCATTAGACTTTATTGTTACTAAAGCCGTTGAGTATAAACTAGGGGCTCGAGGATTACGCTCATTGTGTGAAGAGATTTTAACGGATGCCATGTTTAATTTACCGAGTTCTGAAGAGAAAAAGCTGAACGTTACTAAGTCTTATGCTGAAGATAAATTAACCAGAACTAAACTTAAAAAACTAAAGGCAGTTTCATAAGTTCAAGTTCGTGAAAAATACAAAAACCACTCTTATTTAAAGAGTGGTTTTTTATTGGATTAATCGTAATATTTGCTGAGTTGTCTGTAAGTGTTTTTCGTGTTCTTAGTAAAAGTCAGCATTAAAATATTGATTGACATTATTATTAGATGAAACCAAAATTTAATTCGTTAAAGTTTAAAACTGTTCAATTTTCCTCGTTAAAAGACACACGAATATTAAATTGTTGACCTTAAATAAAGGTTGTTTATAAATTTAGACATCACTTTTTCTTCATGTTGTGTAATTAGATGCGACTAATAAAGCCATTGTAATTGGCAGTATTAGTAATTTCCTTATTATTTGACTGTAAATCAGTATGATGATTTCTAAACTTAAACAGTTACAAGTAATTCTACAGCGGGTTTAGGAGTAATATATAACTATCGGTTAATGAAAGAAAATGTCCAAATAGGATTTAAACGTTATTAAAGTGATTTATTTAATGTCTTTAATTCCTCCATGTAATCTCTAGTGTTAGATAATCGTGGTACTTTATGTTGTCCTCCTAATTTGTTGTTTTGCTTTAACCAATCATAAAATAGTTGAGGGCGAGCAATATTAATTGTCGGTTTGTTTAAGGTCAAGTTGTTGTAGCGTTTCGCTTCATAATCAGAGTTTAAAGATTTTAATGCATTGTCAAATAACTCATTAAAATAATGAATATCTTCAGGAGGTGTTTTAAACTCAATTAACCATTCGTGAGCCCCTTTTTCTTTGCCTTTCATGAAAATTGGAGCTGCTGTATATTCAACAATTTCCGCCTTTGTTTTTCGACATACTTTCTTCAATGCATCCTCAGCATTTTCAATGATAAGCTCTTCTCCAAATACATTAATATGATGCTTTGTTCTGCCAGAAACTTTAATTCTATAGGGATTTAGTGATGTAAATCTCACGGTATCTCCAATTTTATAACGCCATAAACCTGCATTCGTAGTAATTAAAACCGCGTAGTTCGTTTTTAATTTAACTTCTGCCAATGGAATTACTTTTGGGTTTACGGATCCATAAGTACTCATATCAATAAATTCATAAAAAATGCCATAATCTAGCATTAATAATAATTCACTAGAGTGATTTCTATCTTGTATTGCAAAAAATCCCTCTGATGCATTGTATATTTCGTAGTACTTAAAGTTTTTGCCGGGTAAGATGTTTTTGTATTGATCAACGTATGGCAAGAAACTCACTCCCCCGTGAAAGTAGACTTCTAAATTGGGCCATACATCCAATAAAGATATTTGTTTGGTGGTTTCTAACACCGTGTTCAATAGAACTAACATCCATGACGGAACACCAGCCAAACTGGTAACGTTCTCATTTACAGTTTCATCAACAATCGCTTGCATCTTATACTCCCAGTCACTCATGAGAGAGACTTTATTGCTTGGAGTGCTACTGTATTCTGCCCAAAAAGGCATGTTGTCAATAAGTATTGCAGATAAATCTCCAAAGACCGTCCCTTTTTCTTTATAAAGTTCTTTACTACCTCCCAGTCTTAAGTTTTTTCCTGTAAATAATTGAGAGTTTGGATTGTTGTTCAAATACATACAAAGTAAGTCTTTACTTGCGGCGTAGTGACAGTTTTCTAAAGATTCTTGACTTACGGGAATAAATTTACTCTTAGCACTCGTTGTGCCACTTGATTTAGCAAACCATTTAATTGGAGTTGGCCAAAATATATTATGTTCTCCAGCTCTTGATTTTTCAATTAAAGATTGGTAATCTTCATAACAAGAAATGGGTGTGCGCTCTATGAATGTTTGATAATTATTGATTGATGCAAAATCGTACTTTTTTCCTATTTGTGTGTCTTTTGCTTGATCTAGGAGATGAAAAAGTAATTCATTTTGAACTTCATGAGGGTATTTTAAAAATAATTCAATTTGATGAAATCGCTTTTTTAAAAACCAGGAAGCAAGTGAATTTACTAATGGGATTGGCATATATTGGCTATCTTTACAAGAACTAAAATAAGCAAAATCTTTTTATGCACTACAGAGGAGTCTTAAGAAAAATGGAAACTGAATTTGCTAGTCCGATCCAGTATTATTTAGTATTTGAAAACGATTTTATCAACATAAATCAATTACTCAATAAAACTCTTAACATCAGCTTTGAAAAGTATCAGTGTTTAAACTGTCAAGCCAATGAGCCCATTTTTAGACAAGGGTTTTGTAAACGTTGTTTTTTTGATCTTCCACAAGCGGCAGATTGGATTATACGACCAGAGTTAAGTACCGCTCATTTAGATCAAGAAGATCGAGATTTAGAATATGAAAAAAGAGTGCAATTACAGCCTCATATTGTTTATTTAGCAAATTCAAGCAATATTAAAGTAGGCGTGACTCGGAAATCCCAAGTTCCAACGCGATGGATTGATCAGGGAGCACATGAGGCGATAGAAATTGTTGAAACACCAAATCGCTATTTGGCAGGAGTAACAGAAGTAGCCCTAAAAAATTATGTTGCCGATAAAACAAATTGGAGAAAGATGCTTAAAAACGATAACTCAGATGAAAATTTAGTAGACTGGCGTGAACGTCTCAAAGAGTATATCCCTGAGCAAGCGCAAGATTATTTTATTCACAGTAATATTAAAACAAATTTAGAGTTTCCTGTTTTAAAGTATCCTGAAAAACCAGTTAGTCTTAATTTGAAAAAAACTCTTAACTATGAAGGGAAATTGGTTGGTGTAAAAGGGCAATATCTTATTTTTGAAGATCAGACTGTTTTTAATGTAAGAGGTAACGAAGGCATCGTTATTTCACTTTCAATCAAAACAAATCCCATCTAAAATGGTTTTAAATGGGATCTTTCACTTAAGTAATTAAACTTTATATATTTTCTTGGTCTTTCATGTTTTGAATGTAAGATGCCTTTTGAATTTCACGACGTCTTTTGATAGATGGTTTCGTGAAAAATTGTCCCTCTCTTAAATTTTGCATGACCTTAATGTTTCTGTGTTTTCTTTTGTAGCGTTTGAGGGCTCGATCAATACTTTCTCCTTCTTTAATTATAATTTTTAACATATTTATTTATTTTGTGTTTTTATTTATTTAGCCTAAATAAGTTTTTAGAACCTTACTTTTTGATGTATGTCTTAACCGTTTAATTCCTTTTTCTTTGATTTGTCTTACACGTTCCCTTGTTAAACCAAATGAATCTCCAATTTCCTGCAAACTCATCGGGTGACTATCATTTATTCCGTAATAGTGGCGTAACACTTCTGCTTCTTTATCTGACAGCATATCTAGTGCACGATTCACTTCTGTGTTAAGGGATGCACGCATTAAATTGGCGTCTGGTTTTGGGGATTCATTCGCATTGACTACGTCGTAAAGAGTTGATGTTTCTCCCTCTCTCAATGGAGCGTCCATGGATACATGTCGGCTTGATATTTTCAAGGATTGTTTAACTTCAGTGACACTAATATCTAACGAATGAGCAATTTCTTGAGCACTTGGAGGTCTTTCATGAGTTTGTTCAAGGAACGAGTAGGCCTTGTTAATTTTATTAATTGAGCCTATCTTATTTAGCGGCAACCTTACTATTCTCGATTGTTCTGCTAAAGCTTGAAGAATTGCTTGTCTAATCCACCAAACTGCATATGAGATAAATTTAAAACCACGTGTTTCATCAAATCGCTTGGCCGCCTTTACCAGACCGGCGTTGCCTTCATTTATTAAATCAGGGAGTGTTAGACCTTGATTCTGATATTGCTTTGACACTGAAACTACAAAACGTAAATTGGCAGTTGTCAATTTATCAAGAGCTTGTTGATCTCCTGCGCGTATACGTTGTGCTAACTCCACTTCTTCCTCAGCAGTGATCAGTTGAATTTTACCTATATCCTGTAAATACTTATCAAGGGATTTGGACTCTCTATTGGTAACTTGCTTTGTAATTTTTAATTGTCTCATAGGGAAAAAACGATTTCAACACACCATTATAACTTTTTTATTGAGAAAACCTAATAAAAGTAGTGCTTTGTTGCGAAAATCACACAAAACATCAAGCCTATTTGCTGTTTTGAAAATTATAACAGCATAAAAGCTTTATAATTGATTTAAATTATTGAGATTTCTTCATTTATTTTAAGTCTAAATTTCTTTCGAAATAAATGAACTCCAATGTAAAGAAAAGGGGTGTCTAATGCAGCTACAAGAACCTTGAATAAAAAGCCACTGATTAATAAACCACTAAAACTTTCCCAAGGTAACACTTCAAAAAAACATAACAACATGAGAATGGAAAAGGTGTCGATAAATTGAGAAAACCATGTTGAAAAATTATTACGTAACCATAAATGTTTGCCTTTAGTAAGCCGTTTCCAAAAATGATAAATTTGAATATCAATAAACTGTGCAAACAAATAAGCAGTCATACTCGCAAAAACAGCAATTGCAGACTGACCAAACACTTTTGTGAATAAAACATCATCTACCGGAGAGTTTGCTATCGCTGGGACGCTGTCTGCTATCAAAATAATTAAAAGTGAAAAAATTGACGCAAATATTCCTGTAATAACAACTTGATTCGCATTTTTTTTACCGTAAATTTCACTAATTAAATCGGTAATTAGGAAGGTGATAGGGTAGGGCAAGATTCCCACTGATATTTCAAACAGATTGGCTCCAAATATTTCTACATTGAATGGGTGCCAATAAAAAAATTTCTGAAAAATTAAGTTTGAGACCACCAAAGATGTAATAAAAAGTGCACCTAATAGTATGTAAATACGTTGTGCTAGTAATTTATCTTTTAATGTCATTTGAAATTGTGAATAAATAGCCTTCGTAAATATAATCTAATAAATTTTCTTTTAGTTAATTTGTGGTCGCTTATGAGCCAACCATATCAAGTATACATATCACTAGGAAGCAATAAAGGCAATCGTTTTAAACATTTACAAGAGGCTATCGATCTCATTCACGTAAGGATAGGAATGATTAAAATTATTTCGAAAGTTTATAATTCTCCAGCTATTGGATTTGAAGGAGATGATTTTTATAATGCGTGTCTCAGTGTTGAAACTTACTTGAAACCTGATAAAATGATGGAGGAATTATTAGCCATTGAAAAACTATTGGGCAGGGTTAGGAATATAGTAGGATATGAAGCACGTAATATTGATTTGGATGTTCTGCTCATCGGGGGTACTATAATAGATAGTGAAGCTCTTAATGTGCCGCATGTGTCGATGCATCTTAGGCGTTTTGTGTTGCGCCCATTAAATGATATTGCACCTAATATTGAGCATCCTAAATTAAAGAGACAAATTGGTGACCTCCTAAAAACGTGTTCTGATCAAAGTGAGTTGAAGGAAATTAATATTTGGTTAAAAAATCCTACTAAGTCGGTAAGCTTCTCAAACTATAATTTTATTGCGATAGAAGGCAATATAGGTGCAGGGAAAACCAGTTTAGCAACAAAAATATCATATGATTTTAATGCTAAATTAGTGCTAGAGCGTTTTGCTGATAATGCCTTTTTACCAAAATTTTATGAAGATCCTCAGCGTTATGCATTCCCTTTAGAAATGTCCTTCTTGGCAGATCGCTATCAACAAATCACTGATGACTTGTCCCAGCTTGACTTGTTTAAAGATTTTGTTGTAAGTGATTACGACGTCTTTAAATCACTTATTTTTTCAAAAATAACTTTGTTAGAAGACGAGTTTGTCCTTTACAGAAAACTCTTTTATCTCATGTATAAGGATATTGCCAAGCCTGATTTGTATGTGTATTTGTACCAAAACACAAGACGATTACAGGAAAATATTAAAAAAAGAGGTCGTGATTATGAGCAAAACATAGAGGATAATTATTTAGAAAAAATAAATTCAGGCTATCTTGAATTTTTAAAAAATCAAACAGATATTAAAGTTAAAATTATTGATATTTCAGATTTAGACTTTGTGAAAAACAGAGTTGATTATTTGTGGTTGTTAAATCAAATTTGTGAAGATGACGTATCAGGAGATTAAAACTCCGACTTTATACATTGTTGGGATGAAAGTTGAGATGTCTTTTCAGACAATGCGAGAAGACACGGAGCGCCTAGCAAAACAATGCATGCCCCGATTGCATGAGGTTCAAAATAGAGTAGACGATTTCACGGTTTCTCTTAATGACTATAATGCTTTTGATTATATGAAGTTGACTCCTGGTGGTTTATTTGAAAAATGGATTGGTGTAGAAGTTTCGCAACTTGACAATGTGCCTGATGGAATGGTAACGCTTACCATTGAACCAGCTACTTACCTCGCTATTGAATTCAAAGGCTCTATGGCAGAGTATGTAGAAAACTGGCATTATCTACATGGGATATGGTTACCTCAAAACCAGTATCAAGTTGACAGTCGACCACATTTTGAAAAATTAAACTCAAACTATCATCCTAAAAACATCATTAATGAAGAAATTATTTGGATTCCTGTTGTTGCAAGTACTTAAAAGGTTAATGACAAATGGATTGACATATCATTAACGATTTAGTTTGAAACCTTTTGCCAGTCAAATCTTAGCGGTGTCATGGGCTTGCAAATCGAAAAGCAAAGTTACTATTTTACTCTTATTATCATCCATGACAAATTCATTTAGTACTTCAGCTTTCGCTATATTTAGAAGAAAAGGTGCCGATAAAACATTGACACCACTTTGGTGTTTTAGCCTCGTCCCTTGTCCTGAGATAATGTCTTTGTTAGGAGTAAAATTACCTGTTGGAATATGTTCGGTAAGAATAATATAGCGGTACTTATTTAGCTTTTTTAAAACCTGTGACACCTCATTATTTGATAAATGTTGCAGTACTTGTCTTAAAATAACACAATCTGCCGCAGGTAAATTGTCATGAACGATGTCTAAGTTTAGAAACTCAAGATTGCTTGCTTTGTAATGTCTTTTATTTCTTTCAATAAGAGGTGCTACAACATCAATTGCCTTGTATTCTTTGGTGTAGTTGACTAGGTGTTGACCAACATTGAAATCACCACAGCCCAAATCACATACAACTAATTGATTGTGTTTTTCACTTAAAAATGTTGTTATGACATCAATATAAGGTGCTATAATGTCTGTGTCATGTGATCCTTCACCAGAATAAAAATCATAGGTATCGCCACCCCACAGGGACTTGTCATAAATTTGTGTCATGGCGTCTTTTGTGGGCCAAGGTGTTTTTATTTTAGTCACCTGAAGGTTGTTATTGAAGTTTAGAAAATATATCCCAAATCACAACTCCTGCACTCACCGATATATTTAACGAATGTTTCGTGCCATACTGCGGAATTTCTATAACGATATCACTCGTATTTACCACATTCTGAGTCACGCCTTTTACCTCATTGCCAAACACCACGGCATACTTAGTATCTGGTTGAGGTATAAAATCATTTAGCATGGTAGCATTTTCAGCTTGTTCAATAGCGATTATTTTAACGTCATCACTTTTTAATCGGTGAATGACATCCAATGTGTCATTGACATATTCCCAGGTCATAGAGTCTGTACTTCCAAGAGCCGTTCTATGAATATCCTTGTGAGGTGGTTGAGCTGTAATACCACAGAGGTAAATTTTTTCGATAAGAAACGCATCACAAGTTCTAAAAACACTGCCAATATTGTTAAGACTTCGAATGTTATCTAAAATCACAATGAGGGGTGTTTTATCTTCCTGCTTAAACTCGTGAATAGTTAAACGTTTTAGTTCGCTGTTTTTTAATTTTCGCATGATTCAGTCATTGCAGAATGCCACATATATTTCTTAAAAATTCCCAAAGAATTGTAAATAACTTATGTTATTAAATCTTTATTAGACATGAAATAATAGTTACATTCGTGGTCTTACGTTATCACAAAAATAACATTTAAAATCACTTAGAGGTGGCTAAGAAATCAAAAAAAGTAACACCGTTAATGAAGCAATACAATGCTATCAAGGTGAAGTACCCTGATGCTTTGTTGTTATTTCGAGTTGGAGATTTTTATGAGACCTTTGGGAGTGATGCTGTAAAAGCCTCCAAAATTTTAGATATAATATTAACAAAACGTGGTGCTGGTAGCGAAAGCGAAACAGAGCTCGCTGGTTTTCCACATCATTCTTTGAACACCTATCTGCCTAAGCTTGTGAAAGCGGGAGAGCGTGTGGCTATTTGTGATCAATTGGAAGACCCAAAACTCACTAAGAAGATTGTTAAACGAGGTGTTACTGAATTGGTTACGCCGGGGGTTGCTTTGAACGATGAAGTTTTAAATTCTAAATCTAATAATTTTCTAGCTTCGGTTTATTTTGGCAAACATATAGGTGTGTCATTTTTGGATGTGTCAACAGGTGAGTTTTTAATGTCTCAAGGAGATGTGGAGTACGTTGATAAATTACTCCAAAACTTTCATCCAAGTGAGGTCCTTATTGAAAAACAAAAGCGCTCTGTGTTCACAGAAGCCTTTGGGAATAGTTTTCACACGTTTTATTTAGAAGATTGGGTCTTTCAATACGATTATGCCGATGAGATATTAAATGGTCATTTTAATACAAAATCTTTGAAGGGTTTTGGTATTGAAGATTTGCACGAGGGTATTGTTTGTGCTGGTTCAGTCATGCATTATCTCAGAGAAACACAACATCTAAAACTAAAGCATATTACATCAATTCAGCGCATGGCCGAGGATTCCTATGTATGGATGGATAAGTTTACGATAAGAAATCTAGAACTATATAATTCTACGAATGTAAATGCCGTAACACTTATTGACGTTATTGATAAGACGATTTCTCCTATGGGAGGTAGAATGCTGAAACGTTGGTTAGCATTGCCATTAAAAGATGCAAAAAAGATTCATCATAGACATGAAGTGATACAGTATTTTCTCTCGAATGAAGAGCTTTTAGTTAAAATACAACATCAAATTAAGCAGATTGGAGACATTGAGCGGCTCATATCAAAAATTGCTACAGGAAAAGTCAATCCTAGAGAAGTGATACAACTAAAAAACTCTTTAGAAGCTATTGTCCCCATTAAAGGGGTTTCGAGTAATTGTGCTAATGCATCTTTAAAATCAATTGGTAATCATCTGCACAGTTGTGATATTTTAAGAGATAAAATTAAAGAGACTTTAAATGAAGACGCGCCTGTTAATATTTTAAAGGGGAATACTATTTCCTCAGATTTCTCTACGGAATTAAAAGAACTTCGAGCATTAGCATATTCAGGCAAAGATTATCTTGACAAAATGCTAGAGAGAGAAAGTGAACGAACGGGCATTACTTCTTTAAAAATAGCCTCTAACAATGTGTTTGGCTATTATATTGAGGTTAGAAATACTCATAAAGATAAGGTCCCTGAGGAATGGATTAGAAAACAGACATTGGTTAACGCTGAACGCTATATCACGGAAGAGTTAAAGGAATACGAAGGCAAGATACTGGGTGCTGAAGAGCGGATTTTGGCTATTGAACAGCAGTTGTTCTCAGAGTTGGTATTATGGATGAGTCAATGGATAAAACCCGTACAAGAAAATGCAGGTTTAATAGGTCAATTAGATTGTTTGTGTTGCTTTGCACAATTGGCTAAAAGTCGTCAATATGTGTGTCCAAGTATCGATGAATCTTTTGATTTGGACATTAAAAACGGTCGTCATCCTGTAATAGAGCAGCAATTGCCGATTGGGGAATCGTATATAGCTAATGATATTTTTTTAGATAGAGACTCTCAGCAAATCATCATGATTACAGGGCCAAATATGTCTGGTAAATCTGCAATTTTACGTCAAACAGCATTAATTGTCTTATTGGCACAAATTGGAAGTTTTGTTCCAGCAGAAAGTGCAAGAATTGGATTGGTTGATAAAATTTTTACAAGAGTAGGAGCGAGTGATAATATTTCAATGGGGGAATCAACATTTATGGTTGAAATGAATGAAACAGCCTCAATTTTAAATAATATTTCTGATCGTAGCTTGGTTTTGCTTGACGAAATAGGAAGAGGGACAAGCACCTATGATGGTATTTCTATTGCTTGGGCAATTAGCGAGTACTTGCATGAACATCCAAGTAAAGCAAAAACGCTATTTGCAACACATTATCATGAACTCAATGAAATGTCTGAAACTTTTGAGCGCATAAAAAATTTCAATGTTTCTATAAAAGAGCTAAAAGATGATGTTTTGTTTTTAAGAAAATTGATAGAGGGAGGGAGCCAACATAGTTTTGGAATTCATGTCGCGAAAATGGCTGGGATGCCTCAACAAGTTATTCACAGAGCGAATAAGATCTTGAAACAATTAGAGAAGTCACATTCAAATGAAGAGCTCACTAATAAGGTGAAGTTGTTAAATGATGATGTGCAGTTGAGTTTCTTTAATTTAGATGATCCGCTTTTAGAGGAAATTAAAGACGAAATCTTAGACCTTGATATCAATACCTTAACACCGGTTGAGGCATTGATGAAGTTGAATGAAATTAGGCGAATGCTTCAAAAGAAAAAAAGAGCATAAAAATCGTAAAAAGCCTTTGCTATTATGAGAATTATTTTAAATTTGCATCCGCAATCTTGAGATTGAAGTTCTTTAAAACTGCGAAAGTAGCTCAGGGGTAGAGCATCACCTTGCCAAGGTGGGGGTCGCGGGTTCAAATCCCGTCTTTCGCTCTAAAAACCTTAAAATATACCAATGCTGAAGTGGTGGAATTGGTAGACACGTTGGACTTAAAATCCAATGTCCATTAGGACGTACGGGTTCAAGTCCCGTCTTCAGTACATAGAAAATCCGTATAACGCTTATAAACAGTGTTTTACGGATTTCTTGTTTTTAAATTTGACAACCATTTACGATTTTAGTTGAATTCAAAGGATTGAATTAGACTACGATAGAGATATATCTTATTACTTTATAAAGATTGAGTTTAACTTACTTGATATGAAGCCAATAACCTATGCGATGCCAAGTAATAAACACTATGCTCACGAATACCCTGTTAAAGAACATTCAAAAGTGGATTTGATAATCTTCAATGATAAAATGATTAAGCAATACAAAGAAGGTAAAATTGATGTGAAGCTACTTGTGGATATAAAAAAATCTAATTAATAGATGCTTCCATCTCTATGATACTCTTTTTCGTCAATTAGTACACTATCTTTCCAATTCCGTTCTTGCAATAACTGATCATTCCTGTACCAATTTCTTTGCGTTCCAACTACATTACGTGTTCGTGTATGGTTAGTTGCTATAAGCACTAAGATAGCAAAAAGAAACAGCGCGAAGGAAATTCGACAGAATTTCCGTGGTAATCTTTAAACACCATCAAGCAATTAATTATACACGTTTTTGTGCTACGTTTTATTTAACGACTATTGTTTTGTAATCCTTCATTCCATCTTCTAACGAACTCATCAGACCAAGCATCCCATCCAATTGTAACTAATGTCCAAATAGCAATTCCAACAATTATGATATTAAGTATTAGTCCAATAATAGCAATAGTCTTTCCTTTTTTTATTTTGCTGATATTAGAATATGCATTCGGATTTTGCTCATATATTTTTTCAGATTTTCTAGCGAGTATATATGAAATCAGTGCAAAAACAATTGTAATTCCACCGAAACAAAATAGTGTACAACTCAATAATGCTAATGTGTAAATTAATTTTCCGTTTGGTAATGTAGTTTTCTCCATATTTTTATTTGTCATTTTTGGTGTTCAAGTATGATTTAGAACATCTTGGAATAATAATTTTAATCTTTTATTTAATGTTGCACAACG
>CAJQLB010000047.1 GCA_905479065.1 uncultured Flavobacteriaceae bacterium | reverse complement strand
TCTGTAAATGTTATCATGATGGCAACGATAACGACGATAATGAGGAGGCTTTTGATACCAAGCTTCCTGTATATTAAAAACAATAAGATAGCATAAAGCGGAATGAAAGTTAATTTATCAGTAATTATGAGCCAAAAGCTATCCCAAGAATCATTGCCAAGACTATTGAGAAAAATAAATAGCTGTTCATCACTATATAAAAGTTCTTTAAACATTGATATCAACACTATTTTTCATCATATCTAGAAATTTCTCTATCGTAAAACTGATACGCTTGCTCCATTAAATTTTTAGTTTCTGATACCAACTCGTCTTCATCTTGAGCGTCAAAATCTTCTAACCATTCGATTTGATCATCCTCAAGATTTATAATGAATCTTGGAAAATCGGTATGAATAACAAATATTGCAGACTCAAAATCAGTGTTGTCACCAAGTATGAATTTTGGTATGGCCATATAAAATGTTTTTGTATTACTAAATTATCTCTTTAGTAATTAATCGTTTGGTAAGATAGTTAAATCTAAAATATAATAAAATTGCGGCGGCAGTTAAACCTGTGAGTAAACCAATCCATATTCCAAATGACCCTAATACATGCTCCTTCCCCAAAAAGTAACACAATGGAAACCCAATCAACCAATAAGAAACAAAGGTGATAAACGTTGGTATTTTAACATCCTGTAAACCTCGCAATGCTCCTAAAATCACAACTTGAGCACTATCACTAAGCTGAAAAATGGCAGCAGCAATAAGAAGTTTTGAGGCAATCGATACAACTTCACGGTTATCAAGAGCATTATCAAAATCATTAGAATCTACATAAATATTTGGCAAAATATCGTGTAAAAATAAAAACAGCAGGCCAAATACAAACGCAAATGATAATCCTAATAAAAATATTGATATAGCGATGCGTCGTAATTCTAAAAAATTCTTTAGTCCCTTTTGGTTACCAACACGAACCATAGCGGCTACGCTTAACCCCAAAGCCACCATAAAGGTCATGGATGAAAGATTTAATGCAATTTGATTTGCAGCCTGTGCATTTTTGCCCAACAAACCACTTAACCAAATCGCTGCTGTAAATATGGCAACTTCAAAAAACATTTGCAAAGCACTTGGGAAACCCAAACCAATAATCTTCTTAATCATCGATTTCTCTAATCGAAATATCTTGATATTTGTTATGTAAAATTTTGATTTGACATTTGCGTGTAATAGCCACCATAAAAATATAAGCATAAACACACGAGAAATCAATGTCCCAATAGCTGCTCCAACAATTCCCATCTCAGGAAAACCAAGCTTCCCAAATATTAGAAGATAATTTAAAATTACATTTATAATATTTGCTAAAATTGTCGCATACATTGGAAATTTTGTCATAGATAAACCATCACTGAATTGCTTAAAAGCCTGAAATATAATTAATGGAATAAGGGATACTGCGACTAAATCGAGATACGGAATTGCCAATAACACGACCTCTTCCGGTTGTTTCATTAAATGCATCAATGGTTTTGCGAGCAACATTAGCCCAAACAACAAGAAACTTAAAACACTACTTAAAATCAAACCATGTTTAAAGCATAGCTTTCCCTTAATTTTATTATTTTCTGAATCTGCCTCAGCAATTAATGGAGTGATTGCAGTCGAAAATCCTATCCCTAAAGACATAGCAATAAAAATAAAACTATTACCCAAAGACACAGCAGCTAATTCTGCCGTCCCAAGTTGACCAACCATAATATTATCAACTAAACTGACAAAAGTATGACCCAACATTCCTAGCATGACAGGGGTCGCCAATTTTAAGTTATAATTAAACTCTTTTGTGTATGCTTCTAACAACATTGATTTTATAAAAATTTTTACGAGGCCAATGACAATTGTACCTAAAACACCTTCAGTTTAAGTGACTGTTTACAACTAAAATTTATAATTAATAAAACAACAAGATTGAATTGTATCTTACAATTAGTTTGAAGATAATAGATACTTTTTAAAAAATAGAGTTTTATGAAACTTCAAGTATTATATTTTAGAGGAATTATGAATATTAATCGACTCAAGGTTTCAAATTAAAGAGGGGTTTCTACCCCTTTTCTTATGCCTTATTGACTAAAAATACAACTTATCACTCCTCTTCATCGTTATTTTCATCATGCCCATCGAGTAAATATAACATTTCATTTGATTGTAAAATATTATACCAACGAATCACCTTTTTTATATCACTAACATAAACACGATCTTCATCATAATCAGGTAATACATCGAAGAAAAAGGCTTCCAATTCATCTTTTTTACCTTTATGACTAATTTTTGTAGGAAGACTATTTTCTTTATCTCTTATGGTCTTCAGTACTTGTGTCAGCGGAATTTCTTCTGTCAATGTGTATATAGCAATCTCACTTAATAAGCTTACATTATTATGTAAACCTACAGAGATACGTTTACCGTCCATTAAAGACTCTGCAATAAATCCATTTCTAGTATTGGTAATTAATTTAAATAATCCTGGCTTTTCTGAAATGGATAATACCTTTTCTAAACTCATATTTTTTATCTATCTATTAAACTACTATCGTTTTTTTGAAACTAGTGGGAATTTCATTTTATATCCAACGCTCACATTACCTTTAGAAATATGCTTTAACTTCCCTTTAAGCAAGCGTTTTTTCAAAGTCGAAATTTTATCTGTAAACAAAATTCCTTCAATATGATCATATTCATGCTGAATGACACGTGCCAAAAGACCATCAAATTCCTTAGTATAAGTTTCAAAGTGTTCATCTTGAAATTGAATTTTTATCTTTGGTTTTCTAAACACATCTTCACGAATGTTCGGAATGCTTAAACAACCCTCGCTAAAAACCCATTCATCACCTTCTTCAATTAGCAACTCAGCATTGACAAAGGTACATTTGAAATTTTTAAGGGTTTCACGCTCATCCTCTGTTAAAGATTCATCCTCGGCAAATGGTGATGCATCGACAAGAAAAACACGAATTGGCAAGCCAATTTGAGGTGCTGCCAGTCCTACACCTTCAGCATTATACATGGTGTCATACATGTTAGCTATCAATTCCTTAAAATTTGGATAGTTTGAGGGTATCGTCGAGGCTTTTTTCCTCAAGACTGCGTCGCCGTATGCAACAATTGGTAAAATCATGATAACACTAATTTATTGAGGCAGCAAAAATACAATTCTTATAACGATAAATTGGGTTTTACATCTAAAAAAAACTCCTAAAAAGGGTTTTTTTTAGATGATTTTAAGCAATTATTTTTCTATTTCATGATCACGATTTTTCGAGATACTGAAAATATATTTGTTGAAATTTTAAGCATGTAAATACCATTAACGAGTGCGGCAACGTCTACAGGTTTAAATGTTGTATTATCCATATTATCTTTTAAAACAACTTTCCCAGTAATATCATAAATAGTTATTTTAGCTGAGGTATTTAAAGCTAATTTTATATTTAAATTCTTTTGATTTGTCAATGACATTGGATTTGGAAATAATCTTAAAGAATTTTTATTTATAATACCAATTTCTTTTTCTCCAAAGACGCCTCCACTGTAAGTACACGACGTTTCATACCCTGTATCTATTGTAAAAGGATCTGTTGGGGTAACTTCTGGACCCGCAGTCAAATCAAAAAGGGAATAGCCTTCTTCACAAATAGTTTGAGTAAAGGTCGAACTCCCAACTGTTAAAACAGTGGGTCGATCACTACAATCTGATGTTCCAATTGGGTATACAGCATAAATGGCTGTGCCTGTTGTAAAAGCTGTTTCTGGACAAGACTCAGCAAATGAAAATACTGTTGATAAAAATAACAGCATGGAAGTGACAAGTAGGTGTTTTTCTTTCATTTTGATAGGGATATAGTTAATGCCATTTAAAGGTAATAAAATTAATTATACCGACCAAAAGTATTTTTATAGCGATGAAATACACAAACTTACCGTGTATTTAAAAATGTCTGCAGTATAATTGTGGCACTTATTTCGTCAACCAAAGCTTTATTTCTACGATGTTTTTTTTTCAGCCCAGTATCAATCATGGATTGAACAGCCATCTTTGAAGTAAACCTCTCATCGACTCGAATGATAGCTATTTGAGGAAAAACCTTTCGCATTTTTGTTATAAAAGGAACTATCAATATTTCACTTTCAGAGGGTTCATTGTTCATTTGCTTCGGAAGACCTACAACAAAAGAATCTACCGTTTCAGTATTGGTGTAAGTTTTTAAAAATGCCAATAAATCACAGGTACTAACTGTGGTAAGACCTGAAGCAATTAATTGTAATTCGTCTGTAACGGCGATACCTGTTCTCACTCTACCAAAGTCTAATGCTAAAATTCTTCCCATCACTGACAAAAATACATTTTTATCGTGACGTTTAGGAATAATGTTTGGTCATCTAAAAACACCTCAACATCTTGATAATTATTTCTTAGTGATTGACCTAAATATTATTACTTCAATGCACTCAAAATAAAATATACAATTATCTTTGTTGCTAAAATTCATCTATATGACTGAACTCAAGACTATCGTTGAAAATGCTTGGATTAACAAAGATTTGTTAAATGACTTAGAAACTACTAAAGTTATAAAAAAAGTCATTTCAGAATTAGATAAGGGTACCATCCGTGTTGCAGAACCTTCGCAAGCTGGCTGGGTTGTCAATGAATGGATTAAAAAAGCTGTTGTGATGTATTTTCCTATTCAAAAAATGAAAACTTATGAAGTTGGTATTTTTGAGTATCATGATAAAATCCCATTGAAAAGAGATTATGCTAAAAAAGGAATTCGTGTTGTACCAAATGCCGTTGCTCGGCATGGCGCATACATTTCGCCAGGTACTATATTGATGCCAAGTTATGTCAATATTGGGGCATACGTCGATAAAGGTACTATGGTTGATACTTGGGCTACTGTTGGAAGTTGTGCGCAAATTGGTAAAAATGTTCATTTATCAGGTGGTGTTGGTATTGGAGGTGTCCTAGAACCACTTCAAGCAGCTCCCGTAATTATTGAGGATGGAGCGTTTATAGGTTCGCGCTCTATTGTCGTTGAAGGTGTTCACATTGGAAAAGAAGCTGTTTTAGGAGCAAATGTCGTGTTAACTAAAAGCACCAAAATTATAGATGTAACGGCTGATAAACCCATTGAAATGAAAGGTTCAGTTCCTCCTAGATCTGTAGTCATTCCGGGTAGTTACACCAAAGAATTCAAAGCCGGAAGCTACAATGTACCTTGTGCTCTCATAATAGGAAAACGCAAAGAAAGCACCAATAAGAAGACATCCCTAAATGATGCTTTACGTGAGTATAACGTCGCGGTATAGTCATCGGGATTAAGTACAAATATGCTCATGATTGAAATACAATGCTTATGTGGTCATTAATTCGAAGACAGACATTAAGAATATTGAGGAAAATGAAGTTTTTACCTCCTAAATTGTATGCACATTTTCTTTATGAATACTATACAGGAAAAAAATTACACCTTAATAATCCGCGGGAATTTAATGCTAAAATACAATGGTATAAAGTATTTTACCATCCCAGAATTCTAAATCAACTTGTAGATAAATTTGCAGTCAGAGCTTACGTAAAAGATAAAATAGGTGAAGTTTATCTCAACACAATGTATCAAATTTGTGATGATCCAAAAAACATCAATTATGACCTGTTACCTAAACAATTTGTAATTAAAGCGACCCATGCTAGTAGCTATAATTTGATAGTGCATGATAAAAACAAATTAGACAAAAAAAAGACAGAGAAATTATTTCATAAATGGCTATCAAAAAATCAATATTACCGTACGGGACAAGAATGGGCCTACAAAGACGTTAAGCCGCAATTATTGGTTGAAAAATTTCTAAAAGACGGTGATGAAGGGTCATTAATTGATTATAAATTCTATTGTTTTGATGGAGTGGCAAAATTTCTTGAAGTTCATTTAGACAGAGCTGATAATCACAAAAGGGGGTTTTACGATTTGAATTTCAATCCGCTACCATTTCGTTATGTCTCAAAGAAGAAAAGCATTGATACACGAGTCATGAAGCCTAAAAATTTAGAAGAAATGATTACATTGTCTCAAGTATTGGCTGATTCCTTACCTTTTGTAAGAGTAGATTTTTACTCGATAAAAGGAAAGACTATTTTTGGAGAAATGACATTTTATCCTTCGGATGGACGTAAAGATTTTATCCCTGACACATATAATG
The DNA here is from genome assembly GCA_905479065.1 of uncultured Flavobacteriaceae bacterium. Taxonomy (GTDB): domain Bacteria; phylum Bacteroidota; class Bacteroidia; order Flavobacteriales; family Flavobacteriaceae; genus CAJQLB01. The sequence continues at coordinate 25,541 of CAJQLB010000047.1, read as the reverse complement.
AAATCATCGGTGATTATTTCAAGTTACCTAAATTGAATAAAAACCAAAATGAAATATTAAAATATAAACCAGCATCAACTAAAATGAAGGACGATTAGCACCGCTATGTTATGACAAATAGTAAGAATTTTAATCTAACAATTGATGCCGTAATTCTATGGGTAGACGGAAATGACGAAAATCATAAGCAGAAAATCTTACCTTACATATTAGATGAAAAAAGAATCAAATCTAAAAAATTTAGAACACGCTATGATCAGGTAAATGAAATTAAGTATACCATCGACTCTATTTTAAAATTTGCTCCTTATATCAACAGAATTCATATCGTTACAGACAACCAAATTCCAGAATTTTTAAAGAATAATACGAAGTATCAAGATAAAATCACAGTTGTTGATCACACAACTATTTTTAATGGATATGAGATGTATCTTCCTACATTTAATTGTAGACCAATAGAAACTTGTATGTATCGTATTCCTGATCTAAGTGAGCATTTTATTTATTTCAACGATGATTTTTTTTTAATAAATCCAACTGTTCCAGAAGATTTTTTCTGTGAAGGACTTCCTGTTTTAAGAGGGAAATGGCTTAAGTTTGATGAGCACATCTTTTACAAGAAATTTAAAAAACCTAAGACAGGTCATAAAACCGCGCAACAAAACGCAGCAAAGCTTGCTGGGTTTAAAAGCTATTACAACTTTAAGCATACACCTCATCCATTAAGAAAATCAACCTTTTTTAATTATTTTGAAGAACATCCTTCACATTTTGAGAAAAATATTAAAAATAAATTTCGAAATGATCAACAATTTACACCTCAAGGCCTAGCAAATCACCTAGAAATAAAAAATAATACGTGTGTTTTTAAAAGTGATTTACAACTCATTTATTTTAGGTCTTACAAAAAACCGATGTTGTGGTATGTGTATAAATTAAATAGACACCACCAAAAACGCTTATTTCTAGGTTTACAAAGTTTGGATTTGTGTTCTCAAGAAAAACTAACGTATCTTCTTGATTGGATTAAAAAACGAATAAATTAGTCTAGAAAACTAAAAATGTTTTATAAATTAACAACAGATAACTTGTCACAAGCATGAAAACCATTTTAGTTGACGCATGGAATACTTTTGTAACGGTAGATGGTGTGAATTCATCCATGCATGCACTTCTTGAAAACTATAAAAACACTAAAATAATTTTAACTAATGCCACTAAACAAGAGCAAGTAAAATTAGGTATTAAAGATATGCCCTACACCGTATTTAGCCTTGAACACAATCCTGACAAAACAAACCCAAAATATTTTAGTAAAATGCTCTCTTATTTTTCATTAACATCCGACGATGTTGTTTATTTTGAACATCATAAAAATGCTGTTAATTCAGCAAAAAGTATGCACATAGAAACACTATGGTTTGAGCAGGGAAGTGATTTAGTAATTCTAGAAGACTTTTTAGATAAACATCTTTAATAATGGCTTACAATACAACACTTGAGGGGGAAAATAAAATGATTGCTGAACGTATGCTAGAGGATGTGGTGAAAATATTCAACAAATGTCAAATTCAATACTGGTTAGAGGGTGGAACCTTGTTAGGTATTCGACGAGAAGACAGATTACTACCCTGGGATGATGATCTAGATATTTCTTTGATGGCAGATCAAAACTCAAAATTGTCAAATGTTATCGAATTGCTTAAACATTCAAATTACAGAGTAAGATTTAGGTATTTTAAAAAAGACGATACTCCTTTAAAAAAAGGAGATTTACGTATGCTTAAAATTAGAGAACGTCGGTTTTTTGGAATGCTGAAAGGACCTGTTTGTTTAGACGTATTTATCAAATATCCTTTAAATGGTGATGCTTATTGGGAAATTGCAAATAAGAAGAAGAGGGTCCCCTGTAAGTTCTACCAATCATTTAAAGAAATATCATTCAATGATTTCAACTACTCAGTACCAAAACAAACCGATGAATATCTCACTTACCGATACGGAAAATGGGAAACTCCGATTAAAGATTGGGATACGACTCGAGATGATAAAGCATTGCATTAAATTTATTTTTGAATCTTTAATGTCTCCTTTAAGATAGTACTGCTTACACTTTTTGTGTAAGGAAAATATTCTACGTGACAGGTCGTTACAGGGAATCTTCCTTTCCAATCATCACCCACAGAAATGGCATCGATACCATACTCATCAACAATACGTTGTTTGTTTTTATCAATTTGTGGTATCACTTCATCAACATATTTGATAGCCTTGACAACATTAAATCGTTCCTCAAAGGGAATCACTGGAAGGTGTCCTTTTTCTCTTAGAATTAAGTCGTCAGTGGATACCCCAACAATCAAGTAATTACATAATTCTTTTGAACGTTTTAAAATATTTAAATGACCATAATGAAAGATGTCAAAGCAACCTGAAGTATACATCCTATTATGTTTGTTATGAGGATGCTTTATGATGTTAATCACCACCATTTTATCTAATGTATGTTGCAGAGTGATCGATAAATTAAAGTCAGCACAAGAGGCGATATCATGCAACATTCTAAACATTTTTTCTGTATTCACAACCCGATTCTTTGACATCTGTGAAATATTAAAACCGTCATCATGATGTGCAATTTGCCACTCGTCGTACTTTTTAATAACTCTATTGAACCTTAGTTTTTCCATATTTCAACACTATCAGAATTTTAATCGTTGGTGCAAAATTACAAAAAACAATACTCCTTGACATGTATTCATTATAAGTTCGATGGACGGCATGTGAACTACTGTCTCTTTTTATATGTGAATAATAAGTTTTCAATCATGATTTTAAAGCGGTTCATGATATTCTGAACAAATTGTTTTTTTAATTAACGAATTACTATAAATTTGAAATTTATAAATTGTATTTCATGAAGATAATCATATTAGCAGCAGGCATTGGTTCGCGTCTTGGGAACCCTTTCCCAAAACCATTAACACCCTTAAAGAATGGTAAAAGTATTATGAAAATGCAAGTTGAAAACATGACTTCACGATATGATGTTGATGACATTAATGTGGTAGTTGGTTTTAAAAAAGATTTAATTATGGAACGATTTCCTGAATTGACTTATGTATATAACCCATTTTTTGACCAAACTAACACATCAAAAAGCCTACTACGAGCCTTAAAAAAATATAAAGATAAGTCTGTACTCTGGATTAATGGAGACGTTGTTTTTGACAAACATATTTTTGATAAATTACAACCGTTGATAACAGCAAAAACATCCTTTGTTGCTGTTAATACCAATAAAGTTGGAGAAGAAGAGGTGAAATATGTGCTTAAAGATGGTTATATAAATCAACTATCCAAAACTGTAAAAAATGGCGCTGGAGAAGCAGTCGGTATTAACTTTATTTCATCTGATGATATCCCAATTTTCATTAATCGCTTGGAAGAATGTGATAATAATGATTATTTTGAGCGTGGACTAGAATTAGCAATAAACAAGGACGATTTAAAAATAAAAGCAGTAGACATCTCACAATACAACTGCATGGAAATCGATTTTATTGAAGACTTAGAAAACGCTAATAATATGCTTTGATATGAAGGTCATTCTTTTTTGTCAAAACACTTATTCATTTGGAATTTTAGATCCGATTAAGGAAGTACTAATCGCTGAGAAGCACTCCTTTATTTGGTATGTAGCAGAAAAAATTTTAACTGATTTTCCCTTCAAAAAAGATAATCATACGACAAAAATTAGCGACTTATTAGAATTTCAAAGCGATGTTATTTTTGTTCCAGGTAACGCTGTGCCCCATTATTTAAAAGGATTAAAGGTTCAAATTTTTCATGGTTTAGCAGGTGAAAAAAAAGGCCATTTTAGAATACGCCATTACTTTGATCTTTATTTAACACAGGGTCCTTATTTCACCTCTAGATTTCTTGCATTAAAAGAAAAACACAAAGATTTCAATGTAGAAGAAACAGGTTGGCCTAAGTTAGATGTTTACGCAAAAAATAGTTCGATGATTTTACAAGAAAAAGCCTTATTGTTACAATCACATAAAGCAAAAAAAATCATATTATATGCTCCAACTTTTTCTCCAAAATTAACCTCAGCTCCAGATTTATTGCCACATATCAAAAAGTTAGCGCAAAATTTGGATTACCTTATTCTTTTGAAATTTCACCCCCTTATGGATAATGAATGGATAAGCGAATACAAAAATTTAGCTAATTCGAACAACAATATAGTTTACGAAACTGATAACAACATCATAAAGTTTTTACGCATAGCTGATTTACTCATTAGTGATACCTCATCTGTAATTTATGAATTTTTATTGTTAGATAAACCTGTTATTTCATTTAACAACATATCGCAACAAATTAATTGGGAAAATTCTACAGATTATTCTCAGCTCATACCTCTAGTTTCAAAAAATTTAAATGAAGATCTTTTTTCAAAATTTAGAAAAGAAATTTTTAAAAACATCCATCCGTACAACGATGGTAAATCAGCCTCAAGAATGGTTGAGGCAGCAAAAAGTCATCTAAATACACACGGAGTTCCGTTAAGACGAAAACTATCTTTTTTAAGACGTATGAAAATTTATTCCATTTTTGGAAAACAATATGGCCATAAATAGAAAAACATTGAAAAACAATTCATCTAAAATATCCGCACTTATAATTACTTTTAATGAAATTAATCATATTGTTGAAGCTTTAGATAGTATTTCATTTGCCGATGAAATCATCGTTATTGACTCATTTAGTTCAGATGGAACTTTAGAATTATTGCAAAAACGTAAAGATGTTCTGGTAAAAACTAAGAAATTTAAAAATTTTGCTGACCAACGTAATTTTGCACTTGCACAAGCGAATTATGATTGGGTTTTATTTATTGATGCTGACGAGCGTATTACAAAACCTTTGAAAGAAGAGATTTTGAAAATTGTAAACACTAACTCTGAAGTGTCAGGGTTTAAAGTGAGAAGAAAACATTTTTTTAAAAATAAACCTATCAACTTTAGTGGTTATCAAACCGATACCACCTACCGTCTTTTCAGAAATGGACACGTACACTATGATACCAAAAGAATCGTACACGAGCAACCTATTATTGATGGAAAAAGTGACTTGTTAAAAAATATCATGCCACACTATTCTTTTTCTGACTATCAGAGCTTAAAACAAAAAATGATGACCTACGGACACCTAAAGGCCTTGGAACTCTTCTCGAAAGGAAAACAAACCAATACTGTCCTTTATGTAATAAAAGCAGGTTATAAGTTTTTTTACAATTATGTTATAAGGCTTGGATTTTTAGATGGCAAGGAGGGCTTCATTATTTGTTATTTAAACGCCTTGAGCGTTTACTACCGCCATAAAGAATTGAAACGCCTATCAGGAGATTTTACGAAGTGACAATAACCTTTTAATTTTTGATTTATTCTCAATTTTTCGTCTAAATATTGCAACCTCTTGTTTCATAAGATTGACTACTTTTTCGTAGGACTCACCTGAAAGTTTTGAATATTCATCACTCATTAATTCAATCATCTCTTGATGTTTGGATAATCTAGCAAAATTTTTTATTCGATCCTCAAAGGACAACTTTCTAAAACGCATTCTATTTAAATCAACTAAAAAAAATTTATACCCCTCTGGTGTTATTTGTATTAGTGTATTACCAGGTGAATGATCTAAAAAATGAATATTTTTTTCATGTAATTCAAAGGTAAATCGTGTAAAATTTCTCAAAATAACTTCGCGATTAGGGTAGTCCAAATCTGTAATTAAGTCTCTGTAGGTTAAATCGTAATTTAAATGTTCACTCACATAAAAACTCCTTTTAAATAACAGCCTTTTTTTTTGTTCATAATATGCAATGGGGCTAGGCGTGTTAATCCCTAATTGATGTAATTTTTTTGCGTATTCAAAAGAACGTTGAGCTTTCCCTTTCCTCACAAAACGATAGATTATTTGATTAACTAAGTTTGGAATCTTAAATGACTTGATATTTATTTTTACATCGTCTAAAAGAAATATCTTGAGCTTATTTCTTGCATCCTTCAACTGCAGCCCGGAACCTTCAAAATTTAATATAAGATTATCAATTAATGACTCCTTTTTAACATACTCTTCTTGGATAACTTTAATCATAAAGCAAAATTACAACTTTTTATTATTGAACGGTAATCAAGTATGCCTTAACTTTGTAGTCTTATTTAAGAAGCAGGAACATGAATATTGAGTTACAAAAATGCTTGGAAATACTGAAAAATGGCGGTATAATTTTATACCCAACTGATACTGTTTGGGGCATTGGTTGTGACGCCTCTAATAGTCATGCCATCCAGAAAATTTTTAAACTTAAAAATCGATCTGAAAGCAAGAGCATGATTTGTTTGGTGAACAACCGAAATATGCTAAATAAGTATGTTCAAAATTTGCCAAAAGAAGTAAATGACATTATCGATAATGAAACGAAACCAACAACCATTATCTACACTCATCCAAAGGGGCTTAGTCCTAAATTAATTGCTAAAGATAAGACCGTTGCAATTCGCATAGTAAATGATAAATTTTGTAATGAATTAATTCGAAAGTTTAATAAACCAATCGTTTCGACGTCTGCCAATTTATCAAATTTTGAGACACCTAAAAGCTTTAAAGAAATACATGAAGACATTTTAAAAGGTGTGGACTATGTTGTAAATTTGCCAAACGAAAAAAAATTGGCAAACCCATCACAAATAGTGAAACTAAAAAAAGATGGTACTGTAGTAGTTATTAGGGCATGAGCTCAAATATGGCAAGGCCATCGCAACAATTTAATGAATCATAAAAAGGCATTAAATAATCCTATATTTAAAATCATTTCAGAAGCTGCTGAAGAGCTTCGCGTAGATGCTTATGTTATTGGTGGTTTTGTAAGAGATTATTTTTTAAACCGCCACTCATCAGTCCCAGATATTGACATTGTAGCTATTGGCAGTGGCATCGCATTAGCTAAGCACGTTTCATCCAAATTACCTCATAAACCAAAGGTTCAAGTTTTTAAATCTTATGGGACAGCAATGCTTCGTTATAATGATATAGAAATCGAATTTGTAGGAGCCCGAAAAGAATCCTACAATCGAACAAGCAGAAATCCAATTGTAGAAAATGGTACCTTAGAAGATGATCAAAAAAGACGTGATTTCACAATCAATGCCATGGCTTTTAGTCTGTCTGCCTCTGATTTTGGTGAATTGTTAGATCCGTTTGATGGCTGTGTCGATTTAAACCAGAAAATAATAAAGACCCCCCTAGACCCAGACATTACCTATAGTGACGACCCACTAAGAATGCTGAGAGCTATACGATTTGCAACTCAACTCAATTTTAATATTCAAAAAGAGTCATTATCAGCGATTAAATCTAATAGTGAGCGGATCAATATTATCACCAAGGAGCGCATTGTTGTTGAACTTCATAAAATCATTGCTAGCAATGAGCCATCAAAAGGCTTTTTATTGCTAGAAAAAACAGGACTATTACATTGTATTTTACCCGAATTAATTGCGTTAAAAGGTATTGATGAAATTGAGGGTCAAAAACATAAAGATAATTTTTATCATACGCTTGAAGTTCTTGACAACATTTCAAAATACACAAATAATTTATGGCTCCGCTGGGCTGCACTACTTCATGATATTGGAAAAGCTCCTACAAAAAAATTCAATAAAAAAAATGGTTGGACGTTCCACGCTCACGAATACGAAGGTGCAAAAATGGTCTATCACTTGTTTAAAAGGTTAAAAATGCCATTAAATGACAAAATGAAATACGTCCAAAAATTAGTTTTCATGAGTTCAAGGCCTATAGTACTCGCACAAGATATGGTCACTGACTCTGCTGTAAGAAGACTCATTTTTGATGCAGGTGATAAAGTAGATGATTTAATGACCTTATGTGAAGCAGACATAACGACTAAAAATCCAACAAAATTCAATAAATATCACAATAATTTTAAAATTGTTAGAAATAAAATAATTGAAGTTGAGGCACGTGATCACGTTAGAAATTTTCAACCTCCTATAAGTGGAGAGGAAATAATGAATACATTTAAATTAAATCCTTCCCGAGAAATTGGCATGATTAAAGAGGCGATTAAAGAAGCTATTTTAGATGGACAAATACCTAATGAGCGTGAAGCAGCATACACATTAATGTTACAAATTGGAAAAAAATTAGGCTTAATTATAGATGAAAAAAGATAATAAAAAAGTTATTTATTGGCTATTAACGGGCTGTGTACTGATTTTCACTATGGTCATTGTTGGTGGCATAACGAGGTTAACACATTCAGGGCTTTCTATATCAAATTACAAACTGATATCTGGTACCATCCCTCCTCTTAACGAATTAGAATGGCATGACGCTTTTGAGTTATACAAACAATATCCTGAATATCAAAAATTAAACAAACACTTTGATCTTCAAGACTTTAAAGATATTTATTTCTGGGAATGGCTGCATCGTGTACTTGGAAGATTTATTGGATTGGTGTTCTTGATACCATTTATATACTTTCTCATTAGAAAACAGTTAACAAAACCTACCATCAAAAAAACAATAATTCTTTTATGTCTAGGTAGTTTTCAAGGATTTTTAGGATGGTATATGGTTAAGAGCGGTTTAGTTGATAATCCAGACGTTAGCCATTACAGACTCGCTGCACATTTAACAACAGCCTTTATTACATTTGCTTACACCTTTTGGGTGGCTCTTGATTTAATATTTTCAGATAAAAAAGTTACCAATATAACATTTCGAAATCTAGTTCGCTTCGGACTTTTAATCTTACTACTACAAATTATTTATGGCGCTTTTGTAGCTGGTCTCGATGCTGGTTTTATCCATAATCATTGGCCTTTAATGAATGAAAGTCAATTTATGCACAACACGGTATACATTGAACAGACGCCTATCTATAAAAATTTTATTGAAGGTAAAAGTGGTGTGCAATTTGTGCACCGAATATTGGCCTATATCGTTGTCTTAACCATTTTAATTATATGGAGAAAGGGAAGGAAATTAAAGTTGAATAAACATCAAAAAAATGGTATAAATTTACTTTTAATCATGGTCGGAGTGCAATTTTTGTTGGGAGTTTTGACGTTACTTTTACACGTGCCAGTATGGCTAGGTGTTGCGCATCAAGTAGGTGCTTTTGTTTTACTCTCTATCATGACATTTACGCTTCACAGGTTTAGTAAATAACTTAAAAATATATATATTTAATATAAATAAACAATCATGATTTACAGATTTCGAATTCTTTTTGATAACGATACTGACGAGGATATTTTTAGAGATATTGAAATTAGAAAAACAGATACTCTAGAGGATTTACATAACACGATTACACAATCCTTTGGATTTGATGGCTCCGAAATGGCCTCCTTCTATCTCAGTGATGACGATTGGAATCAAGGACAAGAAATCTCTTTGTTTAATTTGAGTGAAGGATTAGACACTGTGGCATTGATGAGTAAAACGGTGATTGATACCGTCGTGGACATTGAGCGAACTAAATTAATTTATGTTTATGACTTTTTAAGTATGTGGACCTTTTTAGTAGAGTTAGGCGAAATAGTTGAAGAAGCGGAAGGTACAGACTATCCAAATCTGATGTATGTGCATGGTCATATTCCAGATGAAGCGCCTGTAAAAGAGTTTAGTGCCGATGATATCGACAATCTAGATGACTTTAATGAAGGAATTGATGTCGATGGATATGACAATTTAGATTTTGATGAAAATTGGAATTAAAAATTATGCGTACTAACATCTTGATAATTTCGTTTTACATAATCTAGTGCATTTTTCAAGATTTCTCCCATATTTTTACTTTTCTTAAAGCGAATATCATTGGTGTAATCATAAATCTTTTCTTTTAGTAAATTGATGTGTTGTTCTTTTGATATTGAATCATTGATCATACAATTTAGTAATTCTTCAATCCTATCCTGATAACTAATCATTCGTTTAGCTACAATGGAGCGCTCCTCAATTTTATATTGATCTATGGACTCTTTTTGAAATTTCTTTGAAATGATTTCAACCATTACTTGATTCTCTTTAAAAAACTGAGGCCTATAAATATTAAACTTACCTTCAAACGATTGTTGATCAAAATCAATTGCCCTAATCGTATAAACTACATGGTCAAAATCATGCGTCGGCACAATGACATAATTATATGAACGCATGTCTCCTAAAAGGCGAATCATACAACGCTCATTAAATTTAACAAATTCCTTGGCTATTTGAGAGGTTTCCATCGTGGTGCAATTAGGCAACATGTTTTTAATAAATTCGTCACCAGGAATTCCAGTAATATGCTCTTCAATTAACGTGTTCTCATAAACTAAAAAATTTAAATTATGAGGCGAAAGCATGTGTTCAAGTTCTAGACCATAAATTCTTGAAGCATCTGCTTTTTTTACATAAAAATAAGTGTAATTATCATTTAAAACGTTTCTAATTTTAATTCGAAAAGGTTTTGAATTCCCAAATGTGCAAAAATCTATAGCATCAACATTTAAAAAAGGTATGGTTTTTTTATTTCCGTCAGAATGCAGAATAGTATACACCTTTTTCAGGCTTAAATCAATGTCCTCACGATCAGATTGACTGTAATACACACGAACCCAAAGTGTATCGTTGTCATTTTTATCATATACAACTACAGATCCCTGAAACCTCAATAAGTCATCATAAAAAATTGGTAATCTAATATTCCTATTGTACTCAGATAAATAATTATGTAATTGACTCGTTACCGGATAAGATGGCTTTTTCTTTAAAATTTTCAAATCTTTCATAATTCATTGCGTTATTCGAAGTTAAAACATTTAACGTTAATTGTAACAAAAGGAGTTAGCAATCGTCAAATGGTTAGTAAACCATAAGAATAATTAATTTGGAACCAATATTAAACATCAATAATCTCACCAAAAAGTTTGGATATTTAACAGCTGTGAGTGATCTTTCTTTCACCATTTATAAAGGTAATATTTACGGTATTTTGGGTCCAAATGGTAGTGGTAAATCCACAACCTTGGGTATTGTATTAAATGTCATCAATAAAACATCAGGTGATTTTAGTTGGTTTGGTGACCAAACAACGACACACGATGCTCTCAAAAAAGTTGGAGCGATTATTGAAAATCCAAACTTTTATCCATACATGTCAGCATATGACAATCTGAAACTAGTTTGTAAAATAAAAGGAGTTCAATTCGATAAAATTGATGAAAAGCTTAAAATCGTTGGTTTAGAAAATAGAAAAAACAGTGCTTTTAAAAACTATTCTTTGGGGATGAAGCAACGCTTGGCAATCGCTTCAGCTCTATTGAATGATCCTGAGATATTAATTCTTGATGAGCCAACCAATGGTTTAGATCCTCAAGGAATACATCAAATAAGACATCTTATCAAGGATATTGCATCCCAAGGGACGACCATTCTCTTAGCATCGCATTTATTAGACGAAGTTGAAAAAGTTTGCACGCATGTTGTAGTCTTGAACAAAGGGAAAAATCTTTATTCAGGTCGTGTTGATGAAATGATTGCAAGTCATGGTTTTTTTGAATTAAAAACTGCAAACCAAAAAGAACTTGTAGATCTATTAGAAGATGATACGTCATTTGGTAACGTTAGTGTTTCTGATGGCTTGATAAAGGTGCTCTTAAAAACACCTATGGAAGCTAACACCTTTAATTCACAAATGTTTGAAAGAGGAATCATTCTCTCTCACCTCGTTAAAAGGAAACAAAGTTTAGAGGAGCAGTTTTTACAATTAACAAAAAAAGAATAAATTTAAATTGATCTTCATGCGTCGTCTTTTAGAAATAGAATTACAGAAATTATGGCTAAACAAAACTAGTAAAGTACTTATTTTTATTTCGTTTATTTTACCGTTTACAGTAATTGTTTTAAGTTCAATAAAAATTAACTTCTTTGGTTTTTTTACGCTTGAACTTGGGGAGTTAGGAATATTTAATTTTCCTGTGATATGGCATATTACTACCTTTTTTGCAGCGCAATTTAAATTTTTCTTTGCGATTGTGGTGGTGAGTATGATAGGAAATGAATTTAGCAATAAGACCATTAAACAAAATTTAATTGATGGCTTGAGTAAAAAGGAATTTATACTCTCAAAATTTTACACAATTGTGTTCTTTTCGTTTCTTGCAACACTGTTACTGGCCTTAATTTCTTTATTTATCGGACTTTACTATTCAAGTTATGACGAGTTTAATATTATTATTAAAGAAACAGATTATCTGTTAGCTTATTTTTTCAAATTAGTTGGATTTTTCTCATTTTGTTTATTTTTAGCAATGTTGGTGAAACGTTCTGCCTTTGCTTTGGCATTTTTGTTCATTGATTTTATTTTAGAATGGATTCTTTTGGGCATTATTGCGTGGAAGAGTGATTTAGCTTTTGCATCAAAAATTCAAAATTTTTTCCCACTAAAATCAATGTATAATTTAATTGAGCAGCCCTTTCAGCGTATTGCAATGACCAAATTTCCAAACAAAGAAGACCTGTCATACGATTTTGTGTTACATTGGTATGAATTGCTTATCGTCATTATTTGGACAATCCTTTTCATAATTTTTTCTTATAGACTACTTAAACGAAGAGATTTGTAATATCTTTAGAAGCTCATTCCTTTTTTAGTGAAAAAGATTTTTATCATAGTATCACTTGTCATAAGTTCTAGTTTGGTAGCTCAAAACGAAGCAGCCAATTGGTACTTTGGGCAAAATGCAGGGATTACATTTGATGACTCTGGTAATTTAGTAGGAGCCGTTAATGACGGTCTACTAGAGACTCTGGAGGGATGTACTTCTATTTCTGACGTTGACGGAAACTTACTATTTTATACTGATGGAAACATCGTTTATAATCGTAATCATCAACTCATGCCAAATGGCACAGGTCTATTTGGTGATTCATCAAGTACACAGTCGGCGCTCGTGGTACCGCAGCCAGGAAGCGATTCAATTTATTTTATTTTTACTGTTGATAGTGCTGCAACTGATGGCATCGATGAAGGTTTTAATTATTCTGTCGTGGACATAACTTTAGACGGCGGCTTGGGAGATATTATTTCTAAAAATTCTCCATTACTTAACAAGTGTTCTGAAAAAATTACAGCCGTTTTAAAAGATTGTGGTTCGGGCTCTATTTGGGTCATCACCCTAGCTGCCCAAAATGGAATTGGTGGAACTTTTAACACCTATCATGCCTTTGAAATTACAACAACAGGGATCAATACAACTTCTGTGAAATCAACGTTTCCTATCAATATTGGTGATCCTCGCGGGCAAATTAAAGTATCTCCAAATGGAGAAAAATTCATATCAGCTAACATGCAAAATGGGCTATATTTATATGATTTTGATGCAAATACAGGAACGTTATCTAATCAGCAATCCCTAATCATTGTTTCCACATCACCGTCTCCTTATGGTGTTGAGTTTTCTCAAAATAGCTCAAAACTATACGTACATTCTACAAATAATGCTGGGGCAAGTGCACCTGCTAGTTCACATCGATCTACACTAACACAATTTGATTTATTAGAAACTGACATTCAGTCTTCAGCATTTGTTTTAGATCAACAAAGTTTGTATCGAGGGTCCTTGCAACTCGCTGCAAATGGGAAAATATACAGAGCATTGAGCGCAAACTATCAAACTGGGCTCCCAGCACTAGGTGTTATTGATAATCCAAATGAACAAGGTGCAGCGGCAACCTACATACACAATGCCATCGACTTATCTCCGGGGCTATCAACTCAAGGGTTGCCTCCTTTTATTCAATCATTTTTTAATGATCAAATTGATATCATACAAAACGGTGAAAACTCTTTAGAACTTTCATTGTGCGAAGGAGAGACCTATACCTTGAGCTATGCTGATCTACCGGGTGCTATTTACACATGGACTAAAGATGGTGTCACTCAATCAAATACGACCTTCGAATTTGAAATTTCAGAATCCGGTTATTACACATTAAATGTTGAGTTTAACAATGGAGATTGTGAAGTATTTGATGGTGAAGCAACAGTAACTTTTTATGAAGTTCCAATAGCAAATACAGCTCCAAACTTGGGTATTTGTGATGATGACAATGATGGTTCTTGGCAATTTGATTTCACTACGCAAGATGCCACTGTATTCGGTGTACAAGATTCTTCAAGATTTGAAATTAAGTACTTTCAAACACAGAGTGATGCAGATAACAATGACAACGAGATCCTAGGAGTTTACGCAAATACTGACCGTTCGGAAGAAATTTTTGTAAGAATTCACAACGTAGGGAACATCAACTGTTTTGACACCACTTCTTTTCAAATAGATGTTTATGATAGTCCATTTGCCACCAATCCAAATGATATTGAAATCTGTGACGATGATACCGATGGGGACCAGCAAAATGGTCAAGTAACTACAGATTTATCATTGTTAGATGAAGCAATTTTAAACGGGCAGGACCCATCATCTTATCATGTGACCTATCATCACTCATTAGCTGACGCAACAAATGGCGTTGATGCCATTACAAGCCCTTATTACAATGCTAGTCCTAATCTAGAAGAAATTGTGGCAAGAGTAGAAAATATTCAAAATAATCAATGTTTTGACACAACTTCCTTCAACCTTATTATTCATGATGTCCCTCGAGCTAATATTATTAGTGATCTTCAAGTTTGTGATGACAACAATGATGGTAGTTTCAGTTTTAACTTAAACACCTTATATGACACTACCGTTATTGGTGCACAAGATCCAACAAGTTTTAATGTTCAATATTATTTAACTTCAGAAGACGCTTCCAATAATACCAATGCGATTTCTATGCCATTTGACACCACAGATAACCCTCAAATAGTTCACATTCGAATCACCAATAATTTATCTGAAAATTGCTTTGACACTACCGCATTTCAGATTGAAATTTTTGACACACCGACGGCAAATGAAATTGCTGATTTTCCAATCTGTGATAACAATAACGATGGGAACGATTTAAATGGTCAAGTATCTGTGGATTTACTCATGTTTGATAGTGATGTTTTAAACGGACAAGACGCCTCACTATACAACATTACTTACCACAGTTCACAAGCAGAGGCCGATGTAGGCTCAAATCCAATAGCAAGTCCTTATTACAATGTAACTCCTTTTACGGAAGAAATATTTGTGAGAATTGAAAATATCTTGAATACAAATTGTTTCGATACCACATCGTTTAATTTGATTGTCAATCCTCTCCCTACAGTGTTTGACGCACTAATATTTCAATGTGACTATGACGGTAATCCTGATGGCTTTACCTTATTTAATTTAACAGAAGCCTCTGGCGAAATAACAGCAAATGACCCCAACCTATCAACACAATTTTATTTATCTGAAATTGATGCTGAAAATGCCACCAATGTCATTGACGGAACGTCGTTTAGTAACACTGTCAATCCACAGATAATTAATGTCAGAGTTATCAATAATACGACAGGATGCTACAGACTTGCTGAATTAACCTTAGATGTCAGTGCTACTAGTGTTAATGATGCTGAGATTTTTAAATGTGATGATGATGGTACAGAAGACGGGTTTGTTGAATTTGATTTATCAGAAGCAGATGCTGCTGTATTAGGTGGAAGCCCTCCTGGAATCACGCTTGTTTATTATCAAACAGCGGAAGATGCGTTACTAGAAATCAACCCTCTTAACACTAACTTTACGAACACTCAAGCATACTTTCAAACTATTTATGTTAGGGCTGAAAATGACAATGATTGTTATGGTATTAATGAAGTAGAATTAACAGTTTATGAACTTCCTGATATTGACATCGAAGATCAAACTATTTATTGCTTAAATAATTTTCCTGAAACCATTACCATCGATGCAGGTCTTACAACAGGAAACCCAAACGACTTTAACTACCTCTGGTCAACTGGAGAGGACACCTATGAAATAAATATTAATGAGGTAGGCACTTATACTGTTGAAATTGGCAACAATAATAGCTGTTCAAAGTCAAGAACAATTACTGTGTTACCTTCAAATATTGCAACTATTAGTAATATTGATGTCATTGATGCTACCTCAAACAACACCATTACTATCATTGTCTCTGGCGAAGGCGATTACGAATTCGCCATAGATAACATCAGCGGTCCCTATCAAGATAGCAACCTATTCGAAAACGTCTCCCCTGGACTTCATGACGTATACATCAGGGACAAAAACAACTGTGGTATTGTTCAAGAACTTGTCTCTGTGATTGGGTTTCCAAAGTTTTTTACACCAAACAACGATGGCTATAACGATACCTGGCAAGTCTATGGTATTAATGTCAGCTCTCAACAAGAAAGCATCATTTATGTCTTTGATCGCTTTGGTAAACTGGTAAAACAATTATCTCCCTCAGACTCTGGATGGGATGGCACCTTCAACGGACAACCGCTCCCGTCTAGTGACTACTGGTTTCATATAAAACTACAAGACGGAAGAACATTTAAAAGTCACTTTACTCTAAAACGTTAGGATGAGACCATCAAAACTTATTTTATATTATTTGACGGTCATGTCCATTTCCACTTTGAAAGCCCAGCAACCAAACGATTGCGTCAATGCTATCAGTGTTTGCGGTGATTCAAATATTTCATTAGATGTTAACGGAGGTGGTAATCAAGAATTAGTGGGAAGTAATGCTTGTAGTTACAACCAAGAATTTAATAGTGTTTGGTTAAAAGTAAATATGGCGACATCTGGAACACTAGGGTTTACCCTGACGCCTGAAAGCGCATCCATTGGTGAAGATTTTGACTTTTTTGTTTATGGCCCCAATGCTGTCTGTACGAATATTGGACAAGCCATACGATGTTCTACAACGAATCCAGGGGCGGCTAATCAAGGTAATAATTTAACGGGTATGAATGATATCGAAACAGACGTCTCTGAAGGTCCAGGTGGTGATGGTAATAGTTTTGTTAGTTGGCTCAATGTCATTGCTGGTGATTCGTACTTTATCGTAATTGACAGGCCCAGTGGTACAAGTGGTTTTAGCTTAGAATGGACAGGCACTGCCGAGTTTTCAGATCCACCAATTCCCGATGTTGCATCAGGAACTGCATTAAACCTGGAACAGTGCGACGTCATAGCGCCATTTGATGACGGACAAACAGAATTTGATTTAGCTATCAATACAAACTTAATTATTGGGACACAAGTCGATGTCGTCGTAACCTATCACCTATCAGAAAGTGATGCTATTATTAATATTAATGAGCTCCCTAACAATTACACAAATATTGCAAATCCTCAGACAATATATGCTAGACTTACAGACTTTAATACTGAATGTTTCAACGTATCTGAATTTCAATTAGATATTAATTTTGGTCCTGATTATACTGCGCCAACAGATTTTATTATTTGTGATGACAATGCTGACGGAGATCTCACCAATGGGAGAGCAATATTTGACTTATCAATAAAAAATACGGAAATAACGGATGGACAAAATCCATTAGATTTTAATATTTCATATTACAGGTCTCTAGCTGAAGCAGAAAACTCTTTAAATAGTTTACCTGAGTTATACTACAACACAACACCGTTTTTAGAGGAACTCGTCGTAAGAATAGAAAGTGCAGCAAACCCCAATTGTCAAAGTTTTTCGACATTAACTTTAATTGTAAACGAATTTCCCGAATACACCAATACTTCACTCATTAAGTGTGATGGAGACGGTGTAAATGATGGTTTAGAAATCTTTAATTTAACAGATGCTTTTTCTATATTAACCAACAACGCCCCAAACAGACTTGCAACTTATTTCACCTCAACAACAGATGCAGAAAACAACACCAATGCTGTGACTGAAACTGCGTTTAATAATACCGAAAATCCTCAAATTATTTATGTGAAAATAATGAATGCCCTTGATACCAATTGTTTTGACATCGCCGAACTTCGTTTAGAAGTTTTTAATTCACCTACTCTCCCAATAATTGACTTTATAGAAGTTTGTGAAACTGATGATGATGGTGATACACAAAATGGTCAAGTATCTGTGGATTTACTCATGTTTGATAGTGATGTTTTAAACGGACAAGACGCCTCACTATACAACATTACTTACCACAGTTCACAAGCAGAGGCCGATGTAGGCTCAAATCCAATAGCAAGTCCTTATTACAATGTAACTCCTTTTACGGAAGAAATATTTGTGAGAATTGAAAATATCTTGAATACAAATTGTTTCGATACCACATCGTTTAATTTGATTGTCAATCCTCTCCCTACAGTGTTTGACGCACTAATATTTCAATGTGACTATGACGGTAATCCTGATGGCTTTACCTTATTTAATTTAACAGAAGCCTCTGGCGAAATAACAGCAAATGACCCCAACCTATCAACACAATTTTATTTATCTGAAATTGATGCTGAAAATGCCACCAATGTCATTGACGGAACGTCGTTTAGTAACACTGTCAATCCACAGATAATTAATGTCAGAGTTATCAATAATACGACAGGATGCTACAGACTTGCTGAATTAACCTTAGATGTCAGTGCTACTAGTGTTAATGATGCTGAGATTTTTAAATGTGATGATGATGGTACAGAAGACGGGTTTGTTGAATTTGATTTATCAGAAGCAGATGCTGCTGTATTAGGTGGAAGCCCTCCTGGAATCACGCTTGTTTATTATCAAACAGCGGAAGATGCGTTACTAGAAATCAACCCTCTTAACACTAACTTTACGAACACTCAAGCATACTTTCAAACTATTTATGTTAGGGCTGAAAATGACAATGATTGTTATGGTATTAATGAAGTAGAATTAACAGTTTATGAACTTCCTGATATTGACATCGAAGATCAAACTATTTATTGCTTAAATAATTTTCCTGAAACCATTACCATCGATGCAGGTCTTACAACAGGAAACCCAAACGACTTTAACTACCTCTGGTCAACTGGAGAGGACACCTATGAAATAAATATTAATGAGGTAGGCACTTATACTGTTGAAATTGGCAACAATAATAGCTGTTCAAAGTCAAGAACAATTACTGTGTTACCTTCAAATATTGCAACTATTAGTAATATTGATGTCATTGATGCTACCTCAAACAACACCATTACTATCATTGTCTCTGGCGAAGGCGATTACGAATTCGCCATAGATAACATCAGCGGTCCCTATCAAGATAGCAACCTATTCGAAAACGTCTCCCCTGGACTTCATGACGTATACATCAGGGACAAAAACAACTGTGGTATTGTTCAAGAACTTGTCTCTGTGATTGGGTTTCCAAAGTTTTTTACACCAAACAACGATGGCTATAACGATACCTGGCAAGTCTATGGTATTAATGTCAGCTCTCAACAAGAAAGCATCATTTATGTCTTTGATCGCTTTGGTAAACTGGTAAAACAATTATCTCCCTCAGACTCTGGATGGGATGGCACCTTCAACGGACAACCGCTCCCGTCTAGTGACTACTGGTTTCATATAAAACTACAAGACGGAAGAACATTTAAAAGTCACTTTACTCTAAAACGTTAGATAAAATTTCATTTAATTATGTAAGATACAGCTTACATAAATGACTATTAACTTGAGTAAATGTTAAAATTTAATGCATTTCATCGATTTTATATAGTATTTCATCGATTAATTAGTAGTTTTGAGGATATAACTCAAATCAAGTCCATTGAAACCTAATAATAACAAATCGCGATTTTTCGCCGATACCCTTACCAAAACAACTAGATACTTTGTTTTCATTTGCACAGTGTTATGTGCAATAATGGTGAATTCACAAAATATCAGTGTGAATAGTTCATATACAGCGCAAGAACTCATCGAAAACCATTTGATTGAAGGATGTGTTGAAGTTTCCAATATTACATCTAGTGCTAACGGCAGTATAAATAATCTGAATAGTTTCGGTTATTTTGAACGTGATCTGTCCAATTTTCCATTTGAAAATGGCATCATGCTTTCAACTGGTGATGCACAGTCTGGTGGAAATACTATAAACAACAATCCTTTAAATGATGGAGAGATGTCCTGGGGACCAGATCTTGATTTAGAAACTGCTTTAGGTATATCAAATACATTAAATGCAACAAATATTGAATTTGATTTTATATCAAGTTCAAATTTGATACAATTTAATTACATTTTAGCATCAGAGGAGTATTTTGGGAATTTCCCGTGTGATTATTCCGACGGCTTTGCCTTTTTAATTAAAAAGAAAGATTCCGAAGATCCATATACTAATATTGCCTTAATACCTGGAACAACAATTCCTGTAAACACGAACACGATTCATGACGAAATTGTGGGATTCTGTGATGCCGCAAATAATACTTATTTTGATGGTTATTCCATTGGTGACACAAATTATAATGGTCGAACGACCGTACTAACAGCATCTGCGACAATTTCACCTAATATTCAATATCACATTAAATTAGTTATAGCAGATCAAACAGATGAAAATTATGACTCTGCGGTATTTATTCAAGGAAATAGTTTTAATCCTACTGTTGACTTAGGGCCAGATGTTAATTCATGTGAAGACTCTCATATCATAGATGCAGATCTTGGTAATCCTTTGGCAATTTATGCTTGGTATCAAAATGGCTCCTTGCTCCCTTTAGAAACTAATTCAACTCTCGAAGTCATCGAATCTGGCACCTATTCAGTAGAAATATCTATTCCATTAGAAAATATCAATTGTGTTATTGAGGAAGATATTGAAGTTACTCTAAATAATATTGAAAATATTGGCTCATTAGATAATTACGAATTATGTGATACTAATGGCGATAATAGTGAAATTTTTGATTTAAATTCTATTGATGACTCGGCTATTGCCTCTATTGGCGGTGGAAATTACAGTGTCGCTTACTTTAATTCATTTATAGAAGCTCAAAATAATGAGAATTCTATTTCAGCGCCTATGACCAACATTTCAAACCCACAAATCATTCACGTGAGTTTAACCAATAATGATAACGGCTGTATTGTTTTCTCCACCTTAACATTAATAGTCAATGATATTCCAAACATTATCAACCCACCCCCTGTAGAGGTATGTGATGATGGTATTATCGATGGTTCAACCATTTTTGATTTAACAAATAATGATTCAGAAATAACACAAGGAAATAGCCAGCTCTCAGTGACTTATCATTTCACAGAGGAAGACGCAAATAATGGAACAAATGCCATTCCTCAACCCTACGTCAATACCTATCCGAGTGAAATCCTATTTGTAAGAGTTATTAATCAAGAAACAGGTTGCTTTACAACTACCACGATAAATTTGATTGTAAACACACCGCCTGTTTTAGAGTTAGAGACTCCTGCAATTATAAATGCCTGTGATCAATCAGATAGTTTTTACGCTGATTTTGATTTGCAAGAAGGCATTTCTAACTTAATAGACGATTTAGAAGATGTTCTTGTTTCATTTCACGAAACTGAGTTAGATGCAGAAACTGGTGAAAATGCGATATTTGATACGGCTAATTACGAGAATATTGATCCAAACACACAAATAATATATGTTAGAGTTGAATCTACAGACACAGGCTGTGCAACAGTTTTTCCACTTACACTATATGTTAATTTTTTAAAATCACACGGTATTTACAACGATGTTTATGAGTGTGATGATATCAGTGGTGATGGTATTGAAAATTTTAACTTAACTGCCATTGGAAACAATGTTGTAAAACATCTTGATGATGCTACTGTGTCATTTTTTGAAAATGAATTTGACATGAATGCAAATACAAATCAACTTTCTGGCTTGTATGAAGTGAGCTCAAGTCCTCAAACTATTTTTGTTAAAGTTGAAACTCCAGAATGCATTTACAAGACCACAATAAAATTAATTATCAGTCCTCCTGTTATTTTATCACCAGTAGATCCCATAGATTACTGCGATACCGACGATGATGGTTTCACAGCCATTGACTTTTCTTTAATAAATGACGACATCTCTGCAAATGTAGATGTCAGTTTAAAATATTTTATTTCAGAGGCCAATGCTCTCAATAATGCGTATCCTTTGTCAAATGGATGGACTAATACAAGCAATCCTCAAACACTTTATGTACGTGCTACTATTGATGGTCCAGCGACTTGTTTTGATGTCATGCCAATCACGATAAATATCATTCCTGCGCCAACGGTAATTACGCACCAATTGGACGATATCGTTATATGTGATGATGATCAAGATGGTTTTTCGATTGTCAATTTAGATTCTTTAATACCAGAATTTATTTCAGATACGAGTGATGTGACCATAAGTTTTCACTATGGTTGGGGAATTTATTTCGCAAATAATAATATTAATATAATATCTGAACCATCTAGCTATGATGCAACAACAGAAACTGTTCATATTAGAGTAGAAAGTAATATAACAGGTTGTTACACCATTGTTAAACAAAAAATCATAGTAAATACATTACCCGAGTTTATTGAAATAAGTGATTATGAAAATTGTGAAATAGATGATAATCAAACAGCAGAATTTTTGTTTAAAACCAAAGATTCTGAAATTTTAAATGGGCAGATAGGTAAAAAAGTATTGTATTTTCAAACGGAAGATGATGCTACTAATCGCTTGAATAAAATTGATAAATACAACACTTATACCAATGTAAGCAATCCTCAAACAATTTATGCTAGAGTTGAAAATATTTCTGACCAAGACTGCTTTGGAATTTCATCTTTTAATCTTCGGGTTGGTTCCATTCCTTTATTTAATCCACCAACAAACATGATTGTTTGTGACGATATTTCAAATGACGGCACTGAACTATTTGACTTTCAAGAAAAAATTGATGAAATGTCAGCAGGTATTGATGACAACTTATCAATTACTTTTTACACTTCTTTTGAAAATGCTGACACCGCCACTAGTCCCCTTTCACTAGCGTACAACAATATTGAAAACCCACAACAAATCTATGCTAGAATTGAGAATGGTACTTTTTGCCATGGCATTGCAGAATTTGGTCTTAACGTCGTTCAAGCGCCCATTGTCAATTTACCATCAACCATGATACAATGTGATTCCGATAATGACGGGTCACAAGTATTTGACTTGACCGTTTCAGAATTTGAAATTCTTAATGGCAGAGATGATAATCTTACTATTGACTACTATGCCAATGAAAACGATTTGGAGTCTCAAAGTAATCCTATCGATACTCCTTCAAATTATGAAAATGTTACAAATCCACAGACTATTTATATTGAAATTACCAGTACCATTTCACTTTGCTCTGTAGTAGTTCCGTTAGACTTAATCGTCAACTTACCTCCAGTTATTAATTCAATTGACCCTATTGCCATATGCGATAACCCGAGCACTAGCTTCGACTTAAGTGATGTAACAGCACTGTTAGTAAATGATCCTGTAGGACAGAATATATCGTACCATTTATCTTATGATGATGCCGAATATTACCATGACCCATTAGATGATATATTCACTTATACATCAAACGCAACAACAATTTATGTTCGTGTAAAATTTACAGAGACAAATTGTTTTTCAGTAAGCTCATTTGAACTTATTATCAATCCTATTCCCATTGCGGTTTCTCCTCCTAATTTAGAAGCTTGTGATGACAATAATGATTTTGAGTTAGTTTTTGATTTGTCACAACAAACATCCATTATTTTAGGACGACAAAATCCATCTGAGTATACCGTATCGTATTTTGAGACTGACATTGATGCCATAGATAATACTCATGAAATCACAGATTTAAATTACAATGCCGTTAATTGGCAAATTATTTATGCTCGTGTTGAAAACAACACTACGGGATGTTTTAATACAACATTATTTCAAACGATTATACAACGTAAACCTATAGTTGAAATACCTGACCAAGTAATGTGCTTAAATAACATGCCGCTCACGGTTTTTGCAGGAGATATTGTGTCTGGTGACACCTATTTGTGGAGCACTGGGGGCACTGATTCAGAAATTGAAATCGATACAGTCGGAACCTATTCAGTGACAGTGACATCGGCGTTTGGTTGTGAAACAACAACACAATTTAATGTCACAGAATCAGAATCAGCAATAATAGAATTTACTGAAACTATTGATTTTTCAGACCCTAACAATGTTACTATTACAATTAGTGGTATTGGTAACTATTTATACCAAATTGATAACGAAGAACCACAAGAGTCAAATATATTTCACAATGTAGGTCTTGGTTATCATACAATTACAGTCATCGATTTAAATGGTTGTGATGCCACAACACATGAGGTTGTTGTTATTGATGCACCCAAATTTATGACTCCTAATTCCGATGGTTATTTTGATACTTGGCATATATCAGGGGTCAAGACCCTTGCTGGAACCACCATATCCATTTTTGATCGTTATGGAAAAAGAATGACTTACTTAACCTCTAATTCAGAAGGATGGGATGGTACGTACAACGGCAGAAAAATGCCTTCAAATGATTATTGGTTTGTTGCAGATGTAGTGAAAAATGACAAAACTTTTCAAGTAAAAGGTCATTTCGCATTACGACGTTAAAAAATAATCTTTAACATTTCAATAGTTATCAAACTCAAAAACTGAATTATCTTTGCATTTCAATTGCACAAGATGAATCGCTATTTGATTTTACTGTTGATCTTTTCTCATATTTCATTTGGACAAAATGTGCAAACGAGTAGTAATATCTATACAGCACAAGAATTAATTGAAGACATTTTAATTGATAGTAATTGTATTGAAAACATTGTGGTTACCAATGTTTCGGGCGGTGATTTCAATGGCACAGACGAGAGCTTTGGTTACTTTGACGCCAATGGCTCAAATTTCCCATTTCAAAGTGGTATCGTTTTAAGCACTGGTCGTTTAGAAAATGTAAATGGCCCAAACAATACATTAAGCGACGATGATGCTGCAAATTGGCAAGGTGATTCTGATTTAGAAACAGCCTTAAATGAGACGAATACACTCAATGCCACTGTTTTAGAATTCGAATTCACGGCTATTGCAGACCAAGTAAGTTTTAGATATATCTTTGCCTCAGAGGAATATCAAGAAGGAAATAGTTCAACCTGTCAATATTCAGACTTATTTGGGTTTTTAATAAAACCCGTCTCAGCATCAACCTATACAAATATTGCATTAATACCATCAACCACAACACCTGTTAAGGTAACCACCGTACATCCGGGTATTCCTGGAAGTTGTTCTGCACAAAATCCTGCATACTTTGGTAGTTGGAATGATAATGCTGCTCCTATAAATTTCAATGGTCAAACTGCTGTTTTAGAAGCTACAACAACGATTATTCCCAATGAAACTTATCAGGTAAAACTAGTCATCGCTGATGAACAAAATTACAGGTATGATTCTGCTGTTTTTT
>CAJQLB010000046.1 GCA_905479065.1 uncultured Flavobacteriaceae bacterium | reverse complement strand
TAAATCAGAGTCTTTAACTGTTTTGTCGAATCTATTTGCTACTTCAGATAGGTGAGATGTGATGATGGTCGCTCAGTTTCATTCCTTTAAATATTAGGCCTCCATTGTTGTGCTAAATATTTTAATGAAAAAAGTATGATTACATAAATGATTGTATCTTTGATGTCTTCAATAGTTAATTAATAGTTACCTGTAGTTATGGCAAAACTTCCAATAAAATATCAGTTTTTAGATTTATCTGATTACGGGCGAACTGGTGGTTCTTGGATCGCTAATCAACTTAAAAACACGATATTCACTCCCATACATGTAACTACTTTGTTTATTTTTACAGGGTTTTTAGCAATTGGCTTCATGTTAAATGGCTTTTATAAAACAGCTGCTTTTTTTATCATACTTAAGTCTGTCATAGATGCTGCGGATGGAGAGCTATCAAGACTAAAAAACACCCCTTCCTATACAGGGCGTTACTATGATTCTATCGCCGATATAATTCTTAATTTTTGTTTTCTTCTTACTTTTTGGTACATCACTGAAATATCAATTATCTATATGCTTATTGCATTTTTTGGTATTCAACTTCAAGGGACTGTTTATAATTATTACTATGTAATTTTAAGAAATGCTGTTAAAGGAGATTCAACTAGTAGAATTTTTGAAGTTTCTGCGCCAAAAGCACTCAAAGCAGACAACCAGCGAACAGTAAATATCTTTTATAAAATATATAATATACTTTACATTGTTTTTGATAAAATTGTGTATCATTTGGACAAAAATGCTCATGAGAGTACTCCTTTCCCAAAGTGGTTTATGACCTTGGTGTCTGTGTATGGTCTTGGCTTCCAACTGCTTTGTATGTCAATTATGTTAATCTTCAATCTAAATGATTTTGTGATCCCATTTTTTATTGTATTCTCTGTGTTTATAGTAGTTTTCATACTCATTAGGAAAATCTTTCTGTAATCGTTAGGGGTCTTCAATACTCAAAGCGTCTCGGTACATGTTTGTTTTAAGCTTTAGTTTAAAATTTAAAGATCTCTTTTTTCAATTACTCGTATTATTTTTGTTTGATAAGTTTTTCAACATGTGATCAATTAAAAAACCCTATTCAATTTAGGGTTTTTTAATTGTATATCATGGCATGATGTTTATCTCGTGATATGTTTTAATTCTTTTATGGTTTGTAATTGATTACTGCTTTTAAAAATAAAACTTCCCGCTACTAAAATGTCTGCTCCTGCTTGTACTAACTGCAGTGCATTGTTGTCTGTAACACCACCATCTACCTCTATTTTGGTTGGAGCTCCCTTACGAACAATTAATTCTTTCAACTGTTTGATTTTAACAAATGTATTGTCAATAAAACTCTGCCCTCCAAATCCTGGATTTACACTCATCAAACAAACGACATCGATATCATTTATAATATCTTCGAGGACGTTAATATTGGTATGTGGATTAAGTGCAACACCAGCTTGCATACCTTCATCTTTGACGGCTTGTAACGTTCTGTGTAAATGTGTGCAAGCTTCATAGTGAACGGTTAGAATATTACTTCCCAACTCTGCAAAAGTTTTAATGTAACGGTCAGGGTCAATGATCATTAAATGCACATCAATTGTTTTATTAGCATGTTTTGAAATTGCCTTTAGTACAGGCATTCCATAAGAGATATTTGGAACAAACACACCATCCATAATGTCGATGTGAAACCAATCTGCATCACTGCGGTTAACCATTTCTATATCTCTCTGTAAATTCGCAAAGTCTGCGGCTAAAATTGAAGGTGCTATTAAGGTGCTCATCGGTGGTGGTTGTTTCTGTAAAAGTAGTAAAAAAAGTGAACCCAAAGTAATCATCTTTGGGCTCTTTAATCAATTAAACAAAAGACACAAGTCTTTATTGTTTATTATGTTTTTGTAGGAAATTAACCCAAGTAAGTTTTTAAGATTTTACTTCTTGAGGTGTGCTTTAGTCTACGAATTGCTTTTTCTTTAATTTGTCTTACGCGTTCACGAGTAAGATCAAATGTCTCTCCAATTTCTTCAAGAGTCATAGGATGTTGATTGCCTAAACCGAAATACAAACGAATCACATCTGCTTCTCTTGGTGTCAAAGTTTCTAGAGCACGTTCAATCTCAGTTCTCAAAGATTCGTGTAATAAATCTCTGTCGGGATTTGGAGATTCACCACTACGTAAAACATCATATAGGTTAGAATCCTCTCCTTCAACTAAGGGTGCATCCATGGAAACGTGACGTCCAGAATTTTTCATAGACTCTTTCACATCATTGATGGTCATATCTAATTCTTTAGCAATTTCTTCAGCACTTGGCGGACGCTCATGTGATTGCTCTAAAAAAGCGTAAGTTTTATTTATTTTATTTATCGACCCAATTTTGTTTAAAGGAAGTCGCACGATACGTGACTGCTCTGCTAGTGCTTGAAGAATGGATTGACGAATCCACCAAACAGCGTAAGAAATAAATTTGAAACCACGTGTTTCATCAAATCGCTGAGCAGCTTTAATTAAACCTAAATTACCTTCATTTATAAGATCGGGTAGCGTTAATCCTTGATTTTGGTATTGTTTTGCGACTGATACGACAAATCTTAAATTTGCCTTTGTTAATTTTTCTAAAGCGATTTGATCTCCCGCTTTAATACGTTGTGCTAATTCAACTTCTTCATCTGCAGTAATTAAATCCACTTTTCCAATTTCCTGAAGATACTTATCTAAGGATGCTGTTTCTCTGTTGGTAACTTGCTTGGTTATTTTGAGCTGTCTCATGTTAAAAAAGTTTGTTTAATATTAATATTAGGCTGACTCTTTATTATACGGATAAGTGACATAAAATGTTACAAAACCATGGTTTTTTATTTTTATTTTTCTTTTTAGAAAAAATAAAAATAAAAAAAACCTCATAAGTTTTTATGAGGTTTTAAAAAAAAGAATAGTTAATCTTTTTTGTCTTCTCTAGGTTTTCGATCGTCTCTGCGATTATCTCTTCCGCGATTATCACGTCCACGATTGTCTCTACCTCTGTTATCTCTTCCACGATTGTTATCTCTTGGTGGACGTTCTACGTAACCTTCAGGTTTTGGTAAAATCGCCTTACGAGATACTTTCTCTTTTCGTGTACGTTTATCAAGGCCAAAGTACTTAACATCAAAAATATCTCCCATATTTACGACATCAGATACATTTTCTGTACGCTCCCAAGCTAATTCAGATACGTGCAATAAGACTTCATTTCCTGGAGCTTCCATATATTCTACGACAGCGCCAAAATCTAACATCTTAATTACTTTTACTTCGTATATGCTTCCCACTTCGGGCTTAAATAAAATAGAATCTATTTTTGCCATAACAGCATCAATGCCACTTTTACCTACACCTAAAATTTCAACGATACCTTCTTCAGTCACTGGATCCTCGTTAATCACAATCGTCGTTTCAGTCTCTTTTTGCATTTCCTGAATTACTTTTCCACCAGGGCCAATTAAAGCTCCGATAAATTCATTAGGAATACGTCTTGTTACCATTGTTGGCGCGTGTTCTTTAACCTCAGCATTTGGTTGTGCAATTGTATCAGTCAACTTTTCTAAGATATGTAAACGACCATCGCGAGCTTGTTGTAGTGCATTCACTAGTATCTCGTATGATAATCCTTTTACTTTAATATCCATTTGACAAGCTGTAATACCGTCTGCAGTACCAGTCACTTTAAAATCCATATCACCAAGATGATCTTCATCACCTAAGATATCAGATAATACAGCGTACTTTCCAGAATCAGCATCGGAAATTAATCCCATTGCGATACCAGAAACTGGCTTTGTCATTTGTACACCAGCATCCATCATTGCCATTGTACCAGCACAAACTGTTGCCATAGAAGATGAACCGTTAGATTCTAATACTTCAGAGACAACTCTTACCGTATAAGGGCAATCCTCTGGTACCATTCCTTTTAATGCACGTTGTGCAAGATTACCATGTCCAACTTCTCTACGAGATGTTCCACGGATTGGTCTTGCTTCCCCTGTACAAAATGGTGGAAAATTATAATGTAAATAGAAACGCTCTTCACCTTCTTGAGATGGCATGTCTATTTGGTTAGCATCTCTTGAAGTCCCCAGAGTTACGGTGGCTAAAGCTTGAGTCTCTCCTCGTGTAAAAACAGAAGAACCATGGGTTGATGGTAAGTAATCAACCTCACACCATATTGGTCTGATTTCAGTTGTTTTACGACCATCCAAACGTAAACCTTCGTCTAGAGTTAAGTCTCTAATTGCAGCTTTTTCAGCTTTACGATAATAATCAGACACTAATCCACCGTAATCTTCTAATTCTTCTTCAGAAAACGTTGCTTTAATATCCTCTTTTATTTGTTGAAAAGCAGCACTTCTTTCGTGTTTAGCAGACCCTGCTTTAGCAATAGCATACACTTTATCATATGCCATGTCATGCACTTTCTTTTCTAAGTCTTTGTCTTCTCTTTCTGGTTCGTATTCACGAGTCTCTTTTTTCCCAAATGCTTCAGCTAATTTTACTTGAGCAGCACATTGTACTTTAATATGTTCGTGAGCAAACTTAATTGCGTCTGCCATTTCTTCTTCAGAAATTTCATCCATTTCACCTTCTACCATCATTACAGAATCTGCAGAAGCACCAATCATCATATCGATGTCAGATTCTGCTAATTGCTCAAATGTTGGATTGATTATAAATTCTCCATTTATACGACCAACTCTCGCTTCAGAGATTGGACATTCAAAAGGAAAATCTGATAATTGAATGGCAGCAGAAGCAGCTAAACCTGCCATAGCGTCTGGCATAACTTCTGGGTCATGAGACATTAATTGAATCATTACCTGCGTTTCAGAGTGATAATCTTTCGGAAACAATGGGCGTAACACTCTATCGACAAGTCGCATCGTCAATACCTCACCATCACTCGGACGTGCTTCTCTTTTAAAGAATCCTCCTGGGTATCTTCCCGCTGCAGCAAATTTTTCGCGATAATCAACTGTTAGCGGTAAAAAGTTTAAATCTTTTTGTTCATAATTGGAAACAACTGTACACAATAACATACATTTTCCTGATTGCACCACAACGCTACCATGAGCTTGTTTTGCTAATTTTCCAGTTTCGATAGAGATTTCTCTACCGTCACCTAGGTCAATGACCTCCTTAAATACTTTTGGAATCATAAGTTTTAAAATTCTTGTTCTAGCCAAATATTAGCTGAACTTGTTAAACAATGGTCGTTGTGTTGTTGTGTAGTTGTTGCTGTGACCAATGAAAAACTATAATTAGCTTCTTCTATACGATGTTTATTCTCTTCGCGAGAGTTTCTAAAAATAAAAAAGAGGCATATAATAGCCTCTAATTTAATTACTTTCTAAGTCCTAATTCCTTGACAATTGCACGATATCTCATGATATCTTTCTTTGCCAAATAATCTAGTAAGCTTCTTCTTTTACCTACTAGTTTAACCAATGAACGTTCTGTATTAAAATCTTTACGATTATTTTTGAGATGTTCAGTTAAATGGTTAATTCTGTAAGTAAATAAGGCAATTTGTCCTTCTGAGGTACCTGTGTCCTTGACATTTTTACCGTGCTTTTTGAAAATAGCTTCTTTTTCTTTTTGATCTAAATACATGCTAATATTATTGTAAATGATTGTTATGTATGTTGAAAGATTTTCTTTCAAGCGGCAAATATAATGATTTTAAGTTATTTGATGTTGTTTTTGTTTCGAAAGAATATAATTTTATTCTAAACTTCGACATTGAGTAAAGGTTTTAAAATTGACTCATCAACTTAATTTCTGCTGTAATATTGATAGAAAAAATTAAAGGCGACGATTTCTTTAATCTTTGGAATCTTGATTTTTTTTAGAATTACCTATATGCCACATTATTATGAATTTTGAATATTTAATTAATACAAATCTGCAAATGTCCTAAGGAATACAATTTTATGTAATGTATCTCTAAAAGAAGAATAACGGTGACCAATTTTTTGCCTTACTACGCTCGCAAAGGTTGATTTGTAATTAAATCTATGTAAAGATTTATTTTGTCTTTTAGATTTTTTCGATGAGTTATGAAGTCTAAAAAACCATGTTCTAACACAAATTCTGCCGTTTGAAAACCATCAGGTAGTTCTTTACCCGTTGTGTCTCTCACAACTCTTGGGCCGGCAAAACCAATCAAGGCGCCTGGTTCACTTATATTTATGTCTCCTAACATGGCAAATGACGCTGTTGTCCCCCCTGTAGTTGGGTCTGTACACAAGGAGATATAAGGTATTTTTGCCTCTGCTAATTGCGCTAATTTTGAGGATGTTTTAGCAAGCTGCATTAAGGACAATGCTGCCTCCATCATCCGAGCTCCACCTGACTTAGAAATGATCATGAAAGGAATTTTCTTTTTTAAGGCAAAAGTTGCAGCTCTGGCAATTTTTTCACCAACAACACTACCCATTGATCCACCAATAAATCTGAAATCCATGCAGGCTACAACAATATCCTTACCTTTTGATTTTCCAACCGCTGTTTTTATGGCATCTTTAAGATTAGTTTTCTCCGTTGCTGCCTTTAAACGATCTGTGTATTTTTTTGTATCGACAAATTTTAATGGATCCTTTGAAATGAGGTTTGCGTCTAACTCTTTGAATTTATTATCGTCAAACAAAATTTCAAAATATTCTTTACTTCCAATTCTTACATGATATCCGTCTTCTGGACTCACGTAATAGTTTTTCTCAAGTTCATCAGTATCAATGACTTTTCCAGTGGGAGATTTATACCATAACCCTTTTGGAGTATCTTTTTTAGCTTCTGTTGGGGTTTGAATACCCTTATCTTTACGTTTAAACCAAGCCATTGCCATGAGGTGATTAGTTGTTAATTAGTTTACAAAACTACATAAATTTTATAATGTATTCACATTATTTAAATCTTCAAATGCTTTCTTTAATCTAGTAACAAATGAGAGTTCTGCTTCTCGTAACCACCTTCGCGGGTCGTAATATTTTTTGTTTGGGATGTCATCACCGTCAGGATTTCCTATTTGAGACTGAAGATAAGCGTTATGATCTGTAAAATAATTTCGAATTCCACACATAAAAGCATATTGCATATCCGTATCAATATTCATTTTTACAACACCGTAACCGATAGCTTCTCTAATTTCTTCTACCGTTGATCCAGAACCACCGTGAAATACAAAATCGATGTGATTATGTGCAACATCATAAGTTTTTGAGATATATTCCTGCGAATTTTTTAGGATTTTTGGAGTTAATTTCACATTTCCTGGCTTATAAACACCGTGAACATTTCCAAATGCAGCAGCGATAGTGAACTGATCACTTATTTTACTTAATTCTTCGTAAGCATATGCTACTTCCTCTGGTTGGGTATATAATTTAGAATCGTCAACGTCAGTATTATCAACCCCATCTTCTTCACCTCCTGTAATCCCTAACTCAATCTCTAAGGTCATTCCCATTTTACTCATTCTCTCAAGATAACGTTGACAGATTTCAATGTTTTCCTCGATTGGTTCTTCTGATAAGTCAATCATGTGTGAACTAAATAGAGGTTTTCCTGTTTGAGCATAGTGTTCCTCACTAGCCTCGAGTAAACCATCAATCCAGGGTAGTAACTTTTTTGCACAATGATCGGTATGTAAAATCACTGGAACTCCATAAGCTTTTGCTAATAGGTGAACATGCTTGGCTCCAGCAACAGATCCCGCAATGGATGCCGCTTGATTTTCATTAGACAATCCCTTTCCGGCATTAAACTGTCCTCCACCATTTGAAAATTGAATGATTACGGGAGCGTTGAGGTCTCTCGCAGTTTCTAAAACACCATTTATGCTATTTGAACCGATGACATTTACTGCCGGTAAAGCAAATCCTTTTTTCTTTGCTAATTTAAAAATCTCTTGTACTTCTTGACCTGTAGCGACTCCTGGTTTGATATTGTGATTCATTATATTTAGATTTTACATATATGAAGAACCAAAAGTAGTAATTTTTTGAGTAATTAGAAGAAATAGAGTCTTGTTAAAACAAGAAAATTATGCGAAATCGATTGCGCCAAATTAAATTTATTAATTAGACTAAAAAGGATAATTTATACCAATGTTATAAACAGCATTTCCAAAATTAAAATCATTAAACCATCGATTTTTATTTTTATAGGAAGGGTCATAAGTTTTAAAGCCAATGTCTCCTCGCAATACAAAAAAACCAAAATCATAGCGCAATCCGAAACCAGAACCAATTGCGATATCTTTCAAAGAACTGAAGTCGTCAAAGGTTGCGCCAGGATCGTTTTCATTATCTGCAACGTTCCAAATGTTACCAATATCAACAAAAAAAGCACCATTTAAAGACCCGAACAAATTATATCGATGTTCAAGACTCAAGGCTATTTTTAAATTTGCCTCATTAAATTCATTATTGCTGTCTGAGCTTCCAGGACCTAGGTCATATGCAATCCATGCGCGATTATCGTTTGCTCCACCAGAAAAGAAACTTCTTGAAAATGGAATGCTATTTGAATTCCCATAGGGGACGGCGATTCCAAAAAATACGCGAGATGCGATGACATTATTTCTCCCCATACTCCAGTGTTTTACATAATCTAATTCAGTTTTGATATATTGTGAAAATGCAACTCCGTTAATTTTATAACGACCATCACTGTCTTTTTCTAAGCCTAAGAGTTTTGAAGTATTGGCTAGTAGATTTCCTGCAAATTCTAATTTTGCTCTGAAAATAGAAAAACTGTTGTCAAATAAACTTTCTCGCTTATCAAGGATATAACTAAAATTTGCTGCAAGTATTAAGTTGTTTTCAGTAAGACGGTTTTTACGTTCCTCTATGTTATTTACAGTTTGATAATCATCTGGATTAGACTCTTGATAGGTGTCATCTTCAATAACTAAGTCAATAAATTCATCAGATTTAGATTTTATTAAATTTTGATTTCCATCAGCACCTGTAAATAAAAATTCATTTGGTGTATCGTAACTTCCAAGAGCTATATTTTCTAGTCTATTGAAACTATTTTGATAGACGTTGAAATAATTAGATGGGTTTAAATTTCTGACATACTGAACAT
This sequence comes from uncultured Flavobacteriaceae bacterium, assembly GCA_905479065.1. Lineage (GTDB taxonomy): Bacteria > Bacteroidota > Bacteroidia > Flavobacteriales > Flavobacteriaceae > CAJQLB01. The sequence continues at coordinate 6,855 of CAJQLB010000046.1, read as the reverse complement.
TGAGTAAATCTAACACATGATTCAATGTTGATTTGGGTTTCCATCGGTAATTAATTTTACCATTGAAAGTTCGTTTATCTAGGCCAATATTGGTTTGGCTTGTAAATCCAAAACTAATTCGTGTACTAGGTGACATGTATTTAGGAATGATCTTTTCTGTTTTAAAGGGAAAAAAGAAACGAGGAATAATGAGTTTAATATCTCCTCCAAACTCATTTATGTCAAAAAATGCAGCATTGTTGTTTGATCCATCTTTAGAGGCGCCAACCGCTCCAAGTCCAGAAATTTCCAAAGTTTCAGCCCCTCTAAATATATTCCGTATTCGTAATGAGGTACTAAATGAGAGGCCTACTGTTTGTATATTACTTTGTGAAAGGTCAATGTCAAAACCTAAACCATACTTTTTACGTGGAGATAATTTAATATTTGCTGTTAATGTGGTGTCAACTTCGTTAACTGTGTAATTGATAGATGGGTATTTAAATACTTGTAAATCGTTGAGGTGTCTGTAAGTTCGTTTTCTATCTATATCACTGAAAACACTGTCTTTATTTATGAAAATAGCATCGACAATAGATTTTGGTCTATACTTGATTTTACCATAACTGTATATGTTTTTATTGTTGTATGATATGGAGTCTTTTAGAAGATTACCCTGATTTTTTGAGTTGTCATCTGTTATGATATTGACCTCTTTTATTTTATAAATCTTAAATGGTACTCGGGCTATAGAATCTTCATTTCTGATTTGTCTGTTTTCAATTTGAATTTCTGTATTTACGATATTTCCATTGAGTAAGGTGTCGTTTTCAAACGATATATAGTCTTGAGAAAAATGAAATACACCTGAGTTTCTAAAAGCCTCTGTAAGCCTATCTCGTTCGTTTCCATAATGGATGTCTTTAAATTGTTCTCCTCTTTTTAAAAGAGATTTTTCTTGATTAATTTGATACAATGAATCAATAAGTTTTGAAGCAATTTTAGTTGAGATTGAATCGATGATATAAGGTGAATTTCTTTCAATTTTGTAAATAATTTTCCCTCTTTTTTTCCCAACAGAATCAATTTGAAATTTTACAGTGCGGTTAAACCAGCCATTTTTAAAATAAAAGCGCTCAAGATTTTTTACTGTGCGGTTTGTTTTTGAGGTATCGATGATTATTGGTTGCTCTCCTGTTTTTTTGAGCCAACTATTAAAGTCTAATGATGATTGTTTTAATTTATTTAGTTGTTTTTTGGAGTAGCGTTTTACAAGGCGTTTTTCTTTTTTTGGGTGAGAAGCTAACCAAGCGTCAAAAAGAGAATCCCGATTTGGCCGTGCAAGATTGTAAATGTGCAGGCGCAATGGAAAGCTTAGAAGTTTGTTATTGGGAATTTGATTAATGAGGTTTGTGATTGTCTCAGATTTTTCTTTTTTTCCATCGACTAAAATGGTGTTTTCAATTAACAATTGTTGGTCTTCACCAACTCTCTTAAGGGCATTACACGAGCCTAAAAAGATGGTTAGAATAAATAAAAATAATATGTAACTATGAGATTTTTTCAATCTAGATTAATTTATTCAGTATCTTGATATAGGATTACACAGATTCAAAAATACATTTTTTACTTTTAAACGAATGATTTAAATAAAATAGTGGCAACTTAATCCAAAATTAGATTTTTTTAGTTTATTTATGTAGAATAATTCTGTAATGATCAGCAAAAGTCAAATTAAATTAATAAAAAGCTTAAATCAGAAAAAATTTCGATTCATACATCGCTTATTTTTTGCTGAAGGTGTCAAAACTATCAATGAATTATTACTTTCTAATTTCAAATTAAATCATTTATACTCATCTACGTTAGATTTTAATGTTTCGGATGATTTACTAACGATAATATCTGCCAATGAGCTTCATAAAATAAGTGCTTTAAAAAATCCAAACAAAGCTCTTGCCATATTTGAAATGCCAAAAGAGCAACACCTCGATTTTGAAAGATTAATTGTTGCTTTAGATAATATTCGAGACCCTGGTAATTTAGGAACGATCATACGGTTGTGTGATTGGTTTGGGGTGAAAGATTTAATCTGTAGTAATGAAACGGTTGATTGTTACAATCCAAAAGTTGTTCAGGCAACCATGGGTTCGATAGCTCGGGTAAACATTGTTTACAAAGATTTAAAAAGTATTCTAAAAGATCAAAATTCACTAAGTTTTGGAGGATTTATGGACGGTGATAATATTTATGAAATGGACTTGCCTAAAAAGGGTATTCTCGTACTTGGAAATGAGGCTAATGGTATTCAGCATGATGTTGAAAGCCTAATAGCAACACGAGTCGCAATTCCTCGTTTTGGAGATGTTCAAGAAACTGAAAGTCTCAATGTAGCAAATGCTGCTTCAATTTTATTAAGCGAATTTAGAAGGCGTTACTAAGAGATTTACTGAAAAGTAAAATTAATGAAAAGCCCTCTGGTTTTCATCGTTTGTATGTTGCTGGTCCAAGGACTATTTAGATTGTCGTTATCTCTAACAAGCTCATCATTTATGGCAAAAACTCCTCGAATTGATGGTGTGAATTTAAACCAAAATAGATATAAATCTATGCCAATTCCTACTTCATAAAAGAACATCCCCCGTTTCGTTCGGAATTGTCCCACAGTGTTATCATCTGGATTTTCCTCGTTGCTAGAGAGGTTTAAAGCTGCAGAGAAACCACCAACAACAAATGGCTTAATATTATTTAATCGATTTGATGAGAATTTTAATAACAAAGGAAAATGTATGTAGGTAGATCGAACCTCTCTAAGTAAATCAGAATCGTTAAAATCTAAGTTTTCAAAGTAGCTTTCGTCATAAGATATGTTTCTGCGAGAGATTATGAGACCTGGTTCTAGTCTCAGATCTAAGTTGTCATTGATTCGCATATTTCCAATTAATCCCACATTAAAACCTACTGTTTTTTCTACTTGAATATCTTTTAAGTCCGAATAGTAGTCAAAATTGAAGTCATAGTTATTAAATCCAAGATAATAACCCCAAGAGTATTTCATCTTGTCAATATTTTCTTGATTTTTTATTTTTTCTTTCGTAAAAAGTTGAGCAAAAGATAACTGCGAAAAAACAAAAAATAATAAAACAAAAAATGACTTTTTCATATTATTTTTTTGTCGCCTTGTAAATGGTCGCTACACCGAATGTTTGTGGCAATGCCTCAGTATTTATAAACCCAATTTTATGTAAAATATTGTTCAAGGCCTGTCCATATGGAAAAACTGATGCTGACTCACATAAATAGGAGTAAGCAACTTTGTCTTTTGAAAATAATTTTCCGATTAACGGTAATATGTATTTTGTGTAAAAAACATAGCCTTGCCTAAACGGTGTTTTTGTTGGTATGGATGTTTCTAAAATTACCAAAGTTCCGTTTGGCTTTAGTACACGAAGTATCTCTTTTAATCCAGATTCTAAGTTTTCAAAATTTCTAATTCCAAAAGCAACAGTGATAGCATCAAAAGAATCATCACCAAAAGGCATTTTTTCAGAGTCACCTAAAACCATATCTATTTTGCTATCTAGTTGTCTTTCATGTATTTTTTGTTTTCCAACTTCCAACATGCCAGGACTAATGTCAAAACCTATAATTTTTTGGGCCGATGTTTTGGCTAGATTAATAGCAAGATCTCCTGTGCCAGTTGCAATATCTAAGATTGAATTAGGCTCATTTTGTCCAATTAAATTGACTACTTTTTTTCGCCAAGACACATCAATACCAAAAGATATAACACGATTTAATCCGTCATATTCCTTTGAAATTGTATCGAACATTCGAGTGACTTGTTCTTTTTTACTTAGAGAGCTATCTTTATATGGAGTTATTTTCTCAGACATTGGTTTAAACAGGCTTCTAGATTAGAATAAGGTGCAAAGAAATGGATTTCAACAACAAATCCCTAAAATTAAATTATATTTGCACATCTTTTTAACATGCTTATTACATGAAAATCATTATTGCAGGTGCGGGTGAAGTAGGGTTTCATTTAGCGAAATTATTGTCCTATGAATCACAAGAAATTACGCTCATTGATTCAAAAAAAGATAGCCTTATTAATGCAGATTCACATTTGGATATAAAAGTGATTAAAGGTGATGCCACCTCTATTTCAATTTTAAATGAATCGCGTGTTCAGAGCACAGCGTTGTTCATTGCTGTGACATCATCTGAAACAACCAATATTACTGCTTGTGTCTTGGCAAAACAACTTGGAGCAAAGCAAACTATAGCAAGAATTTCAAATACGGAATTTATTGATATGAAAGAGGAGGTTGGTTTTACAAGATTTGGTATTGATGAGCTTATTTCACCCGAATCCTTAGCCGCTTCAGAAATTGAATTACTCCTTAATCAATCCGTATTTAATGACACCTATGCTTTTGAAGATGGAGCCTTAACTATGTTAGGATTAAATTTATCTCGGACTGCTAAATTTGTTGGAAAGTCAATTAAAGAGGCTGCTAAATTAATGCCAGAGATTCATTTTATTCCAATTGCAATTCAACGTTTTGGTTCACATTTAACAATCATACCTCGAGGGGATACCATACTTAAAGAGGGAGATCGTGTCGTTTTTATGACCTCCAAGGGAGGGGATGAGGAGCTGTGTAAATTAACAGGAAAAGTCCGAACAGACATCAAAAACGTTATGATTTTGGGAGGGGGTAGAATTGGATACAAGACCACTCAAGGGTTATCTGATAATAAATTTAATATCAAACTTATTGAAAAGGATAAAATTAAGGCATTCGAGCTTGCAGATGACTTACCAAATGCTCTTGTTCTTCATGGTGATGGTAGAAATGTAGAACTTTTAGAGGAAGAAAATATTCAGGATATGGATGCTTTTATCTCAGTAACAGGTAATTCTGAAACGAATATTATGTCTTGTTTGGTGGCCAAATCTAAGGGCGTAAAGAAAACAGTAGCATTGGTTGAAAACATTGATTATTTCGAGTTGTCACATTCCATTGGAATAGATACTATTATAAATAAAAAGCTTTTGGCTGCAAATAGTATTTTTCGTTACATAAGAAAAGGAGAGGTTGTTGCAATGACTCGATTGAACAGTATGAATGCTGAATTACTAGAGTTTATTGTCAAGCCAACTTCTAAAATTTGTAATCAATTAATTAAAAATTTGAATTTCCCAAAATCTGCAATTATTGGTGGAATTATTAGAAATGGTGACGGAATAATTGCTCTAGGAGATTTTAAAATTAGTTCAGGGGATAGGATTGTAGTCTGTTGTTTGCCTCAATCAATTAAAAAAGTAGAACGTTTTTTCTTTTAATAGCACAAATGAAACTGAATTATAAAATTATTTTTCATTTTTTGGGTTTATTGCTCTCGTTTAATGGGAGTTTCATGCTTTTAGCATCTCTCATGAGTTTTTTTTACAAAGATGGAGTGACGTTTCAAATAGCTGTCGCTGGTCTTATAGCATTGACCTTAGGTGTGTTAGTGATGTTAATCACAAGGAGTTCAAGTAAAGAAATGGGTAAACGTGAGGGGTATATCGTTGTTACTTTTGGGTGGCTTGTCATGGCGTTATCAGGAACAATACCTTACCTTTTGACGGGTTCAATACCAAATTTTTCTAACGCCTTTTTTGAGACCATTTCAGGATATACAACAACTGGATCTACCATTTTGAATGATATTGAGATATTGCCAAAAGGGGTATTGTTTTGGCGTAGTTTAACTCATTGGATTGGTGGTATGGGTATCATTGTTCTGGCAATAGCCATCTTACCCTTACTTGGCATTGGTGGAATGCAATTATTTGCCGCTGAAGCACCAGGCCCTAGTGCTGATAAATTACACCCGCGAATAACAGATACGGCAAAGCGTCTTTGGCTTATTTATTTTGGTTATACTGCTGCTGAAACGATACTTTTGAGTTTGGCTGGGATGTCTTTTTTTGATGCCATAAATCACTCTATGAGTACTTTATCAACGGGAGGTTTTTCAACAAAAAATACCAGTTTAGCATTTTGGAATGAACATCCTATCATTCAGTACATCGTTATGATGTTTATGTTTTTAGCTGGAACAAATTTTGTCTTGAGTTATTTTGCGTTTAAAGGGAAGGTACAGAAGATTTTTCAAGATGAAGAGTTTAACTTGTATTTTAGATTTATCCTGATTTTTACCTTTATCGCTGGAGTGATTATCTATCTCTACACAGACACAAACATCTCTTCGGTAGCTCACCCCATGGTGTGGGGCCTTGCTGAAAGTTCATTTCGTCATGCCTTGTTTCAGGTCTTGGCTATAGTTACTACGACTGGGTTTGTAAGTGCAGATTTCACATTATGGACTCCCTTTTTACTTGTTTTCTTTTTTGGTATTATGTTTTTAGGAGGTTCCTCTGGAAGTACTTCTGGTGGTGTAAAGGTCGTTCGACACCTGTTAATGATAAAAAATGGATTTTTAGAATTTAAGCGAACCTTACATCCAAACGCGATATTACCAGTGCGTTACAATAAAAAAGCCATATCTGAAAAAATTGTGTTCAATGTACTTGCATTTTTTATTTTATACATGCTTTCTTTTATTATTGGTGCTTTAGGATTTTCAATGATAGGACTTGATTTCGAATCGGCTATTGGCGTTGCTGCCTCGAGCTTAGGAAATGTTGGACCAGCACTAGGTGATTTTGGCCCAACTGCTAATTTTTACAGTATGCCAACAATTGGTAAATGGTGGTGTTCTTTTTTAATGCTTATTGGTCGTTTAGAACTCTTTACAGTTCTTATTTTGTTTACGCCTTTCTTTTGGAGGAATCGATAGTTATGTCATTCCTTTTTAGCT
>CAJQLB010000045.1 GCA_905479065.1 uncultured Flavobacteriaceae bacterium | reverse complement strand
TTATTGGGGTATTACCAATGACATGGGTGTTGAAGAATTTTTCAACAGACGGGTAAGTCATGGTAATAATTTCTTCTATTAAGGTGTCATCATTAAATGGTTTATTATTACCATATTTATGAGACAATTCTTTCATTAAGGACAAAACACCTCTATTCCCATTACTTTCTTCTCGTATTAAAATATCAATGCACATCCCTATTAAAGCTCCTTTTTGGTAAACATTTAGATATTGATTTTTATAGGGGTCATCTAATATATTTTCACTCATTTTTGTAAAACTCATAGAATCATCCATCGCTAATGAACCGTTTACTTTACCTATAATTGCATCATAAAACTCTTGTTCATTGGCCAAACCTTGATCCACCTTAAATAGATTTGCGAAATATTCTGTTACCCCTTCGTACATCCACAAATGTTTAGAAAAGGTTGGATTATTATAATCGAAATAATGTACATCTTCAGAATGAACACTTAGAGGCGTTATAATATGAAAAAACTCATGAGAGACAACGTCTTCCATTGATTGTGAAAGACTCTCTTGTGGCAGCATCTCTGGTAACACCACAACAGTAGAAGTGTGATGCTCTAATGCGCCAAAACCTTTAGGAGAGGTTTCTTTCATCTCAGATAGATATAAATAAATATCATATCTGGCGGTACTATTAATATCACCCAAATACACCTTTTGTGCCTTCATCATGGTTTCTATAGTCTTTTTAAAAGACTGTGCAGTATGTACTTTATTTGGTGAGTATACACTTAAAACAATTTTTATGTCACCAACGATAAACTCTTCAATACTCAGATCTCCATAAAACATTGGGTTATCAGTAATATCGAAGTAACGTGGTGCAAAATAAGTAGAAACTTCGGTACTACCATCTTTGCTCACTTGACTGGTTAATTGCGGTAATGCTGTGCTTTTCTTAAAATTTACAGGTGCAGTTATAGATAGCTGATATTCATTATTTTTTAAAGAATCAAAATACCCAATAAATCCATGTAAGTTGAGGACATAGTTATTCGGTTCAATATTTGTTCCGCTAGGAGAAAAAGGCGTGTCATTACCCATACCACCTCTAACTTCGATATCATATGTGTCGTTTACGTTATAGGTTATATAATCTAATTCCTTGGCATTATTAATAATCCATGTATTAACATCTAGTTGATTCACAGATAACTCAGTCCCTTTATAATCAAACGCCTTAAAGTCTTGAATGTATTTTCCAAAATCACTGACTGAATAAGTTCCGGGGACTACTTTTGGCAATCTATACGTTACCGTTTCACGAGAAAATCTCCCGGGGTTGATTGTCACTGGTACGAGATCGCTTGCAGCTTTTGTTATATCAAGAGAAGTCGCAATAGGTACGTTTATTGCAGACTTTTTTTTAGATTTTCCTCCTATGGTTTTAGTAGCATTACACCCTACAAGAAGAACACCACCAAATACAATACTTAAAAGATATTTTTTCATTGTTTTAATATTAAGTTAATATGCACATACGTTATCGAAATGAACAAAAATGGCAGACAAAAATAATTTGACCATTTTTAAACAAGGCTTTTACTTTTATTTTGTTTCAAAGCCTTGATGTTTTTTTTAAATAATAAATAATTTTGTAAAAGAGATGAATTTATTGACAAGCAATAAATATGAGGCCATATCTCCTTTGAACGTGCAAATATACAATCTAGTACAGTTACTAATTATTTAATTTTGTTAATTAGTGTTAATGAGCTAATTGCAGAATTGCTAACACAACACTGGATTAAAAAATACTATAGAAATTGAGCACAGTTACTTTGGTTAAATCCTGAAAAATAGAATATCATTATTTGAATAAGATGAGCAATAGCAAGCCATTAAATGGGGGAATTGACATTACCAAAAGGTCTCTAATTACCTGTGAAATAATGTAATACCTTTAGCATAATCATTAAATTCGTTGTAAACGAACGTTATTTACATTAAAAATTAATCAATATGAAAAGAATATTTATAGTTTTTTTAGTTTGCCTAATGTACTCTCAATCCTACGGACAAAAACCAAGAGCAAGAGATTTAGGTGTTCCATTTGTTGGCGTAACGGGAGAATTCAATGCCATTACTGATGTGAAAGGTGTAGAGGTTGGATACAGCACAATTATTTCTGGAAACGGAGAAAACATCATTGGTAAAGGACCTGTAAGAACTGGGGTGACAGCAATATTCCCAAGAGGAAAAGCCAAAAAATTTAGCCCTGTTTATGCTAACTGGTATAGTCTTAATGGAAATGGAGAAATGACAGGTACAACATGGGTAACAGAATCAGGTTTCTTAGAAACACCAGTCATGATTACAAACACTAATAGTGTTGGTACAGTAAGACAAGCGGTACTGAAATGGTTTGTTGATACAGATTGGTATAGTGGAGAGAACTGGTGGTATACCTATCCAGTAGTAGCAGAAACTTATGATGGATTTCTTAATGATATTTATGGATTTCATGTAAAAGAAAAGCACGTTTTAGAGGCTATCGAAAATTCTTCAAGTGGAAAAATAGCAGAGGGAAATGTTGGTGGAGGAACAGGAATGATGTGTTTAGGGTTTAAAGGGGGTACAGGAACTTCATCTAGAGTAATTAAAATTAAAGAGGCTACCTATACAGTTGGAGCAATTGTTCAATCAAATTTTGGTGCAAAAAGAAACTTATCAATCGCTGGTGTTCCTGTTGGAATAGAATTAAAAGATACTTTAAATTATAACTACAAAGCTCCTCCAAAATCAAGAAGACAAGAGGGTGATGGTTCAATAATAGTAGTTGTTGCAACAGACGCGCCGCTTTTACCACATCAATTAAAAAGAATTGCACAAAGAATCCCTTTAGGAATTGGAATTGTAGGCGGAAGAGGAAGTAATGGTTCAGGAGATATTTTTTTAGCGTTCTCAACTGCGAATGAAAACGCATTTAATCGAGATGAAACATCGACTGTGAAATCAATATCGAATGATCAGATTACACCAATTTTCGAGGCCACTGTGCAAGCTGTTGAAGAAGCAATTATTAATGCAATGGTAGCAGCTGAAACAATGGAAGGAATAAATGGAAATACCGCATATGCACTTCCTCATGATTTGCTAATAAAAACACTAAAAAAATATAATCGAATTAAAAAATAATTTGGTACATCTATGAGCAGTAATTGTTTATCAATAAAGTGAGCTTAAGGTGTTGAATTTATTGCTATTCTTAAAACGATTAAAAAAACTAATAAAAAGGTCTAATGAAATTTAAAGAAGCACAAGAAGACATGCGTAATTCCTATTTTGGTGGTGCCCCAGGGGCTTTTGCATCTGGAGTTGTATGGCTAACCGCTGGAATTATTGCATTACTTAGCACAAAACAAATTAGTGTGATGGTTTTCTTTTTTGGAGGGATGCTCATTCATCCTCTAGGAATTTTAATTTCTAAGGCTTTGAAAGGGTCTGGGAAACATAAAAAAGGGAACCCATTGTCACATCTTGCATTGGAAAGTACCTTTTTATTATTTATTGGACTATTTATAGCCTTTTTATCACTACAGATTCGTCCTAATTGGTTTTTTTCAATCATGATCTTAATTATTGGTGGACGATACTTTATCTTTTCTTCAATTTATGGAATGCAGGTTTACTGGATTTTTGGGACAGTATTAATTTTGTCAGGAGTTGGCGGATTTCTTTTTAATACCCCATTTTACTTAATTGGATTCATTGGCGGAATAATAGAAATTCTATTTTCATTTATTATTTTATCTCTAGAAAAAAAGATGAATAAATAGACTTGAAAAAAGAAAAATACGACCAAATCACAATGGCTATAAGAAATTAGTTATTTTCACCAACCTCTGAAAATACTTCTAGGTTTTCAGAAGTTGACAAAAATGATAAACTTCATAAAAATAATTTTACTTAACTCGCTTCAAAATCATTGAGAATAGGATATAAGTAATGTAAATTATTAGACCATAAAGTGTGGTTATTAACGAAATTTTAAGCCCACTTACTAACATAGTTGGTGAAATTCCTTGTGAAGTTTCAATTACTGAAAATGCACTAAACAATCCTATTAACTGACCAAGTACTCCAACAACCAAACCCAAAGCTCCTAATGATTTTAACCATTGAATTGTTAGCAGAAGTTGTTTCTCGTCTCTTTTCTTAATAATAGATACCACAAAAACAGCAATAAGAGAAAGTAAAATAAGTGTAAGGATTCCCATAAATAAGGGACCTCCTTGTGAAAATATATCAAACATAATTCTAATTTTTAAAGAGATGTATTTATCTCCAGATTCATAAATAAATTAACATCTCAAAGATAAACTGAAAAGCTGCTTACAATCAAGGTAGAATCCGTATCGAAGGAGGTAATCTATCGATAATTTACTTGAAAACTACTTTAATTTCTTAGTTTTGACTTATGACTCTTAAAATTATTAGATTTTTAAAGACGGCTTGGTATTGGGTTTTTGCTGGACTATTATTATTTGCTTTTTTTGTTAGTAAGGGCCATTCTTTTGGTAAAGTATTTTACTTTATTACCTCCCTTTTACCCGTTGTAATTGGGACATCTTATTATGTGAACAATAAATTAATTCCAGAATTTCTATTAAGGGGGGAAAATGGCTTATTTGTTTTATATTCTATTTACACCATAATCATTTCTCTTTATCTACAATATCTTGTCATTTTTATTGCCCTTATTATATTTACTTCTTTTCAATTTGGTAACCCATCTTTACATTCTCTAAATATTGGTAACCTAAGCTTGACAATGTACCTACTAGTTTTAGTTAAGGTAATCATTGAAATTATTCAAAAGCTTAGTGAGAAAGAAACCATTATAAAATCTTTAAAGAATACAAAAAAAGCTAGCTCAGAAGGATCAGCTGAAAAGATAGTTATTCGATACAATCGAGTAAATCATTCTATCTTTCTATCAAATATCCTATATATTGAAAGCCTTTCAGATTATATTAAAGTAGTAACCTTAGACGATGAAATAGTTACAAAAGAAAGAATTAGTAAAATAATTAGTCGTCTGCCACCATATTTTAAAAGGATACATAGATCATTTATTGTGAATTCACAGAAAGTAAGTAGCTACAATAATGAATTTATTAAAGTTGAGGGCTCTCAGATTCCCATCAGTAGAACCTACAAAAAAGATATCATTACTTATTTAAAAGGCTAGCCAAATTAGACGTATTTAATAAAATTGCTTTGGCAATTTCTTTAAGGAAATTCAATCGAATTAATTAACTTGCGTATACGTCAAAAAAAACCACAACTGATTGTTACACAATAATCATTTACAAACCATTATTTTAATTAAAAAATCATGAGTAAAGTCTTTTTAAAGTATTGCTCTATATTATTTATTGTAGGATGTATTCATACTGCTTTTTCGCAAGGGACTGAAACATTCGACAAACTAGTCTATATGCATTATATGCCTTGGTTCGATTCTCCAGATTACAACACCAATTGGGGAATTCATTGGACAATGGCTAATAAAGACCCCAATGTAATTGTTGACAACATTATAGATAAACGAGAGATTGCTTCCCATTATTACCCATTGATTGGTCCATATGACAGCCAAGACCCGAATGTTATTGAATACCATCTTTTACTGATGAAATATAGTGGAATTGACGGTGTTTTGATTAATTGGTATGGAGAAGTAGGAACCAATGGAGATATCAATTTATTACTTGAAAATTCCAACGCTATTGTTACCGAGTCAGGTGCACTTGGTATGGATTTTAGCGTTATCATGGAAGACAGGTTTGTTGGAACCGAAAACAACTTAAATCCTGTTGATTATGTCTATATCAACATAGAGTATCTGAAAAATAATTATTTTTCAAAAGGTAATTTTATACGAACTGATTCAGGAAAGCCTCTTTTCGGTGTATTTGGTCCCATAGAAGTTTTTGGTGAATCAAATTGGAATTACGCTTTGACAGCAGCAGGTGAAGATGTTGTATTTCTTCCCTTATACTGGTCAATAAATAGTGTTGGCAATGGTGCTAGTGGAGGCTATGATTGGGTGTTAGAAAATGGACTTTCAGCCAACCAATCATTCTATCAATCAACAGCCTCTTCATTAAATTTTGCTATGGGTTGCGCTTATCCTGGTTTTAAAGATTTCTATGAAGAAGGAGGTTGGGGAAATAATCTTTTTTATCTAGACCATAACAACGGAACACTATTGAACCAAACACTTGACTTGGCCATACAGAATAAAAATTCAATAGACGCATTACAATTAGTTACCTGGAATGATTTTGGAGAAGGAACAATGTATGAGCCCACTTATGAATTTGGATTTAAAATGTTAACTAATCTTCAAACCAAATTAGGCGTGAATTATACTGAATATGAACTTCAACAAATCTATCGTTTATTTCAGTTAAGAAAAATACATTCAAATGTGCCTGACATTCAAAACATACTAAATGAATCAAGAGATCACTTAATAAATTATCAAGTAAGTGATGCTGTAACACTTATGGATAATATTGAAAGTTTAGAGGATCAAAAACTATATTATATAAAGAATAGGTTTAATAATAATTATTTATATCAAGATGGAAGTGTCGTTAAGTATAGTTCAGAAACAAGTAATGATAATTTCAAATGGAAACTAATAATTGCTGGGAATGGCTATTACTATTTGGAAAATGCATTCTCAGGAGACAAAATACATATGGAAAACCAAACTGGCTCATTGGAATGTACACCGATAGCCTTAGATTCACCAAGTTCGATTTGGGAAAAAAGAACAGTTAACGGCACACATAATAAGTTTCTAAATACATCTACTTCGAATCAATACATGAATATTGAAAATAATTTGGGATATGCAGAGCACAGTTCCATTAACGCAAGTTGGGAAAGTGCGCAATGGGAATTAAAAGAAGTTCCTAATATTTTAGATTTGAATAAAACAACATTTAAAAACGTATTACTATTTCCAAACCCAACAAATGATTTAGTCACTATTCAAAGTTTTAATCATATTTCTAATCTAACCGTTTATGATATTATAGGAAAACGATTAAATGTAGATATTGTAACAACCTCATCTAGTAAATTACAGTTTAGTGTCAAGAATTTAAACAGTGGTATTTATTATATTAAAATAAAAAATAATCTAGGGACAATTACAAAGAAATTGATTGTAAAACACTAAAGTTTATACAGAATTTATTTTTATGTTTTAACGACTTACATATTAAAATAATTAGTGGCATGACCACTAAAATTATAACGCCTTGTTAAAGCAAATAAAATCAGAAAAACAGGCATTTATAAGAACGTTCGTAATGAATATATAACAACACGTAATATGAAATATCTTTTATTGACAATTGTAAGTAGTTTTTTAATACCTACTCTATCTTTTGGACAGAGTTCCTCTCTGTTTAATGGAAAAAATTTAGATGGGTGGCATATTTACGGGACAGAAAAGTGGTATGTTGAGGAAGGACTCTTAATATGCGAAAGTGGCGATGACAAAGAATACGGTTATCTAGGTACAGTAAAGAATTATAAAGATTTCATATTGACATTAGAATTCAAACAAAATAGCAACGGTAACAGTGGTGTCTTTGTCAGATCTACTGTTGACGGTACAAAGGTTAATGGTTGGCAAGTAGAAGTTGCTCCAGTGGGTAAACATACCGGTGGAGTCTACGAATCATATGGGCGTGGTTGGCTCATAAAACCTACGCCTGATAAAGAGCACATATTGAAAGAAAGGGAATGGAATAAAATGAAAATAAAAATGCAAGATGCTAAATTAACTTCTTGGCTTAATGGAACTCAGATGATTCAAATCGAAGATCAAAAGATAGGACAAGGAGAAGGAGGCATAATATTACAAATTCACAGTGGCGGAAATGTAAAAGTAAGTTGGAGAAATATTGAAGTTAAAGAACTTTAACTAATTAAAGACAAATCAAAAAACAATGAATTATCGCTTCATTTTAATAGTGTTTGTGTTAAGTTCCTGCAATATGGCACAGGAATCAATCCAAGAAACAGATTTTTGTTCAAATATTCATAGCAATGACACAACAACATTATCCAAGGAGCTCGAGGATATTGCAGAGCAAATGGCAACTAAAACTGGTGTTTATGTCTTGGAGGATGGAAGCGGTTCCATGGTTGCCAGAGCTTGGTTAAGTGAACATGCTGAAAAAACAATCGATATTCAATACTTTATTTTTTCAATGGATAATATTGGACTTATTGCATGTGATTATTTAGTTAGGGCTGCAGATCGGGGAGTAAATATTAGAATTATTGTTGATGATATTATGGTAGATGCAGATATTCAGGACATCTTAACGTTTGCTTCACATAAAAACATCACAGTGAAAATTTATAATCCTGGAGTTAATTTAGGTAAAAATATTTTTGGCAAAATACAGAAATTTACTACCAATTTTAGATCGGCAAATCAACGAATGCACAACAAAACATTTATCGTGGATGGGCAAGTGGTCATTACAGGTGGAAGAAATATTGCAGATGAATATTTTGACTATGACCATGAGTATAATTTTAGAGATAGAGATGTTCTACTATTAGGAAAAGCGTCAACAACCGTATCGGCATCTTTTGATCAATTTTGGACAAGTCCATTGAGTCAAGATGTCTCAAGTTTTATCAAAGATGTTCCCGAAAACACTACCTCACAAAATCAATTTGACAAACTTCATGAGTATGCCTGTAATCCAGATAATTTTTGGCCTCAAATAAGAGAACGTATTACAACACTGCCAACAACGTTTAATAGTATTAAAACATCAGGTGGCTTGGTTTGGTTAGATGATGTACAATTTATTTCTGATAATCCTGGAAAAAATGATGATAACAGTGGTTTGTCTGGAGGTGGTATTTCAACAGATGCCTTGATTCATTTAATTAAAAATGCCAAATCGTCTTTAGATATACAAACGCCATATTTAATTACTTCCTCATTGTCTCAAAATCTGTTTAAGGATGCTGTAGATCGCGGTGTAAAGATTAGAATAATGACCAACAGCTTAGCATCGACAGACAATATAGAGGCCTTCAGTGGCTATCAAAGGGATAGAAAAACATTACTCAATACCGGTGTTAGAATATTTGAATTTCGCCCAGATGCTGCGGCGCGTATAAAGATTATGACAGGAGAACTTCAAGAAAAATTAAATTACAAGCCAATATTTGGATTACATGCCAAATCCATGGTAATAGATGGTGAAATTACTGTAATTGGGACGTTTAATCTTGATCCTAGAAGTGCTAATTTAAATACCGAATGTATTGTGATTATCAACTCTCAAAAAATATCTAGTGGTGTTTTAGAAGGCATGGAGGAAGAGTTTCTACCCGAAAATTCGTGGGAAACAACCTTAGAATTTAATCCTGACTCTGAGGTAAATAATTTTAAACGTTTAAACACTTGGACAAGAAGGATTATTCCAAAAGAAATTTTATAATATTTAACCATACTTATCACAAGAGACTCCATACTGCATTTAATATAGATATTGAGTAAGTGACTTTTTAGTAAATGATAGCGTTACATTTGAAAAAATAAAATAACAAGCACGGTTCAAATAATCAATAAACTCGAAACTTTTATTAAATCAAACAACCTTCAGTGTTAGTCCGTCTTATTTTCTTTTTTAATAACTATAACGCTTTATAAAACATGGCTAATATCAATAAAAATACAGCATCGGAAGTGAATTTATGGAATGGTTTTTTAAAGAACCATCCGAACATAAAAACAAAGGTAAAACCAGACTCTTTCTATTTCTGCGATAATGAAAAAGACGCAAATGAATGTGCTGAATTAGTATTAAAAGGCATTAAAAGAGCAACCGCTACCT
>CAJQLB010000044.1 GCA_905479065.1 uncultured Flavobacteriaceae bacterium | reverse complement strand
TGAGGTATCACCTGAAATGACAACGACTTATTCAGTAGAGGTTTTTAATGCAGCTGAAAATAACTCTGATATAGATGAAGTTGAGGTAGTAGTTAATGATATACCAACTGCTAATGCTGGAGATGATACGGAAATCTGTCAAGGATCTACGGCGACCTTAACGGCTGAAGGAGGCTCAAGTTATCAATGGAATACGGGAGAGACTACACAGAGCATTGAGGTGTCACCTGATACGACAACGACTTACTCTGTAGAGGTTTTTAACAATGGATGTTCTGACACTGATGAGATAGAGGTGGTAGTTAATGAGACACCAACTCCAAACGCGGGGAGTGATTTAACAATCACTGAGGGAGAAACTGTAGTTATTACTGCGACAGGAGGAGAGAGCTACATTTGGAATACAGGTGAGACAACACCGAGTATTTCGGTCAGTCCATTAACGACAACAGAATATAGTGTCGAGGTTATAATAAATAACTGTGGGGCTACAGATGTAGTCATTGTGTTTGTTGATGAACTTTCTATTAACGCTGATGCTGGCGATGATGTGACTATTTGTCAAGGAGATACTGCAACACTATCAGCAAGTGGAGGAGATTCTTACCTTTGGAGTACAGGAGAAACAACTCAAACTATTGAGGTGAGCCCAAATCAAACTACTGCGTATACAGTGATTGCTTATAGTGGTTCAATAAGCAATTCGGATGAGGTAATTGTAGACGTTGGTATAAATCCTGAAATCACCCTTACTGCTGATAGCTCTGTGTTAGCTGGAAATTACATTACTTTATCGGCATCTGGTGCGAATAATTACGAATGGAGTAATGGAGCAACACAACCAAACATCGCTGTTAGCCCTAATACTACGACTACTTATGTAGTTACAGGATACATTAATAACTGTTATGATGTCAAAGATGTAACGGTAAGTGTAGTTGAACAAGTTGAAGTCGATGCTGGTGAAGATTTGTTCATTTGCCAAGGAGAAACAATTACATTGACAGCAAATGGATCAGGAGCTGAAAATTATTATTGGAATACTGGTGAGACTTCAAAGAGTATTACCGTAAGTCCGACTGAAAACACATCGTATTCTGTGGTTGCATCAAATTCATTAGATTCAGATGCTGATGATGTTATGGTTAACGTTCAAACCTGTCAAGAGACTTTAGAGGAGGAAGAACCTGAAAAATCCTTCAATATTTATTACAATTACCGAACATCATCAACAATTCTTAATATCAAACTTATTGGGTGGACTGGTCAGTCTCAAATGACCTTACATGATATAGCAGGAAAATTAATGTTCACCGAAACCTTTGATAGTAATGCTATGATTCCTACTGTCAAGACCATAAATACGGAAAGAATGAGTTCTGGAGTTTATATTTTAAGTTTTCAGGATAGCGAAAATATTTTACAATACAAACGAATTGTAATAAGATAATTTCATCGTCAAGTTTCTCATTTCTTACATTGGTTTTGAAGTAAATTATTTTTTACTCAGTCTTTTCTGTTTGTTTGATTAATTTTTTAATAATCGTTAAAAAGTATAATAAATACTTTTAAATGTATAAATATTACAGTAAATTCCTACTTTTTGAATGAAATTCATCGAAAAGCAGCTTGTTGATAATTGATTACTTACTAATATTTGTTAATTTTCTTAAACGTAAAAATAACGAATACCCTAAATCTACAAATTATGAAAAGTTTATACTCTAATCTAGTGTTATTAGTCGCAATCCTTCTAATACTACCAGCAACATTTTTAACAGCACAAACTGTTGCTTTTCCCGAGGCAGAAGGATTTGGAAAATTTTCATCTGGAGGAAGAGGAGGTGATGTTTATAAAGTCATCAATTTAAATGATAACGGCCCAGGCAGCTTCAGAGAGGCGTGTTCTGCAGAGGGTGCACGAACTATTATATTTGAAATTAGTGGAAATATTGAATTAGAATCTGATTTAATCGTTACTCAAGGTAATTTGACCATTGCAGGACAAACAGCTCCCGGAGATGGTATTTGTATTAATAATGCAAGCTTTATAATTAAAACATCCGATGTCATAGTGCGTCATCTTCGGTTTAGATTGGGAGATAATGGATTTAAAGATGCCGAAGGTAACATAGTAGGAGTTGATTCTGAAGATAAAGACGTAATTAGAATTCTTGGTAATTCAGGAGGTACAAGGAATGTAATTTTTGATCATTGCTCTTTGAGTTGGTCAATTGATGAAATTGTTGAAATTTATGGTGGTGCTAGTGAAGCGGATGGCGTGGAGAATGTTACCTTTCAATATTGTATTTTTTCTGAAGCATTGTATGCTAGTCATAATGACTTAGGGAATAATTCTGAAGGATTCAAAATTAGTAACAATGCAACTAATATCACCTTGTATAAAAATTTATTTTCGAGTAATTGGGAGCATAATATCAGATCGGAGGGAGGTTCATCTTTTGAAATGATAAACAATGTTGTCTACAATATGAAATATACAACAGCCATAGGAACAGCAAATAAATTTTCATTGATAAATAGTTATTTTAAACAAGGTAATCCTATTGTATTATCTCAATATATGGCTGATTATTATACGGCTCCTGGTTTTTTTGCGTCACAAACGAAAGCGTATACGTCAGGTAACGATTCAGATATTTCTTCTTTATCCGAGTTAGATGGTTCTTTTTCACCATTTCAGCAAGAAAATCCACCATTGGATTCAGGCATAATTGCCGATAACGTAAACGAAGCTGTTGTTGATATCATAGAAAATTCTGGAGCAATTTTACCTTCCAGAGATGCAGTAGATAATCGAATTATTAGTCAATATAGTAATACATCAGCTTTAATTATTGATTCACAGTCACAAGTGGGTGGTTTTCCCGTTTTAAACTCTGAAGCGGCGTTGTTAGATAGCGATAATGATGGAATGCCAGATTCTTGGGAAATTGCTAATAGTTTGGACCTAAATAATCCTAATGATCGAAATGTATTAAATGAGGAAGGATATACAAATTTAGAAGAATACATAAATGGCTCTAATTTTGCATTAAGTACAACTGATGTTGCTGTTAACGACACAAAAAAATCATTTAAAGTTTATCACGATTTTGGAAACCCAAGAATACTAAACATTGATTTTCAAGAACTTCAAAACATATCAAATTTCAATGTTTACAGTGTTACAGGTTCATTGTTGTTTAATAAAAAACTTCAGGGAAATACTGGGCAAAAAGTAAATCTAAAGTTAAATATGTCAGATTTCAGTAGTGGTTTGTATCTTTTATCAGTCACTAGCAATCAAAAAACACAGACAAAAAAAATAATCCTTTATTAACATCACATTTTACTATAAACAAAAAGCACCTGTTCCAATCAAGGTGCTTTTTATTTTATGAACATTGTATTTACAGTAGCAATATCGTCACAATTTTCAACTAATAATTTAATTTGTTTACCATCAATAGTTTTATAAATCATGTAAATTTTACAAGTCTCAAGTGACGTATTACTCTCAGAAAAATTGACATCACCTGTTTTTAATATATGATAGATTTTTGTGGAGTCAATGGCTTCTTTAACCATCATTAATTTTACATTTTTAGAAAACATTATTTTTTTTTGCCCAATATTTTTAAGGACACGGGCATCAGGGCCATAGTCACATGAAGCACGCTTGCCACTTAAAAAGAAAGCCAAAAATATTAATCCAATTGAAAAGCCACCCAGATAGTAGCCAAGACGATGTATAAATTTCATACTGCTTTAAAAAATCAATAGATTAGCGTCATTAAAGTCTAAATCAAACCAGTCGGCAACAGATTTGTTTGTTAAAATTCCATGGTAAAAATACAATCCATTTTTTAAACCTCGGTCAAATCTAAGAGCATTTTCTAAACCGCCATGTTCTCCAATCTCTAAAAGATAAGGAGTAAAAATATTGCTTATGGATACAGACGCAGTTCTCGAATATCTTGCAGGAATATTTGGAACACAATAGTGGATGACACCATGTTTTTCAAAAGTGGGATGATTGTGATTCGTAATATCACTTGTTTCGAAACATCCACCCATATCAATACTTACATCAATAATCACAGAACCTGGCTTCATATTCTCTACCATAAATTCACTTACTAGAATAGGAGAGCGGTTTTTTCCACGAACTGCACCGATTGCCACATCACATCGTTTTAACGCTTTTAATAAATTTTTTGGCTGCATAGTGGAGGTATAAATTGTTCTACCAAGTTTTGCTTGTAGATTTCTCAATTTTGTAATTGAATTATCAAAAACTCTCACATTTGCACCTATACCTAGTGCAGATCTTACGGCGAACTCACCTACAGTTCCAGCACCAATAATAACAACTTCTGTTGGGGGAACGCCACTAATATTGCCGAACATTAATCCGTTGCCATTATTGACATTAGACAATAATTCAGCAGCGATTAAAACAGAAGCATTTCCTGCAATTTCACTTAATTGTCTTACCACAGGATATGCACCGTCTTCATCACGAATAAATTCGAAGGCTAAAGCAGTAATACGTTTTGAGGCTAAAGTTTCAAAGTAAGATTTTGCTTGTGTTTTTAATTGTAATGCCGAAATGAGTATGGCTTGAGGGTTGATAAGTTCAATTTCGTCAGTGGAGGGTGGTTCAATCTTTAAGATAATTGGACAGGAAAAAACTTTTGTTGTGTCTTTTGTGATTTCAGCACCGGCCTCACTGTAATCTTTGTCACTAAAACTAGCGCCAATACCTGCTCCCGATTCTAATAGAACACGGTGTCCATTATGTACGAGTGCGGAAACTGCGTCAGGGGCTAAACAAACACGTTTCTCTTGAAAAGCAGTTTCTTTGGGAATTCCAATAAAAAGATTTCCTTTTTGTTTTAACACCTCCAAACGCTCTTCTTGAGGTAATAATTGTGATTTTGTAAAAGGTGATCTAGATTTACTCATATAACTTTACTTATTGAAGCAAATTACGAATAAATTTGAACATGAAGGAAACAAGGATTGGTGTAAAGAAAATATTTAAAGTCGAAGCAGCTATTATTATTAGAAATAGTCGTTTAATTTCCCCATAAAACTCTTGGGTTTTATCTTAAATTCTGCCTCGAGTTCCTCCATTGACTTATCAACATTTGTAATTTTATTGAACATTTGAGCTCTAATTAAATAGATTGAAGGAATAACAACAGCGAGAATGGGTAATAAAAATAAAAAGTCAACTTCCTCCGTGAAAACTACCTCGTCATTTATCACTTCTACTATTTGAAACGTATACATGGCAATAGGCACTATTAAGGCGTGATACCACCAATGACGGCATGTAAACATCCATAGTAGTAATAATATAAAGGGAACTATTTTTCCCAAAAGTGTCCACATTAAAACTTGAACAGTGTCGTAGTAATTACTTGAATATAAACCAAAAAAGGTGTCCCAGGTTTTTGTATCTGGAACACCTTCCCATAGTTGGAATAAATAAGGAGTAATCGCAATAATCGTCGCGATGATACTCCCGACTACTAACTCTCCTTTAGCGGTCTTGTCCTGGAATCCTGACTTTTCTTTTGTCAATTTCTGTTGTAAGTTGCTCATTTAAATTGATTATGTCTGCAGCTTCAGCTGTAAACAAAACTCCACCAAAAATCGCAATCGCAAGTACTAATTTTTTAGTTTTCATAATTTAAGGGATTTTAATTCATTAATTAACTATTACAAAGATACATTCAGGAGTATTTTTTAAATGTTAATAAAATGTTAAATCCCTTTGTTTACAAGGCTTACGAGCTACGGTTTTCCCGTAGTATATCGATTATTATTTGGGTTTTGTTTTGTTTAATTATTACTTTTTTTATGATTTTTAATCAATATTTTCTTCAAAAGGCTCAATATTTAAGGTTCTTGAGCCATTTTTATTTAATTTTATGTAAGAAATATCTGACTTTAAAGGCAGTATTTCACGTATTTTTTCTGGCCACTCAATGAATATCCATTGTTTTGAATCTAGGTAATCCTCTATTCCAATGTCATAGACTTCATGGATCTCATTAATTCTGTAAAAATCAAAATGATAAACTAATCCATTTTTTATAGCGTATTCATTGACAATTGAAAATGTAGGACTCGATACTTGACCACCACCTAACTCACTTACTAAAGCCTTAATTAACGTGGTTTTACCTACTCCCATATCACCATAAAACAAAATGGTTTTGCTATTTACTGTTTCAAGGAGTAATTGAGCAACTTCCTTAATTGTTTCAAGTTCATAAGTCGTTTTCATACACTTTTTACACTACAATGATACGCTAAAAGATTCTTATAAACAATAAAATTATGCATTTTATCGATGATTTATGCGTTTTGTGGTGTTTTATCGTGGTATTAAGACTGCGAAAGGGATGATTACTTCTTCGAGTGAAACGCCACCGTGTTGGTAGGTGTTTCTGTAATAGCTGACATAATGATTGTAGTTGTTGGGATATGCAAAAAACATGTCATTTTTAGCAAAAATAAACGAACTGCTCATGGCTATTGAAGGTAAATGAACGTCCTTTGGCTGTTTGACTGCCAAAACATCTTTGTGTTCATAGGTTAAGCTACGACCAGTTTTATATCTTAAATTAAGACTTGTATCTCGATCTCCAATTACTTTAGAAGGATGTTTTACATTTATGGTACCGTGATCAGTTGTTAACAATAATTTAAAACCGAATTCTTGAGCTTGTTGGATTATTTCAAATAAAGGAGAATTCTTAAACCAACTTTCTGTAAGAGACCTGTAGGCTTTATCATTTGAGGCCAGCTCTTTAATGACCTCCATTTCAGTTTTCGAATGAGATAGCATGTCTACGAAATTATATACAATAACCGTTAAATCGTTTGATTTTTTGGATTTAAAATTTTCTACGAGTTTTTTCCCTGCCTTTAAATTTGTGATTTTATGATATTCATATTGTAAGTGTGATAATCCCAATCGTTTTAATTGTGCACCTAAAAATTCATTTTCATATTGATTTTTACCCCCTTCATCGATATCATTTTTCCACCAGTGTGGGTGTAGTTGTTCCATGTCACTTGGCATCAACCCTGAAAAAATTGCGTTTCTGGCATATTGCGTTGCTGTTGGAAGTATACTATAATAAGCAGACTCATCTTCCAACTTGTAATAATTGTTGATAATTGGTTCTAAAACTTTCCACTGATCATATCTAAGATTATCAATGACAACAAATAAAATTGGTTGAGCACCATCTATGTGAGGAACAACATTTTCTTCAAATACATTATGTGACATAATTGGCGCATCTACATTGGGTAAAAACCAGTCTGAATAATTTTTTTCTAGGAATTTACCAAATTGATGGTTCGCTTCACTTTTTTGAGATTCTAAAATTTCAAACATGGCTGTATCTTCAATATTTTCTAACTCAATTTCCCAGTAAATAAGTTTTTGATAAAGCTCAATCCATTCTTGATAATCATTAACCATGGACATATCCATTGCAATTTTTCTAAATTCTTGCTGGTAACTAGAGGATGTTTTAGCAGATATTAGTCGAGAATGGTCAAGATTTTTTTTAAGGCTTAGTAATATTTGATGAGGGTTAACAGGTTTAATGAGATAATCCGCTATTTTACTGCCTATAGCTTCTTCCATGATATATTCTTCTTCACTTTTGGTAATCATGACTACTGGTAGGTTGGCATTTTTTTCTTTTATTTCAGAAAGTGTTTCAAGACCAGTTAGTCCAGGCATGTTTTCGTCAAGGAAAACGATATCAAATTTGGTCTGTGTAATCAACTCTAGTGCTTCTGTGCCACTTAGACATGTGGTTACTTCATATTGTTTTTGTTGCAAAAATAGTATGTGGGGTTTGAGTAAATCAATTTCATCATCTACCCAAAGGACGTTTATTTGGTTCATATAATTATATTTGTAAAAACTTAATCGTTATCATTTGACTTCAAACAACAAACTTAAAATATTTAACGACCCAATTTACGGTTTTATTACTATTCCGAATGCTTTAATTTTTGATCTGATTGAACATAGATACTTTCAAAGGTTAAGACGTATTACTCAAATGGGTTTATCTTACTTGGTTTACCCAGGTGCGCACCATACGAGATTTCATCATGCACTAGGGTGTATGTTTTTGATGCAAAAAGCTATCAGAATTTTACGATTTAAGGGTGTTTTGATTACTAAAGAAGAGGAAAGTGGACTTCTTACAGCAATTTTATTGCATGACATCGGTCACGGACCATTTAGTCATGCCATGGAACACAGCCTTGTTAATGGTGTATCTCACGAAGAGGTGTCATTACTTTTTATGGAGCAATTAAACGTAGAGTTTAATGGGAGGTTGTCGTTAGCAATTAAAATTTTCAAAGGAGACTATTCGCGCAAATTTTTAAATGATTTGATTTCTAGTCAATTGGACATGGATCGAGCAGATTATTTAAAAAGAGATAGTTTTTACACCGGAGTTGCGGAGGGAAATATAAATAGTGAACGACTTATTACTATGTTGAATGTCGTGAATGATGAACTCGTGATTGAGGAAAAAGGGATATATTCAGTTGAAAAATTTTTGACTGCTAGACGATTAATGTATTGGCAAGTTTATTTACACAAAACAAGCTTGGTGGCAGAGCAATTATTAATTAGATTGCTCATGAGAGCCAAAGAATTGACGTCAAACGGAATTCATTTAGAGGGATGCCGAAATTTAAATTATTTTCTACAAAACAATGTAAGTAAATCGACACTTGATTTTGAGGCTTTGGAGACATTTGCAAAGTTGGATGATGTGGATATTGTTTCAGCCATGAAAACTTGGCGAGATCACGACGATTTTGTTTTGAGTAATTTAAGCCAAATGATTCTGGAAAGAGAGCTCTTAAAGATAAAATTTCATAAGAAAAAAGTTAAAGCATCTAATCTTCAAAAGCATATTACAAGGTTAAAAATTAAATACAATATTAATGATGTTGAGGCCTCTTATTTTGTCTTTAATGGTGAAGTTATGAACCAAGCATATGAACTTAAAAAAGATAATATAAAGATTCTATTAAAAAATGGAAGAGTACAAGATATTGTAAATATCTCTGACCATTTAAACCTTAAAGCATTATCCAAACTAGTTACCAAGTATTATATATGTTACCCAAAAGATGAACTTTAGTACATTTTTTATACTTTTGCCACAATCAATTTCGGTGAGATGATTATAATTGAGATAACTTTAAAAATATACGTGTGAAATTTACTGCAACCCAAATAGCAGAGATACTTGATGGAAAAATTGTAGGAAACCCAGAAATAGAGGTTTCTAAACTTGCGAAAATTGAAGAAGGAACAGCAGGAACACTCACTTTTTTATCAAATCCGAAGTATACGCCTTACATATACACAACTAAATCTTCAATAACCATCGTAAACAATGATTTTCAACCAGAACATGATATTTCTACAACATTAATTAAGGTTGAAGATTCATACAAAGCCTTTTCAAAACTTTTACATTATTACAATCAGGTGAAGAATAATAAATTAGGAATCGAAAGTCCTAGCTTTAAATCTGATACTGCTTCACACGGTACGGATGTCTACCTAGGTGCATTTTCATACCTTGGAAATGATGTCAAATTAGGAAATAATGTAAAGATATACCCACATGTTTTTGTGGGAGATAATGTAATTATTGGAGATAACACAACGATATATTCAGGTGTGAAAATATATTCCGAAACTCAAATTGGAAACAATTGTATAATCAATAGTGGAGCGGTCATTGGAGCTGATGGTTTTGGTTTTACACCGAATGAAAATGGAGAGTTTCAAAAAGTACCACAAACAGGAAATGTCATTATTGAAGACAACGTCGATATAGGGTCATCTACAACAATTGATAGGGCAACACTTGGTTCTACCGTGATTAGAAAAGGTGTCAAATTAGATAACCAAATACAAATTGCGCACAATGTAGAAATTGGAGAAAATACAGTAATAGCAGCGCAAACTGGTATTGCTGGCTCAACAAAAATTGGAAAATATTGCTTGATTGGGGGGCAGGTAGGAATCGCTGGTCATTTAACAATAGGTGACCATGTTAAAGTTCAAGCACAAACAGGTGTTGGGCACAGAGTGAAAGATGGTGAAAAGTTGTATGGTTCGCCTGCAATAGATTATGGTAATTATGTCAAATCATACGTACACTTTAAAAATTTACCAAAAATCGTGAAGCAGTTAGATGATTTAGAAAAAAAAATTAAAGAGAATGATTAAAACAGAATTTAATCAAACGACAATAGCAAAATCTGCTTCGTTAATCGGAGTAGGCTTGCACACAGGAAAAAACGTCACGTTAACGTTTAAACCGGCTGAAGAAAATAATGGCTACACGTTTAAGAGGATAGATTTAGAGGGAACTCCGATTATAAAGGCTGACGCTAATTTTGTAACCAATACCCAAAGAGGAACCTGTCTTGAGAAAAATGGTGTAACCATCCAAACATGTGAGCATGTTCTTGCTGCACTTGTTGGGCTTCAGATTGATAACGTTTGTATAGAATTAGATGCCTCAGAACCACCAATAATGGATGGCTCTTCAAAATTCTTTGTGGAGGCATGTGAAACGGCTGGGATTGTCGAATTGGCGGCAAAGCGAGAAGAGTACATCGTGCGAGAGGTCATCACTTATAGAGATGAAGATACGGGTAGTGAAATCACTGTAATTCCTTCTAGTGAATATCAAGTAACCACGATGGTTGATTTTGGAACCAAAGTTTTGGGTACTCAAAATGCAACATTAGACACACTATCAGACTTTAAAATTGAAATTTCAGATTCTAGAACCTTTAGCTTTTTGCATGAAATAGAAATGCTTCTAGAGCATGGCCTTATTAAAGGTGGAGATTTAAATAATGCAATTGTGTATGTTGATAAGGAATTATCACAAGAAACAATGGAGCGATTAAAAGTAGCCTTTAAAAAAGATAACATAGCTGTGAAGCCAAATGGAATTTTAGACAATTTGACGTTGCACCATCCAAATGAAGCAGCGAGACATAAGTTATTGGATGTTGTTGGTGATTTAGCCTTAATAGGAACACGGATCAGAGGGAAAGTCATAGCAAATAAGCCGGGACATTTTGTGAATACTCAATTTGCAAAAAAAATGTCTAAAATAATAAAAATTGAAAAAAGGAATAATGTACCACAAGTTGATTTAAATCAAGTCCCTTTAATGGATGTTAATGCCATTATGGAAATGCTGCCACACAGACAACCTTTTTTATTGTTGGATAAAGTTTATGAATTATCATCCTCTCATGTCATTGGAACCAAAAACGTTACCATGAATGAGTCTTTTTTTGCAGGTCATTTTCCTGGAGCCCCTGTCATGCCTGGTGTTTTAATCATTGAAGCAATGGCACAAACAGGTGGAATTCTTGTTTTGAGTACAGTACCAGACCCTGAAAACTATCTGACATTTTTTATGAAAATGGATAACGTAAAGTTTAAGCAAAAAGTGGTGCCAGGTGATACTCTCATTTTTAAATGTTCTTTAATTACTCCCATTAGACGGGGAATTTGTCACATGCAAGGCTATGCCTATACCAATGGTAAGTTGTGTGCTGAAGCAGAATTAATGGCCCAAATTACAAAAGTGAAATAATTATGAATCAACCCTTAGCATATGTACATCCCGGCGCAAAAATCGCAAAAAATGTAGTCATTGAGCCCTTTACAACCATTCATAACAATGTTGTTATAGGAGAAGGAACTTGGATAGGATCTAATGTGACGATTATGGAAGGAGCTCGAATAGGAAAAAATTGTAATATTTTTCCCGGTTCAGTTATTTCTGGGATTCCTCAGGATTTAAAATACAATGATGAAGATACGACAGTTGAAATAGGTGATAACGTGACTATTAGAGAATGCGTTACTATTAATCGTGGAACTTCTGATAAAATGAAAACAGTTATTGGAGATAATTGTTTGATTATGGCCTACTGTCATATCGCTCATGACTGTCTTGTGGGGAATAATTGTATTTTTTCGAATAACAGTACCTTAGCTGGTCACATAATTGTAGGTGATTTTGTAGTCCTCGCAGGAATGACGGCTGTTCATCAATTTTGTTCTATTGGTAACCACGCGTTTGTCACGGGAGGTTCATTAGTAAGAAAAGATGTCCCACCTTTTGTGAAAGCAGCTAGAGAACCTTTATCCTATGTGGGTATTAATTCTGTTGGATTACGAAGAAGAGGTTTCTCGGCAGATAAAATACGAGAAATCCAAAATATTTATAGACTACTGTATCAAAGAAATTATAATAATACGCAAGCTTCAGAAATTATCGAAGCTGAAATGGAAGCAACTCCAGAACGCGATGAGATTTTACAGTTTATTAAAAATTCACATCGTGGTATAATGAAAGGTTATTTTAAATCAAATTAAATAAAACAACAATGGCAAGCACTTCAGATATCAGAAATGGATTATGTATCAAATATAACCATGACATTTTTAAAATTATTGAGTTTTTACACGTAAAACCAGGTAAAGGCCCTGCTTTTGTAAGAACCAAATTAAAAAGTGTTACAACAGGTAAAGTCATTGATAATACTTTTTCAGCAGGTCATAAAATTGAAGATATACGCGTTGAGACGCATAAGTTTCAATTTTTATACCATGATGGTGATTATTTTCATTTTATGAATACAGAAGATTATACACAAATTCAATTGACTGAGGCTAATTTAGATAACGCCGGATTGATGAAAGAAGGTCAAGTTGTTACTGTTATCATTAATACGGAAGACGATATGCCTTTATCAGTTGATCTACCTGCAAGTGTTGTTCTAGAGGTTGTATCAACAGAGCCAGGTGTAAAGGGAAACACAGCGACAAACGCTACGAAACCTGCGACAGTAGAAACAGGAACGATCGTCAATGTGCCACTATTTATTAATGAAGGAGACAAAATAAAAGTAGAAACTGAAAAAGGCACTTACAAAGAGCGAATAAAAGAATAAGCCTTTGAAATTTCACCGGTCATATACGTTAAAAGAGATAGCATCCATTATAGATTGTAAATTTATTGGGGATGATAGTTTTCCTGTTTTAGGTATGAACGAAATTCATGTCGTTTCTTCAGGGGATATTGTTTTTGTTGACCACCCAAAATATTATGACAAAGCACTAGAATCAGCCGCGACGATTATACTTATTAACAAAGAGGTACAATGCCCTGATGGAAAAGTACTGCTGATTTCTGACGATCCATTTCGGGATTTTAATAAGCTAACAACGTACTTTAAACCATTTCTACCAGCACAAAGTAGTATTTCAAAGTCAGTTAAAATTGGCAGAGATACTGTCGTACAGCCAAATTGTTTTATTGGAAATGATGTTACGATTGGAAATAATTGCACCATTCACTCAAATGTGAGTATATACGACAACACAGTGATAGGTGACAATGTTATCATACATGCAAATACAGTTCTAGGGGGAAGTGCTTTTTATTACAAAAATCGACCTGACGGTTATGACCAATTAATATCAGGTGGTAATGTAGTAATTGAAAATAATGTCGATATTGGTGCGTCCTGCACGATTGACCGAGGCGTTTCTGCTTCAACATTAATTAAAGAAGGAACAAAAATTGATAATTTAGTACAAATTGGACATGATACCATTATCGGGAAAAAGTGTCTAATAGCCTCACAAGTAGGTATTGCAGGTTGTGTTATTGTTGAGGATGAGGTTACTATTTGGGGCCAAGTCGGCATAACAAGCGGTGTAACCATCGGGAGTAAAGCCATAATTTCTGCAAAGTCAGGAGTTAGTAAATCATTAGACAGCAATAAGAGGTATTTTGGTATTCCTGCGGATGATTTTAGATCAAAATATAAAGAAATTGCCGCTGTCAGAAAAATTCCAGAAATTTTGGAAAAACTTAAAGAATTATAAATGAGAGCAAAAGAAATCATCAATAAGTTTTACGCAAGCGATTTTGCTAACGATCAAAACTTAGTTAAATCATTTTTTCATAAGGAGTGTGTTTTACATTGGAATAGTAGAAATGGCTTTATGATTTTAAAATATCCTGAGATTGATATTTTTTTTGAAGGGACTAGACAATCTTATGATCATTTAAGATTTGAATTTAGTCATATTTTAGAGGATGGTAATCATGTTACGGTTAGATATACTCTACATGCTAATACTATTGAAAACCCTGACGAAGAGATTGTTCTGGCTCACTTTACTACAATTTGGGAAGTTAAAGATGGTCTATTATATCGTGGTTACGAAATCAGTCAGTTAGCTGATGACAAGTCTGTCAATTCTGATTCATTTCAGGAACAAAAAATCTAAAAAAAAGTCATGAAAGATTATGAGCAAAACATTACTTTTGTTCAATCATAAAAATTAGAACTCAATGAGCGTATTGGTTAACAAAGAATCAAAAATAATTGTCCAAGGATTTACAGGAAGTGAAGGAACTTTTCACGCTAGTCAAATGATTGAATACGGAACCAATGTGGTTGGCGGTGTTACGCCAGGAAAAGGTGGTCAAGTTCATTTGGATAAACCGGTTTTTAATACCGTTAAAAATGCCGTTGATACTACTGGTGCCGACACGAGTATTATATTTGTTCCTCCAGCGTTTGCTGCAGATGCTATAATGGAAGCTGCAGACGCCGGTATTAAAGTTATCATCACCATCACTGAAGGGATTCCTGTAGCGGATATGATAACAGCCTCAAATTATATTAAAAATAAAGATTGTCGTTTGGTTGGTCCTAATTGTCCAGGTGTCATCACACCAGAAGAAGCTAAAGTTGGTATCATGCCCGGCTTTGTATTCAAAAAAGGGAAAGTTGGTATTGTCTCTAAATCAGGAACTCTCACATACGAAGCAGCTGATCAAGTTGTAAAGCAAGGACTCGGTATAACTACAGCAATCGGTATCGGAGGAGATCCAATTATTGGAACGACCACGCGAGATGCAGTTGAGTTACTCATTAACGACAGTTCTACAGAATGTGTTGTAATGATAGGTGAAATTGGTGGTCAATTAGAAGGAGATGCTGCAAATTGGTATAAAGAAAGTGGCAGCACTAAACCCATTGTTGGATTTATTGCAGGAGAAACAGCTCCTGCAGGCCGAACCATGGGACATGCAGGTGCAATAGTTGGAGGAAGTGATGATACGGCACAAGCCAAAAAGCGTATTATGCGAAATTGTGGTATTCATGTTGTTGACTCTCCTGCAGAAATAGGGAAGAAAGTAGCAGAGGTTTTGCGATAGAAAATAATGAAATTATAGGTCTTCGACAATAAACCTCATGACATTCATTGAGGTTTTTCTTTAGAATAAAGGAGATGTACTATATTTGAATATATACTTTAACAAATCAAATTCAGCTTAAATGAAATTATTAGAAGGTAAAAATGCGATTATTACGGGTGCTAGTCGGGGTATAGGAAAAGGTATTGCTCAAGTATTCGCAGAACAAGGCGCAAATGTTGCATTTACATATAGCTCGTCGGTAGAAGCAGCTACAGAACTTGAAAGTGAGTTGATTTCAAAAGGAGTAAAGGCAAAGGGTTATAAAAGTAATGCTGCAAATTTTGATGAATCTCAATTATTAGCCCAAATGGTTGTAAAAGAATTTGGCAGCATAGATATTTTGATTAACAATGCAGGAATTACCAAAGATAATTTATTGATGCGAATGTCCGAAGAAGATTTTGATAAAGTCGTAGAAGTGAACCTTAAATCTGTTTTTAACATGACAAAAGCAGTTCAGCGTACAATGTTAAAACAACGCAAGGGGTCTATAATTAATATGAGTTCAGTTGTGGGTGTCAAGGGAAATGCAGGACAAACAAATTATGCAGCTTCAAAAGCCGGGATTATTGGTTTTTCAAAGTCAATTGCACTTGAATTAGGTTCTAGAAATATTAGAAGTAACGTTATTGCACCAGGTTTTATTGAGACAGAAATGACTGAGAAGCTCGACGAAGAGACTGTTAAAAGTTGGAGAGCTGCTATTCCTTTAAAGCGTGGAGGCACACCTTCAGATATAGCAAACGTTTGTGTGTTCCTGGCGAGCGACATGAGTTCTTACATTACTGGTCAAACATTAAATGTTGACGGTGGAATGTTAACATAAAAATCAGGATCTTAATATTTAAACCATTACTCTTTCATGAGTTCTGAGACCTTAGTTTACATATTTATTGCTGTTATTATAGCGCTGTTAGTAGCGGCCTTTCAATATACTTATAAGACAAAAAAAACACAAATTAGACCAGTGTTAATTACACTTCGTTTTCTTTCTGTTTTACTATTGTTGATTCTTCTTATAAATCCAAAAATTAATAAAACGACCGTTTTAAAAGTAAAACCAAATTTAGTAATAGCGATTGATAATTCGGAATCTATAGCTTATTTAAGTCAGAAAAATAGTGTAATTGAACTCATGGCTAGGTTGTCTAATAACGATACTTTAAAGGAGATTTTTGATTTACAACTTTATGAATTTTCCAATAGCTTGAATAAACTAGAGACTGATAGTCTCAAATTTAATGGTAAACAAACGAATATTTCAAATGCTCTACGTCAATTAAATCAAATATATGATAGAGATATTACAGCTCCGATTATGTTGATAACTGACGGAAACCAAACTTTTGGTTATGATTATGATGATAAGCGTCTTCAGCAACCTGTTTACCCGATAATGCTGGGCGATACTACAACTTATGCAGACTTTAAAATTGCACAACTAAATGTCAATAAATATGCTTTTTTAAAAAATAAATTTCCTGTTGAAATATTTGTCAGTTACACGGGTGGGAATGATTTGGCGAGCTCACTGAAAATTTATTCGAATGAGACTGTCGTGTTTAGTAAGCCTGTAAACTTTGCTGAAAATCAAACAACAAAAGTCATCACAGCCTATTTACCAGCAAATAAGATTGGTTTAAACACCTATCATGTTAGGTTAGAAACTTTAAAAAGTGAAAAAAACATCATTAACAATAGTAAGCCATTTGCTATCGAAGTGATTGATCAACAGACAAATATTGCCATAATTAGCGATAAATTACATCCAGATTTAGGCATGTTAAAAAAAGCAATTGAAACAAATGAGCAGCGTTCAGTCTCCATTATGACCCCGAGTGCGTTTTTAGATACTGTCAATAATTTTCAGATAGTAATAGTATATCAACCTAACACCGACTATCGTGAAGCGTTGTTACAAGCAAAACTAGCTGGAATTAATACAATGGTCATTGCAGGAACCCAGACAGAATGGTCTTTTCTTAATGCAGTTCAAGAGAATTATTCAGTTAATGCAACCAATCAATTTGAAAATTATCAAGCCACTTTAAATCCAAACTTTAGATCTTTTACAATCGATGAGATAGATTTTGAATCCTTTCCACCGTTGCGCTCTGAATTCGGTGATACAAACATTAAAACTACTTCTGAAGTATTACTTTACAAAGCTATTAATGGTTTGACCCTTAATAGTCCATTATTAGTTGTTTCAGAAAGTGATTTAGCACGAGAAGTAATGTTGTTTGGTGAGAATTTTTGGAAATGGCGGGTTCAAAGTTATTTAAATACAGAATCCTTTGAACAATTTGATAAGTTTTTGAGTAACATAATTCAATATTTATCGACAAACAAAGGTCGAGACAGATTACAAGTAGATGTCGAGCCTTTTTATATTGGTAATGACAATATTTTTATCAAGGCTCAATATTTCAATAGCAATTATGAGTTTGATTCTAAGGCTAATTTAACATTGATGTTGAGAAACTCAGTTAATAATGAAGAGTTTACAATACCTTTTATTTTGAAGAGGGAATTTTATCAAATAGATTTAAATAATTTTGAACCAGGCTCTTATAATTTTAAAGTAGCCTCTGACAATAATGAATTTACTGAATTAGGTTCTTTTGAAATTATACCTTTTGATGTCGAAAAGCAATTTCTAAACACCAATAGTGTCAAATTAAAGAAGGTTGCTAATCAAACAAATGGGGAGAGTTATTTTGTCGATAATTTGGATAATTTTTTTCAAGATTTAATTCTTGATAAGCGATATAAAACAGTCCAAAAGAGTATGAAAAATATTGTACCTTTGATCGACCAAAAATTAATTTTAGCATTAATTGTTCTTTGCTTAGCATTAGAATGGTTTTTACGTAAATATTATGGACTTATTTAATTAATAAACAAACAACTATGGAAAAATTACCAAAAATTGGAATACCAGTCATTTTTACAATAATCGTTTTATTTTTAATTGTCTCAAAATCTGCAATTACTGTTGGTTCTGGTGAAGCAGGGGTTTTGTACAAAACCTTTGGCGGTGGTGTTGTGACTGACGAACCACCACTTGGAGAAGGGTTAAATTTTGTTATGCCTTGGAATAAGGTTTACATTTATGAGGTGAGGCAACAAGAGGCTTTTGAAAAAATGGATGTGCTCTCATCAAATGGTTTAGATATTAAATTAGATGCATCGGTTTGGTTTCAGCCTGTCTTTGCTGATTTAGGAAAATTACATCAAGAGAAAAGTGAGATGTACAAGGAAAGGATATTGCTTCCTGCCATTCGTTCTGCTGCCAGAAGTGTCGTGGGACGATATACTCCTGAACAGCTATACTCTAGTAAAAGAGATGCAATTCAAGTTGAGATTTATGAAGAGACAAAAAAAATTGTATCAGATCAGTATATACAACTTAACGAAGTGCTCATTAGAGATGTTACGCTTCCCCCTACAATTAAAGAAGCTATTGAGAGAAAGTTAAAGCAAGAGCAGGAATCGTTAGAATACGAATTTAGATTAGTAACAGCAGATAAAGAAGCACAAAAACAGAGAATTGAAGCTCAAGGTAAAGCTGACGCTAATAAGATATTAAGTGCTTCATTAAATGATAGAATTTTACAAGATAAGGGTATTGAGGCTACAATGATGTTGGCTGAGTCTCCAAATAGCAAAGTGATTGTAATTGGATCAGGAAAAGATGGATTACCATTAATTTTAGGCAACCAGTAAACTTAATATAACTTTAACAAATAATGATTTGGAAAATTCATGAATTATTCTGAATCTTTGTAAAAACAAACAAATGACTTTTATTCAAAATCATCATCATCATTATCATATCTCCTCTCAGGCGACTTGACAATGTATTGAATAAAATCAAGATATTAAAAACCGTTTGAGTAAATCAAACGGTTTTTATTTTTATAAATAGTCCGTTTAGATTTGCTCAGTAAAACTTAAAAAAATGAGTAATCTAAAAATTGCCGTTCAAAAATCTGGTAGACTACACCAGGACTCTATGCAGCTTCTAAAAGACATTGGAATTTCTATTAATAATGGGAAAGATCAATTAAAAGCTTCTGCACAAAACTTTCCTCTTGAAATCTTTTACTTACGGAATGGAGACATTCCTCAATACTTAAAAGATGGGGTTGTTGATGCAGCAATTATTGGAGAAAATGTATTGGCAGAAAAAGCTACAGACATCCTAAAATTAGAAAAATTAGGATTTTCTAAATGCCGTGTCAGTATCGCCATACCAAAAGGTGTAAGTTACGAAAATGTCAGTGATTTAGAAGGAAAACAAATTGCAACATCATATCCAAATACAGTCAATAGGTTTTTAGAAGAGAACAATATCAATGCAAGTATACATGTGATAAACGGATCAGTTGAAATTGCACCAAATATTGGTTTAGCAGATGCTATTGTGGATATTGTATCAAGCGGAAGTACATTATTTAAAAATAACTTAACTGAAAAAAATGTAATCTTGACCTCAGAGGCCGTTTTATCTGTGTCACCTAAAATCAGTGACTCCAAACAGGAACTGTTAAACACATTACGTTTTAGAATTCGTTCAGTCCTTAAAGGAAGACAATCAAAGTACATTTTATTAAATGCACCTGACGATAAATTAAATGATATTATTAAAATACTACCAGGCATGAATAGCCCCACAGTGCTTCCCTTGGCTAAAAAGGGTTGGAGTTCTGTACACTCGGTAATAGATAAGAACCAATTTTGGGAAATTATAGATGCTCTTAAACAGAATGGAGCAGAAGGAATATTGATATGTTCAATTGAAAAAATGGTAATATAATTATGTTAAAAATCAATAACCCAACGAGAGAGGAATGGCCTTCAGTAATAGCAAGACCCACACAACAATTAGAGGATATTGAAGTAACGGTTAGTGAAATATTTCAAGATGTAAGAAACAATGGTGATCTTGCTGTAAAGAAGTATACCGCGATTTTTGATGGTGTTGAACTTAATGACATGTATGTTTCAAAAAAAGAAAGAGAGTTTGCTGAAGCTAACCTCTCAGATAATTTTAAAAGCGCTATACTAAAGGCAAAACAAAATATTGAAAAATTTCACGTATCTCAAAAGTCAAATTTTAAAATTATTGAAACAGTCATTGGTGTAAAATGCTGGCAAGAAAAAAAACCTATTCAAAAAATAGGATTGTATATTCCGGGAGGTACAGCGCCCTTGTTTTCAACTGTTTTAATGTTAGCAATTCCTGCACAAATAGCTGGATGTCAGGATATTGTATTGTGTTCACCGCCCGACAAAAATGGTAAAATAGCAGATGAAATTATTTATGCAGCTCAGCTTTGTGGATGTACTAAAGTTTTGAAAGTTGGAGGTATTCAAGCTGTTGCTGGCATGACCTTTGGAACTAAACAAATACCAAAAGTTTATAAAATATTTGGACCTGGAAATCAATTTGTGACAGTTGCGAAACAGCTTTCAACCAAGTATGGTATGGCAATTGATATGCCTGCTGGCCCAAGCGAATTATTGATTATCGCTGATGATTCTGCTAACCCAAAATATGTCGCCTCTGATTTATTGAGTCAAGCTGAGCATGGTACAGATAGCCAAGTTATTCTTGTAGCTAATTCTATGAACTTCATAGATTGTGTTGAAAAGGAAATTTATCTTCAATTAGCAAGGTTACCAAGACGGGACATTGCACGTAAGTCAATAAATAATTCTAAATTAATTTTATGTAATGATATGGATACCTCCTTGGATTTAGTAAATTCTTATGGTCCAGAGCATCTAATTATTTGTACTGAGAACAATGATTTTTATGTCAATGGAATTATTAATGCAGGTTCTGTATTTATAGGAGATTATTCACCCGAAAGTGCTGGTGATTATGCAACTGGTACAAATCATACATTACCAACCAATGGTTTTTCAAAAGCTTACTCAGGTGTTAATTTAGATAGTTTTACGAAAAGCATCACCTTTCAAGAAATTTCTAAACAAGGCTTAATAAACATAGGAGAAACTATTGAAATTATGGCCGAAGCTGAAGGCTTAGAAGCACATAAAAATGCCGTTACTATAAGGCTTAACGATTTAAAATTATGAATGTATTAGATTTAGTAAGAGACAATGTACGAGCACTTAAACCTTACGCATCAGCCCGCGATGACTTTAAAAAACGCTCCAAAAATTATATCTATTTAGATGCCAACGAAAATCCATTTAATAATGGAGTTAACCGTTATCCGGATCCTCAGCAATTGGATTTAAAAAGTATGTTGTCAATTCAAAAAGAAGTTTCAGTTGCTCAAATCTTATTAGGTAACGGTAGTGATGAAGTTTTGGATTTAATATTTAGAGCATTTTGCAACCCAAATAAAGATAATGTGATTATTTTACCTCCAACATATGGCATGTATGAAGTTCTTGCAAATATCAATGACGTAGAAGTAAAAAAGGTCAACTTACTTCCCGGATTTGACCTTGATGTTGATAAAATTTTAAAAGCAATATCTGCATGTTCAAAAATATTATTTATCTGTTCACCAAACAACCCTAGTGGTAATAACTTAAATGAAACAGCTATAGAAAACTTACTTTTGAAATTCAATGGTATTGTTGTAATTGATGAGGCTTATATTGAGTTTTCACAGCATAAAAGCTGGTTAAATAGATTGAATGACTTTCCAAATTTAATTATTACTCAAACTTTTTCAAAAGCTTATGCGATGGCAGGTTTGAGATTGGGCACCTGTTATGCATCCAGAGAAATTATTACAATTTTAAATAAAATAAAACCACCTTACAATATTAATTCGCTTACGCAAGAAACTGTTTTGAAATACTTGTCAAAACCAAGTCTTGTAAAGCAGCACGTCACTAAAATTTTATCTGAAAAAGATAGATTGCTTACAATGCTCAATAAAGTGCCATTTGTCAAGAAGTTGTATCCGTCTGATGCAAATTTCATTTTGGTCCAAGTAGACGATGCTCAAAAACGACATCAGCAGCTAGCAGATAAGGGAATAATCACGAGAAACAGAAGTTGTCATTATTTGTGTGATAATTGTCTAAGAATTACAGTTGGTTCACCTGAAGACAACAATGAATTAATTCAAACTTTAAATAGTATAAAATGAAAAAACGAGTGTTATTTATAGATAGAGATGGTACATTAATCAAAGAGCCTGAAGATGAGCAAATTGATTCGTTCGAGAAATTATGTTTTTATCCAAACGTTATAAAATATTTGAATAAAATCATGAGTGACTTGGATTACGAAATTGTCATGATTACTAATCAAGATGGTCTGGGTACTACCTCGTTTCCAGAAGCGTCATTTTGGCCAATTCACAATTTTATAATCAAAACATTGGAAAATGAGGGTATTATATTTCAGGAACAATTTATTGACAGAACTTTTGCAGTTGACAATGCTATTACAAGAAAACCGAATACAGGGTTACTTACAAAATATTTTTCAGAAGATTACGATTTAAAAAACTCCTTTGTTATTGGAGATCGACTTACTGATATTGAATTAGCAAAAAACCTCAACGCTCAAGGAATTTTTATTAATGATGATAGACAACTTGGGGTAGAAGAGATTTCAGTTGATCAAAGTTTATTGAACCCCTACATTTCTTTGGAAACCAATAGCTGGAAGAAAATTTATCAGTTTTTAAAAGCAAAAGACAGGAAAGGTTCTATCACTCGAACAACCAATGAAACTAACATTGATATTTCTATAAATCTTGATGGGTCAGGACAGAGCACTATTGATACGGGAATTGCATTTTTTGATCACATGCTAGATCAAATAGCTCGGCACGGACAGATAGATTTAGCCATCAAGGTAGTCGGTGATTTACAAGTAGACGAACACCACACCATAGAAGACACGGCTATTGCCTTAGGAGAGTTGTTTTACACTGTTTTAGGAGCCAAATTAGGTATAGAGCGCTACGGGTTTTGCTTGCCAATGGACGATTGTCTCGCTCAAGTAGCATTGGACTTCGGTGGGCGGAATTGGCTTGTATGGGAAGCAGATTTTAAACGAGAAATGATCGGTAAGATGCCAACTGAGATGTTCATGCATTTTTTTAAATCGTTTTCAGACGGAGCCAGATGTAATTTATACATAAATGGAAGGGGTAGTAACGAGCATCACAAAATTGAAGCTATTTTTAAGGCATTTGCAAAAACGATTAAAATGGCGGTGAAACGAGATTTTAATAAAATGATTTTACCCTCAACAAAAGGAATGTTAGCATGAAAACTGTTCTGATAGATTACGGTTCTGGAAACATTAAAAGTATTCAATTTGCTTTAGCGAGGATTGGATGTCATGCTGTGTTGTCAAACAACCCTGAGATGATTAAGAATGCTGATAGGGTAATTTTTCCTGGTGTAGGTGAGGCGAGTAATGCCATGCTGAAATTAAAAAAATCAAAATTAGATATTCTGATTCCTGATTTAAAGCAGCCGGTTCTCGGTATCTGCTTAGGAATGCAGTTGATGTGTGAGCACACTGCTGAGGGAGACACCGATGGTTTAGGTATTTTTCAAACAAATGTCTTAAAATTTTCAAATAATATTAAAGTTCCCCAAGTAGGTTGGAATAATATTACAAAATTAAGTTCTCAACTTTTTGATAACGTTGAAGAGAGTGTCTATATGTATTTCGTGCATAGTTTTTACGCCACTATTTGTCAAGACACTGTGGCTTTAATTGATGGAACTATTCCTTACTCCGCGGCATTGAAAAACAATAATTTTTACGGAGTTCAATTTCATCCTGAGAAAAGCGGTAAAATTGGAGAACAAATTTTAAAAAACTTTTTAATTAATTAATATGAGAATAATTCCAGCAATTGACATTATAGATGGTAAATGTGTGAGATTATCACGCGGTGATTTCAATACAAAAACAATTTATAACGACAACCCGGTAGAAGTTGCTAAAATGTTTCAAGATTCAGGAATTCAGTCCATTCATTTAGTAGATTTAGATGGAGCAAGAGCAAGCAGGATTATTAATTACCGAATTCTCGAACAGATTGCAACACGGACAGATTTACAAATAGATTTTGGAGGAGGTCTCAAATCAAATGAGGATTTGAAAATTGCTTTTGAATCTGGTGCTCATCAAGTTACAGGAGGCAGTATTGCTGTAAAAAATCCTGAAGTCTTCGAAAATTGGATTGCGTTATATGGTTCAAAAAAAATTATTTTAGGGGCTGACTGTATCAATCTAAACAT
This sequence comes from uncultured Flavobacteriaceae bacterium, assembly GCA_905479065.1. Taxonomy (GTDB): domain Bacteria; phylum Bacteroidota; class Bacteroidia; order Flavobacteriales; family Flavobacteriaceae; genus CAJQLB01. The sequence continues at coordinate 4,681 of CAJQLB010000044.1, read as the reverse complement.
TGCTATCTCCGGTTGGCAAGAAGTGACGGATATTGACGTGAGCACGTTCATAATGAATTATCTTTCAAAAGGTGTCCAATACGTTATTTGCACTGACGTTTCTAAAGATGGAATGCTCTGTGGTCCATCTTTTGACTTGTACAAGCATATTCTTACTAATTCAGATAAAAAAATAAAATTAATAGCTTCTGGGGGTATTTCAACGTTTGAAGAATTACCAAAACTTTTAGATTTGGGTTGTGAGGGTGTCATTATTGGAAAAGCGCTGTACGAAAATAGAATTAGTTTAAAACAATTAGAGTCATTCATATTAAATCAGTGAGATGGTAGCCAAACGTATTATTCCTTGTCTAGATATAAAAAATGGCAGAACTGTAAAAGGTATTAACTTTCAGAACCTGGTGGATGCAGGAAATCCAGTTGAATTGGCAAAACGATATGCCAATCAGGGTGCTGATGAGTTGGTCTTTTTAGATATTTCAGCAACGTTAGAGGAGCGAAAGACAACACGAAATATGGTTTTGAAAATTGCAGAACAAATAAATATACCCTTTACGGTAGGAGGAGGGATAAGCTCTGTTGAAGATGTTGATGTGCTATTAAAGCACGGCGCAGACAAAATATCTGTAAATTCTTCTGTCTTACGTGATCCAAATCTAATCAATAGATTGTCACATAAATTTGGTAGCCAATGTATTGTTGTAGCCATAGATGCTAAACAAATTGGTGAAGATTGGATTGTGTACTCGGCAGGTGGAACCATTCCTACTAAGATGGAATTGTTTGAGTGGGCAAAGGAGGTGGAGCTTCGAGGAGCAGGTGAAATATTATTTACATCTATGAGTCATGATGGTACTAAAAAAGGTTTTGCGCATAACGCGCTTTACAGGTTATCGCAAGGGGTCAATATTCCAATAATAGCTTCCGGAGGCGCAGGTACGTCACAGCATTTTATTGATGTATTTACGCAGGGAAAAGCCGATGCTGCTTTGGCTGCTAGTGTTTTTCATTTTAATGAGATTCCATTAATTTCCTTAAAAGAGACATTAAAAATGAACCATATAAAAGTCAGATAAACAATGGATATAACATTTAATAACGAAGGATTAATTCCTGCGATAATACAAGATCAAGAAACTAATAAAGTTTTAATGCTCGGCTACATGAATAAGGCCTCCTTAAAGCAGACTATAGAGACTAAAAAAGTAACATTTTTTAGTAGAAAAAAAGAACGTCTGTGGATCAAAGGTGAAACAAGCGGAAACTTTTTAAAATTGGTATCGGTATCTAATGATTGTGATAATGATGCATTACTCGTAAAAGTGAATCCAATGGGTCCTACCTGTCACAAAGGGACTGATACATGTTGGAGAGAAAGTAATATTCAAGAATTTGGATTTCTGTCGTTACTCGAGGATATCATTAATGAGCGGAAAAGTAATGAACAAAATCAAAAAAGCTATGTGGCCTCATTATTTTCAAAAGGCCTTAATACCATCGCTCAAAAAGTGGGAGAGGAAGCTGTCGAAATGATTATCGAAGCAAAAGATGATAATGATACTTTATTTTTGAATGAAAGTGCGGATTTATTATTTCATTATTTAATTTTGCTCTCAGCAAAAAACTTTAAATTGAGCGATATTGTCACTGTATTAAAGTCAAGACAGACATAGTCATCGCTAAATTTTAAAATCATGGATTAACATGTTTACAAAGAAGTTTTATTACCTTATCGACATACAATATTTAGGGTACCGTTTTCATGGGTGGCAAAAGCAGCCAAACCTTAAAACAGTACAATTGATGATAGAGCGCACCTTAAAATTCATTTTGGGTAAACAGGTGTTTAAAATCTTAGCTTCGGGTCGCACAGATGCCAAGGTTTCTGCAAATAAAACGGCATTTGAATTGTTTTTAAAGGACATTCCAATTAAAGATTTTGAAGAATTTTTAAGAATTTTTAATGCTAATTTACCTCAAGATATACGAGCATTATCCATTCAAGAAGTTGATGAGGATTTTAATATTATACAGCATCCAAAAGTAAAAGAGTATTTATATTTATTTACTGAAGGAGAAAAGAATCATCCTTTTTGTGCACCGATAATCACCACGATTTTAGAGCCCCTAAATATAGAACTGATGCAGCGAGGTGCGCGATTATTTGAAGGGGTTCATAATTTCAAAAGTTATTGCTATAAGCCATCAAAAGAGGGACTTTTTATCAGAGAAATTATCCATTGTTCTTTGAAAGAAAATGAACTTTATACAGCAAATTTCTTTCCTAAAACATCCTACATGCTAACGGTTAAAGGCGAGGGATTTGGTCGGAATCAGATTCGATTAATGATGGGAGTACTTATTTGCTTGGGCCGTGGTGAAGTGACTTTAGATTTTATAAAAGAAAGTTTAGAACTAAATAGTAATACCATACTTCATTATATTGCACCTGCCTCTGGATTAATTTTAAATAATATTGAATTTAAAAATCTTTGATGTTTTATCAAGTACAACTATGAATATTATAAAATCAGTTAAAATTTTTGATTATTTAGAACAACTACATGCTAACAATAATCGTGAATGGTTCAATGAACATAAAAAAGAATTTAAAAAAAAAGAGGAACAAATTAAGGTCTTTTTTCAGCAACTAAATGGGCAAATTAATCAATTTGATCTCATTGACAGTTACAAAGTATTTCGCATCTATCGAGATGTTCGATTTTCTAAGAATAAAACACCTTATAAAACACATTTCGCAGCGAGTTTTCATCGTCAAAAACCTGAACTTAGAGGTGGCTATTATGTGCATTTATCACCAAACAATCAAAGTTTTTTAGCAGCGGGATTTTGGCAACCAAATAATATTGATTTATTAAGAATTAGAAAGGAATTGGAAATTGATGCTACTGATTTTCGGAATATTATAAATGAAACAACATTCAAGACAATTTGGGGAGAACTGGGGGGTGATGAATTAAAGACGGCACCGAGAGGGTTTTTAAAAGACCATGAGAATATGGACCTCATTAAGAAGAAGATGTTTGTTTTTAAAAAACAATTTACTGATCAACAGGTTTATAACGATAATTTTACAGAAAAAGTCGGAGTTACATTTAAAGCTATTTTACCCTTCTTTAATTATATGAGTGAGATTCTAACAACAGACTTAAATGGAGAATCACTGATTTAAATACCTAAACAGCTGTAAGTTTGTTAGTTGAAGTCAGAGCTTGTATATTATTTATAAGGCGCTCCTTAACAATATTCATCATTCTCTTATTAAGTGCTGACGAATTTTGAATATAAACTTCATATTCTTCAATCGTAAATAAGCCTATGAGCATGCCCTTGATACTGTTTCTAAATTTCATGTCTTTGTGAATCGTATTACTTATATAATCAAGGCGTCTTTCAACTGATAAATCATAAAAGACATTTTTATGCTTTCCAACGTAATTTTTAAAGACATTAATGATTAAATCATTTTGAAATTTAATAATTGGACGTAACACCAAATTTTGGAAACGTTCTTCATTTGACATGACATCATTGATCGTTGTTGTCATATAATCAGGACGAATTTTTTTTAGTTGATGGTCTCTTTGGTTCATGACTTTAAGGCTTTGACTAAATTTATAAAACAAACGCTTATATTTTAAAACAACTAGTATAGATTGTTAACCGTGTTATTAACAAGTAAAAAGCCGATTCAAAAAATCGACTTTTTACTCAATGTATAATTTAATTTTCTATTCTTTTAAAAAACTCTCAAAAGATTGATAATCAACATTTTTAATCTTCTTTTTAAGCTTGTTAAACACCTTATTGGAGGAAACAAAACGGCTTTCAATCGTTTTTAGATTCTCTAATTCATTGTTTGAGGGTTTATCATAGCTTCCTACTATTTTACTGAATAAATTTGCTAATTTCTCTCGTAATTCAGGTTCTGCAGAGCCAACATAATTATCTCCAGTCGTTATAACGAGTGTTTTTTTGAGATTTTCTAACTCAGTTTTCACTTTACTTTTTGTGCTTGGAGAAGCTAAAAATGTGTCAATTTGATATACCATGTATGCTAATTCTTCAGTCATATTATACATTTTCGACATGATATCTTGTTTAAATTTATGATCCTCTTTTGTCAATCCAGCTCGATTATCATTAATTATATCAAACGTGTGCTCAAAGACATCTCTACCTTTTGTAATGACCGCTGTGTATGTTCCTGCAGGAACTCTTGGTGTTGCAAAGCCTCCAAATGCAAAGGTTTTACCTTTTGCAACTTTAGGTTGTTTTATAGTTCCAAACCAATTAACAATATTGATTCCTTTTGATTTACCAGGTGTAAGTGTGCTAATGACATTGCCATCAAGATCTTTAATCTCCATGGTCATTTTACCAAACGTGTGACGTTTTGGAAGTAAATATTTAATTTGTGGGGATCGGTTGGGATTCGCACCAACGAACTGTGTTTCTGCCCCAAAACTTCCAGCAAATCCACTTTCATCAGATAGTACCATAGGTTTAGAGTCGAAAAAATATAATTTTTCTTTTAACGCTTTGGTTGTGATATCACGTAGTGGTGATATATCGTCTATTATGATGATACCGCGGCCATGAGTTCCGAGCACTAAATCATTTGTAGTTGGTTGTAAATCAATAAAATGAATTGCAACAG
>CAJQLB010000043.1 GCA_905479065.1 uncultured Flavobacteriaceae bacterium | reverse complement strand
CACAGCTTCGCCTCCATCAGTCACATTACATTATTCAACTAACTGAAATTGATTATTTTACATATTTACAAACATTCAAAAACAACGCTTCGAATGTTCTTTTAATTATAACTGAAGGGTAACCACATACCCTAATTGTTCTAAAACTACCCAACATTTATTACCAGAAACTTGCCTTACAATTCCTTTTTGTGGTAAAGACCCAAATCCAGGCACCTCTATCCGATCTCCCGGCGATATACTTCTAACTTCTAAAACATGTGATCCCTTTTCAACAACTTCCCTTAAAGCCTCTATTTCTTCGTTTCGTACCTGTGCAGGTTTCCCTAAGAAAAATAGATATCGCAAAACACCTTGTGTCTGGAACACACGATCACGATCCTTCTGCTCTAAATTGACTAACACCATAGATGGCAATAATGACACCTCAATTTTTTTAACTCGGTCACTCCATTGACGACGCTCAATCCTTGTAGGACAAAAAGCTTCGATATCCATTTGCAATAAACGTTCTGCAACTTTACGTTCTGCCCGAGGTTTTGTCACCACCACATACCACTGTTTTTTATTTTCCATCTTTGGAAACATTATATAATTCAAGACCCTTCTCCTGATAATTAGCACACAATAAAAAACGAACACTACGATTTATTTTTTGTTTCATTTTATCAGATAGCGTACCGATATAATCTGTATTTAAAGCTTCCCCCTCAACAACAACATCAATCACTCCAGTATCTAAACCATTGGCATAATCCCCAATCACAATAATCCGTTTGACGCCACCCATACGATCAAGCACTGAGGCAACAATATGATCTAAACCTAACTCCTTTAAAACAATTTGATGGAGAATATCGTAAAGTGGGTGTTTTTTATTAGCTGTGTATAGCTTTTTATTTGAATCATTTTTCGTGACCCTCAAGTAGCCGGCTTTGGTTAAAGAGTTTAATTCTTTTCGTATTCCATTGGTGGATTCATCAAACTCTTTTGAGAGCCCTCTAAGATAACCCTTAGTACTAGAATTAAGAAAAAACTTAATTAATAACTTGATCCGAGTTTTCGATGTAATTAGTGATTGCAAACCCTGTTTATTTACGAGTACTTTAATTACTCTATATTGATTTTGCTAAAATAGAAAAAAAAATTAAAATTTAAACTTTACACCTCTAAAAACAAGAGGTATATGAAATAATATTAGCGATAATCCCAATAGAGACAGTACTTGGTAAATTAATTCCAGTTGAATTAACTGTCTTGCAATCAAAATGATTAACAGTGTAGAAAAGACAATATAAAAGGTGCTTTGACCATGGGAAAATCCTTGAGTTAAAAATGCATAATGTAAATGCCTTTTATCTCCCTTAACTGGATTAAGACCATTATAAACTCTTATAATAATCACCCTCACCAAATCAATAAATGGATAACTAAATAACGCAAAAACCATCATAGGAGAAAATTGTCTCAACATTAAAGTTTCGGCATCACCAAGTAACCAAAAACAATGAATTACTAAATAAAATCCTAAAATGTAGGCTCCATGATCACCCATGTAAATGGTAAAATCAGAAAACACATTAAAATAAATAAATGCTATCAAAGAACCCATAACAACAATATTTAAAAATACAACCATATCATTGCCAACTAAAAACGCATGATACGAAAAAAATAATGCTGCAAGAACGCATAAGCTCGAACTCAAACCATTAATTCCGTCAATAATATTTATCATATTAATAAACAACAAAATCAAAAAACCGGTTACGAAATAACTGAACCAACCATTTAGCATGTCTATACCTGTAAACAGATACAATTCTGTAACGTCAATGTGTGTCATCAACAGATATAATGACACTAAAATGATTTGAGCAACTGATTTGGTAAGATGTGTTAGCTTGTATAAATCATCTACTAAGCCCAACAACATAAAACCAAGAATCGCTATCAAAAAAGGTACAAAGTCTAGAACATTGACGACACCAACTAAATACAACATTAAAATTGTAATACACGTTGTTGTAAACACAATGGCTCCTCCAAAAAGATAAATTTTAGACTGTAATTTACTCCCTCCTCCTTTACCATATTTTAGGGTTAAGGCTGTTTTTCTATTTCTGAGATAACTAATAAATCCAAAAGTCAACAAAAAACTTATTCCTGAGAAAAATAGAGGCAATGCGGCGTAAACAAGGAAGTTAGAATCCATAACATTAAGTAGGTGTTGTCTCAGTGTAAAATGTCGAACAAAGTGCTTTTTCAAGCATTTATTTTAAGTGATAAATTGACCCCTCAAATTAGTATTCACTTAAAACAATTGCAATATACAAGGAAAGTTATTAAACCTTGTAAAACGCAAGTATTGAATTATGTCAAAAAAAAAAATGATATAAATTGAATAAAATATGTGTTTATTAAAGGCCATTATACGATGTCTTCATCAAAGTTTATATAACAAAAAATCACAGAGCCTATATGATAGGTGGACTATTCTCACAAGTTTTATAAGCTACTGAAAAACAATTATTTATAGGTGTTTTTAGCTTCCTTAGATTGTAGACATTAACCGATTTGAACAAATTATTAGCTAAAAAATTAAGTTAAAATCACCCATACATAAGCACTACAAGAGAAACACGAAAACAAAATTAGCTTTGCATTAAATTATAATTTAGACCTAATTTGATCTTGAGAAATTTGAATGAAATGTTTTTTATTTTAACAAAAAGTTGTTAATTCAAACTTCAAATTAGCTTTCAGACAGTTTAATGATATTTTTACTTGAAATAAGTCTCTACCTACTGACAACTACACTTTTAATTATTGCAATTAATTTAATTTCAAATGCAAGACAGTTAAAATATCTGTCCAATAAAATTTTAGTGCTTATTTTTTTTATCATTTCATTTTTAACATTTAGATCTGTTTTTATTAAAATATTAAGTGCTTATATTTTTGAAAACGCACGATATTTTGAAAGCTATAATTCTGTTTGGACAAATGCCATTCCAATTTTATTTTATGCCTATGTTAGGAGTGTCTTATTTAATGAAAAAAAACTATCAACACCAGAAAATTATATTCATTTAGGGGTGTTTATGTTTTTTGCACTCTTATACTCGTTGCCATACGCACCCGACGCTTCACAACAAACCATGAGTAATAATGAGCTTTTCTGGGTTATTTATTCAAAATCAAATATTCCGCAAGGATTAAGGTTTCTGCGAGTAGTTTTCAGTTTCACCTATTTATGGTTAACCTATAGATTATTGTACAAATATTTTAAAATTAAATCTGATTCTAAACAAGTTAACGCTGTAAAGAAATGGGTTTTCACAATCACACATATAAAAGCAGGGATAACCATATTATTAGTTTTGTTTTCATTGTTTCTCAGAGAATCAAACAACGAGTTACTTATAAGTCTTGCAAGAAATTTTGCCGTAATTGTCTTTATATATGCCTCTTTGTATTTGAAATCACATTTAAATTTAATGTACAACATTCCTGAATTTTTGAACCCCTCATTTCAAAACAAAGAAAACAGAAAAAAATCTCTACAATTATCACGTATCTTCGAGACCATTACAAACTCCATAGAGCAAGAGAAACTATTTTTAAAGCCAGAATTTAATTTAACCTATGTCTGTAATCATTTCTCCATAAAAGCTCACGAAGTATCGCTATCGATAACTGAAAAAGGTTTTAAAAATTTTTCAGATTTCGGGAATTCATTTAAAATAAATTTCTCCAAAAATCTTATTGCAAAAGGTTATTTAAAAGCTCACAACATTGATGCTTTAAGTCAAGAATCAGGATTTGGCTCGACAAATTCCTTTTATCGTGCTTTCAAGAAAAGTGAAGGTATAACACCTGCAACTTTCGCGAAAAATAGTTGATTCCATATTTTAGATACATAACGCATTAATCAAGAGTATTTGAAAAAAATTTGTTTTTACAAAGATTATGGCACGATACATTATTGAGTCTGATAGGCTTGTAAAATCACTGAAAATTCTGTTACACATGCCATCATATTAGAAACAAAAAAATAAACATGTTTGAATAAAACCTCATCAAAAATTACACCCAAAAAAAATCTTCAAGACAATCGTTTTATTAAAAATCTTAAAAATCAATAACAAAAATCTAAAATATTTCATTTTTTACCAAAAAAAATACTAATGAAACTACTATTGATAAATACCAAACCACCCATACATTTTTATGAAAAAAAACAGTAAAAATTAGTGCTTAAATGACTATGTATTTCATCGATAAAATTCACTTGTTTAACACAATAAACAAGTAAAAGAGTTAATGGTCGAATTTGTTTCTAAATCAATCAAACGAGAACGAACTTTGTATTCCCCTCAGTTTAGTATCACTTAAACGACATTTTAATAAACTTAACCCGAATGAAAAAAATTTACTCTGCGCAAGTAATTTTTGTATTACTGTTTGCCCTATCATCATGTTTAATTTTAAACGCTCAAAGCCCTTCCACGAATGGCTCATCAACAAATTGGAATTTAGCCTCTGCTTGGACTCCTACCGGTATTCCTGATCTTACATTTTGGCAAGGAACACAGGATGTTGTTGTACAACACGATATGAATTCCTCAGGGAGTCTTAATGTAACATCAGGAAATTCAATACGTGTTACAAATGGAGCTACACTAACCATTTCAGGAAATTTAACATTTGCTGGTACAGGCCGCATCAGTGAAATAATCGTTGATGCAGGCAGTACGCTAATTGTAACTGGTAACTTTGCAGGGGGATTCGCACATGTTGTTACCATAAGTGGGACTTTAAACGTAGGTGGAAATTACACAATAGCTAGTGGTTCCTACACCCAAACAATTTCAGGAGATGTTACTGTCGGTGGAAATTTAGAAAACACTGCAAATGGAGTAGTAAACGTTAGTGGCTCAATTGAAATAACAGGGCAACTAAAACTTTCCAGTAGTGGTAAGGTTTCAGGCACCTCAGGATATATTACTTACGGTTCTTACGATATCCTATGCAACGGTTTTGCTTACCTTCAATGTGGTGGCACGAACTATGGCGAAAATGCTAGTTGCACAACTCCCCCAGCAAATGGATTGGATTTCTCATCTTGTGGCCCTTATGTTCCAACCCCAACCCCTACAGCAAACTTCACTCCAAGCGCAACAACCGTAACAACTTCTCAGACAATTAGTTTTACAAATAGCTCATCGGATGCCACGAGTTACTCGTGGAATTTTGGAGATGGCAGTAGCACATCATCTGCAACCAGCCCCTCTCATCAATACAGCTTAGCAGGAAGTTATACAGTTACCCTTACAGCAACCAATAGCGCGGGAAGCGACACAGCCACACAAGCCATTACGGTTAATAGCTCTGATGATTGCGACACTCCTACGGTGCTGTCAAATGACAATTTTAATACAGATTTTGGAACTTGGATAGATGGTGGTAATCGAGTTACTAGGCAAAGCGAAAGTTACATAACAAGTAGAAATGGTACGCAACCTGGCGGCGGATTAATTAATTACACATGTAATGGTTATTTATCAACACCATTCGTAGCCTTAGTTGGTGCTGGAGCCTCTGGAATTACTACTAACAAAACGCTCACATCATCCTCATACGATCTATCAAATTATGCTGCTGTAACTATCGAATATGATCACTTTGTGACCAGTATGGATAACAACAACGAAGGCTACAATTTACAGTACAGCTCCAATGGTGGTTCTTCATGGGCAACGATTAAAAATTTTCGATTAGGTAATGATGACTTTGAAAATAATGATTGTGGTGAAAATGATGCACGGCAAAAAAAGATTGTTGTTATTTCAAGTGATGACTTCACATTTAGCTCTCAAAATAAATTTAGATTTTTTGTAGATACTGATTCTGGCGGTACGGGAGGTGGAGATTTTTTTTTAATTGATAACATTGTTGTCAAAGGATATAATCTTGACAGTCCGGGTATTACAATGGAACAGTGGAACGGCATCAGCGGAACCGCAGTTTCTAATCTAACGAGCAACTCAAACTATCCTAATAACCCTTCAACCACAAGCATCTTAGATTCTTTTGAAATACCAACCAATGTTAGAGATAATTACGGTGTTAAAGTAAGTGGTTACATCAAGGCGCCAACGACAGGTTCTTATGTCTTCTGGATTGCTAGTGATGATAACGGTGAGTTAAATTTAAGTACCGATGAAGACCCTGCCAATAAAACAACCATAGCAACGGTGGGAGCTTGGACAAACTCGAGACAATGGAACAGATATGGATCTCAAAAATCAGCACCAGTTAGCTTAACTGAAGGCCAAATCTATTACATAGAAGCTTTTATGAAGGAAGAAGGGGGCGGCGATAATCTTGCCGTTGGCTGGGCCAAGCCAGGAGAGTCAACAAATGCGCCTTCGGAAGTAATACCAGGTGATGTTTTGTTCTCTTCACCACCACAATTGGCAAGTTTTACTACGGATAATAACACAATAGAAGTTAATAATACCGTTAATTTTACCAATACTTCAACAGGATTTGACACTTATGTTTGGGATTTTGGTGATGGTAGCACCACATCAACCGAGACGAACCCAAGCCATCAGTACACCGAGACAGGAACTTATACTGTTACCTTAACTGCAACATCAAGTTGTGGTAGTGATACCGCAACAACCACGATTGCTGTTAATAACCCAACCGAAACGTTATTCTTTGAAAATTTTGAAGACGAAAGTCAAGGCGATACGTCTGGTACAGATGCTTATAACACGGACTGGGATACTCAAACATCAACAAATGCGGACCGTTTTGAAGTAAGAAATGGAAAGTATTTTGAAGCAATTAAAACCCGTAACACAGCCTATTGGAAAACTCAAACTATTGATATTTCCAATTATGATGATTTAAAACTGAGCTCATACATTCGTTTTGATGGCTCACTAGACCCTTCTGATTACATAAAATTTCAGTACAAATTAGATGGCGGAAGTCTTACAAACATTCCAAACGCTCAATATTACGGTACTAATTCTGACACAACATACAATTGGAACCTAACAGGAGTTACTGGAAGTACTTTAGAGATTTGGGTGGCTTTTAAAACATCAGGAGGAGATGAAAAGCATAGAATTGACAATATTACCCTCACAGCTGTGAGTAATTGTTCCCCAATCACAGCCTACACCGTTACTGGTGATGACCTAGCTTACTGTTCAGGAAATACACAAACAACTACCATTGGCTTGAGTGATTCTGATGTCGGTGTTGACTACCAACTTCTTAAAGATGGTGTGAATGAAGGAGCTCCAATTGCAGGTACAGGGAGTGCTCTTAGTTATGGCGCTTTCTCTGATAATGGCACCTACACCATTGAGGCTACTAACAGCGAGGGTTGTACACAAACCATGACCGGTAATGTGGTGATAACAGTTACCAATGTAACTTCTGCATTTTCCATAACTCCAACCTCTGTTGTTTTAGGAAATTCAGTACAATTTAATAATCTGTCAAGTAATGCAACATCATACGCATGGGATTTTGGTGACAGTTTTGGAATTTCCTTATTATCTAGCCCTAGCTACACCTATAATGCTACGGGAACCTACACGGTAACCCTTGTTGCAACGGGTGCTAATGGTTGTAATGCAACTAGCACCCAAAACATTACCGTAACGCCTGCGCCTGAGGAGTTATTTTATGAAGATTTTAGTACAGAAGCAAATAGTGCTACCTCTGGCACAGATCTCTATGGAA
>CAJQLB010000042.1 GCA_905479065.1 uncultured Flavobacteriaceae bacterium | reverse complement strand
CTCAATCAATCGGATGCTGATACGCCTAGTGGTGAACTTCCATTATTATACACTTCTCCGAGTCAACAATTAATTGTGAGGGTTGAAAATATTGATAACACAGATTGTTATGACACAGCAATCATTGATTTAGAAGTTAGAGAGACCCCTATTGTTGTGCCATTAGTAGATTTATTTCAATGTGACGATGATACAGATGGTCTTACTGAATTTAATTTAACAGAGGCCAATGAACTCATTTCAGTTAATTATGTAACGGAGACATTCACCTATCATTTGACTGAAGCAGATGCCGAAGCTGGAAGTGCTGCGATAGGAAACCCAACAACGTATTTGAATACAGATTCATCAGCAGCCCCTGACGTTTTATTTGCACGTACTGAAACTGCCAATGGATGTTTTGGTACTACCCAAGTAAATTTATACGTATCTACAACTGATATACCGTCATCGTTTCAATTAAATTTTGAAGTTTGTGACGATGACTTAGTAGATGGCGATAATAGAAATGGCATTGCAAGCTTTGATTTTAGTGCAGCAGAGGCATTGATTACAGCTGAACTTGCTGTAGGTGAAGCGCTTACTATCTCTTATTATCAAAACATGAACGATGCCTTATCTGAGGCCAATGCGATTACTGATATTAGCAATTACAGAAATGAGAGCTCTCCTAATAATCAATCAATTATTGTTCGTGTTGATAGTGATTTAAATAATGCTTGTTACGGTTTAGGGGAGCATATCATACTTACTGTAAACTCTTTGCCTGAAGAAAATAATGTTAGTGATATTGAATTTTGTAGCGACACGGTTGATGTAGCAACCATAGATTTAACACAATTTGATGCTGAGGTGATTGGAAGCCAAAACCCTTTAGATTTTAATATTTCTTACCACGAGCTTGCAATTGACGCCACTTCAGGGGCAAACGCTTTAGCAGACTCATACAACAACAGTAATAATCCTCAAGTAATTCATGTAAGGGTAGAGGATAAGGACACAAGTTGTTTTGTTGCTTCCATTAATTTTGAAATTACCGTAAATGCAACCCCCCTGATTAATACACCACCTCCTTTAGAACTTTGTGATGATAATAGTTCGGGTGATGGCAGAGAGTTTTTTACTTTAGAGGATGCTTCAATGGATATTTTAGGAGGCTTGACCGGGGTTACTTTAACGTTTCATGAGTCCTTAGTTGATGCAAGATCAGGAGTCGATATATTAACAAGTCCCTACCAAAATAGTACGATTAACTCACAAACTATATACGCACGTGTTGAGGATGATAACACCGCGTGTTTCAGCACAACTTCTGTTGAGTTAATTGTCAATTCTTTACCAAATTCTAAAACAGATCCACAAACGCTTATATTATGTGATATTGCGGGAGTTACACAAACTTTTGACCTTACAGAAAATCAAGATTATATTATAAACAGTGAAGTTGGGGTATCCGTCACCTACCATGAAACTCTAATAGACGCTCAAGGAGGTGTCTCAGCGATTCCAACACCAACAAATTATACAAATACAACATCTCCGCAGACCATATTTGTAAGAGTTACCAATGATGTCACAGGATGTTATGTGGTGGTCAACTTTGATGTAATTATCAATCCAATTCCAAACATGATTGCAGTTACAAACTTGATTGAATGCGAAGATAATACAGATGGAATTTTTGATTTTGATTTAGAATTGAAAACAAGTGATATATTAAATGGTCAAGATCCTGGAATTTTTTCGGTGTCATACTATATTTCTCAAGATGATGCAGATAATTCAGTAAATGCTTTATCAAGTCCTTTTACAAACACAGTAAACCCTCAAGAAATTTTTATTAAAACAACAAACACGGTAACGAATTGTGAAGTAGCAACAGAAAGTTTTTTTATTGAAGTGCAAGAAAGTTCTAATGCGAATCAAAATGTAACTCCTTTCATAATTTGTGATAACATTGGTGATAATGATGGTTTAGGTCAATTTGATTTACTTCTAAAAAATACAGAGATTTTACAGGGTCAAGATCCAAGCATCTATGAAGTTACCTACTACGCTGAGTTTTCAGATGCTGATTTATTTATAAATCCAATTCCAAATGTTTATGAAAATATTACAGAAAATCAAGTGATTTATGCTCGAGTAGACAATGTCAACACTTCAAGTGACTTTTGTTATGAAATTACAGAAGTCTTACTCGAGGTTAAAAGACTACCTCAGTTTGATTTAGATGATGACTATGTTCTTTGTATCAATTCAAATGGTACAGAGGTGGTCACTCCTCCGCTACTTGACACCCAATTATCAGAAAGTGATTACACATTTGCTTGGTATATAGAAGGGACGCTTATTCCAGGGGTTGTAACCTCAAGCTATTTAGTGGCAGAGGGTGGAAATTATGAAGTACTAGTAACAAATATTGCTAGTGGATGCCAAACAATAGATGCGACTGTTGTTATTGAAAGTGGCCCTCCCTCAGTTACAGTAACCATGATTACTGAAGCATTTGTTGATAATAATATTATTGAGGCGACAGTGACTGGAAATGGTGTCTATGAATTTAGCTTAGATAATGGTCCTTGGCAAGAAAGTGGCGTATTTGAGAATGTGTCTGGTGGTGAACATACCGTTCAAGCTCGTGATTTAATAGGTTGTGGGATTGGTGCAGCAACAATTTTAGTTTTAGATTTCCCTGGGTTTTTTACACCCAATGGTGATGGGTATAATGATACTTGGAATATCCCCGGGTTAGGGGCTCAAGCTAACGCAAAAATTTATATATTTGACAGATACGGAAAGCTCTTAAAACAGTTAAATCCTTTAGACGAAGGTTGGAATGGTACCTTTAATGGAATACCACTACCTTCAAGTGATTATTGGTTTACAATTGAATATCAAGAACCAAGTACTGACGAGCTAAAAAGGTTTAGTGCCAATTTTACCTTGAAAAGATGAGAATTAAAATGAGTTTAGAAAAATTATGTTTAGTGGGAATGATTCTTTTGGGGTCTAAATTTGCGACAGCACAAGAGGGATTGCCAATTTACTCCGATTATCTAACAGATAATTATTATTTAATTCATCCATCAATGGCTGGAGTTGCTAATTGTAGTAAAATAAGATTGACGGGGAGGCAACAATGGTTTGGGCAAGATGAAGCCCCTAGTTTAAATACAATTAGCATTAATGGTAGACTAGGAGACTCACCATCAGCACTGGGAGCCATTGCTTTTACTGATAAAAATGGATATCACTCACAAACAGGGGCCTATGCAACGTATGCACATCATTTAATGTTCTCTAGAAATCCAATTGATTTAAATATGTTGTCATTTGGACTAAGTGCTGGTTTCATTCAATATAAACTTGACGAAACATCATTTTTAGCAGACGGATTTGATCCCATTATTTCAGGAATTGAACAAAGTGCAACTAATTTTAATATTGATTTAGGATTTTCATATCACTTTATAAATTTTTATGCACATGCAACGGTAAAAAATGTACTAGCAAATGAAGGGATTAATTTTAATGAGCAAGGATTGAGTTACAACAATTTAAGAACATACTTGTTTTCGGCAGGGAATGTGTTCAATAAATTAGGGAGTGAAATGAGCTACGAGCCATCGGTCATGTACATGTACAGAGAAGCGACCAACGAATCTTTAGTCGATGTTAATATGAAGGTGTATCGAGAAATGGATTTTGGAAAACTTTGGGCAGGGATTTCTTATAGAAGAAGTTTTGATGGTGCAGAATTTTTAAATGGAACAGGGGTAAGTAGTCAAAAGCTACAATATTTTACACCATTATTAGGTGTCAATTACAATGATTTTGTTTTTGCTTACACTTACTCATACCAGGCCAACTCCATTGTTTTTAATAATGGGGGCTTTCATCAACTTACTTTAGGCTATAACTTTAATTGCGTAAAAGAAAAATACGAGTGTAACTGTCCTAGTGTAAATTAGTGAAGAGTGTTTTTTGAAAGAGTACTTAAATTTTAAATCCACAACGTTTATTTCTTAATTATATGTCAGTTATTAAACCTGTTAATGGCAAGTTACCTCAAATCGAAGAGGATTGTTTTATTGCTGAAAATGCCACAATTGTTGGGGATGTCATTATTGGTAATCAATCAAGTATTTGGTTTAGTGCGGTTATCCGAGGCGATGTAAACTCCATCAAAATAGGGAATAAAGTTAATATTCAAGACGGAGCTGTTGTTCATGCCACCTATAAAACATCACCTACAAATATTGGGAATAATGTATCCATCGGGCATAATGCAATTGTTCATGGTTGTACCATCCATGATAATGTACTCATTGGTATGGGCAGTATTGTAATGGATGACTGTATTATAGAAAGTAATAGTATTATTGCAGCTGGCGCCGTTGTAACTAAAAATACGGTAGTACCATCGGGGAGTATTTATGCTGGTACCCCCGCCAGAAAAATCAAGGACATTAGCAAGGAGCTCATATTGGGTGAAATTAATAGAATAGCCAACAATTATGTAAAATATTCAAATTGGTTCTCAGATGATGATGTGAAGTGATTTAAGAATAGGACTACATTCGCGAATATGTAGGTTTAAGTTATCCGAAATAGATCATTGTTTTGAGGCTAATAGATTCAATTTTCAAGATTAAAAATCTAAAAAGTCAACGTTAAAATGATTGCCCAACAAAGAGGTCAACACCTCGGGATTGCCATTCGTGAAAAATTTGTTTCTGCCGGGAGTGAACTGAAAATTTATTAGGTGGTTTGTTTGGAGGATTGATTTTACTTGTCTTGCTACTGATTGACCAGAATCGATGATGCGTATGTGCTTTGGAAGAAGGTCCTTTAATATTGGAATTAAATAAGAATAGTGAGTACAGCCTAGTACGAGATAATCAATATTCGCTTTAATCATGGGCTCAAGATAATTTTTAAGCAAACGCGTCATCTCAACAGAATATAGGTTACCACTTTCAATAAGTTCCACAATTCCCTCTCCCTCTTGTTCAATTTTTAAAATATCGTGTCCATAAAGACTCGCAGTTTTATGAAATAAAGCACTTGACAAAGTTCCTTTTGTTGCGAGAACACCAACAATCTTTGTTTTGGAGTTTAGGGCTGCTGGTTTGATTGCAGGTTCAATGCCTACAAAAGGAATATCGTAATGACCTCTTAAATAAGCAATGGCATTGGTAGTAGCAGTGTTACAAGCAACAACAATAACTTTGCACTCTTTTGATAAAAGCAACTCAACATTTTTTATACTCAGTTCTTTGATTTTTTTAGAACCCTTTGGCCCATAGGGAGCAAACTTACTATCTGCTAAATAAATGGTGTGTTCGTTTGGAAGTAATTTATGGATCTCCTTCCAAATGGAGGAACCTCCAACACCCGAGTCAAATATGCCGATAGGCTTTTTATTCACAAAAACAAAAATAAAAAAGCTGTCTTGATAAAGACAGCTTTTGAAATTTATTTTTTAAAAATATTCTAGAAACCTAATTCTTTCTTAACGTCAGCTAATAAATCTTTACCATCAGCATAAAGAACTCCTTGTCCTGACATCGCATCTAACACATAATTATAACCTTGTGCTTTTGCAACTTTTTGTATAGCTACTCGAGCTTCTTCGTAAATAGGTTTAAGTAACTCGGCTTCTTTTTTTTGTAAATCTTCTTGAGCTTGTTTTTGGTAAGCACCGATACTCTGTTGCATGCCAGAAACTTCAGCAATTCTTTTTTGGTTTTCTTCGTCTGTTTTTGTCGAAGCTTCTGCATCGTATTGCTTTACTTTATTTTGATATTCAGTTGCCATTTCCTGAATACTCACTTCGTATGTTTTTGCTAGCTTTTCTAACTCTCCTTGGGCTGCTTTCATTTTTGGCATGGACTCAACCAGCTCCTGTGTATTAATATGTGCAACTTTGCTTTGAGCATTCATAAAGCTTGTACTTCCTATAAAAAGTGCTGCTACAAATAAAATAGTTTTGAAATGTTTCATTGTTTTAAAATTGTGTTATAAAATTGTTTATTAATTATTATTCTTTTTTGATTTAGTGATACTATCTTGAATTTTTTGTGCTTCAAGCTTTGCCTTTCTTGCAGCTAAAATTTTAGCTTTTTTCTCTTCTAATATCTTTTTCCTTGCTTCCCTAGGGCTCAAAGGTTTTTCTTTTTCACTGACTTCAACAGCTTTCTCCTCAGATTCGTTTGTCTTTGTGACGGATACCTGAGTACTAGTTAATTCTTCTTGGGCTTCTACTTTGCTAGATGTGCGTTGATTTAGTTTTGCGTCTCTCTCTTTTGCACGCTCCTCAAGAATCAATTTTTTCTTTTCCTCGAGGGCTTTTCGCTTTGCTTCTCTTTCAGAAAGTTGCTTTGCTCGTTTGTCAGCAATGACTTTTGCTCGCTCCGCTTTCATATCGGCGGCAGCTTTAGTTGCAGCCTCACGCTCTTTGTTAATGGCAGCAGGAACGATAGCTTCCGCTTTTGCGTCTTTTCTTTCTTTCTTACTTTTGGCTTGGGTGCGTTTTGAGGAACGTTTTATTGAGCGCAAAACTTGATCACTTATGTCATAGCGATCAGCTGAATATAACATCACAACATCCGTAGACTTATCAAAAACAAAATCATAACTTCTACTTTTTGCAATTTCTTGCACTGCAGCAAAAATTTGGTCTTGGATGGGTTGCATCAATTGTTTTTTTTGAATCATTAAATCACCGTTGGGTCCAAATCGTTTCTGTTGATAATCCAGAATGTCAGTTTCTTCGATGTTAATATCCTCTTGTCTTTCTTTGATGAGCTCTGGTGTTAACAGTATGGCTTCACTGCTCAATTGTTTTTTCTGTAAATCAATGGCATTTAATCGTTTCTCAATATCATTTTTCCACTTTTGGACTTTTGATTCAAGTTGTGTATTTGCTTCCTGGTATTCTGGTACATTTTGTAGGATATATTCCGTGTCAATATAACCAATACGGACACCACGTTGTGCCATTGTTGACCAACTAATTAATGATGTCAAAACGAGTAAACAAAACGTATTGGTTTTCATCTTATTATTTAGTTTGACTAGTCTCATTTTTAAGTTCTTATTGATGACGAATGTAATTAATGTTATGTCTCGTCAAAAAATTAATATTTATCAAATTAACGAAATATATTTTGAAAAATTTTAACACT
>CAJQLB010000041.1 GCA_905479065.1 uncultured Flavobacteriaceae bacterium | reverse complement strand
GAGTTAAATCTCTCTTTTAAACTGCAACACATAAAATTAAAAAAATCAATTCTTAATATTGTTAGTCAACAAGATGCAAATAACGCAATTCTTATTCAGGAAAATATGAATGGACAGGAGTACGGTCTAGATATTGTGAATGATTTTGAAGGTAATTACTTTGGAACTTTCGTAAGAAAAAAAATTAATATGCGTTCAGGTGAAACTGACAAAGCAATATCAGTTATCGATGACCGCTTTAATAAAATTGGTGAAATAATTTCAAGTAATCTAAAACATATAGGGATTTTAGATTGCGATATTTTCGTATCAAATAATGAATTTTATATCTTAGAACTAAATCCGAGATTTGGAGGAGGCTATCCATTTTCACATGAGGCGGGAATTAATATTGCTGCCATTTACATAGATTGGCTGTTTGGTGAAAAGGACATTAAACAACATAACAAGTACAAATCAGGAATGTTGTTTTCAAAATGTGATAAAATTCTAAAAATCAAACAAACGTAAACTTTAACAAGTTGTATTTTATTGAGAATACGTTTAATTTTGTATTGTATGAAGTAACCTCATGAAAAATAACCCATTTACATCTGAAATCTTCACCACTCTTTGGCTCAAACATTTTTATGATTCAAAGCCGTCTTATAAGTTCAATTTCATAAAAAATGTATCTTTTTACAAAAAGACATTTCTACCTGTATACATTAACGTAGGTAAAAATCTTACCAAAGGAATTTTTTACAGACTCCAGAAGGAGCACAGCGATTTCAAAGGAAAAATATTTTTACTTTACGACATCCCTGATTATTTTAACGTGAATGAACAAGTAGATCTTATAAATAAAAAGCTAGAGGTTAAGAAAATCTATCAATATAAAGGTTACATGATGGATTTAACCAATTTTTCATCAACAAAAGATTACCAGACTACACAATTTAAAACAAAAAATAAACGCTATGTTAGGCAGTCTCATATCGGCCGCCTTGAGAAAACTTTCGAAATTACATATGACTTTATATTTGGCGAGATAGATGAAAACAAATACAATGTTATTTTTGATCATTTTCACCATTTATTAAATATTCGATTTAAGGGTAAAAACACTGATTATCATCACTTAAATAAGCGTAAGTGGCAATTTTATAAAGAATTGATTTTACCCTTAATAAGAGCTAAGCAAGCTTCATTTTTAATCATTTATAATGAAGGTGTTCCGATAGGAATAAATCTCAATTATCACGCTGAAAACATCTTATTTAAAGCCATCACGGTATTTGACTATGATTACAAAAAATTTAGTATTGGAAAACTTTCCGTTTTAAAATTATTGGATTGGTGTTTTGAAAATAACTATTCTTTTTCAGACTTCTCGAAAGGTTATTTTGATTACAAAGAAAAATGGAGCAACACTCAGTACAATTTTAATTACCATTTACTGTATGACAAATCTTCATTTTTTGCTACGCTAATGGCAAATACAATTGAGACCTTATTCAAGTTTAAATTATTTTTACGAAAACATAATATCAATGAGAAATATAGAAAATTTATTTATAATTTAAAGAGTATTAAAAATGATGATAAAAATCGTGATGAATTCATATCAAAGATGTTGTCAAAATTTGAACCATCTAAAGACTTTGAAATTATTGATGTCAATGAAAAAAAATATCATTTTCTCATAAAGCATATAAATGATTTTTTATTTTCTAACCCTCAATACCGAAAAAATATTACTGTTTTTAAAAATTCAAAAACAAATATTATCGTCATAAAAGGTCATTCAAAATCTATTCAATTAATGTTTAAAAATAATTCAAATCAATAATTATAAATTTAATTCACATGACTTATTTCAGTCATTGAACTTATAAACACACCCTGTCGTCTAAATTAATTAGTATGGCTTATTGGATAAGTATTAAAGTTTAAATTAGAATAAAATTTAGTCATGCATCATAAAATTATATCTTACGTTCAAAACATCCTAAATTACCCTTTAGAAGAAATTAAAACCATTACAAGAATTTCACACAAAGAATTCAATAACACCTTTGTAAAGAATAACACACCGCTCGTTATGACCGCTATGATTAATGATTGGCCTGCTATGAAAAAATGGAATTTAGACTATTTTGAGACAATTGGCAAAGACAAACAAGCCTTTATCTCTAAAGGAAATATAAGACAAGGTAATACAGCGTGGGAATTTGGTGATTTTTTAAATTATGTTCAAGAAATAAAAGAGTCCTCAACAAATAATTCAGATGCCTATTTATCAAATTTATCAATTCAAAAACTTTTCCCTGAAGTAATGAACGATGTTGATTTTTCATTGATATCAAATTTTAAAAAGTATAATTCGACATCTTTTTGGATAGGGCCTCCTGGCACTATAACAGGATGGCATACCGATAGACTCAACGACAACATTCTAGCTCAAGTATTTGGAAAAAAACTTGTGTTTTTGGTTTCACCAAAAGACAATTCAAAAATGCCATTAAGTGATAAATACGAACCTGGATCAAAGCTTTGTTCAGTATCCATGGAAAATTTTGACCAAGAGAATCATCAGGCATTTAAAGATGCGCGCGTAAAATATACCGTCTTAGAGCCTGGCAAGACATTATTTATACCCAAAAATTGGTGGCATTGTGTTTATGGCATTGATATTTCGATTAGCTCAAATAATTTTGGACATACTACTATTGATCATTTTAGAATGAAATCTGTTGAACGAGTAAAAAGAATTTTACATGCTTTTGGACTTTACGGTAAAAATTGTGTTTGTCACTACTATGATGAATCTGGTAAAAGACAAAAGCGCTAATGTTATTAAATAAATCAAATGTGCAAAAAATTATATAAATTGTGAAGGGACACTTTGTAATATCATTGGATTATGAAATTCATTGGGGCGTTTTTGATAAAAAAAGTGTTCAAGACTACCATGAGAATCTTTCAAGTGTCAATTTCGTCATTGACCGGCTTCTAGAATTAAGTAATCGATATGATGTGAAACTTACATTTTCGACGGTTGGCTTATTATTTGCTGAAAATAAGGAAGATTTAATATTGCATTCCCCAAAACAAAAACCCTCCTACAGCAATAGAAAATTTAATCCTTACAATCTCATTTCGGATATTGGTAATAGCGAAAGAGATGATCCTTTTCATTATGCGCTTTCAGGTATTCAAAAAATTAAAAATACTAAAAACCATGAATTAGGAACGCATACTTTCTGTCATTTTTATTGTCATGAACTTGGACAGACTGCAGAGCAATTTTCTTGCGATTTAAAAGCTGCAAAAAATATAGCGAATAAACATAATATTGAAATTAAAAGCATTGTGTTTCCTAGAAA
Organism: uncultured Flavobacteriaceae bacterium; assembly: GCA_905479065.1. GTDB lineage: Bacteria > Bacteroidota > Bacteroidia > Flavobacteriales > Flavobacteriaceae > CAJQLB01. The sequence continues at coordinate 10,678 of CAJQLB010000041.1, read as the reverse complement.
CATGATCGAGGCTGACAACATAGTCGATAAGCCATACCTTGATGTCTGCGAAAAGCATGGAATCACATCATTTCGTGGAAAAGAAAAATCGTTTATTTATAATATTCACACAACAAAAGCCTACCATGGTTGGTACATTTTTAAACTTTTAAGGCTTCTAGATTCCTATGTAAATCTGACAGGCCAAAACACCTACAACGTTGAGTACATTAATCAAAATAAAAGTATAATTAATTTGCCATCAAGTCGTCTTTTAAGAGCATTTAGTAATAGGTTAAAAATCATGGAGCCATTAAAAATTCGTAGAGTTACAAAGGCGATGACTCATGCTGCACAAAACAATGAAATGTTTCATTTATGGTGGCATCCTCATAATTTTGGGGCGCAAATAAATGAAAATTTTAATAATCTAGAAACTATTTTTAAACACTTTAAATTATTAAACAGTGTTTACGGTTTCGAGAGTGAAACAATGACAGGTCTCTCTAATAAAATCAAAAGATAATCTAGAGCGTCATTGTCTTGTGAAGTTTTTAAACATATAGAAATCAACGTAGAAAATAGGTTTTTGTCGTTTTTATTTGGTGTGACATGTACTTAAATCGCATATTGAACTTCAATAAGAATAGTTAATAGCAAATCAACGACATGAGGTTGTATTCTCATGTAATAAGATATGACCTGTTTTTATGTTCCAGATCCATTTCAAGCATAAAAATTGTGGTAATTTATTACGAAACAATTTGAAAGATGAAACCTAAAATATGGCTTTCTCCACCTCACATGTGTGGAGAGGAGCAAAAATTTATATCGCAAGCATTTTCCACAAATTGGATAGCTCCATTAGGACCCAATGTTGATGGGTTTGAAAGTGATATTGAGTCATACCTCCAAAACGACTGTCATGTAGCAGCCTTGAGTTCGGGAACTGCTGCCATTCATTTGGCCTTAATATTACTTGGTATTGAATCAAATGATGAAGTAATTTGTCAAAGTTTTACTTTTTCAGGCTCTGCAAACCCAATTTTATATTTAGGCGCAACTCCCATTTTTATAGACAGTGAAAAAAATAGCTGGAATTTATGTCCAGAACAATTAGAAATTGCCATAACAGACAGAATTAGTAAAGGGAAAAAGCCAAAGGCAATAATAGCTGTTCACTTATATGGCATGCCTTATCAAACTGAAGCAATTAACAGAATAGGCAGAAATTATGATATACCAATAATTGAAGATAGTGCAGAAGCACTAGGAAGTTCAAGACATAATGTTAAATGTGGCTCTTTAGGTGATTTATCAATTTTATCTTTTAACGGCAATAAAATCATAACCACGTCTGGTGGAGGAGCATTAATCGCAAAAAATATTGACACAAAAAAAAGAGCTATTTTTTTGGCAACACAAGCCCGTGACGAAGATATTGCATATCTTCACTCTAATATTGGCTTTAATTACCGAATGTCGAATATTTTAGCAGGAATAGGTAGAGGTCAAATGACTGCTCTAGAATCTTACGTCACTAAACGTCGCTTTATTTTTGATTATTATGAGCAAAACCTAAGTCATATCAAGGAACTTGAATTTCTGCACGAAGCTGATGGCAATTATTCCAATCGATGGTTAAGTTGTTTTCTTACACCAAATTATGAAAATCGAGAAATGTTGAGAATTCGTTTAAGCAAAGAGAATATCGAATCCAGACCATTGTGGAGACCACTACATCAACAACCTATTTTCAAAAATTCACCTAGTTACCTCAATGGAATTTCTGATGATTTATTTGATAGAGGCCTTTGCTTACCGAGTGGTTCAAATATAACCACCAAAGACTTAGATAAAATTATATCCATTATTAAAGCCTGTTTTTAGTCATGATTGATAGAATTCTTTCAATATTTATAAAAAAATATGCCTCCAAATGGCTGGTCTTATTATTTGATATTATCATTGTTATTTTTACGTACTTTATTTCATTTTGTATTTATTACAACTTTAAGTTAGACTTCAACTTGACAACAATCGTTAGTCAATTACCGATTGTTGTCATGGTATCCTTAATCAGCTTTTTATTGGTAGGAAGTCACAAGGGGGTAGTCAGATATACAGGTATCAAGGACGTAATAAATATTATTATTGGTGCTAATATCCTTGCAACTTCGTTATTTTTAATTACCCTTTTTCTGAGAAAAATAGAAATTACTAATATTTTAGAGTTTTCAGGTTCTATTATATACATACACTTACTATTAAACTTTCTTTTTTTAGTAGGAACAAAATTTCTTATCAAATTAACATACCAGCAACTTATCAAAAATGACCAAATTATAAAACATGTGTTTATTTTTGGAGCAGGTTCCGCTGGAATGATAACATACAATGCTATAATAAATGACGTAAAAACAAATATCCATGTCTTAGGATTCATAGATGATAACAGTCGAAAAATTGGCAAAAAAATAAATTTATTATCAGTGTACAGTTTGAATCAGATTTCACCCAAACTCATTAAAAAGTTAGCGGCTGATGAGGTTATCATTTCTGCGCAAAATATTGAGTCAAATCGTTTACTAGAAGTATCAACTTATTTACTTAATTTAAACTTAAAAGTTAAAATTGTCCCACCAATTCAAAATTGGATTAATGGTGATTTAAGTCTTGGGCAAATTAAAGATGTCAACATTGAAGATTTACTCGGTCGAACACCAATAAACATTACAAATTCAACACTCACAAAGGAATACGAAAACAAAACTGTTTTAATTTCGGGAGCAGCAGGTTCAATCGGTAGTGAAATCGTAAAAAACTTGATAGGTTACAGAAATATTAAATTGATACTATTGGATATTGCCGAATCACCTCTCTACAGCTTACAACAAGACCTAAAATTATCAGGAGAGGGTAAGTTTGTTGCAGTAATTGCAGATATTAAAGACTTTAAGAGATTAGAAAATATTTTTCAAGAATATAAGCCCGATATAGTTTTTCATGCTGCAGCGTATAAACATGTTCCTTTAATGGAACAAAACCCATATGAAGCAGTTCATGTTAATGTCTGTGGCACCAAAAATATGGCTAACTTATCCGTAGCTAATGACGTTAATAAATTTGTTTTAATATCAACTGATAAAGCTGTAAACCCAACAAATGTTATGGGAGCAACTAAGCGTATTGCAGAACTTTTTGTAAATTGTTTAAAAGAAAAAAGCAATACCAAATTTGTCACTACTAGGTTTGGAAATGTTTTAGGATCGAATGGTTCTGTAATACCATTGTTTAAAAAACAAATAGAAAAAGGAGGACCATTGACTGTAACTCACAAAGAGATTACAAGATATTTCATGACAATTCGAGAAGCTAGTCAACTAGTATTGGAGGCTGCTACGATGGGTAAAGGTGGAGAAATATTTGTTTTTGATATGGGTGAGTCAGTTAAAATTATGGATTTAGCAAAGAACATGATTACGTTATCGGGATTTCACTTTCCAAACGAGATTGATATTGAAGTCATTGGGTTGAGACCTGGGGAAAAAATTTATGAAGAGTTGTTAGCAAACGGAGAAAATACCGTAAAAACATATCACAATAAAATAATGATTGCTAAAACGAAAGCATTTAATATCAAAAAAATAGAGTCAGATATTTCCGCTTTATGTAGCATGATTACGAAACAATCCAATGTCGATATCGTCTGTAAAATGAAAAAGTTAGTGCCAGAATACATCTCTCAAAACTCCACATTTGAAGTTTTGGATGATATAAATAACAATTAAATCTATCAACAATGAAATTAATTTTAAATCATAAAATAATGAAAACTAATAGTTTGCTTTTGCTTATAAGTCTTTTAATCATCAGCTCTTGCGCGACCAGAGAGGATATTATTTATTTTCAAGACGAAGTGTTAAAATCAGAAACGGACTTATCAAATAATTACGAAATTAAGTTTAAGCCAGCTGATATGTTAACTATTGATATCTCTGTTGAAGTACAAGAAAGTTTAACACCTTTTTTGCTATCTCCTGTAGCGCAAACCAACAATAATCCATTAAATTCTTTAGACCTAAATACTAACTTAAGAGTTCAAAGTTATTTAATAGATGTAAATGGAAATATAGAGTTTCCTGTACTGGGAACATTAAAATTATCTGGGCTATCTAGAGTACAAGCCACCAAATTACTTAAAGATAAATTATCAGAATATTTAGTTGATCCTATTGTCAATATTCGATTAATTAATTTTACTGTTACTGTTCTCGGAGAAGTCAATTCCCCGGGAGTATATTCCGTACAAAACGAAAGAATTTCATTGAGTGATGCCCTAGGCCTAGCTGGTGATTTAACAATATATGGAACTAGAAAAAATGTGATGTTGATAAGAGAAATAGAAGGGCAAAAGAAGTTTACCTCTTTTGATTTAAGTTCAATTAATACCCTCACATCTGCCAATTATTATTTAACTCAAAATGATGTCATTTATGTTGAACCAAATAATGCTAGAATAAGACAATCCTCATATAATCAAAATAATGGAATAATAATTTCTGCTGTAGCGACCCTAGCAACTATTGCTGCTATTCTAATTGACAACAATTAATCATTCAGGAAATTTATCATGCAAAACTCATCCTTTAGCAAAACCGATTTTAGAAATATCATCGATATCTATTTATCAAAATGGAAATATATTATTTCATTCTTATTAATAATACTATTTGGAGCTTTTTTAAATTTACGTTATGCAACATACGAATATGAGACAAATGCGTCCATAAAAATCCAAGAAGATCAAAAATCTAATCAATTATCTGAAATTACAGCGTTTCAAAGCTATGGTCTATTTTCATCAAATTTCAATAAAATCGAAGATGAAGTAAAAATTTTAAAATCCAGAGCCATTATTAGAAAAGTCATAACTGACTTAAAATTAAATTTATCATTGTATGTTGAAGGCAAGATTAAAGACGAAGAAGTCTATTCAAATCCACCAATAAATATTAATTTTTTTGAAAGTGATTCTGTTATCAATGATACAGATACCACACTTTTTGTGAAAATAATTTCAAAAAATAAATTTGAATTATCTGGATATGACATCAATGAATTAATAGAGTTGAACAAAGATGAAGGTGTTTCAAAACACTCATTTGGAGATAAAATTAGAACAGGTTTTGGAGATATAATAATTACTCCAAATTTTGTTACAACTAATGTTCAAGATGAAAAAATCATTAAAATTCAACTAACTCCAGTTGAAAAGTTAATCGAAATATATGCTGAGAAAATTAAAGTCTCAACATCCCTAGAGTCCAATATAATTAATCTTTCCATACAAGACGAATCTCCTGATAAGGCTGAATTAATACTTAACACTATTATTTCTAAATACAATGAAGATGTTGTCAGCGATAAAGAAGAAGTCATTGCTATTACATCAAATTTCATCAGTAATAGATTAAAAGTTGTAGCTCAGGAGTTGGAACAAGTAGATTTAACCGCCGAAAATTTAAAAAAAAATAATCGTTTATCAGATCTAGGTGCACAATCAAGTATTTTTTTACAAAGTGAAAAAGAAAATGAAGCAAAGTTGGTCGCTACAACAAACCAGATAAAACTCATAGATTACATGTCTGATTATCTCGATAAGAATAATGAGAGTACTGATTTATTACCTGCAAATATTGGTATTTCTGACGGAGGAGTTGAACAATTAACAAAAAGTCACAATAATTTGGTGCTTCAGCGTAACAGAATTCTGAAAAGTTCTAGTGAAAAAAATCCAACAATAATCAACCTAAATAATCAAATTCTTGCCTTAAAAAATAATTTAAAATTAAGTTTAAATAATTTTAAGTCCTCAAGTGAAATTACGCTAAGAAGTTTAAACAAGGAAGATATGAGAATAAATTCCCAAATTTTTGCTGCTCCGAAAAAAGAACGACAATTTCGAGATATTACGAGACAACAAGGAATCAAAGAGTCCCTTTACTTATATTTGTTAAAAAAACGAGAAGAAACCGCTATTACTTTGGGAATGTCTTCACCAAATGCAAAAATTGTTGAAAAAGCATATACTTCAAATGACCCTGTCAACCCTAAGAAGACTATTCATTATTTAGCCGCTATTTTATTTGGCCTTTCTATCCCAATACTAGTCATTTACATTATCGATATTTTAGACACTAAAATACACACAAAAAAAGATTTAGAAAAAGTTATAAATGCACCTTTTATCGGTGATATTCCAAAATCAGATACGAAAAAGAAAAATAGGCTTATTTCAAAGGTTGATTATTCCCCCAAAGCAGAAGCGTTTAGAATACTCAGAACTAATATTAGCTATACATTAAAGAACAAAAAAGATAAATTAGCGAATACCATATTTGTAACCTCCACCACAAGCCAAGAAGGAAAATCACATACATCTACCAATTTAGCTAGTTCATTGTCATATTCGAATTTAAAAGTTTTATTAATTGAAACAGATATAAGAGTTCCAAAAGTTGCTGATTATTTAAATCTAAAAAATAGTGATGGCATTACCGATTTTATAATAAATCAAAAACTAAGTCTCAATGATATTATCATAAATGTTCCAAATAATAATTATCTAGACGTCATTTGTGCGGGAACAATTCCCCCTAATCCGTCTGAATTATTGATGAATGATCGTGTTCAATATTTATTTGAAAACGTAAAAAAATCGTACGATTATGTAATCGTTGATACAGCTGCAGTTGGATTAGTAACAGACACATTACTAATTAGTCATATGGCTGATATGTTCATATATGTTGTGAGTGCGAATAATATTGATAAAAGGCAATTACACGTAGCTGTAGATATGTTTAATAAAAATCGCTTACCCAACATGTCTTTATTGTTAAACGGAACTAAAAAGAAAAGTGGCTATGGCTATGGTTATGGTTATGGTTCAAATCCAAAGAAAAAAAAATGGTACAAATTTTCGTAAACTAAATACGACGCCGTTTCTTTTCAGTTTTTAACAAATTGAGTTCTCGATTAGTTTGCCCTGCAACTGAGGTATTTTCTTCTGCGCGACGAATTAAGTAAGGCATCACGTCTTTAACAGGCCCAAAAGGCACGTATTTAGCTACGTTATAGCCCTTATCAGCCAAATTAAAGCTAATATGATCACTCATGCCATAAAGTTGTCCAAACCAGACGCGGTTGTCGTCTTTTTTAATATTCATTGACGCCATAAGTTCCATAGTCAAATAAGAACTTTTCTCATTGTGTGTTCCGACAAACAAAGAAATGTCATTTAAATTTTCAATGATGTAGGATAATGAATCATCAAAATTTGTGTCTGTAACCTCTTTGTTTTTACAAATTGGTGATGCATAACCATGCTTTTCTGCACGTTCTCTTTCCTTTTCCATATAAGCTCCTCTGACGATTTTAAAACCTAATTTAAAACCACTCTTGATGGCTCTCTGGTGAATTTGTTTGAGGTAGTTTAATCGGTCCCACCGATATAGCTGTAATGTGTTATATACAATGGGTCTAAGAGTATTATAACGTTTCATCATAAATTCTACTAATTCATCAGCAGCATCTTGCATCCAGCTTTCTTCCGCATCAATCAATATTTCTACTCCTCTTTTTTTCCCTAATTGACATACTTTATCAAAACGCATGACAATTCTATCCCATTCAGCATTTTCAAGAGCAGTAAGACTATTTCCACTGCCTTTTTTCTCAAACAGTGCCAAACGGCCAAAACCTGTAGGTTTAAAAACTGCTATAGGCATTGCCTCTTGTTGATATGCAAATTCTACAAGCTCACAAGTCTTATTCATTGCTGCATCGAATTCTTTTTCATCCTCTTTTCCTTCAATAGAAAAGTCTAAAACACTAGACACGCCTTTATCAAACATGTTTTCGACCACAGCCATGCAATCATTTTCGCTAACTCCACCACAGAAATGATCAAATACAGTTGACCTAATTAATCCTTCAACTGGCAGATTTGCCTTCAAAGCAAAATTTGTGGCAGCAGTTCCAATACGCACCAAAGGTTGATGAGAAATCATTTTAAATAAAAAGTTTGCTCGTTCTAACTCAGAATCACTTTTCAACTGAAAAGCAATTTGTGTATTATTGAAAATCTTGTCATCCAACATAAAATATATTCGATTTTATACAAATATATTTATTCGGGATATAATTTTTAATAATTTTCTACTTAATTTCACTTCAGATTTTGAGAGTTTTATTTTTATGAAATTAATTGATACTGGTAACTACAACGTATATTTTAACAATGACTGTTCAAACGCCTTGAATACTTTTGTTAAAAAATTTAAATTTTCCAAAATATTCATTTTGGTGGATACTAACACACACAGAGATTGCTTAGCTCTTTTCTTAAGTGATTTTAGTACGACCGCTAACATTGAAATCATTGAAATCGAAAATGGGGAAGAACATAAAACCATTGACACATGTGTTGGAGTTTGGAATGCACTATCCGAATTAGGTGCAGACAGACAGTCCTTGATGATTAATTTAGGAGGAGGAGTTGTGACTGATTTAGGTGGTTTTATTGCTTCAACCTTTCAAAGGGGAATTGAATTTATTAATGTGCCAACATCACTTCTCGCAATGGTAGATGCATCTGTAGGTGGTAAAACTGGTGTTGACTTGGGTAGTTTAAAAAATCAAGTTGGTGTTATAAATACTGGTGCCATGGTGTTAATAGATACTACTTACCTAAAAACTCTGCCCTATAATGAATTAAAGTCAGGATATGTCGAAATGCTGAAGCATGGTCTTATTCAAAATGAGAGCTATTGGAGTACGCTAAAAGATTTTTCAAATTTAAAAAAAGAGAAATTACCACAATTAATTTACGACTCAGTACTAATTAAGCAAAATATTGTTGCTAATGATCCTCATGAAATTGACTTAAGAAAAACACTAAACTTTGGACATACCCTTGGTCATTCTATTGAAAGTTTATTTTTAAAAGATAACACTAAAAGAACACTTTTACACGGAGAAGCCATTGCTGTTGGAATTATTTTAGCCACGTTTATATCACACAAACTATTAAATTTTCCATTAGCAAAATTATCGTCTATTAAATCAACAATGATTGATTTATTTGGGAAAATTGATTTAAAATCAAAGGATTATCAAGAAATCATTAATCTTTTAAAATTTGATAAAAAAAATTCACATGGGAATATCAATTTTGTATTATTACATGATATTGGTGATACCAAAATTAATTGTCATGTAGACGAATTGTTAATCCTAGAGGCTTTTAAATATTATCTTTCTTAATTAATGAAATACACATTAAAAAGTTATTAAAAAAACATACAATTTTTGACCAAAAAATCTAGCGCTTCTAAGTCAAAAAATCGTGTTTTCTTGTAAAGCCATGCATTTGAAGAGGGTTTTATCACAACTCGTTAAAAATAGAATGCATCAATCGTTTTTTATCGTTGATACTCTCTTCTAAAGATATCATGGTCTCGGTTCGGTACACCCCCTGAATATCATCTAATTTAAAGATAATTTCCTTAGCATGAGTTGTATTCTTTGCACGAATTTTACAAAAAATATTGAATTTTCCTGTAGTTATATGAGCTACAGTGACATTTGGAATTTCGTTAATACGTTCTAAAACAAATTGTGTTTGAGATGTATTTTGTAAAAATACACCAACATAAGCAATAAATGAAAATCCTAATTTTTGATAATCTAATGTCAGGGAAGACCCCTTAATAATTCCTGCATCTTCCATTTTTTTAACACGTACATGAACTGTACCTGCAGAAATTAAAAGTTTTTTAGCAATGTCAGTAAAAGGAACTCTGGTGTTGTCAATCAACATATCAAGAATTTGATGATCAATTTCATCTAACTTTATTTTAGTCATAATTGTATTTTTATTAAATAAAAAACAAAAATACTTCAAATTATTTAATAATTATGTATCAAAATTTAATAATTATCGGGTTTTAATGCGAATAATTCATTATTTATTAAAACGAAATCGTTTTCGCTCCCTACTTGCAATTGTTCTTTATACTTTCCTGTCACTGATAGAAAATTTGCATCAATTTCATAATGACCATAAAACCTACTCAAATTTCCGATTGTCTTAATGATTGGAACAAAGTTTATGGTATTATCTATTAAAACTTCCTTGAACTGAATACCAATATCATTTGACTGATTACCTGTTTTTTCTTTTGTGTTTCGAATAATAACATCAAAAAACAACTTTTTATTTAAAGGAATTTTAAAATAATCATCAAAGGAGTGTCCTGAGACAGCCTCTTTGGCGATACAACTCAAACCCTCAAGTATTGCGACGCAGATAAATTTCCTGACGTGCTCTCTTCTGTAATCGCGATGATAATGGCCTGCCTCTATCAATATTGTGGGCGTATTTTTACTTTGAAAGGTATCCCCAACACAATTTAAATTAAAAGCGTCATCATACAAACCCACCTGCAATGGAATTATAGATTGGAGAGATTGATACATTCGTGCAATGAGCTTCATTGCTGATTTTCTATTGTGTGTGATAGTTTTCTCAAAATTTTGAGATGGTGCCAAAAAACTAATTGTAGCAGGATATTTGGTATTACCCGCACTAAAAATCGTGCGCTGTCCATGTAAGTTAAAGCAAAAGTCAGGT
>CAJQLB010000040.1 GCA_905479065.1 uncultured Flavobacteriaceae bacterium | reverse complement strand
AAAACTAATGTATTAATAGAATAGTTGTTGAATTATGTGTATTACCCAAATACCAAGATATGTGACATGATATTATGTAATTGTGCGCAGATATAAATAAAACAAGTAAAAGTTTAAAAGTCCTACCCTTAAGTGAATTTGTTAAAAAAAATACAAAGTTCTCCTTGCGTTATTAAAAGTTCTTTGAGCGTTATTTATTCATCTTTATATCTTCTAATTTTGCCCCGATTTTAAACAATATCAAGTGTTTATAAAAAATTTAATACTGATTCTTATTACGTTATTTTACATAAATAACACTCGTGCTCAGGACAGCCTTCTAACTCAGGAATTAAACGAAGTTATTATTACAGCAACCAGAACACTAAGACAACTTTCGTCATTACCGATGCCTGCCCAAATCATCTCATCAAAGGATATTAAAAGCTCTAATTCACTACGATTAAATGATATTTTAAACGAGCAAACGGGTTTAATTACTGTGCCTGATTTTGGTGGTGGTGAAGGCATTCAAGTGCAAGGGTTAGATTCACAATACACTTTAATTCTAATTGATGGGGTGCCTTTAATTGGTCGATCAGCCGGCACATTAGATATCACGAGAATTGCTGTTGGAAATATCAAACAAATAGAAATTGTTAAAGGAGCATCTTCCAGTTTATACGGTAGTGAAGCTCTTGGTGGAGTTATTAATATTATTACAGAACGTCCTAAAAATGGGTTTAAAGGAGATGTGAACTACAGAATTGGATCTTTTAATACCACAGATTTTAACAATAACATAAATTTTAAAAAGAACAAACTAAGTATTCAAACTTTTTTTAATCATTATCGAAGTAATGGTTACGATTTAAACACAACTGATGCCTTAAATACTGTCGAGCCTTTTAGTAATTATACCTTAAATTCAAAATTTACTTACGATTTTAATGAAGCAACACATCTTTTGGTGGCAGGAAAGTATTTTTCTCAAAATCAAGAATACGTCGCTTCTAGTAGTTTAGCTGGAGAAAGTGACGTCAATGAATGGAATACACATTTAAAGTTACGCCACCGTTACAGTGACAAATGGAGTAGTTATTTTGAATTTTATGCAACGAGATATAAAGCAAAGGATTTTCTAAATAATCTTGATGGAAATCGCTTTAGTACAAGTTTTTTTAATCAATTACTTGTAAGACCTGAAACGCGTGCCACCTTTACCTTAAACGATAATAACAGTTTCATCGGTGGTATTGGATTTAACCATGAAACATTAAACAGAACAGACTTCACCGAAAGCCCTGAATTTAATTCACCTTATGTTTATCTGCAGTATGATGGTCACATTACTCCAAAACTCAATCTTATTGTAGGGGCTCGTTTAGATAGCCACAATAAATATCAATCTCAATTTAGTCCAAAAGTAGCAGCACGCTATGAACTAAGTGATTATTTAGCCATTAAAGGTTCTGTTGGTTATGGATTTAAAGCACCTGACTTTAGACAGCTTTATTTTGATTTCACTAACGCAACCGTTGGCTATACTGTACTCGGTTATAATGCTGTCGTAACAGCCATTCCAAAACTAAATGAACAAGGACAAATAGCCAATATAATAGTTCCTATATCTGAGTTTAATAATGAGTTAAATCCTGAAAATTCGATAAGTATTAATTTTGGAGTTGACTTAAACTTACCCTCAGGACTTAAATTCAGTGTCAATCTTTTTAGAAATAATATTGATGATTTAATTGATACACGTGTCATTGCCAATAAAACAAACGGACAAAACATATTCAGCTATTACAACGTCAATAAAGTTTACACCCAAGGGCTTGAGTTCAATACTTCTTGGAAAATCACGCAAAATCTTAAGATTTCAGGAGGGTATCAGTTGTTATATGCTTTCGATAAAAATGCGATTAAAGCTTTTGAAAATGGAGAAGTGTATGCAAGACTCAACTCAAGTTCTCCATCTTTCAGATTAAAAAAGGAAGATTATTTTGGATTGTACAACAGGTCAAGACACATGTCTAATTTAAAAATGTTTTATTCTTTTGAGCCATTGAAAATGGATACGAGTTTAAGAGGCACTTATCGCAGTAAATACGGCTTAATTGACACCAACGGAAATACCTTTTTAGACACCTATGACAACTTTGTTGACGGCTTCGTAGTTATTGATTTTGCTATCAATAAAACCTTTTTAGACAACTATCAATTGGGCTTTGGCATTGACAACCTATTCGACTTTAAAGACTCACAAAACATCAGCAATATAGCGGGAAGAATTATATACGGAAAACTTAATATTCAATTTTAAATCAATAACACAAAAACTATGAAAAATTTTAATTTAATTACACTAATCGTACTTGTTATTTCATTTAGCTCATGTTCAAATGATGATGACAACACACCGACACCACTAGCGATTGAAACGAACACGATTACCAATTTATTTGCCCCACAACAAGGAGGTATTGATCCAAATACAGGTCAACCTCTTCCCGTATCGGGAGCTTTTACTAAATTTGATTTTAACTTGGGAGATGAAACAACAAGTGAAACAGATTGGGACATTGCATTCCGAGGATCCACTATTATTGTAAATGGAGGTGTTTCATTTGGCGCTACAGATGAGCCTGATAGGTCAGGTGAAGGAGGGGCGTATGTTGCTGCAGGAACGCTTTCAGACATAGAGACTGCTAATCCATCCTTAATTTCTCAGGATTCGACAGAAGGCTATGCTATTGTAACAGGCAGTGGTAATGGGTGGTATACTTACAACCCTGCGAATAACACCATTGCCCCAACACCCGGCAAAATTTTGGTATTCAAAACACGTGACGGACGCTATGCAAAAGTTGAAATTTTAAGTTATTACAAAGATGCACCAACTGAAATCACACCAGAAATTGCTATCAATGACTCGAGATACTACTCGTTTAATTATGTGTATCAACCAAATGAAGGGGAATTGAGCTTTAATTAAAGGAATGCAACCAATAGTAGCATACATACCTATTTTTACAACCGTTTTCGCCATCTATTTTATTGTTGAAATAACCCGTCACTATAAAAAAAGAAATACATCTTATCTTTTATGGTGGTCTATTGGTGTTTTTGCATTCGGTCTTGGAACCTTTGCAGAAAGTATTCACGCTTTATTTGGCTGGAATGAAGTCAATGTAAGGTTGTGGTATATAGTCGGTGCTTTACTAGGTGGCTTTCCTTTAGCACAAGGTTCTGTTTATCTATTGATGAGTAGATGGTTCGCACATGTCAGCTCTGTATTTTTTATTGTATTGATACTTGTTGCTTCCTATTATGTCACTCAAACACCATTTGAAGTTCCTTTGGATTTTGATTATCAATTAACAGGACGCGTATTTAAATGGACTTGGGTAAGACAATTTTCGCCTATCATTAATATTTATTCGTTCATTTTTCTATTTGGGGGTGCTATATATAGTGCTACAAAATATTATGGGAGTAAAGATAAAAAAGCTCATTTTAAAGGTAATATTTTTATTGCATTTGGTGCTTTACTTCCAGGAATTGGAGGCACATTTACCCGATTAGGTCATGTTGAAGTTCTGTTCATTACAGAATTTATTGGTCTAATATTTATATATATAGGCTACAGAATCATTAAAAATGATAATCGAATGAAACGTGAAAGTTTAACAAATATTACAGCTTAAGTGAACAATATAACTATTGACTAACAGTAAATAGGCCCTTAAACATTGTTTGAGGGCTTTTTAAATAGTTGCTTTATAATAAGAACAGCGGATATGGTGTAGGTTAAAGACATCAGAGTTCCTGAAAACATAATAACATATTTCATCCAAAGTATACCTTTCCACAAAAGGTATATACCTCCAAAAGTTAAAACTACAGAGACAAAAGGCTCGATAAGTAAAAATAATTTTAATTTAATGGGTAACCTTGTGATACTTACAATTAATCCCACTAAAAAGAAAATTATCGACATGGATAAGATATGACCATGAATCATCGTTAACATTTCACGATCACTTTTTTTAAATTTCATGACTTGAATATGTTCTTGGTTTTCATTTCCTAGATATTGTTCCTCAATACCATTTGGATTTGCTGATGATGTTTCTTTCACAAAAAGAAGTCCTGTGTAAAACCCAACACTCAAGACAATAATAAAAGCACCTATCAAAACCTTAATTTCTTTTGGAGCACGGTATATTAAGCCATCTAACTGCATTAGATTACGTTTAATTCCTCTAGCTTACCAATGTTTACTAGTATCTCGTTAATAGCTTTCGTCATGGAGTTTACAGAAATTGTAGCACCAGCAATTGCCATAATGTTGTTATTTGGAATAAACGCATCACTTGCAGTACCTCCAATGAATTGTTTTAACCAACGCTTACTCCCTATTTCTCCGCCATATTCCTCTCGATATCTAAGGACTTTACTTTTGGTTATGATGAGATTGGCATCAAATAGAACAAAAAAATCAAATGTTGCTGTTTTACTCGGTGCGTTGTCCAAATAAACGTAACCAATAAGCTCATTATCTGAAATAATTTTAAACAAACTTTCATTGTTTATTTTCCTTGAAAGTTGTTCATTTATCGATTTGCTTAAAGAAACTGACTTCAGTGAGAATTTTTCAATATTGTAAGTGCTTTGTATTGTTTTGTTTACCTTTTTCAGTGAAGGGTTAGGAACTTCGAACCCAAAAAAATTAAAGGATAAAAAGACAGCAATAATCAATTTTATTTTCATAGTGCAAATATATTAGAATTAGTCTAAATAACAATAATAAAGAGGCAAAACAACGTTTGTTTCACCTCTTTATAAAGACAAATTCAATGCATTAGTAGCCATGTGCTAATTACTTTAAAACCAGACACCTATTCCCATATTTAATCTGTTTTGAACATCATTATCAGCATTGGCATTATCTCTGAATTGGTAATCTCCCTTTAACACAACACCAGGTGCAATGTGATAACTTAGTCCCATCGTTAAATCATTCCTATTATAGTTATCGTTTCGGAGCAAATCACCTTCTGTATCAGCATGAGTATCATACTTTTCATAGCGAGCAAAGGCAAATAAACGTTGACTCTTTTCTTGAGCCAAGAGATTATATGAAGTTTCTATGTACCATCCTTTTAAAGCGGATCCCAAGTCACGACCAGTTAAATCATTGTAATTTTCTGTATCTGATAATGATGCATGAATATATTGTCCTCGTGCAGCAAACCTCTTAAAAGCATAACGCGCATCAAGACCTAACATCGAAATACCAATATTAGATCCATCGATTGCCTCTACGTCATCTTCAGCTTGAGTTTTTCCAAAGTAGCTAGAGACACCTAAACGTAAACCAGGAATACCATAGTAGTCAATTTTTAAGGACAACGTTGGACTATCAATTGTTGATTTGATTCCTTTTTGACGACCACTTCGCAATCCATTAGATCCTTTTAGAAAGCCATTAACACCACCATCACCTCCAAAAGATGTTGATTTAAATCCGTTGAACACGTAGGCTTGGTATCCTATAGATAATTCATTAGATCTTCCCGTAACTCCGAAACCAATTTCTCGCCAAGTTGTGGGAACAATAACATTATCAACAGCAGGTCGTTCGACACCATTAAATGTTGTAGGTTCATGAAATTCGTTAACAATTCCCATTGGAACGAGCATTAACCCTCCTCTTAAACTGACATTAGGTGCTATTGCATAATTTACAAACGCTTGCTCAACATACACTTCTTCAACATGTTCAAATTCAATTTCAGTAACAAACTGCACCTGATCAGAAAACTTATACCCTACTAATAAAACCAAGCGCTGAACGTCTAATTCTCCATTATTTGATTCTGGTTGGTTGTAGGTCATCTCTCCATAAGCACCTAATGTAACAGCTTTTCCATAATTACCAGAGAGCAATCGCTGTGCAGCGTTCAATTGTTTTTGTGGGTCAAATGTAATGGTATCCTGAGCTGTTTGTGCATCCACTACAGAGACCATTACCAAAATTATTAAAACGATTAATTTTTTCATTATTTTAGATTTATTTTAATTTAGACTTATTATAAATAGTGAGTTAATTCACTGCAAAAATAAACATGAAAATGAAAAAAACAAATGTTATTTAGAATTATTTTAAATAATTTTAATGATACTGATGGAAAATCTTAGATGCCTCATTATAAGCACTTTCAAAGCTTAGAGGATTTAGGTGGTGTGCAGTGTTTTTTGATGTGAAAAAAGATAATAGTTTTTCGGTAGGCATATTTCCCGTTAAGTCATCTTTGGCCATGGGACAGCCGCCAAACCCTTGAATTGCTCCGTCAAAGCGACGACATCCTGAAGCATAAGCTGCCTCAACTTTCTCATACCAAGTGAGCGGATTAGTATGCAAATGTGCTCCAAACTCTATGTTCTTGTAATGACGAATAAGATGTGTAAAAAGATAATCAATTATCTCAGGAGTCGATGTTCCAATAGTATCACTTAATGACAAAATTTTAACACCCATATTACTTAATCGCTCTGTCCACTCGCCAACTATATCTACACTCCATGGATCTCCGTAAGGATTTCCAAAACCCATTGACAAATAAGCCACAACCTCTTTATTTTTTTGCGCGGCCAAATTCAAAATATCTTGTAGAATAACGATTGATTGTGCAATAGTTTTGTGGGTATTACGCATTTGAAAATTTTCAGAAATAGAAAAAGGATATCCTAAATAATCAATATCTTTAAATTGTGCTGCCTCCCTAGCGCCTCTTGTGTTAGCGACAATCGCAAGTAACTTACTGGCTGTATTTTCTAAATCAATCTGTCTTAGAACCTCGGCCGAATCAATCATTTGAGGAATGGCTTTCGGAGATACAAAACTACCAAAATCAATGGTATCAAAACCCACCCTCAATAATGCCTGGACATAATGCACTTTATCTTCAGTAGGTATAAATCTTTTTATACCTTGCATAGCATCTCTTGGGCATTCTATGATTTTTACGTTATTAATCATGGTATTAAATAAGACAATAGTTAAAAATACAATATTAATTATAGCCTCTTACGTATTCTTTTTATAATTTTCATGAAGAGCTTGATGTCAAAATAACTTAGGTAAAACTTTTCTTAACTATCTAAACAAAGTCGCCTATTTCAACTTCTATTCGTTTCATTATTAGGTTTGTTTTAGAAGTGCTTTATTAATTTTACTTATAAGACTTGGTCCCTCGTAAATAAATCCTGTATAGAGCTGAATTAAATCAGCACCTGCTTGTAGTTTCTCTAGAGCGTCTTGCGCTGAATGTATCCCTCCTACACCAATAATTGGAAAGGCTTTATTGCTCCTGTCAGATAAATATTGAATTACTTTAGTACTTTTATCCTTTATGGGTTGACCACTTAAACCGCCATGACCAATCCGTGTTAATAAATCCTGAGATGCTTTTAAGTCTGATCTGTCAACAGAGGTATTACTCGCTATGACTCCATCGAGTTTCGTGACACTCATCAAATCAATAATTTCATCAAGCTGACCATGATTTAAATCTGGGGCAATTTTTAACAAAATGGGTTTTTGCTTGTTAAAGTTTTCATTGGAGTTCTGTATTGTTTTAACTAAATCTTCTAAGTAATCTCGATCATTTAATTTTGCATGACTATTTACATTTGGGCAACTAACATTAAGCACAAAATAATCAACATAAGGATGTAATGCGTTGAAACATTCCAAATAATCTTTTGTATAATCTTCGGGCGCTGTAAGTGTGTTTTTACCAATATTTCCTCCAATAATAAGGGAGCCTTTTCTATTTTTTAACTGTGTAACAGCTGCTTCAATTCCATCGTTATTAAACCCCATACGATTAATAATACCTTGATCATTTTTTAATCTAAATAATCGTTTTTTAGGATTACCTGTTTGTGCTTTTGGAGTAATTGTCCCTATTTCAATGAATCCAAATCCAAAATTAGCTAATTCGTTGTAGAGGACTGCATTTTTATCAAAACCTGCTGCCAATCCTACTCGATTCTTGAACGTCAATCCAAACAAGTGAGTTTCTAGTTTTTTGTCATGAAAAGAATATATTTTTCGAAGAACAGCTGAACACCCTGGAAATTTCGAGAACAATCGAATTAATGAAAATGTAAAATAATGCACCCATTCAGGATCAAAGCAAAAGAGTATCGGCCTAATAATCGCTTTGTACATAGTGACAATTTGGTTGCAAAAATAAGGTAAAATGTACTAATACAAAAGTATATAACTGAACTCTTGTCACTTAAAAATGTGTTCATTATTTTTGAAAAAAGTCATGAAACATGTTTGATAAAAAGCATCTACTTAATCGATTTGTAAGCTATGTCACTGTAGACACTGAAAGTGACCCCACAAGTGACACTACACCGAGTACATCAAAACAATGGGAATTAGCGAATAAATTATATCAAGAACTAAAGTCTATTGGAATGTCAAACGTCTCTATGGATGAGAACGCTTATATTATGGCGACACTGCCTAGTAATGTGACTCATAAAGTACCAATTATAGGTTTTATTTCACATTTTGATACCTCCCCAGATTTCACAGGGGCCAATGTCAAGCCTCAAATAATTGAAAACTACGATGGTCAAGATATCATTCTAAATAAAGAGCAAAATATTGTTTTATCACCAGACTATTTTAGTGATTTATTGATGTACAAGGGCCAAACCTTAATTACTACTGACGGCACAACACTTCTCGGTGCTGATGATAAAGCTGGAATCACTGAAATAATTTCAGCGATGGAACATCTTATTAAGAATCCACAAATTAAGCATGGCACCATTAAAGTAGGGTTTACACCTGATGAAGAAATAGGAAGAGGCGCTCACAAATTTGATGTTGAAAAGTTTGGTGCTGATTGGGCCTACACTATGGATGGGAGTCAAATTGGTGAACTAGAATACGAAAATTTTAATGCTGCTGAAGCTCTTATAAAATTTAATGGCAAAATAGTACATCCAGGATATGCAAAAGAAAAAATGATAAATTCTATGTATTATGCGACAGAATTCATCAATGCCCTACCAAGAAAGGAAACACCTGAAAACACAGAGGGATATCAAGGTTTTTTTCATTTGTGCAGTATGAATGGTAACGTTGAAGAAACCAATTTACAATACATCATTCGTGATCATGATTTTAATAAGTTTGAGAATAAGAAAGCTCTTATGAAAAAAATTGTTCATGACATGAATACCAAATATCATAAGAATGTAGTTGAAATAGTAATCAACGATCAGTATTTTAATATGAGGGAAAAAGTTGAGCCAAACATGCATATTGTTGATATTGCTGAAGAAGCAATGCTGACACTTGGCATTAAACCATTAATAAAACCTATTAGAGGTGGTACTGATGGCTCTCAATTATCTTACATGGGATTACCATGTCCAAATATCTTTGCAGGGGGACACAATTTCCATGGAAGGTATGAATACGTACCACTTGAAAGCATGGTGAAGGCCGTTGATGTTATTTGTAAAATTGTCGAGATAACAGCTGTAAAATACAACCAATAAAAAAGCAGCTCAATGAGCTGCTTTTGATATAACAATTATTTTTTCTTTGGTGGTGCATTGAGCTTTTTACTCATTTCCATGGAGATGGCCGAGCGTTCAAATTTTATCTTCCCTGCTTGTGTTTCAATCACACATCCAGAATCCGTGAGTTCGAATATCTTTCCATGCATCCCACTCTTAGTTATAACTTTATCTCCCCGTTTTAATTCGGCACCAAATTTTTTCTCTTGTTTAGCCCGTTTCATTTGAGGTGCAATCATGAAAAAATACACAACAGCAAACATTAAAATAAAGGGTGCAAATTGCCCTAATCCTTCCATATTAGTTATTAATTATGGTTATGACCTTCATGACCAGGTTGTGTACTTGATTTAACTGCAGGAGTTGCACCAGATGGCAATGCCGCTTTATTAACTGCAGTACTGCCGTCCTTTTTCACAAACGCTTTTATTTTTACTTTATCAGATCCAGATTCTGTGTTTGAAGTGACTGTGATGGTTTTGGATGTAACACCGTTGCCTTTTCCGTTAAATTTCACTGTAAATTGAGATGATGCGCCTGGAGCTAAAGGCTCTTTACTCCAGTCTTTAGGCACAGTACAACCACAAGTACTTTTTATGTCTGTAATTACCAATGGAGCTTTTCCTTCATTTGTGTAAGAAAATACTGTTTCTACTGGAGTTCCGTCTGCAATCTCACCAAAGTCATGTTCAGTTTCAGCAAAGGCTAATACCGGGAAATCTACGTTTACGGCGTCTCTATCAGCTGCCTCAGTAACATTTTCTGATTTGATTTTTGTTGTTGCATCTTCTTTACATGAGGTAACGGTCATCATACATAGTGCAGATAATCCTAAAATTAATTTTTTCATGTCATTCATTTTTTTGACTCATTAAATATGAGTAGTTGGGTTATTATTTATTTTTTGAAGGCATAAATGTACTAAAAAATTTATTACATTAATCCTCTACCTACTTTATTTAATATTCTTTTCTCAGTGTATTCTTTCACAATTTTATCCAAAACGCCATTAATAAAAATACTACTTTTAGGAGTTGAGTATTCTTTTGCAATTTCAATGTATTCATTAATTGTTACTTTTACTGGTATCGATGGAAATTTCTGAAATTCACATATCGCCATTTGAAGTAAAACAAAATCAATATTTGCAATCCTATCTTTATCCCAATTTTGTGTTTTATTTTCAATTTCCTCAGAATAAAGACTCAGATTGAGTATTGTTTTCTTTAACAAAGCTAACGCGAAGTCTTTATCTTCATCATCTTTTAGTAAGGTTGGTATAAAATACTGATTAGAAACATTTAATTTATTTTTTCGTAATAATTTCACGAGTGCTGTATTTACTACAGGTAAGTCGTCGACCCAAGTTATGTTTTTATCTTCGAGGTAGTCATAAAGTTTATCGTTAGGAGCAATTATTTCCTTAAAAAAATCAACTACAAAATCCTTATCTTCTTTAAACGTTGATGTCTTTGTAGACATGTAATCTTTATACAAATCACTATTCAATAATGTTTTAAAAATTAAATCAACGTATTCATTGTCCAACTCCCAAAAATTTAGAGAACGATCTTTAATAATATCAACCAACGTTTCGTTGGTTTTTAATTGTAACAATACCTCGTTATTTAAAAATTTTCGATTGGGATTCTTGTCTTCTTTCGTAGCCAAATGCTTTTGTTGAGATTTATCAATAAAAGATTCCGCTTGTTTATGTACTTCAATCATTAATGACATTAGTACAAAATATAAATCTAACATGCTGTCTATACTCTTTAGTAAAAAACGATCATACCTCATCAAATCATCACTTTCAGTACCTTTAAAGGAGTATATAATTTGCATTACTTTGATACGAATATGGCGTCTATTCAACATATTAAAGAACATTTTTAATGAATAAGGCGAAAAACATGTGTCTTTCGCCTGCAAAAATAAGATTATTTTTAAATGATTATTTAAAATTTACTTTTTTTCGGTCTTCTATTCTTTGTTTTGCGATATTTAGTGCAGCTCGATTTGTTGTTAATACTTCACGATTTGCAGTCTCTAAAATTTCTAAAGTTGTGTTATAAATATTTTCTGTTTTACGCATTATTTCTTGCTTGTCGTAACCCTCTAGTTCGGCGTAAACATTGATAATACCTCCGGCATTGATAAGGAAATCAGGAGCATAAACGATGCCTCTTTCTCTCAACAAAACACCATGTCTCTCTTCTGTAGCTAATTGGTTATTTGCGGCACCAGCAATGACTTTAGCTTTCATGTTGAACACAGTATCATCATTAATCGTTGCTCCAAGAGCACATGGGGCATAAATATCCATTTTTTCAGAGTATATATCAGTTCCAGTATATATCGAAGCGCCATATTTAGTGCTGACCTGATCCAATCGTTCATGATTAATATCTGAAATAACAACTTTCGCGCCCTCATTGGTTAAGTGCTCAACTAAACTTTCTCCCACATGACCAATACCTTGCACATAAATTACTTTATCCTCTAAAAGATCACTACCAAATTTAAATTTTGCCGCAGCTTTCATTCCCATGAACACACCGTAAGCTGTGATTGGAGAAGGATTACCTGCACCCCCCATAGACTCAGATATACCTGTGACATAGGGAGTCACCTTACGTACTAAATCCATGTCAGCCGTTTCCATTCCCACATCCTCAGCTGTAATATATTTGCCACTAAGTGTATGAACAAACTCTCCAAATCGTTTCATTAATTCAGGAGTTTTTTGAGTTTTTGCATCTCCTAATATAACCGCTTTTCCACCTCCTAGATTCAAGCCAGTAATCGCAGCTTTGTATGTCATTCCTCTAGACAGCCTTAACACATCATTTAAAGCTTCCCATTCATTATTATAATTCCACATTCTTGTTCCTCCTAATGCAGGTCCTAAAACGGTATTGTGAATTCCAATAATTGCCTTTAAACCTGTATCTTTGTCATTGCAAAAAACGATCTGTTCATGATTATCAAAAGATAATTGACCAAAAACTGGATCGATTTTTTTTAATTCTGTGGCATTTATAACGTCAGCTATCATTATTTTGAAATGGTTTAAAAAAGTTTAAATTAAGAATACGATAATATTAGGTTTCAAAATTAACATTTTATTGTAGTATTTACAAAAAAATAGATTATAAATTACGAAATCAACAACAACATAGTAAAGGAACTAAATTTTGTAAATGAAAGAATTGCAACACATTAATAAGTACTTTTACAAGTATAGATTCAGTATTTTATTTGGTGTATTAATTACCATTGGTGCCAAAATATTCGCATTATTTACTCCCCGACTTATTGGTGAATCTATCACCGTAATTTCACAAAATATTGATGGTCAGTTATCTGATGAGTTATTCCGAAAAGCACTTCTTCAAAATATTTTATTGCTCATAGGCGCGACAGTTATCGCCGGTATACTCACTTTTTTAATGAGACAAACCATCATTAAGGTATCTCGACTTGTCGAGTTTGACCTTAAAAACGAAGTATATCAGCAATATCAAAGATTGTCATTAAATTTTTACAAAAAAAATAGGACAGGAGACTTAATGAATCGTATCAGTGAAGATGTAGGTAAAGTTCGCATGTATGTTGGCCCTGCAATCATGTATTCGTTAAATATGATTACCCTTTTTATAGTGGCTATGTTTTATATGTTTAATAAAGCCCCAACACTTGCATGGTATACCATTATTCCATTACCAGTTCTTTCAATAACAATCTACCTTTTAAGCAAACAAATACACAGGAGAAGTACAATTGTCCAAGAATACTTATCCAAGCTTTCTACTTTTACACAAGAGTCCTTCAGTGGTATTTCTGTGATAAAAGCCTACGGGGTAGAAAGTAGAATAAATTTAGCATTTTTAAATCTATCTAACGAAAACAGACAAAAACAAATCCAGCTAACCCAAGTGCAAGCTCTATTCTTTCCTATGATGATACTACTAATTGGTATTAGTAACTTGCTTGTAATTTATGTTGGTGGGCTGCAATATATTAATGGTGTCATAACAGATTTTGGTACAATTGCAGAATTTATAATTTATGTCAATATGCTTACATGGCCTGTTGCCGTTTTAGGTTGGGTAACATCCATTATTCAACAGGCTGAGGCATCTCAAAAAAGAATTAATGAATTTTTACAAGAGGAACCTGAAATACAAAACACGTCAATTACTCCAACTCAAATCAATGGAAATATAGAATTTAACAATGTTTCTTTTACCTATGAGGATACTAATATTCAAGCATTAAATGAGGTTAGTTTTAAAGTGAAACAAGGCGATACATTAGCAATTCTTGGGAAAACTGGTTCTGGAAAATCTACCATACTTGATCTTATTGGAAGACTTTATGATATTAAATCCGGCTCACTACTCGTAGATGGTATCAACATAGACAAAGTACACCTTAGAAGCTTGAGAGAAAACATAGGCTATGTACCTCAAGATGCTTTTTTATTTTCCGACAGTATAAAGAATAATATTAAATTTGGATTAGTCGATGCAACTGACCAAGATGTCATTAATGCGGCCAAAAACGCAGTAGTACACGACAATGTCAAAAAATTCAATAAGGGCTATGATACGGTTTTAGGAGAACGTGGCATTACTCTTTCCGGTGGACAAAAGCAGCGTGTGTCCATTGCTCGTGCGATCATCAAAAATCCAAAACTACTTTTACTTGATGATTGTTTATCGGCTGTTGATACTGAAACAGAGGAGAAAATACTTAATAATTTAGCTTCGGTCACCAAGGGTAAAACAACAATTATTGTTAGCCATAGAATTTCTTCTGCAAAAAATGCAGATAAAATTATTGTATTGGATAAAGGAAGCGTTGTTCAGGAAGGAACGCATGAATCACTATTAAATGAAGGTGGTTACTACAAAGATTTATACTTAAATCAACTAAGTGAAACAACTAATTTAAAATAAAGATTTCCTAATATTCAGTTTTTAAAGGATGTGGAAACGTTAAGAGTTAAAAGTAATGCGCAAATTAGTTGGTTGCTATATATTTTTTTTAGATTTTTGAGAAGTAATAAATTCTAAAAAAATAACAATATTATGGGTCACAATGATATGATGGAGAAAGAGGAAATTTTTTCGAAAGTATTAAGAGCAGGTAGACGTACTTACTTTTTTGATGTAAGAGCGACAAAAGCAGGTGATTATTACCTTACAATCACTGAAAGTAAAAAATTCACAAATGATGATGGCTCGTTTCATTACAAAAAGCATAAAATTTACCTTTACAAAGAGGACTTTTCTGAATTCAATAGTATTTTAGCTGAAATGACCGACTATATTATTGATGAGAAAGGTGAAGAAGTTATTAGTGAACGTCATCAAAAAGATTTTAAGAAAGAGGAATACAATACAGAATCGTCTGATGATTCACCGAGCGCACCAGAAAGTTTCACCGATGTGAACTTTGAAGATATTTAAATAAACTATGTAAATCTATATGAAGCCGATACTCATTAAAAAGTATTGGCTTTTTTGTGTGTTTAATTTGTTATGATAATACGAATTAAATAATTTTCAATACTCTACATTACAACTTTATAGCAGCCAATACGAGAAGCGCAGCAATAGAGACATATAAGAAACCTGCGAGCAGCGATATTGATAAAGATAAAAAGATCCCCAGACCAACTAAATAAAATGGGACTAAAGTAATGGCCACTGCAAATCTGAATGTTGCAATAAATTCCGCTTCTTCAATTTTTGATTCAATTAAAAACTTCCAGATTACGTAAGGTAATATCACAGAAATTATCATCAATAACTTCAAACATTTTTTTAACAATTTATTTTTATCTTTTCTGGACAAATCACAAGGTAAGGAACCTGATTTGATACAAGCGTTTATTTCTTTAGGCCTTAAATAATTTACTTTTTTCAAATCTAATAGCGCGATTATTTCCTCATACTTGTCCAAAGGGATATCTGTGGTTAATTGAGACAGTTCAGTCTTGATTTTCTTCTTCAAACTTGCTACTGCGACATGTCTGTTCTTTTGGACAAAGGATTGAGCATCAATAGGCTCTCCAAAATACAAGGCCGCACTGTCTGCAAATTGAGGGGCATTGACAAAGTTTAGGCCAACAGGCACTATTTGTAAATCTAAATTGGGGTGTTTTTCTATCGAATCAAAAACAATTCTTGTAAAACCTTTGCTTAGTGGTCTTACACGTCTTGCTAAATTATGATTGCCCTCAGGAAACATAACTATCGCTTGATTTTTATTAAGCAATTCTGTACATGTGTTGAAAATGGTAGTATTGTTTGTTATGTTATTCCAGCCATCTCTTACACGATACACCGGAAGCATTTGTAAACTCATTAATAATTTGCGAATTAATTCTTTTTTAAACACGGATGCCCGCGTTAAAAAATAAGAAAATCGCCCACATTTTACTGCGATTAACAATGGATCTAGAAGTGCGTTTTGATGGTTCCCAAGAAATAAAACTGGTTTGTCTTTAGGAACATTGTGAACATCGAATACTTCAATACGTTTGAAGTAAAAAAACATTCCAATACTTATGTAGGCTCTGACAGTATGTAACCATAAATTTTTCAATATTTTTTTAATGTTTGTTTTGACCAATAAGTTGCAATTATTAATCCAGAAATAATATGCCATATACCCCAAAATGCAGCTAAGATTGCCATACCTCCTAAGCCATTAAAAAAAGTAAATATGAGTAATAAACCCAATCCTGAATTTTGAATGCCGGTTTCAATAGCCAATGTTTTTTGGTCTCTCAATGATAAATTAAACAAACGTGCAATAGTATAACCGAGTAATAGAGCTAAAAAGTTATGCCCCAAAACAATAAAAAATACATAATGGATGTGCTCAAAAAATATATCCATGTTGTTCAAAAGTGCCACAACAACAATAATTAAAAAAACAAAAATGGAAATCGGCTTAAGCAATTTAGAGAGCCTCAAAGCAATCCTCTCTCGACTAGACCTGATATACATACCACAGATTAATGGAATCCCGAGAATTAAAATAACCACTTTAACTAACTCAAAAAAATCTAAATTAATTGTTTTTAAAATACTTGAAGTTGGTTCGTATAGATTACCGTAGAATTGAAAGTTAAAAGGAGTCATAAATAAAGCAAAAAAAGTAGCACACGCCGTTAAACTGATTGACAGTGCAGTGTTCCCTTTAGCCAGGTGCGTCATGAAATTTGAAATATTTCCTCCAGGACAAGCTGCTACCATAATCATTCCCAGTGCAATACTTGGTTCAGGTTCTAAAAGCACTACCAACCCAAAAGTTAATAATGGTAATAAAAAAAATTGTGAAAGAATTCCTGCTAAAATAATTTTAGGCTGCTTAAATAAATTTTTAAAATCGTTAATGGTAATACCCAGTGCGACACCAAACATGACTAAAGCTAAAGCAACATTGAGCAATAATAGCCCATTTGCATCAAAATTTATTTGAACATTGTCAATTTCTTGCATAGTATTATGACACTGTTGATCCATTAATTACTGGACCCTCTGGATTTAATAAAATTACACCTTGACTGTCTACTGCCCCAAGAATCAAACATTCGCTCATAAAGTTAGCAATTTGCTTTTTAGGAAAATTGACAACTGCCACAATCTGTTTTCCAATAAGTTCTTTTTTACCATATAACATTGTAATCTGTGCTGATGATTTTTTTATTCCCAAATCTCCAAAATCAATGGTTAATTTAAAGGACGGGTTTTGCGCTTTTGGAAAATCATCAACATCTATAATTGTTCCGATGCGCAAATCAACCTTGGTGAAATCTTCAAAATTTATAGTGTCACTCATATGTCCATACAGTTAGTAGCTCATGAATATAAAAATTTTAATTAAAATTACAGAGATTAGTGACTCTTTCTTTATTTTTATTCTAAAAATCCTAGGCATGTCATTAACACCCTCTAACATGTTGCCAATTGGCACCATCCTCCCAACTTTTGAGTTAATAAATACCGTCAACAATAAACCTTTTCATATCGCTGAAAATAAAGGGGTCAATGGGACTGTTGTCATGTTCATTTGCAATCATTGTCCATTTGTAATTCACGTCAATAAAATGCTGGTTTCCATTGCAGTAAACTATCAAAACAAAGGAGTTAATTTTATAGCAATTTCAAGCAATGACCCAGTATCATATCCTGAGGATGGTCCCGAAAACATGAAATATCACGCAAAAATAAACCATTATCCCTTTCCTTATTTATTTGATAAAGCGCAGACTGTTGCCAAAGCGTTTGATGCAGCATGTACTCCTGATATTTTTATTTTCAACAACTTATCTCAGTTAATATATCGAGGACAACTAGATGATTCCCGACCTAATAATGATATTCCTGTTACAGGAAGTGACGTTATACACGCTTTAGAGTGTCTACTCAAGGAAGATAATAACACCCGAAAACAAAAACCGAGTATTGGATGTAATATAAAATGGAAATAAAATCAAATTTGATTGACTTTTTGTTTTATTTGCATCAGACAAGTAATACATGAACAACACAAAAAATCAAGCTGCCGTCGGTTTTATATTTATCACCATGCTTTTGGATGTTATTGGATGGGGTATTATTATACCTGTAATTCCAAAACTTATCGAAGAACTTATTCAGGGTGATATCAGTGATGCTGCAAAAGTGGGTGGTTGGCTAACCTTTTCTTATGCTCTAATACAATTTATTTTTGCACCAATCATAGGGAATTTAAGTGATAAATATGGAAGAAGACCGATTATATTGGCTTCTTTATTTGGATTTTCTTTGGATTATTTATTATTGGCTTTTGCGCCAACAATTACTTGGCTATTTATTGGACGTATTATTGCTGGAATTACAGGTGCTAGTATCACTACTGCAAGTGCCTACATTGCAGATGTTAGTACGCCTGAAAACAGAGCAAAAAACTTTGGTTTGATAGGTGCTGCATTTGGCTTAGGTTTCATAATTGGACCTGTTATCGGTGGATTTTTAGGGCAATATGGGTCTAGAATACCATTTTATGCGACAGCCGTATTATGCATGCTTAATTTTTTATATGGTTACTTTATATTACCAGAATCACTTCCAAAAGAACATAGAAGAGCATTTGATATAAGAAGAGCTAATCCTATTGGAAGTTTTTTGCATTTAAAAAAATACCCATCATTAACTGGCTTGGTTTTAGCAGTATTTGTTTTGTATACTGCTTCCCACGCTATTCAAAGTAATTGGAGTTATTTCACAATGTATCAATTTAATTGGGATGAAAAAATGGTTGGGATTTCTCTCGGGGTAGTGGGCCTATTAGTAGGTTTGGTGCAAGGAGTTCTTATTCGATGGATAAATCCAATTTTGGGAAATGAAAAAAGTATTTATATCGGAATGATTCTCTACACTATTGGAATGTTTTTATTTGGTTTGGCGACAGAAAGTTGGATGATGTTTATCTTCCTTATCCCCTATTGTTTGGGTGGTATTGCTGGACCAGCATTTCAAGCAGTTATTTCAAATCAAGTCCCTGCAAACGAACAAGGTGAAATACAAGGTACGCTTACAAGTGTCATGAGTGCATCAGCTATTGTTGGGCCGCCTCTTATGACGGGGGTGTTTTTTTATTTTACTCATAAAGAGGCAGATATTATTTTTGCAGGCGCACCTTTTATCTTAGCTGCGTTATTGATGTTGCTAAGTACAATATTGACATTTTATGCTCTAAAAAAAAAGACAAGTTAAACGCATAAAACATCTAACTCGTCTGTAAAGTATTTATTGGTAGTTGCTTTATTTTACACCCATCAATTCAACATCAAATATAAGAATCGCATTTGGTGGTATGACACCACCTGCACCCGCTGAACCATAAGCCAAATCACTTGGTATTACAAAACGCGCTTTATCTCCAACATGCAATAAACTTATACCTTCATCCCAACCTGGAATAACTTGTCCCATACCTAACGGAAAATCAATAGGCTGGTTGCGCTTGTAAGAAGAATCAAATACAGTGCCGTCAAGTAGTTGCCCTTTATAATGAACTGATACTGTTTTTCCTTTCACAGCCATTTCACCCGTACCTTTTTGAATAATTTGATATCTCAAACCACTTTCGGTAGATTCAAATCCAGCAGCAACTTTATCTAACAGGGCTTCTTTCTCTGCATTCTCTTCTACTAAACGCTGTGCTCTAGAACCTTCAAAAGTTCTGAATGCCTCGATCGCGTTAAACTGCTCGGCCTCATTACCAACCCTAAGTATCTCCAAAGTATTAATTACATCTTCTTGGGCAATCATATCAACCACATCTTGTCCTTCTTGGACCTTTCCAAAAACAGTATGCTTGTTATCTAACCAAGGAGTCTCAATATGTGTTATAAAAAACTGACTTCCGTTAGTCCCAGGACCTGCATTTGCCATGGATAAAATTCCTGGGGTATCATGTTTTAATTCTGGATGGAATTCATCATCAAATTTATACCCGGGATTTCCTGTACCACTCCCTTGAGGACATCCGCCCTGAATCATAAAATCTGGAATTACTCGATGAAATTTCAACCCATCATAATATGGAGTTCCTTGTGGCTTCACTGAGTTTTCTAAATCACCTTCAGCCAAGGCAACAAAATTGCCTACTGTTCCTGGTGTCTTTTTAAATTCAAGAGCAATTAAGATTGTCCCTTTTGAAGTATTGAGTTTTGCGTATAAACCGTCTTGCATTGTTTTAGTTTTAAGATTGGCAAATATATAAAGGATTTGCCATTTACCATGCTAGAACGAATAGTTTTTGTAAGATTTATATGTAAACATTGCCTCTATGAGGTAATCAACAAACATCATTTACTAATTTGCAACTTCACTAATAAATTTAATACGGTATAAGCGTAGCTCTTCATCATCATATTCTCCATCAAATTCCTCCATGGCATCATCAATCTTATCAGTTTCTGATTCCAT
This sequence comes from uncultured Flavobacteriaceae bacterium, assembly GCA_905479065.1. Taxonomy (GTDB): domain Bacteria; phylum Bacteroidota; class Bacteroidia; order Flavobacteriales; family Flavobacteriaceae; genus CAJQLB01. The sequence goes on along the minus strand of CAJQLB010000040.1, from coordinate 11,055 downwards.
AAAATAGTCATGAATTTCTTCTTGTTGTTCCTCGTCTAAAACCTCATCAATCCAATAATCAATATTGAGTTTTGTTCCTGAAAATACAATAGCTTCCATTTCTTTTATAAAATCGGACATGTCCATTCCCTTCGCTGAAGCTATATCATCAAGTGGAAGTTTTCTATCAATATTTTGTATTATGTATAGCTTTAAGGCTGAATTTAAACCTGTTGATTTAACAATAAAATCATCCAAGCGCTCAATATCGTGTTCTTTTACATAACGACCTATAAGTTCGATGAAATCCTTCCCATATCGCTTTGCCTTACCATCACCTACGCCATGAACGTTACTCAGTTCCTCAAAACTTACAGGATATTTCAATGCCATATCTTCTAAAGATGGATCTTGAAATATAACAAACGGTGGAACTCCTATCTTTTTTGCATTTTGTTTACGTAAATCTTTAAGCATTTTCATTAACGTTTCATCTGCAACGGCCGCACCACTTTTGGACGCTGTCATAATGCTTTCATCATTTTCAGCATCGAATATATGATCCTCGGTCATCAAATATGATTTTGGTTTTTGTACGAAATCTTTACCCAAATCAGTCACTTTCAACACGCCATAAGTCTCTATGTCTTTTCTTAACATTCCTGAAACAAGTACCTGACGTATTAGCGCCATCCAATATTTATCTGAAAAATCTTTACCACTGCCAAAAAATGGTTGTTCGTTAGTTTTATGAGAATTAATTAATGCATTCTCTGTTCCAATGATAACATTGACCAAATCCCTACTTTTATATTTTTCATTTGTTTTAGTAACAATATTGATAAGTGTCACTACTTGATCTTGTGCTTCAATTCGATTTTTGGGATTTCTCATGTTATCGTCAAGATCACCCCCATCACCTGTCTCATTATCAAAATCCTCACCGAAATAATGCAAAATAAATTTACGCCTCGAAATTGATGTTTCTGCAAAGGCCACAACTTCTTGTAATAAAGCATGCCCGATTTCTTGTTCGGCTACTGGTTTTCCTGACATAAATTTTTCAAGCTTTTCAATATCTTTATATGCGTAATACGCTAAACAATGACCTTCACCTCCATCTCTTCCTGCGCGACCAGTTTCTTGATAATAACTTTCGATACTTTTAGGAATATCGTGGTGTACTACAAATCTAACATCAGGCTTATCTATTCCCATTCCAAATGCAATCGTCGCAACAACCACGTCACAGTCTTCCATTAAAAACATGTCTTGGTGTCTAGCTCTCGTCTTTGCATCTAAACCAGCATGATATGGGACTGCTTTGACATCATTGACCTGAAGTACTTGGGCCAATTCTTCAACACGTTTTCTGCTGAGACAATAAACAATGCCAGATTTACCATCATTTTTCTTGACAAATCGAATGATATCTGCATCGACATTTTTTGTTTTTGGCCTTATTTCATAAAATAAATTTGGACGATTGAATGAGGCCTTAAACGTATTGGCGTCATTCATTCCCAAATTCTTTAAAATATCTTCTTGAACCTTAGGAGTAGCGGTAGCCGTCAAACCAATCATCGGAATACCATCACCAATACGTTTGATAATATGACGTAAATTTCTATATTCTGGTCTAAAATCATGACCCCACTCACTGATACAATGCGCTTCGTCAATCGCCATAAATGAAATTTCTACAGTTCTTAGAAACTCAACATTGTCTTCTTTAGTCAAAGATTCTGGGGCTACATAAAGTAATTTTGTAATCCCATTTGTGATGTCTAACTTTACTTGCTTTATCTCAGTTTTGTTCAAAGATGAGTTTAAAACATGTGCAATACCGTCATGTTGTGAAACTCCTCTGATGGCGTCGACTTGATTTTTCATCAATGCAATGAGCGGAGAAACAACAATCGCTGTTCCAGATTGCATTAGAGCAGGTAATTGATAACACAAAGACTTACCTCCTCCTGTAGGCATGATTACAAACGTATTTGTACCAGACATGATACTCTCAATTACAGGCTCCTGCAGTCCTTTAAATGTTGAGAAACCAAAAAAATGTTTAAGAGCTTCTTGTAAGCTATTTTGTTTAATACTCATTCAGGTATAAATTGATATTGTAAATCTTTACAAACTCCATTAATAAACAATTATTTATTCTTTTTCTCATTTATGAGAGACCTCACAAGATTTTTTTTTGTTTTTTTGTACTAATATTTTAAAGATAGTAAATTCTTTAAATGCATCAAACCTAAAATTAGTTATTTTGAACGGAAAGCAGTCTATTCTAAATATTGCCAAAACAACCATTACAACTGAAAGTAAAGCTATTGCAAATTTAGCAAACTTGCTAACTGATGACTTTGCCGACGCCATACAACTAATTTACAATTCAAAGGGCCGTGTCATAATTACAGGTATTGGTAAAAGTGCTATCATTGCAAATAAAATTGTAGCAACCTTAAATTCAACAGGAACTCCTGCGGTTTTTATGCATGCTGCTGATGCTATTCACGGTGATTTAGGATTGATTCTAAAAGATGATGTTGTTGTATGTATTTCAAAAAGTGGCAATACACCTGAAATTAAGGTTTTAGTTCAACTAATTAAGAATGGTCCAAATAGCATGATAGCCATCACTGCCAATGAGGAGTCTTTTTTAGGGAAACAAGCAGATTATGTCTTAAATTCTTACGTTGAAAAGGAAGCTTGTCCCAACAATCTAGCTCCAACAACGAGTACAACGGCTCAATTAGTCTTGGGTGACGCCATGGCTGTTTGTTTGTTAGAATTACGAGGGTTTAGTAGTAAAGATTTTGCTAAATACCATCCGGGGGGTTCTTTAGGAAAAAAACTATATTTGAGAGTTCATGATTTATCTTCACTCAATGAAAAACCTCAGGTTAATTTAGAAACTAGTGTTAAAGATGTTATTATCGAAATTTCAGAAAAGATGCTCGGAGTAACTGCAGTCGTGGAAAACAACAAAGTTTTAGGCATCATTACCGATGGTGATTTAAGAAGAATGTTAAGAAAAACAGACGATTTCAACCACTATACTGCAAAAGACATCATGAGTGAAAACCCAAAGAGTATCAATGTTGATGCTATGGCTATTGAAGCAATGGAACACATGGAAACCTATGGGATTTCTCAATTATTAGTTGAAGACGGTGGCAATTATGCAGGAATTGTACATCTACATGATCTTGTCAAAGAAGGTATCATTTAATGGGTTCAACAAAAAATATAAACGAAATGTCATTTTTAGACCATCTTGAAGACTTGAGATGGCATCTGATTAGAGCAGTTTCTGCTATCATGATTGTGGCGACGATTGCTTTTATCTTCAGTAGGTCAATTTTTAAATTAATTATTTTTGCTCCATTAAAAATGGATTTTCCAACCTACAGTTTACTCTGTAAGGCAGGACAATTAATTAAGGTTGACACAACTTTCTGTGGAGAAACCTTACCAATGATCATTCAAAATCGTACCATGGCTGGTCAGTTTTCGGCCGATATTTGGACGGCAATATTTGCAGGCTTTATCATCGCATTTCCTTATGTAATTTATCAATTATGGAAATTTATTAGTCCAGGAATGCATCCCAATGAGCGGCGACATTCACGAGGTTTCATTATTATATGCTCTTTTCTATTTTTTACTGGTGTTCTTTTTGGTTACTACATCGTGACCCCATTGTCAATTAATTTTTTAGCCAACTACAGTATCTCTGAGGTGGTTGATAATCAAATAGATATCAGCTCCTATATCAGTCTAATACGATCTGCAGCACTAGCCTCTGGTCTTGTTTTTGAATTGCCAATCATCATTTACTTTTTAACTAAAATAGGATTAGTAACACCGCAGTTTTTAAAGACTTACAGAAAATACGCCTTAGTTATTGTATTAATATTATCAGCAATTATTACCCCTCCCGACATTGCGAGTCAAGTCATTGTTGCCATTCCAATTTTAATTTTATATCAAGTAAGCATATACATATCAAGCCTTGTTATTAAAAATCAACAACGTAAAGAGCAGAAGCATGTCTAATCTGGTAGAAGAATTTAACGCGTATCGAGAAAAAATGAATGATAGAATTCTCGAAGACAATAACAAAATTATCAAACGTATTTTTAACCTGGATACCAATGCTTTTCAGTCGGGTTCTCTAGATGTAAAAACAAAAGAACTTCTTGGTTTAGTTGCCTCGATGGTGTTAAGGTGTGATGATTGTGTCAAGTACCATCTTGAAACGTGTTACAAAGAAGGCGTAAAAAAAGAAGAACTCGCTGAGACTCTCAGTATTGCAACATTAGTTGGTGGCACCATTGTTATTCCTCACTTAAGACGGGCTTACGAATATTGGGATACCTTGGAGCAACAAGGTTAAATTTTGTATAAATTTCATTTAGTCATAAATAAGGTGTCATGATTTTATTATTTTTATGAAACATTAAAAACATATGATATTAAGAGCAGATAATTTAATGAAGTCCTACAGTGGGCGAAAAGTGGTAAAAGACGTCTCCCTTGAAGTAAAACAAGGAGAAATTGTTGGATTACTAGGTCCCAATGGGGCAGGAAAAACAACCTCGTTTTACATGATCGTTGGACTTATCAAACCAAATGGCGGAAAAATATTTTTAGAAAATAAAGAAATAACCACCTATCCCATGTACAAAAGAGCTCAAAGTGGTATTGGATATCTTGCTCAGGAAGCTTCGGTTTTTCGTAAATTGAGTATTGAGGATAATATTTTAAGTGTTCTTCAAATGACGAAACTTTCTAAAAAAGAACAACATGACAAAATGGAGTCACTAATCGAGGAATTCGGTTTAAGTCATATTAGAAAGAATAGAGGGGATTTGTTATCAGGTGGTGAACGTCGGCGAACTGAAATTGCTCGCGCTTTGGCAACAGATCCTAGTTTTATTTTACTCGACGAACCATTTGCTGGTGTTGACCCTGTCGCTGTTGAAGACATTCAGCGTATCGTCGCTAAACTGACTAAAAAAAATATAGGAATATTGATTACCGACCACAATGTACAGGAAACGCTTGCCATTACAGACCGAACATATTTAATGTTTGAGGGAAGTATCCTAAAAGCGGGAAAACCGGAAGAATTAGCCACTGATGACATGGTACGAAAGGTATACTTAGGACAAAATTTTGAATTAAGAAAAAAGAAATTAGAATTCTAAAGATTTTATAACTACCATTAAATTAATTTTCTTCACAACCTTACTAACCTTCTCTAAAAAGTAAACCAAGAATAATCCACATTTCGTTCAACTAAATTTGAGCCCGTCTTTGGTAAAATCCTATTTTTTCAGAAGTTTTTTAAAAAGTAACACAAACAACACCGCTGCCATTCCAACACCAAAACCTACAAGAAAATCTCTTACAAATCCTGAAAAATTTTCAAGAAATGAATGCAAAAATTCGATATGGTGGTTAAATATACCGCCTGCGACTAGTAATAAAGCGATAGTGCCAACTACTGAAAGCAATTTAATGATCAATGGTAAAGCGTTGACCAATAAATTACCAACGGTAAATAAGACCGTATGCTTTCCTGAACTCATTCGAATTAATTTTAATCCTAAATCATCCATTCTAACTATTAATGCCACAATGCCATAAACACCAATCGTAGCAATACAGGCCACTACACTTACCACAATAATTTGAAACAATAAGGGCTCTTCTATAACCGTTCCTAAAGCAATAATGACAATTTCTACTGATAGAATAAAATCTGTTATGATTGCTGACTTAATCTTTTTTTGCTCTGCATCTAAGTCTAGATTAGTTAGTAAATGTTGCTCATTAGATTTTGTATCAAATTCGTGGTGATGACCTATGAAGAAGTCATAAATTTTTTCAGAACCTTCGTAAGCTAAATAAATCCCACCACAAACAAGAATAACTGTGACCGCTGAGGGTATAAATGCACTTAGTAGAAAAGCAATTGGTAATATGATTAATTTATTGAGAAAGGAACCTTTTGTAATAGACCATAGAACAGGAATTTCCCTTGAAGATACAAATCCTGACGCTTTTTCGGCATTCACGGCTAAGTCGTCTCCTAAAATCCCAGCAGTTTTCTTTGTTGTTATTTTACTCATAACCACAACATCATCCATCAAGGCTGAGATATCATCGAGTAATGCAAAGAGTCCAGAGGCCATAAATGCTACTTATTGTTAAAGTAATGATACGAAAGAATAGAAAAAGCAATGTATATTACAATTACTAAAGGGATGCCCACAAATTTAAAAACAACCAATACTATTACAGCTAAAAAAAGGAATAAATAGCTAATAATATTTTCTCGAAAACTAGTCGTGGTCAATTTCTTAAAGGCTATTAATTTCAAATTTGCATTCAATAAAAAACTACTCAATAAAGTGATAAAAATTAAAAACCATTGATTTAAAATAATACTGTTTATAAAATCATTATTCTGAAATTCAAGTATTAATGGTAGCGATAAAATTAAGAGTGCATTTGCTGGAGTTGGTAACCCAATAAAATTATTGGTTTGATTCGTAGCAATATTAAATTTTGCTAAGCGATAGGCTGATGCCAACGTAATGAATAATCCTACATAAGGTAAAAATGAAACATTACCACTGACCAGCTCAGATAATGTCAAGTTTGTATGCATTACCTCCTCATCTACAGTTAGACTTATTAAATGAAACATGACTAGACCTGGTACCAACCCACTTGTCACCATATCTGCTAAGGAGTCCAATTGTAAACCCAATTCGCTTTTCACATTAAGTTGACGTGCAAGCAATCCATCAAAAAAGTCAAAAAAGATCCCTAAAAACACAAAAAATACAGCATAAATCATATTACCATTTACAGCATGTAATGTTGCTATACAACCACAAAATAAATTTAATAAAGTAATAAAATTTGGAATGTGCTTTTTCAAGATAAATAATTTTGAGTAGCGTAAAAATAATAAACTATTTCAGATTAAAACTGATCATTCACAATAAGTGCTAAAAATTAGAGTTTATAATGTGAATTATGCATCTTTGTAAAAAATTTTGCCATTGAAATCGCGCTTACTCATTTTATTAATGCTGAGTACTTCGATGCTTTTTGCTCAAACTGCCAGAAAATACTCCAATGAGTTTATGAATATTGGAGTTGATGCAGCCTCCCTTGGTATGAGTAGTGCGGTAGTAGGTCATACTTCAGATGTAAATTCAAGCTATTGGAATCCTGCTGGGCTTGTTCAAATTGAAGACAACCAACTTTCCTTGATGCACTCCAGTTATTTTGCAAATATTGCTAATTATAATTACATCGCCTTTGCCAAACCTTTAGATAGCAGAAGTGCTATTGCGGTCTCTTTTATTCGTTTTGGAGTTGACGACATATTAGATACAACACAACTTATCGATGAGCAAGGCAATGTGAATTATGATCGTATTAATTTGTTTTCAGCTGCTGATTATGCGCTCACATTTTCTTACGCCAGAAAATTACCAATTACCGGCATCAATTATGGTGTCAATGCAAAGGTAATTCGAAGAATTATTGGTGATTTTGCATCTTCATGGGGATTTGGACTCGACTTAGGTATTCAATTTCAAAGTAACAATAATTGGAATGTTGGTCTCATGATTCGAGATATTACAACAACATTTAATGCGTGGTCTATAAATGAAGATAAGTTCTCCCAAATACAAGAAGCTGTTGAGGGGCAAAACCAAGACATTCCCGAGGGAACAGAAATCACCATTCCTAAAATACAATTTGGTGTTTCTAAATTATTTAATTTTAGCTATGATTACACCTTGAGAACTGAACTTGATTTAAACATCAGATTTGAAGAGAATAATGATTTACTCTCAAGCTCATTTGCAAGCGTTAACCCTGCCCTGGGTTTTGAGTTTGGATATACAGATCTCGTGTTTCTCAGAGCTGGAATGGGTAATTTTCAAAATGAATTACAAATTGATAATTCAGAAGACCTAACATTTCAACCAAGTTTTGGTGTTGGTTTTAAATATCGTGGCATCCAACTAGATTATGCCTTTACAGATATAGGTGACCAAAGTGTTGCCCTCTACTCCAATGTTTTTAGCTTGAAACTTGATTTTAGTATCTTTAGATAAATAAATTAGTGTCATGAGACAGTTGCTATTTCTATGTTTAATTGGTATGCAGTTTTTGCAAGCTCAAAGACTTTCACCAAATGCCACAATTAGCATCCTTACAGTAGGTCCGGGACTATCTCTCAATGATGCTTTTGGACATAGCGGCTTTAGAGTGTCAGATCCTGCGCAAGGTATTGATATTGTTTATGGTTATGGTGCTTATGACTTTAATACGCCAAACTTCTATTTAAAATTTGCCCAAGGCAAGCTCAATTACAATATGAGTCAAGATGATTTCAAGAAATTCTATGGGGCTTATGTTTACTTTAATCGCAGTGTTCGAGAACAAATTCTCAACTTAACACAGTCAGAAAAAGAATCGTTGTACACATCCTTATTAGAAAATTATAAACCCAAAAACAGAGCTTATCTTTATGATTTTTTCTATGACAACTGTGCCACAAAAATTCGTGATGTTATTAATGTTAATTTAAGTAACAATCTGGTGTTTAATATCCCAAATACTTATGAGACTTCCACATTCAGAACCTTAATTCAAAATAATTTAAATACAAATTCATGGGGCAGCTTAGGTATTGATATTGCACTCGGATCTGTCATAGATAAGATAGCGTCTCCAAACGAGCATATGTTTTTACCGAAAAACATTCATCTCTTTTTTTCTGAAGCAACAAAACCATCTGGAGCACCTTTAGTTCAAAATAGCAAAGTCTTGTACAAAAAAAACACAGCTCTCGTAGCCCCTAGCTTCTTTTTAAGCCCCTTGTTTGTCTTATTATGCCTGTCATTGATAATTATATGGATCACTTATGAGGACCATAAAAAAAATAGACGCAGTCGCTGGCTTGATACACTTCTTTTTTTTATGACAGGAAGTATTGGTCTACTATTAATTTTACTGTGGTTTGCTACAGATCACGAGGCAACTGCCAATAATTATAATCTTCTTTGGGCCTTTGTCTTTAATTTAATAGCTCTGAGACAAACAAGAAAAATTAAACCTAAACGATGGTTTTGTAGATACTTACGATTTCTGCTTATTCTCTTAAGTCTTTTAACACTTCATTGGATTGTTGGTGTGCAAGTTTTTGCTATCACACTGTTGCCATTACTGATCGCATTAGCTATTCGATATATTTATTTAATCTACCACTTTAAATAATTCTACTGTCCCCTGTAGAATAAAACTGTACCAATTGTTTTTATGAGAATATTAATATCTAAAAAAACACCTCGGTGCTTGATATAATATAAGTCATATTGTAGCTTTTCCAAACTATCCTCCATAGAATCTCCATACCGACTATTTACTTGCGCCCAGCCAGATAGACCGGGTTTAATGGCATGTCGCGTATCATAAAAAGGCACCTCCTTAACTAATTTTTCTACAAAATGTGGCCGCTCTGGCCGTGGACCAATAACACTCATTTCTCCTTTTAAAATATTATAAAATTGAGGGATTTCATCGATTCGTGAATTTCTCAAAAAGCGACCAAACTTCGTAACTCGACTATCTCCTTTTTTAGCCCACTGTATGCCCTCTTTTTCAGCATGCTTAATCATGGTTCTAAATTTAAGTATCTTGAATGACATCCCATTTTTCCCTACTCGTTCCTGTGTGTAAAATAAAGTACCCTTATTACCAAGTATATTACCAATCAAGATTAAAGGAAGTACTAAAACGCCAAAACAAATTCCTATCGTGGCAGATATAACATCCATCAAACGATGAAAAAACATGTAGAGTCTATTCTGATTACTTCTACCAAAAGGAAAATATTTGTAAAAATCTTTCCCAAGATATTGTACGGGAATTTGATTGGTCATTTCCTCGTATACCTGGGTATATTCTCTTATGGTAAAACCCTTATTTAATAAGATGGTTAAATGCTCGTAAATAATATTAGTAATATTATCTTGATTATAAATCGCAACAATGATTTCAGAAATTTGATGATTCTTGACGGCCTTTAATAGTTCATCCGGAGCGTATTCCTCTAGGCCTGGATACTTGCCCGTAGTACCTTCTTTTCCCAGATCAACATTTATAAATCCAATGATTCTATAATTTGGATCCGATAAAGCGATGGTTTCCTGAATTGATTTTAAATTAGCCCCTTTACCGATGACAAGAACTCTTTTATAAAACCTCGGTGATGCTATGACTCCAATATATAGGGATCTCCACAATAATATCGCACTCAAGATGGTCACAAAAAAGTATAGGACCTCGATACGTTTTTCGGGTAAAAAGGGAGTCACTATTGGCGTAAATAAATATAACAATACGGTTAGAGATGTTGTTATTACAATATTTCTAAAGGTCTTAAAAATATCACTTGAAGCTTTCAGATCATATAATTCAAAAACAGTTCCAGTAAGCGTTATGTACAAGCTTAGAACCAACGACCATGACCAATGCATTGTTGTTACTGAAAAGTAATTCACTTCAAAACTGGCTCCTACAATATACAGTGCTCCGATAACACAAACAGCATCCATAAAACGCAATAGAATTTTACGCTCAGATATTTCAAAATGAATATTATTTCTTGGAGTCACTTACTTTCTTATTATGGTAAATATAAGAAGTTCAATAACAATAATGTCAATGTTCTTGTGCTGTTGGTCTATCAATCCATGTTATTGGAAAGCAAAACCATAAAAATAGTTAACAAAATAATTCTTATTTTAAAAGCTTCAGCCACTTATGTTTTACGATATCCCAGTCAAATGCCTCAACCTGTTTTCTTGCATTTAAAGATATTTTTGCTGCCAAAGCCGGGTTTGATATTAACTTCTCAATAGCTTTTGTCATGGCTTCAGAATTATTTGGTGGCACCAACAGGCCCGTGATACCATCTTCAATTAAATAAGGCATACCCCCTACATTTGTTGAGACGACAGGTAG
>CAJQLB010000039.1 GCA_905479065.1 uncultured Flavobacteriaceae bacterium | reverse complement strand
AGGACATTTCACATTTCAAAACATAAGTTATAAATATTGTAAAAACTCTTTTGGTTAAACCGGGAGTAATTCGAAGTGTATTGTTATTACCTATTTTTTAATTCGAACTATGATTTAGCGTAAACATATTAGTAAAGTTCCTCCAGTTCTTCAATCATCACATTGTAATCAAATTGCAAATCTTCATGTAATTTAGAGATGGCTTTTAGTGCTAATTCTAGTTGCCTATGATACATATTAGTTAGCATTTTATTTTTTAAAATTGAGGGTTCAAATGTGATTAATACTTTACAAAAATAAAGGAGTAATTCTGCTTCTGTTTCTTTCTTTTTAGAATAACGAATAAACCTTTTAATTTGCCTTAAGATTTTACGAATGCGTTTCTTTATAAAATAAAAATTTGTCGCAGTAATTTCCTCAAAATTAATATCAATAAAGGATTTGACACTCAGAATATAAGCTGTCTCATTTTCTGACTCAAAAACAAGATACGATAACAATTCTTTTGACTCTAATTTAAAGCGAGCCATGGCCATGCAGTATTCAAGTAGTTGTGTATGCGAACGAAACTCTAATTCCTTTTTTAATTCATTAATTGTTGCTGGTTTCATAAAATATAGATAACAATCTTATTCGTTTTAATTCTTTAAAAATAGACAATAAATAGTTTACTTTTGCCGCATGCATAACAAACCGACATTTGAGTTTGAATTTGTTGCCCTCATGGCTTCATTAATGTCTATTGTAGCCCTGTCAATTGACGCTTTATTACCAGCCTTACCAGATATAGGAAACGCTTTGGGTGTTGTTAATTCAAATGACAATCAAATGTTAATAACCATGATTTTTCTTGGTTTAGGATTTGGTCAACTTATTTTCGGGCCCTTATCGGATAGTTTTGGTAGAAAGCCCATTGTTTTTATCGGGTTTTTGATATTTGTTGCTGCGACTATTGTTTGTGTATCCTCTAACAGTTTTGAAGTTATGATTGCAGGTAGAATACTTCAAGGAATCGGCTTGGCTTCACCAAGAACTCTAAGCATTGCCATGATTAGAGATTCTTACAGTGGTGATTTTATGGCAAAAATTTTATCAATTGTAGTGATGGTATTCATTTTGGTACCAGTAATTGCACCGAGCCTTGGTCAATTTTTATTACATTATTATAATTGGAAATCCATATTTTATGTCAATCTATTATTCGGAGTCATCATAATAGTTTGGTTTTGGAAGAGACAAGAGGAAACACTTGAACATGCAAATCGTATTAAATTTACTCCCAGTCTTTTTTTAGATGGTACCAAAGAGTTCTGGAAACACAAAAATGCCGTTGCATTCACTTTGATATCTGGATTTATCATGGGTTCATTCATGGTTTATTTGAGTACAGCACAACAAATTTTTCAGGTACAATACAAACTAGCAGATAAATTTCCTTATATCTTCGCAAGCCTAGCTATCGCAGTTGGTCTTGCAACATTTCTCAACAGTCGTTACGTAATTCGATTTGGAATGTGGCGTATTGCTTACGCAGGAACAATAGCTTTTTGTTTTATTTCATTGTTATATGTGGCACTTTTTTGGTCTCGTGATAATCCTAGTATAGAAATACTCATTACTTTTTTTGCTTTACAATTTTTTGCAATTGGATTTTTATTTGGAAACCTGCGATCTCTTGCAATGCAACCGCTTGGCCATATCGCTGGTATTGGTGCAGCCATAAATGGCTTTATATCAACAGTAATGGCTGTTCCTATTGCAAATTATATAGGAAGTTTTGTGTCAAATTCAGTACTACCATTGTTCATTGGATTTTCTGTGTTCGGTATACTTTCCCTATTAATTTTTATGCGTTTAAAATTATCTAAAGGCTAAAAAACATCTACTATATTAATGTTATTATAATGCCCTCAATTACTTGATATTCTCACTCAAAAAGAGAAATTGCTTCTTTAATTTTTGAAGAGAACTTATTGATAACAGATGCCAATATATCAATTTGCGCCTGCACTTGTTCAAACTCACTTTGCTCAATAGCCTCTCTGACTCCCGGAAGTGTTTTCACGCCGTACCCCGTGTAAAAACCGGGAGCATAAATATGGTGTTTATACCATGGGCGCTTGGGTAAACCATGTTCTCTTGTTAAAGCTCTTTCCATGTTCCTTAGAATCGTGTTCAAATTTCTACGACTATGATAGCTTAAGGAACGATTATTTACAGTTTTGGTAAAATTATCAGATTGTGCCGTCAAAATAATTAACGCATTATCTAAGGGTGCAAAATTAAAATAGGGTACGGAAGCTTTTTTTTCTGGTACTTTTAAATTATTCTTTGGATTACTTGCTAAAGCGTAAGTTCCATTATTAATGAGCATGTTATGCCTGTTGGCATCCTCTCTGAGAGAGCCTGCTAAATTAATAACTTCGTTGGCATATTTTTTTACAACGGATGTAAAATGAGTAAACTCAAAGGGTAAAATATGGGCATTTGCCAAACGTAAACTTGTCCGCCCTGCAACTTTCGCCAGTGTTACACCATACTGAAAATTTGGATCCTTAAATCGCTTATAATGTTGATAAGAATCATACATGGTATGGTATTCACCTCCAGAACTTTCACCACCAAAACCCATATTAAAAGAAGCAATACCTAAATGCTGAAAAAAAGGTGAATAATCAGATCCCGAACCAAGTGCTCCCAATTTATAATGAGCCCAAGAGGTATTATTTTTCACTTTCTCAAGCGCATTCCTACGCTCAAAGACAGAAACATTCATTACGGGATCCATCACAGATTTACTGATCTCATCAAAAAACATTTCTAAGGTATGAGAACCTCCTGCATTTAAAAAACCTGCACCCGTGCCATCTGTATTAATGTATGCGACAACTTTTTCCTTTAACTCTTTTGCATGAGTCTCCACCCATTCAGTTGAGCCTAATAAACCTTGCTCCTCTGCTCCCCATGCGCAATACATCATAGTTCGTTTGGGTTGATGTCCTTGTTTCACTAAATCACCGACAACTCTCGCCTCTTCCATCAATGCAACAAGCCCACTTATCGGATCATTTGCACCATGAACCCAGGCATCATGATGGTTTCCACGAATCACCCATTCATCAGGTAATGTGCTTCCTTTCATAGTAGCAATAACGTCATATGCGGGTTTCAATTCCCAATTGAATTCAAGTTTTAAATGGACTTTGGCAGGTCCAGGACCGATATGATAGGTTATGGGTAAAGCACCCTTCCAACTATTCGGTACCACAGGTCCTTCTAATGCTGTGAGTAAAGGTAATGCGTCATGATAAGAAATTGGTAAAACTGGTATTTTGGTTAATGTATTCGCTTCTTTTATATCAATTCTTACTGCATCGTCAGTAGCACCATATCCGGGAGTTAATGGGTCTCCGGGAGCCATAGGCATGTCCATTACAGAGCCACGCTGAATTCCGTATTCGTTTTTAAAAGGTCCCTTTGGATATACATCGCCTCGATAATATCCGTCATCTTCGGGATCAGAATAAATGAGGCAACCAATTGCTCCTTTTTCGGCAGCTAATTTTGGCTTTATACCTCTCCATGAACCTGCATACTTTGCAATGACTATTTTACCTTCTACTGAAATTCCACGTCTTTCTAATTCAACATAATCTTCAGGAATCCCATAATTCACAAAAACCAAATCAGCAGTCACATCTCCATCAACTGAAAAGGCATTATATCCAGGAAGTGCCTCTTTAGTTTGATCTGAATAAGGATCTCCTTTAACAGGAGGCTCTGTCAACGACGCTTTATATGTTGTTGGTGCTAACATTTCTACCAATCTTAATTTTGGCGTAGGAAATAAAACATCAAATTTTTCAATACGTACTTGGTACCCCCATTCTTTAAATTTAGCCGCCACAAAATCAACAACCTTTTTATCATAAGGAGAACCAACATGGTGAGGTTGTGCCGTCAAATATTTCATCCAACTATTTAAATTATCAGCATTTAATAAAGCATCAAATTTAGCTTCTAAGGTTATTTGAGCATCAGTCTCTTCCTCCGGAAATCCCATTATTAAATCTTGTGCATCCAATATCGAGGTGGACATCGAAAAAACGATTAGCAGAGCAGAGAATACATGTTTGTTTTTCATATCAATAAAATTAGTTTCTTAAAAATACAAAAAATGACGACTTTCTGTATTTGTCAGATTTAAAGTTTCTTTACGTGACAAAAAATATTATCGTGGTTAACCCCCGGAGCATTCAACAATAATTGATGCTGATGTTGGAAATAACGGGTTGTAATTTGGATCACTCGGAGTGTTTATAAAGTTTTTATTTTGACAGGCTCCACAAACAACTTCTTCGTCACTTTGTAAAATCTCATTTACGTAAATCGCTTCATAGCAGTCATTTGATGTGTCTTGAGAGTCATC
>CAJQLB010000038.1 GCA_905479065.1 uncultured Flavobacteriaceae bacterium | reverse complement strand
AAAAAAATATTTTTGTGGTTGGACTGCACTTTTTCCAATTGCTATGTATAATAAACGTATAAAGGAGACATAATTAATGTTCAACAGAAAAGAACAGATTAAGCAACTAAAGACGACTTCAAAATTTGATATTGTTGTAATAGGTGGTGGTGCTAGTGGATTGGGAATAGCGGTAGATGCAGCGTCAAGAGGATTTAAAGTAGCATTGTTTGAAGCCCATGACTTTGCGAAGGGTACTTCTAGTAGAAGTACAAAGTTAGTTCACGGTGGCGTGCGCTATCTCGCGCAAGGAAATATAAAATTAGTTATTGAAGCATTACGTGAAAGAGGACTACTGGAGAAAAATGCCAATCACTTGTTTAAACGTCAGACCTTTCTTATACCAAGTTATAAATGGTGGTTTAAATATTATTACGGTTTTGGTTTAACCATTTATGATTGGTTGTCTGCTAGACTTTCATTGGGTGGTTCTAGAATTATATCAGCTAAAAAAGCTAGTCAAAAAATTAAGAATCTTATTCCTAAAGGTCTGAATGGTGCTGTGACCTATTTAGATGGTCAATTTGATGATGCTAGGCTTGCACTTAACCTAGCACAAACAGCAATTGAGCAAGGTGCTGTAGCTTTAAATCATTTTAGAGTTAGTGATATTTTAAAAGACCATAATAATAAGGTTTCAGGTGTTACTGTTTTAGACACAGAAACTGATGAGGAATTAAATATTTATGCTGATGTCGTAATCAATGCAACAGGTGTGTTTGCTAATAAGATTTTAAAACTAGCAGGTAGAAAAAAGAAGAGTCTCAAGATTGTGCCCAGCCAAGGTATTCACTTAGTATTGGATAGATCTTTTTTAGAGGGTGAAACGGCATTGATGGTTCCTAAAACCAGTGATGGTCGTGTGTTATTTGCAATTCCATGGCATAATAAAGCAGTATTAGGTACTACGGATACACCAATTAAGAAACCTAGCTATGAGCCTAAACCCCTGAAGGAAGAAATAGATTTTATACTTGAAACAGCGTCTCAATATTTTACGAAAGCGCCAACAAGAAATGATATAAAATCAGTTTTTGCAGGTTTAAGGCCGTTAGTTGCACCAGAAGGTGATAAAAGTAATACGAAAGAGATTTCTAGAGGTCATAAAATCATCCATTCAGAGAGTGGTTTAATTACAATAGTTGGTGGTAAGTGGACTACATACAGAGAAATGAGTAAAGATGTAATTAATGATGCAATTGAAAACCATAATTTAAAAAGGAGTCCATCCAAGACGAAATCACTTTCAATTCATGGTAATATTTCTACCAATGAAAAGTTAGGATTAAATGGAGTACTTTGGGTATATGGTAGTGATGCAAAACAATTAATGAAGCTTACTGAAACTGATGCAAGCTACAAGAATAAATTACATCATAATTATGAATACACTGTAGGTCAAGTTATTTGGTCAGCTAGATATGAAATGGCCAGAACTGTTGAAGATGTCTTGGCAAGACGATTTAGGTTGTTATTCTTAGATGCGCAGGTATCAATTGATATTGCGGAAAAAGTTGCCAATATACTTCAGAAAGAATTGAATAAAACTGAAGATTGGAAACAAAACCAAATTGAAGAATTTACAACTCTTGCAAAGGGTTATTTAATTTAAGAGAATATGTCGAACAAAATCATTTTAGCATTAGACCAAGGTACAACATCGAGCAGAACTATTGCATATAATTCTGAAGGTAAGCCTACAGCAACTGCACAACAAGATTTTGAACAGCTATTTCCAAAAAATGGTTGGGTTGAACATGATCCCGAAGCGATATGGCAATCACAGCTCAATACTATAAATAAAGTATTTTCAAAAGGTATATCCGCGAATGATGTTGCAGGAGTGGGTATCACTAACCAAAGAGAAACTACGATTGTTTGGCATAAGGATACAGGCGAGCCCGTATATAATGCAATAGTATGGCAGGATAGAAGAACGGCCTCCTATTGTGATGAGCTCAAATCTACTGGTCAAGAAGAATTGATTCAAGAAAAAACAGGATTGATAATTGATGCTTATTTTTCTGCGACCAAGTTAAGATGGATTTTGCACAATATCTCGGATGCAATGGATCTTGCAAAGAATGGGAAGCTGTGTTTTGGTACTGTTGATACTTGGTTGATATATAAATTGACTAAAGGCAAAGTATTTGTTACTGATGTTAGTAATGCTTCGAGGACAATGTTATTTAATATCCATACCCTGAAATGGGATACTGAACTTCTCGATTTGTTTGACATTCCAAAAGCTATTTTACCAGAGGTAAAGTCCTCTTCAGAAGTTTATGGACATACAGAATTATTTGACTATAAAATCCCGATATGCGGTATTGCTGGTGATCAACAAGCTGCATTATTTGGACAGCTCTGTACAAAGAAAGGAATGGTTAAAAACACCTATGGTACAGGTTGCTTTCTGTTAATGAATACTGGAAACAAACCTGTTAAATCACAAAACAATCTTTTAACTACGATTGCTTGGCAAATTAATGGCAAGACACAATATGCTTTGGAAGGAAGTGTATTTGTAGGTGGAGCAGCTGTGCAATGGTTACGAGATGGTATTAATCTCATTGATGATGCAAGTGAAATTGAAACTTTGGCTAGTTCTGTACCAGATAGTGATAATGTTGTGGTTGTTCCCGCTTTCACAGGTTTAGGAGCACCATATTGGGATCCTTATGCCCGAGGTAGTATCATGGGAATTTCTAGAGGAACCACTAAAGGTCATATTGCTAGAGCAACATTAGAAGGAATTGCACTTCAAGTTTACGATATTGTAAAAGCTATGGAAAATGACTCGAATATGCACATTACAGAATTGCGAGTTGATGGTGGTGCAACTACAAATAATTTGTTGTTACAAATACAATCGGATATTTTTGATTGTGATGTTGTAAGACCTACCAATTTAGAGACAACAGCATTAGGTGCAGCATATTTAGCCGGATTGGCTGTTGGTGTGTTTAAGAGTAAAGGCGCACTCAGCGAATACTGGGAAAAAGACAAAACCTTTAAACCTCAAGCAAATAAGGAAGGCCAATTAAAGCTCATTAAACTTTGGCACAAAGCTGTAAAACGAAGTAAGGATTGGTTAACTGATAATTAATACTTAAAATCTGATATGTTACATCAGATTATTTAAATTGAGAATTCACTTTTTATAATTTTAATCGACACAATTCTGTATTTTTTAAGCCTTCTGATAATTGTTTAAATGTCTCTAATCTTAAAGAGACTAAATTCTATTCTATTTTTAAGTTCTTTTTTATCTAAACGGATGTTGTTTCCATTTAGCATACTATAAACTGCACCCGGAAATGGTAACGGTGTATAATGTCAGCAAAAAGTGAACTAATTATCACTTTAATATGAGAGCTAGATTAAATAGCGCCGAAGTTGTGCCTCCCATGGTCTTAGATTATTAGAAGAGTGATTGCTGTTATAATTTGAAATAACTAAATGTGATTCTTTAATATCTGTATCAATGTGTTCTGTCGTTTGAGTTTCATCGCTAAAATTTAAGAGAACGATATAAGAATCTGAATTACCCCAACGTTTGTATACAAACAGATTCTCATCTGCTTCATTTAGGCAAAGATATTCGCCATATACTAGCACATTATTAATCTTTCTAATTGCAATCATTTTTCTGTAAAAATTCAATATAGAATTAGGGTCATTTTCTTGATTTGCAACATTTATTTTTTCATAATTTGGATTAACCCTTAACCAAGGATTAGCGCCTGAAAATCCGGCATTTATTTTATTGTTCCATTGCATTGGTGTTCTAGCATTATCTCGGCTTTGCCTATGAACAAGTTTTAAAAATTCATCCATGTTTTCGCCTCTTTTAATGGCGTCGTTCCAACTACCCAAAGTTTCAACATCATTATAGTAGTCTATAGATGGATAAGCAACGTTTGTCATACCTATTTCATCACCTTGATAGATGTATGTTGTGCCTCGCATGGTAAGTAATAGCATGGCAAGTAATTTTGCCGAATTAGAATGATGTTCAATATCATCATTCCCAAACCGAGAAACCATTCGAGAAAAATCATGATTTCCTAAAAAGATACTTCCCCATCCTTTTTCCTTAAGTTTTTTGTCCCAATCATTAAATACTTTTTTAAACTTTGGAAGAGGTACATCAATTGGGTCGTATTTACCACCTGCACCATTATCAATAAACATATGGTCAAAATGAAAAATCATGTTGAGCTCATCTCTATCTTCATGTACGTAATCTAAACCATTGCTTAAATTAATTCCAGGGCCTTCGCCAACAGTCATAATATCATATTTTGACAATACTTTTTTGTTGAGTTCATTGAGGTATTCATGAATACGTGGGCCATTAGCATAGTAGTTTTTTATGGTTCTACCGTAGTCTTTTGGATATTCGGTATCTGGGAAATCAAGTTGTTTAGATATAAGCGATATCACATCCATCCTAAAACCATCTACTCCTTTTTTACACCAGAATTCTACAATATCATGTATTTCTTCTCTTACCTTAGGATTTTCCCAATTTAAATCGGGCTGTTTTTTGGTAAATAGATGTAAGAAGTATTCCTCTGTAATATCATCCTTTAACCAAGCAGATCCACTAAAAAATGAAACCCAATTATTTGGTTCTTTATCGTTTTTAGCCGGTTTCCAAAAGTAATAATCGCGATAGGGATTGTCTTTTGATTTTCTAGATTCTTTAAACCATTCATGTTCGTCTGAACTGTGATTAAGAACCAGGTCCATGACCAGTTTTAGACCTCGGTCATGCATACATTCTAATAATTTATCAAAAGCATCTGATCCACCGAAATCCTCTGATATAGCTCTGTAATTTGAAATATCATAACCATTATCGTCATTAGGTGATTTGTAAACAGGACATAGCCAAATAATATCTACTCCAAGTGATTTTATGTAATCCAATTTTTCGATGATACCGTGAATATCACCAATACCATTTTCTGAAGTATCCTTGTAAGATCGTGGGTAAATTTGATAGACGATACCTTCCTTCCACCAAGATGTTTTCATAAATAAATACTTAAAATGGACATTTTAAAATATCACGTAAGTGGCTAAAACTAGTATAACAATAAACAATCCTACCGGTAATGTATATTTCCAAGGTGTTGTGTCAATAATTTCTGTCACTTGAGGAATATAAATTTCTTCATCTTTTTTAGGCTTTACAAGTCTAAAAATTAACATAATGAGCATATTAATAACAAATAATATTCCCATAACATGTAAGAAATGCGGATAAGCTTTAGCTTTTATAATTGCTATTTCATTAGTGTTAGAAATACCATTAGCTGTGGCTTCTGAAACTGCGGCTTCAATGGTATTAGGTCCTAAATAAAGCAAACTAAATAAGTACATTAAAACACCAGCAATTAGTACGGTTTTTGCACCGGTTGCAGGCACTCTTTTAGAAATAATTCCGGTTAAAACTACTGCCAAAATAGGGACACTTAAACTTCCTAAAGCTTGTTGTATATAACTAAATAGGCCATCAGGTGCATTAGCTATAAATGGTGCAATACTCATGCTTATTAATGCGAGAATTAGACCGGCAATTTTTCCAGCTTTAACTGATTGTTTTTCTGTTGAATTCTTATTAAAATTTTGTTTGTATAAATCAGAACCAAAAAGTGTTGCACTACTATTTAGTAAACTGTTAAATGAACTTAATACTGCGCCAAATAATACTGCAGCAAAGAAGCCAATAAATGCTGTTGGTAAAACTTTTTTAACTAATGCAGGATATGCTTGATCTGTATTTTCTAGATTTCCTTCAAAAACGTGCCATGCAATTATTCCCGGCAATACAACAATTACAGGAATTAAAAATTTTACAAATGCTGCAGCTATCATCCCTTTTTGTCCTTCTGCTAAATTCTTAGCACCAAATACACGTTGTAATATAGATTGGTTAGTTCCCCAATAATAAATTTGTGCTATCATCATACCAGTGAAAATTGTTCCAAAGGGAATTGACGAAGTCACATCACCTACGGCATTAAATTTTTCAGGATTGCTATTCCATAGTGTATTAAGACCATCCATTACACTACCGTTACCAATAACACTCAATCCAAAGAAGGGTATTAGAAGTCCACCTATCATTAATCCTACAGCGTTTATTAAATCTGAGACTGCAACCGCTTTTAATCCACCAAAGATGGCATAAATAATTCCTATGATACCAATGCTCCAAACGCATAGCCAAATAACTGCAGACTGCGACATACCAAATAACTCAGGCAAGTCAAACATGGTGCTAAACGCTAAAGATCCGGAATATAAAATTGTAGGTAATAAAACAATTCCAAATGCAATTAAAAATAAGACAGCCATTATAGCTCTTGTTCCCTGATCAAAACGCCCTTCAATGAATTCCGGAATCGTAGTAATACCAGAACTCATGTATTTCGGTAATAGAAAAATAGCAGTAGCAATAATCGCAATTGCTGCTAGTGTTTCCCATGCCATGACTAAAATTCCTTCAGAGAAAGCTTGTCCATTAAGTCCAACGATTTGTTCAGCAGAGAGATTAGTGAGTAAAAGAGAACCTGCAATAGTTAATGCACCAAGACTTCTTCCACCAAGGTAAAATCCGTCAGCTGAGGTTTCATCTGTTTTTCGTGTTGCATACCATGCAATTACAGCAACAAGTACTGTGAATCCAACAAAGGAGATAATTGAGAGCATTTATATATAAGTTAGTTAGTATGTGTGTAGTTAAATAAAAATGAATTTTTCGCTCAAAATTTAAGAGATATTACTGCTAATTTAGTTAAAAATTTTGATACTAACTCTATTGCGTAATCTACATTTACTCCCCCTTGTTCAGCAGCGAGGAAATTCCGAAAGTAATTTTAGAAGCAATGAACTATACACGTTGTTGTAGGTAGTTTTTATTCATTTGAATTAATAATTCTTCCATTGATTCATTTAAATCAAATTCGTTTTCATATTCCACACTATAAGTCGAACTTCCAGAAGCAGTAGTTGAATACTCAGCGTTTTTTTTTCGCAAGTAAATAATTGGGATTTTTTTAGCAAAAGCATAACCGATTTCAATTCCAACACCAATTGATTTTGTCGTTAATTCAGCAATTAGGAAATCAGAATCATTAATTTCATTAAATGCTGTTTACATCATTTCTTTTTCTTGATTTGCTCTAAAATTATACCTGTCCACAAAAACGAGTAATTCAATATTACTTTTTTCAAATAGCTTTTTCAAACTCTCTACTTCGATGTCGAATAGTTTTCTATTTAAATAACTTATGGCTAAATATCCTTTTTTTCATAGAGATTTCCAAATTACCTACAACGGTCTCGGCTATGAGTAGTTACGTGGGTTAGCACTTAACCTTGCAAGTACGGACCAAACTGAAAATCCGCGAGGATTTTCAGAAATAGGCGAGAACAAGCAATTACTTATAGCCATTGTTGTGCGTTCGTACTTTTATTTAGATTTATGTACTTCAAGTTCGATTTCAACCATAAATTCAGGTAATGCTAACCCCTTTACTTCAAGCCAAGAGCCAGTTGGAAATCCGTTTTTATAAATTTCAGCTCGATATGCTGATTTTTCCAACATTTGTGCCATATCAGTTGTAAAAATGTCTTCTTTTACAACATCGTCAAATGTGCAACCAAAATGTTTTAATATTTTTTCCAAATCAGCATAACAGTTTTTCATCTGCTGTTCGATATCGCCAATAGCAGTTGGGTTTCCTTCATTATCCATACTCACAGCTCCAGAAACTTTAATGCTATTTCCAATTTTTACAGCGTGGGAATATCCGTAAGCTTTTTCCACTTCTGGTCTTAACAGAAAATATTCAGGTTTTTCGGATTCAACTATTAATTCTTTTTCAACTTGTTTCGTTTCTTCCTTTTGTTTTTGTTCACAACTTTTGAATACAAAAGCGAATGCAGAAAGTGTTGCGAGTAAAGTCAGTCGTTTAGTTAGTTTTTTCATATTTCTGATTATTTAGTGCCTACTTTGGTCGGTTTTCGGCTATACCATTTCTTTTTTTTAATCAATTTCGTCATTTTTGGGTATGACGCACAACGGTTTGGGTATGAGCAGTAGCTCTCCCAATAATCGTTCTTTAATTTATTTGGTTCGTTTTTTAATTCTCATTTTCCAATCGGAGAATGATCTAAGCTATTGCTTATACCCGTTGTTGTACGCTGGCATATTGTTATTCGATTGTTCTTTCTGAGAATCGATTATTAGGGACTAATTTTTTAAGCCCTCAGCTATACTGTCGTAATATTCTTGTGTAAGTACCTCTGTCCAAACAGTTGGTTGCTCACCGCCATATAAAGCCAAATACGTTACATCATTTTCCTTAGAAGAGGAATGCCAGTGCTCGATACCTTTTGGGCACCTGATTACGTCACCTTTTTTGAGAATTACGGCCTCTTTACCTCTCTCCTGATAATAGGCCTCTCCATCTACCATTATTAAAACCTGTACCGAACCATGCTTATGCCAATCCAATGTGGAGTTAGCTTTAAAGGTTGCTTTTGTGATGTTATAACCCAATTCGGCATCATCATGAATTATGGCATTCAACCAGGCTTCCCCAATGTAATGGGTATTTGGCGCCTTTGTGCCCTCAGTAAGATAGGAGGAAACGCTATAATCTGAACTTTGAGCGAATAAGTAAATAGGGGCTAAGATAAATAGGGTGACAATTGAATTTTTCATTTTTTCTATTAAAATAATCATTTTCTGAATTCGATCATGGTTTGCTTGCGTACAACGGTTTTGTGTATGGTTAGTTGCGTGTTTCAGTAACTAATTTAGTAAATAAAAACGAACGCGAGAAAATTCCGAAGGAATTTTCCAAATAATCACTAGCCAAAGCAATTAAATATAAACGTTGTTGCCATTTCGTTGTTTTTTTCGTATAATTAAATATGAATTTACCAGAAGAATTTTATCAGATAATTATTTTAATAATTGCTATAAGTGTACTTTGGACTTTTGCAATTTTCTTTACCAAAAGAGGAAAAAACTTTCGAAGTAGTAGAAACAAAAGAGCAAGAAGACAGTTATAATCAGCCGAATTCTCTTTATGTATAATAGCAATTGGCAAATACTTTTATTATTTGCTTTCTTTCTATAGATTTCGAGTGAGTTATATCAACGTTATATTCCGTAATCATATTCAATTCAGTTTCCGTTCCGCAAACGAGCTAAAAATTCCGCTCTATTTTTCATTCAAAGTTTGAGTAAGGATTCAGCGTGCTTTTTGAAATTCAGCAGAAGAGTTTTTCTGTTTTATCTTTCTTAAATCTCAAAAAAAAAATTCGAAAAAAAACAAACTTTTTTTGTTTCCGATTCGATTCCACAATGAATGCCAACGTGTTCGTGTATGGCTTGTTGCGTTGGCAAGAACTAAGTTAATAAAAGAAACCTAACCAAAAGGGAAATCCGCAGGATTTTCTGAGTACACACAAACTAGCAATTGGTTATATACGTTGTTGTAAAATGTTTTTTAGTTACCAAGCAAAAGCAGTAATTTGATTTTGTTCATTGAATTTGAAATCGAAGCAAGGAGTTAATTCTTCAATTACTCCATTTTTTGATTCCAATAATATATCATAGGTATAATCCTTATATTCTAAAGTATGTACTAATTTATAATCTATAAACTCTTTTTGCATTTCATTAAAATAATATTTAAAACGCTGATGTTTAAGTGTATCTGGTATATTAGTTTTGATAAAAGCATCTAATGTAGGTGTAATTTGTTCCGAATTATTATTTAATAATATCGATACAAATTTATTTATGATAGCCATTCTTTCATTAGGTTCTTCACCTGCAACATATTTAGTACTGTTCATTTTTGGAACTATGGGATTGTAGCTCTCATCAAAAATTAATTTTTCCAATTCTTTACCAATATTTTTTGTATCATACCTAAGTTGGTTGGTCATATAGATAATTACGGTGTGTCTTTCCTCTGGTAACCTAATAAGCTCAGCATAGAAAACACCGTTAGAGCCTCTATGCGAAATCTTTTTAGTATTTCGGTCACTTTTAGAAATCCACCAACCATATCCATAGTAAATATCCTCATTTTCATTCACTAAAACGTGAGGATAAACTAAGGTTTCAAATGATCTTTTTTCGATAATCACGTTCTCGTTTAAAGCAGCGTACCACTTATATAAATCTGATGGTGTCGATAAAATGCCACCGTTACCTTTAAGATGATATGATACCCTGTTAGATGTTGATTCCCATTTTTCTATATGTGTACCACGGTCCTCTTCACATTTATAAGCGCGTGCTATTTTGGTTTCATCCCACTTTGGCAGTAGATAACCTGTCTTTTTCATTTTCGCTTTATTGAAGAGTTCTTGTTGCAAATATTCTTCATAATCAATTTGTGTTATTATTTCAATAATAATGGTTAAAATGGTATATCCAATATTGGAATATTTAAAATCACTTCCCGGAGAAAAGTCTAAAGATGAACTGAAAATTTTTGCTAATAATTCTTCTTTTTCAGTTGGAAAAAAATCACCACCATCAAGGTTTGCTACTACGCCTGAAGTATGGGTAAGCAATTGATGAATAGTTATGTTTTTTTTGTCAGCAGGGACATTCGCAAAGAAGTTTGATAAAGAATCTTCTACAGATAATCTTCCTTCCTCCTGTAGTTTAAGGATTGCTGTGGCTGTAAATTGTTTAGTTATTGAACCCGTTGTGAAAATTGTTTCTTCGGTAATTGCAAGATTTTCATTTCGGTTGGCTAATCCAAACCCTCCAGAAAAGATTACTTTTCCCTCTTGAGCGATTAACACACTTCCTGAAACACCATTTTTATTACATTCTTTAAGGTATGATTCAATTCTATTTTTTAGATTTTTTTCAGTTTGATTTGATTCTTTACAAGAAGTAAACAGTGTAATGATTCCAACTATGGAAATTAGCATTCTTTTCATTTAATAAACTAGTCTTAGATTGATTTACGTATATGACTGATGTGCTTGTTTTATGTTACAAACTTTCTTCAAAATGTTTTACAACGGTTTAGCTATTAGCAGTAGTGACCCGTAGGGCGCTATTGCTAATAGGTTTTGTTATGCCCTTTTATTTTTCTTTTAGCAAATAATATTCTTTACCATTTTCTTTTTTGGGGAGAATGTCGTATTTATTGCTATTTAATAATTCTATTGCTTTTTCAAACTGAATAACTTCCCCATTTTCTAACTTAAATGTAGAAGTAGGATCAATCATAATTCCATCTGCAGGTGGAGCTTCTACAATAGGTTCTTTACCATCCAATGCATTCTGAATAGAATTTGAAATCTGATGTCCAATTTGAGGGAAGCCACCGCTTATGTGGTCATAATAGTTTCCATTTTTATCAATTACAATATTTGTGGGATATCCAGAAATCTTAAATAAATCACATATTTCTTTTTTATCAGAAACAAGAGGATATTTTATCGGGTGTTTTGTTAAAAAAACATCTACTTTTTCTTGCTTTTCAAATGTGATGGATGCAAAAACTACATTGGTGTCATTTTTATACTTTTCATAAACTTCATTCAGCTCTGGAATTTCAGCAATACAGGGTTTACAGGCAGCAAACCAAAAGTTCAATACAACTACTTTCCCTTTGGAGTTTTCGGCTGAAATCAGATTACCGTTTGAATCTTTCATAACAAAACTCGGTACGCTTTTCCCAATAAGGTCTGAACTATTTCCAGATGTTGTCATTTCTGACATCATTTTCTTTTCTTCCTCAGTTGCTTTTCTAAGCTGCATGTAGAGTAAGTTTCCTTCTTCATCGTTAACAGGATCCATGGTCCATTCTCCGGAATTCATTAATTCCATAAGCTTGAACATTTCTACTTTGTTTCCTGATTCATCTTTAATAACTGTGTTTTCATCAATCATAACTGCTCCTTCGGGGATTTCTTGTGAGTATCCATACTGAAAGGATATAAGTAATGCTGTAAGGATGAAAAATAGTGTTCGTTTCATATTAATAACCTTTTTAAATTAATTCTGTAATAGTATTATTTAAATCTTACAACTGAGTTAATAGTAAGTTAAATGATGTTAATTGGGCATAACG
>CAJQLB010000037.1 GCA_905479065.1 uncultured Flavobacteriaceae bacterium | reverse complement strand
GTTGCTCTGAAGAAACAAATGGGTGGTTAATTTTTGGACCACTAGATATGCAAGGTGCCTCAGATTTGTCATTACTATTTACAGCTTCTGAGAGTTTTAGTGGTACAGACTTAAACATTCAATATACTAGTGACTACAGTAGCTTGTGTCCTGACAGTTCTACATGGACGTCTGCGGCAGTGATAACTGATGCTGGAACTTATAGTGTAGATTTATCTGCTGCCATAGGTAATGACGTATTTGTAGGGATTGAATATAATGACTCGGATGGCTCATTTTCAGGATGGTCTTTAACAAATGTTGAATTAGCTGCTTTTGGACAATGTCCAACTTTAGGAACCATACCAACTTCAGCTTGTGGAACTTGTACTATTAATTTACAAACTGAAAATTATGTGTGTTTAACAAATACAGCAGGTGACAATAATGACGGAGTTACTGTCGAAATACCTTACACAGGCTCTGATACATCTGGCGGAACATTATCTACTACGTCTTTGGGTGTTATATCGGGAGATATCAGTGTTGCTGATAGTACTATTACAATCACAGGTCTTTTTGAAGGAGATGCTTGGGATCTTACAATTAATGGTGGTAATTGTGACACCACAACTGTCTCAGGAACAATTCCAGTAGCTGAATGTGACCCTTCATTAACTGTTAATGTGGGAATTACAGGAACTGTAGATGGTGTTTATATTAATGAAATACATTATGATAATACCGACGCGGATGTTGGTGAGTTTTTTGAAGTTGCAGGTCCAGCTGGGACAGATTTAAGTAGTTACACTGTATCTTTATATAATGGTAGTGATGATGAATTATATGGTAGTAATGATACATTTAATCTTACAGGAACTATTGATGATGAAGGTTCGGGAGTTGGAGCGATTGTTGTATCGCTGCCATCTAATGGACTTCAAAACGGTGGTCCAGATGGTTTATCTCTATCAAAAACAGGATCAAATGATATTCAATTTCTCTCATACGAAGGAGTTATAGCAAGTGCTGGCGATGGCCCTGCGATTGGTTTAGCTTCAGTAGATATTGGCGTTTCAGAGAACCAAGCAGATACACCTGCAGGATATTCCCTTGAGTACGATGAGACGACCACATCTTGGATTGTAGTAACAGATGACACCCCAGGAGATTTTGCCCAAGGTACTGCCTTATCTAATGGTGATTTCAACTTAGCTAAATTTTCTTTATTCCCTAACCCAACAAATTCGGGGTATGTTAATATCACGTCAACAAATGGTGGTACTATTAACGCTAAAGTATTTGATATATTAGGTAAAAAAGTGATTGATGTATCAATCGAAAATAACAGATTAGATGTTAATCAATTAAAAACGGGTATTTATATTATAAAAATGACACAAGGAACAAATTCTACAACTAAGAAATTAGTCATTGAATAAGTTTCTTATTACTCTATTTAAAAAGCGTTGCTGTGTAGCAACGCTTTTTTATTTTAAGTATTTTTGTGGCAATGATAAATCCTAAAGACATATTTTCAATACCGTCAGACAACTCTTTTAATGCCCTTGCCTTAGAAGTCTTTCGTTTTCAATTTGACCACAACAACACATATAGATCTTTTTGTGATTTACTTTACAAACATCCTAGTGATGTCAGGACCATTCATGACATTCCGTTTTTACCGGTAGAGTTTTTTAAGACACATAATGTCTTAAGCTCAAGCAATACCACACAAACTACATTTACGAGTTCTGGAACCACTGGTAGCGTACCTAGTAAGCACCATGTCACAGACCTCAACATTTACAAACATAGTTTTACCCAAGGGTTTCAGCATTTTTATGGCAACATAGAAGACTACGTAATTCTAGCCTTATTACCCTCTTACTTGGAGCGTGATAGCTCATCCCTTGTCTATATGGTGAACACTATGATTCAAACATCAAAATATTCAGAAAGTGGTTTTTACCTTGATAATTTAGATGATTTAAAAGACCAGTTAATAACCCTTAACCGCAGTGATCGAAAAGTCCTATTAATTGGTGTTTCTTTTGCCTTATTAGATTTAGTAGGCTCCCATCAATTTAAGTTAAAAAACACCATTATCATGGAGACGGGAGGGATGAAGGGCAGACGTAAAGAACTTGTACGTGAGGAATTACATCAATTGCTAAAAAAAGGATTTGGTGTAAATCATATACACAGTGAATACGGCATGACTGAACTCTTAAGTCAAGCTTATTCTAAAGGTGATGGCTTATTTAAGTGTCCTCCGTGGATGAAAGTTCTAACACGTGATACAGAAGATGCTTTAAGTATTCAACATTCTACAAAAGCGGGTGGCATTAATGTTATTGATTTAGCAAATATTAATTCTTGCTCTTTTATTGCAACACAAGATCTCGGAAAAGTACTAGAAAATAATACATTCGAAATTATTGGACGCTTTGATAGTTCCGACATTAGGGGTTGTAATCTTATGGTGATATAAAACGTTCTTAGTAAAAATAAAAGTAATCTATACAGTCTTTGAAACCGCTTGTTTAACCGTGCAGTAACTAGGAAAAATTGATGATAAATGTATTTCGCTTTCCTTTGTTAATGATGACATAAGCGTCTTTAATTAGGTCATCTTGTGAGATTTTATACTCTTCGGTCACTTTTTCTTTATTCACTGCAATCGAATTTTCTTTAAGGGCTCTTCGCGCTTCTCCATTACTATTTAAAAAATGCGTCTTTGCAGCCAACGCCGCGATCATGTCTAATCCCTCGGAAAGCTCTGATTTGTCTAGCCTAGCTTGTGGTACACCTTCAAAAACATCGAGAAAAGTAGCTTCGTCGAGTGTATGTATGTCTGTTTTAAAGGTTTTGCTAAATAAAATATTTGATGCTTTTTCAGCACTTTGACAGGCCTCCTCAGAATGTACAATCGTAGTTACTTCTTCAGCTAGTCGTTTCTGCAGTAATCTTAAATGAGGAGTTTTTTGATGTTCTTGTATTAATGTTTCAATCTCATTTTGAGAATAGAATGTAAATATCTTAATGTATTTTGTAGCATCTTCATCACTACTATTTAACCAGTATTGATAAAATTTATATGGCGAAGTTCTATTTGGATCAAGCCAAATATTACCGCCTTCAGATTTTCCAAATTTTGAACCATCTGATTTTGTGATTAATGGACAGGTAATCGCAAATCCTTTCCCGTTTCCGATACGTCTAATCAATTCTGTTCCGGTGGTAATATTTCCCCATTGATCACTTCCTCCCATCTGTATGGTGCAGTCCTCTGCTCTAAATAAATGTAAAAAATCATAGCCTTGAACCAGTTGGTAGGTGAATTCAGTAAAACTCATCCCGTCAGTTGATTCGGACGATATTCTGTTCTTAACAGAGTCTTTAGCCATCATGTAATTAACAGTCAAGTGTTTACCAACATCTCTAATAAACTCCAAAAAAGAAAAGTTTTTCATCCAATCATAATTATTCACAAGCACAGCCTTATTTGACTCGTTCGAATCAAAGTCTAAAAAACGTGACAATTGCTTTTTTATGGCTTCTTGATTATGACGTAAAGTGGTTTCATCTAATAAATTACGTTCATTAGATTTCCCAGAGGGATCACCTATCATTCCTGTAGCACCACCAACTAAGGCATATGGCTTATGGCCACATCGCTGGTAATGAGCAAGCAACATGATTGGTACTAAATTCCCTATATGAAGAGAATCGGCTGTTGGGTCAAAACCAATATAGGCACTTCGCATCGCTTCTAATAAATGCTCTTCTGCACCAGGCATTACATCATGAATCATATTACGCCAAGTTAGCTCTTCAATAAAATTCTTAACCATGTTGTTCTTAATTTTAAACAAAGATACTTGTTTCGTTATTGAAGAGAAAAGAAAAATCCCTATTTTAGTTTTATGATATTAGTCACAGGAGGCACAGGGTTAGTCGGAAGTCATTTACTTTTAAACTTAGTTCAGAGCGGGCATCGAGTTCGTGCTACCTATCGGAAAAAAGACACCATAAATAGAGCCAAACACGTATTTTCCTATTACACTGACAAGGTTGATTCTTTATTTTCTCACATTGAATGGGTGCAAGCAGATATCACAGAAATCCCCTCTCTATTAAACGCGTTTATTGATATTACACATGTGTATCACTGTGCTGCTTACATTTCATTTGACCCAAAATATTACCACACCCTTAGAAAAACAAACATTGAGGGGACAGCAAATATTGTCAACTTATGTTTGTCTCATAATATTAAAAAACTATGTCATGTAAGTTCAATTGCAGCCATTGGCGCTATCGATACTAAAAAGATAAACACTGAAGAATCTTCATGGAATAAAGAAGAAGATCACAGTGTTTATGCCATTACGAAATATGGTTCTGAGTTGGAGGTATGGAGAGGATGTCAAGAAGGCCTTAATGTAGTTATTGTAAACCCTGGTATCATTATTGGGCCTGGTTATTGGCGTCTTGGAAGCGGTCATTTTTTCAAGCGTATCGCGAGAGGAATGACTCATTACACTACAGGGGTAACGGGATTTGTTGCCATTGAAGATGTGATTCAAATTATGGTATCGTTAATGCAAAGCACTCTGATTAATGAGCGCTACATTGTTGTCGCAGAAAACTTAAGTTTTAAAGACTTTTTTAACAAAATTGCTAATGCCTTGAAGGTTGATCCTCCAATAAAAAGAGCTTCAGCATTTTTATTGGAAATCGCTTGGAGAATGGATTGGTTAAGATGTAAATTAAAAGGAAAACATCGAAAACTAGTCAAGCAATCGGTGAAAACATTACAACGTGTTTCTAAGTTTGATAATTCAAAAATTAAGACTGCTCTTAACTATAGTTTTAAACCTATGGACACATCTATTGCTTCAACGAGTCACTATTTTTTAAACGACGAGGACGCTTCTTCAAAGGCAACTTAGTGTCTAAAATTACTTTGTCATTGGGATTAATTCTTCCTAACTCACCACGTTTTTTCAATGAATCAGTTTTTCTACGGCGCTCCTTGTTTATGGAATCCTTTTTTCTGTTTTCGATTTTCACCAAGTCGTTGTAATAATTTTTCTCTTTTTTCAACTTCAGTTTTACCTCATTATATATATCCTCGTAGACCTGGACGTAGTTCGAATAGTACTCATTACTCTGTACAAATTGCATACTATCTATATCAAACTTATCATAAACATAGGTAGCTGGATTAACACCATTCTGCTCCATAAGTTTTCTATTGGCTCCCTTTGCCGCACTGATAATAGCCATATCATAAATAATATCAACCATCCTACTTTTAGAAATTAATTCAGTTGGCTTCATTACATGACGTTGCTTTTTATTTCCACATGATAAACAAGTTAAAACAACTAAAATAAGGCCTGATTTTTTCATCATCTTTTAAATGTTAATCGTTTTGCTGCATTCATTTTAAAAAATTCAAAATTTTTATAAACTAAACTTCCATTTACAAAAGTATGTGAAATTCTAGATTTAAAGGTGGTTCCTTCAAAAGGTGACCATCCACACTTGCAAAAAATATTTTCTTTTTTTACCGTCCAAGGTTGCTGTAAATTAACGACTACTAAATCCGCAAAATACCCTTCTTTGATAAAACCTCTTTTCTCAACTTGAAAAAGAATCGCTGGATTGTGACACATCTTTTCTACAATTTTCTCTAAAGATATTTTGCCATTGTGATAGTGTTCTAACATGGCCACTAAAGCATGTTGCACTAGAGGCCCTCCTGAAGGTGCTTTTGTATACACATTTGATTTCTCCTCAACTGTATGAGGTGCATGATCTGTGGCAATAACATCAATGCGGTCATCCAATAATGCCGCCCAAAGTGCTTCTCTATCTTTGTTTGTTTTTACCGCTGGGTTCCATTTAATCATGGTCCCCTTTTTATCGTAATCTTTATCGGTAAACCATAGATGATGAATACAAACCTCAGCTGTTATTTTTTTATCTTTCAAAGGCAATTCATTAGAAAATAAGTTGGTCTCTTTTCCTGTAGAAAGATGAAAAACATGTAATCTTGCCCCTGTCTTTTTTGCCAGCTCAATCGCTTTTGATGACGATAAATAACAAGCTTCCTCACTTCTTATAATAGGATGATATTTCATGGGAATATCATCCCCATAAATATCTGTATGTTTTTTTAAATTTCGTCTTATAGTCCCCTCGTCCTCACAATGTACAGCAATTAATAAATCCGTATGACTAAATATATTTTCTAAAACTTCTGGATTATCAACTAACATGTTTCCAGTTGAGGAGCCTAAAAACAATTTTAACGCAGCAACTTTTGTGGCATCTACTTTTAAAATTTCCTCTAAATTGTCATTAGTGCCTCCAAACATAAAGGAATAATTTGCCCATGATGTGTTGGCAGCAATTGTAAATTTATCCTCTAACTTTTTTATGGTTGTTGTTTGGGGTTGCGTATTTGGCATTTCAATAAATGAGGTAATCCCACCGGCAACAGCCGCCCTTGATTCAGTTTCTATGGTCGCTTTATGAGTCAATCCAGGCTCTCTAAAATGCACCTGATCATCAATGATTCCCGGTAGCACATAGTTTCCCTTTATATCGATAACGGTTATTTCAGATGTATTCAATGTAAGCGAGGAAGCTATTTTTTTAATGAGGCCATCTTCTATCAAAATATCACCACTAACAACGTGCCCTTCGTTTACAATTTTTGCATTTCTTAATAAGGTTGCTTGACTTTTCATATCAATGTTTTAAGAATAAACTTTTAAGCTTCATTTTTATAACTCCGAATATAGCTTCTGAAATAATACCGGAACTTAGTTTTGATTCACCTTTGGTTCTGTCTGTAAAAATCACGGGAACTTCAACCATCTTGTAAGCCCTTAGGTAAGCTTTAAATTTCATTTCTATTTGAAACGCGTAACCCACGAACTTAATTTGATTTAAGTTTAAGTTTTCCAATACCTCCCGTTTGTAGCAAATAAATCCGGCCGTAGTATCACGTATTGACATGCCTGTAATTAAGCGAACGTAAATAGAAGCTAAATACGATAAAATAACTCTGCTTAACGGCCAATTAACAACATTGACTCCTTTAATATAACGCGACCCAATGGCAACATCAGAGCCGTTTAGGTGGCACTGATCATACAACCGAATCAAATCGTTCGGATTGTGTGAAAAATCAGCATCCATTTCAAAAATATAATGGTATCCTTTGTCCAAACACCATTTAAATCCGTGGATATAGGCCGTGCCAAGACCAAATTTTTCTTTTCGTACCTCTAAAAATAATTGTTTTGAGAATTCCTTTTGTAGTTGCTTGACTCTAGACGCGGTAGAGTCAGGTGAATTGTCATCTACCACTAAAATATCGAAGGCTTTGTCTTGGCTAAAAACAGCTCGGATTACATCCTCAATATTTTCAAGTTCATTATAGGTTGGTATGATCACAATGGCATCCCTCATTCAAAAATAATTTTAACAAAAGTAAGTTATTTACAGGATTATTTTTATAGATTATTTATCATAATTTAGCCAATATGATAAGAGAAATAATATCAAATGAATGGTTTGTTATTTTAATTGTTGTTAACCTAATTATTTTAGCATTTACGAAGTTTTCTTTTACTAAGAGATTTCATGATTACCTGTGGGTTTTATGGAATTCAAAATATTTGAAAGTGTATGCTCGAGAACAAAAATTCATTGATCAATTTGACGGTCTTTTATTTTTAAACCTTTCCATCTCTCTAAGTATTTTTATCTTTATATGCTACGGTGTTTTTGTAGAAACACAAGCCTTTGCATTAAACACTTTTTTTAAAATTTGGTTGTGTGTAAATGTCTTGTTAATTATCAAAGCATTTTTAGAGCGATTAATTGGTCAGCTTTTTGAAATTAACATCCTTCTTGACTCTTATCTCTTTCAAAAAATAGCTTTTAAAAATTATGTAGGGTTGCTTTTAATTCCGTTAAATATTATTTTACTATTCGGCTTTGAGCCATCTCCTTTTCTCCTTTACTTTATCTTTACACTGGCATCTTTGATACTTTTTACAGGATTTATTTCCTCATTTAAAGCACATCAAAAAACGATAATAAATAACTTATTTTATTTTATTTTGTATCTTTGCGCACTTGAAATCGCACCCTACGTGATTTTATACAAGATTTTTATTACAAATTAGAACTGAGCAAAACGAGAAGTAGCGTATGAAAGTGAAAACAATTTTAGTTTCCCAACCAGAGCCCAAGGTAGAAAATTCTCCGTATTTTGAGTTACAAGAAAAACAACGTGTGAAAATTGATTTTCGCCCATTCATTCATGTTGAGGGGGTCTCTGCAAAAGAAATACGTTTAGAAAAAGTGGATTTAAACACTTACACGGCTATTATTCTTACAAGTAGAAATGCCGTTGACCATTTTTTTAGAGTTGCAGAAGAAATGAGATTTAAAGTTCCTGATTCAATGAAATATTTTTGTCAATCAGAAGCCGTAGCTTACTATCTTCAGAAATACGTTGTTTACAGAAAACGAAAAATTTATGTTGGGAAGCGCACCTTTGCTGAATTGACACCGCTGATAAAAAAATACAAAGACGAGTCATTTTTACTGCCTACCACTGATAAATTAAAACCCGAAGTCCCTCAAATTTTAGACAATCTTGGGGTCTCTTGGAAAAAATCAACATTTTACAAAACAGTGATTAGTGATTTATCTGATTTAGAAAATGTATTTTATGATGTACTGGTTTTCTTTAGTCCGTCTGGCATCGAATCACTTTTTCATAATTTTCCAGATTTCAAACAAAATAACACAAGAATTGCAGTGTTTGGGAACACCACTATTAAAGCTGTTAAAGATAAAGGCCTGAGAGTTGATATTGCTGCTCCAACACCTGAAACGCCTTCAATGACCATGGCATTGAACAAGTATATTAATCTAGCAAACAAAAAAGGTTAGCTTGATTTGACAAAAAAAAGGCGAGCATATAGCTCGCCTTTTTTTTTGGTCCTAATCTAAATTTTGACTTTAATATTGGGAGCGCCTGCCATTATTTCAGCATTAGCATAAGATTCAAATTTTTTAAAGTTATCTCTAAAGGAATTTGCAAGCTTATCGGCCGTTTTATAATAGCCTTCATCATTATTCCATGTTTGTCTAGGACTTAATACTTCCGTAGGGACATTTGGACAAGTCCGTGGCTGCTGGACACCAAATACAGAATGCACATGGTAATTACCTTTATTTGCATCTTCCAAACTTCCATTCATTGCAGCAGAAATCATGGCTCTTGTATATTTTAATTTCATTCGAGTTCCAACACCGTAAGGACCACCTGTCCAACCTGTGTTGACAAGCCAAACATTAACTCCAGCTTCTTGCATTTTTTTACTTAACATTTCAGCATAAATGGTTGGGTGTAAGGGCATGAATGGTTCACCAAAACAAGCAGAAAAGGAGGGTACCGGTTCCGTTATTCCTGCCTCAGTCCCTGCAACTTTAGCCGTATATCCCGATATGAAATGATACGCGGCCTGTCCAGGTGTTAACTTCGAAATTGGTGGTAAAACACCAAAGGCATCTGCTGTTAAAAAGAAAATATTAGTAGGGTTTTTAGCAAAAGATGGTTGTTGAATGTTATCAATATGGTATATCGGATAACTGACGCGTGTGTTTTGAGTAATGCTACTATCCATGAAATTAATATCGCCATTATCATCGAAAACAACGTTTTCCAAAATAGCCCCTGGCTTAATCGCTCTAAAAATATCTGGTTCCTTCTCTTCTGTTAAATCAATGACTTTAGCGTAACATCCTCCTTCAAAATTAAAAATACTATTTTCTGAGGTCCAACCATGTTCAT
The DNA here is from genome assembly GCA_905479065.1 of uncultured Flavobacteriaceae bacterium. Classification (GTDB taxonomy): domain Bacteria; phylum Bacteroidota; class Bacteroidia; order Flavobacteriales; family Flavobacteriaceae; genus CAJQLB01. The sequence continues at coordinate 46,303 of CAJQLB010000037.1, read as the reverse complement.
CATCACCAATGAGACGTCTATTTGGATCTGCAGACAATGTAGTTTTTCCTGTACCAGACAAACCAAAGAAAATGGCAGTGTCTCCATCAGCACCTACATTCGCTGAACAGTGCATTGGTAAAACATTTCTGTCTACCGGCAATATCATATTCAGTGCAGAGAAAATTCCTTTTTTCATTTCTCCAGTGTAAGCAGAACCTCCAATCAACGCAATTTTTTTCGTAAAATTTAAAATTGAAAAGTTCCCTTGTCTTAAGCCATGTTTTTCTGGCTCATCACACTCATATCCTGGCGCACATACTACTAACCAGTCTTCATTAAAATCCTTAAGTTCGTCACTAGTGGGTCTTAAAAACATATTGTAAACAAACATATTCGACCATGGGTACTCTGCAATAGTTCGCACATTTGTTTTATACTCAGGATCAGCACATACATAGCCATCTCTAACATAAAGCTCTTTTCCACTGAGATACTCGAGTACTTTTAAATGTAAATAATCAAAATTTTCTGACGAAATTCCTTTATTTGTGTCTCCCCACCAAACACGATCTTGAGTATAATTATCACGCACTAAGAAACGATCTTGTGGCGATCTCCCAGTATACTTACCTGTATTAATAGCTAATGTCCCATTTTTAGTCTCCTTACCCATCCCCTTACTAGTGGAAATATTTTGAAGCTCACTTGGTGTTAATTGGTAATGACTATTGGCATTGATAATTCCGTACTGTTCTAACGAAATCGTTTTCGTAGTGTGGGTGCTATCCCCCATAATTGAATGTGTTGATTAGGTTACAAAAATATAAATTTAATTAGAAATCTAATTTATAAAAAGATATTATTCTTCTTTTAAATTAAAAAAATTAAGAACTAAAGTGAGCCACGCTAATATTAGTAATAAACCTCCAATTGGTGTTATAAAGCCAATTTTTGTAAAATCAAATTCTGTCAATTGATTTGTGGCCAAACCATAAATTGAACCTGAAAAAAGTAGTAGCCCAACAGCAATAAACCAAAACATTCTTTTTTTTACGACATCTTTAATGTTCGTTGTAGAACCAATAAACAACAATAACAACGCATGATACATTTGATATCTCACTCCAACTTGAAATGTTTGAAAATCGTTTTGACTAATAACCTCTTTTAAACCATGAGAGGCAAAAGCTCCCAAAACAACTGATATTAAGCCAAGAACACTCGCAATAATCAAGATTTTTCTGTTCATATCTATCTCTAATTAATATTTTTAAAACACCTACAATTTAGTACATTCGTAGCAGATGAAAATCAAAATTACACAAGAATACTAACTATGCGAAACATATTAGTCATAGGAGCGGGGAAATCAACTTCTTATTTAATAAAATATTTTATTGACAAAGCTGACACAGAGAATTTACATCTCACAATTGGGGACATTGATGTGCAGAAAGCCAAGGAAATTACTGGTAACAATCCCAATGTTGATGTCATTTTTTTAGATGTATTTGATAAAGAGTCGCGGGGAAATGCCGTTAAAAATTCAGACATCGTTGTGTCAATGTTACCAGCACGATTCCATATTGAAGTTGCCAAAGATTGCATCACTTATAAAACACATATGGTAACAGCATCTTACGTTAGTCCAGAAATGCAACAACTCAATAAGGCAGCAAAAGAAAATGGCCTTATTTTTATGAATGAAATTGGTCTTGATCCGGGCATTGATCACATGAGTGCGATGCAAGTATTGAATGACATCAGAGACCAAGGGGGTAAAATTATTCTCTTTGAATCGTTTACTGGAGGCCTCGTTGCTCCTGAAAGTGACAACAACTTGTGGAATTATAAATTCACTTGGAATCCAAGAAATGTTGTTGTAGCGGGTCAAGGAAGTGCAGCAAAATTCTTACAAGAAGGAGCTTATAAATACATTCCTTATAATCGTCTTTTTAGACGAACTGAATTTCTAGATATTGATGGATTTGGTCGCTTCGAGGGCTATGCCAATAGGGATTCTTTAAAATATCAACATATCTATGGATTAGATAACATTAAAACATTGTATCGAGGAACAATGCGACGTGTTGGATTTAGTAGAGCTTGGAATATTTTTGTGCAACTTGGGATGACTGATGATAGTTACACCATTGACGATAGTGAAAATATGAGCTATCGTGATTTTGTCAATTCCTTCTTAGCATATAGTCCAACAGATTCTGTAGAGTTAAAATTTAGACATGCTCTAAAAATTGATCAAGATGATATTGTTTGGGATAAATTGGAAGAACTAGATATTTTCAATTCTGAAAAAATGGTAAATCTTATAAAGGCCACCCCCGCGCAAATTTTACAAAAAATATTAATGGATAGTTGGACACTTGATGCTGATGACAAGGACATGATTGTCATGTATCATAAGTTTGGGTACGTGTTAGATGGTGAAAAACATCAAATTGACTCTACCATGGTTGCTATAGGTGAAAATCAAGTCTATACTGCTATGGCGAAGACCGTTGGGCTTCCAGTGGCAATTGCGACAGTGGCAATTTTAAATAAGAAAATTACCACACCGGGTGTGCAAATTCCAATTAGCAGAGAAGTTTACGAACCTATTCTTAAGGAATTGGAAACTAATGGAATTACATTTTCTGAAAAAAAAGTTCCCTATTTAGGTTATAATTCTTTAAATCTTTAAGTCCTCATTGTCTTAAGTATATCGCTATGAAAATTATAAATCAAAATATACAGATTGACGGTATTGATAAAAAAATCTTGCGCGCTTTGATTGAGGATGCGCGAACTCCAATTTTAGAAATTGCGCGCTACATTGGAATCTCTGGTGCTGCGATTCATCAACGTCTTCGCAAATTAGAAAAATCTGGTTTAATTGCCGGTTCTAAATTTGTAATAAATCCAAAAATTCTAGGCTATAAAACCATGGCTTTTATTGGTATTTTTTTAGACAAAGCTATGAATAATCCAGATGCTGTTAGGCAATTAAAAAAAATCCCTGAGGTTCTCGAGTGCCACTATACAACTGGAAACTGGAGCATTCTAATAAAAATTTTGTGTAAAGACAATGAACATCTTATGCATCTACTGAATAAAGAAATTCAAACCATCCCCGGAGTGTCAAGAACCGAAACATTTATCTCACTTGAACAACAAATAGATAGGCAAATAAATATTTAAGAAATTCTTCTTTATGAAGATGCTCTTTTATTTACATCTACATCACCTTATTAATCCCTTCCTAAAACTTGTAGCGCCCAATATAATAACGAAGCCAATGCTCCGATAGCAGCTACTAAATAAGTTCTTGCAGCCCACTTCAAAGCATCCTCTGATCCTTTATATTCTTCTGGAGTGACAATATTTTTTGCTTTTAACCAAGCTAGTGCTCTATTACTCGCATCATATTCAACAGGAAGTGTTATAAAACTAAATAATGTAGCAAATCCCATGAACAATAAACCCGCTACAGACACCCAGTAACCTAAACCTACCCCTAGTGCCGTACCTAATAAAATTCCTCCAATCACTAACCATTGTGACATCCCAGAAGTCACACTAACAATTGGTACAAGAGCAGAACGCATACCCAATGCGCTGTAAGCTTGTGCATGTTGAACCGCATGACCACATTCGTGTGCGGCAACTGCGGCTGCGGCTGCATTTCTCTCATTGTAAACAGCTTCACTTAAATTAACTGTTTTATTTTTTGGGTTGTAATGATCTGTTAATTGTCCAGGTACCGAAATAACCTCCACGTCGAAAACACCATTATCGTTTAACATCTTTTCAGCGATTTCTCTTCCGCTCATTCCGTTGCGCAGGCGCATCTTCGAATAATATGCGAATTTTTTCTTTAATTGATTGCTTACAAACCAACTTACAAGAGCAATTGTTCCAATGAGTAAATAATATCCTATCATAATTATTTTATTTTACATTTAGATCACAAAAAACACGCCAAACACACGACAGGTAATTTTGTCAGTTTTAGCCAACTATATTGACAATTTTTCCTGGAACTATTATGACTTTCTTTGGCTCTCGCCCCTTTAATTGTGCTTGTGTTTTTTTGTTAGCCATAACTTGAGACTCAATTTCCTCTTTACTTAAATCCAAAGGTAAATCCATCGTAAAACGCATTTTACCGTTAAATGAAATTGGGTATGTCTTAGAACTCTCAATAATATGATTTTCACTGAATAAAGGAAACTCAGCAGTGGCAATCGATGTATTATGCCCTAGCTGGCTCCATAGTTCTTCAGAAATGTGTGGTGCGTATGGTGACATTAAAATAAGTAAAGGCTCCAATATATCTCGACTTGTACATTTTTGAGCACTTAACTCATTCACAGCAATCATAAAGGTAGAAACAGACGTATTGAATGAAAAATTTTCAATATCGTCTTCCACCTTTTTTATTGTTTTATGAAGTGTTTTCAAGTTGTCTTTATTTGGAGTAGTATTAGATACTTTGATGCCATCATCACCCATATAAAGTTTCCATAGTTTTTTTAAAAAATTATGTACTCCCGTAATGCCAGACGTATTCCATGGCTTATACTGTTCAAGTGGACCTAAAAACATTTCATAAAGACGCAAACTGTCAGCTCCATAATCAATACATATTTGATCAGGGTTAACTACGTTGTATTTTGACTTTGACATTTTTTCTACCTCACGTCCTACTTTATAGACACCATCTTCAAGAACAAATTCAGCATCTTTAAACTCCGGTCTCCACTTTTTAAAAGCAATAATATCAAGCTCATCAGAGGTATTCACGTAAGACACATCAGCATGGATTTGCTGTACTTTTTGATTACCAATAATCCCCTTTGATATGAATTTATTCTCTCCCTCAACTCTATAAACAAAGGCACTTGTCCCTAGTATCATCCCTTGATTAATCAACTTTTTTGCAAATTCATCATGGCCTACGTAATCCATGTCATACATGAATTTTTGCCAAAATCGAGAATATAATAAATGCCCTGTCGCATGTTCACTACCTCCTATATACAAATCTACTTGTTCCCAGTACGCAATAGCAGATTTAGAAAATATTTCGATATCGTTATTTGAATCCATGTAACGATTAAAATACTGGGAACTTCCCGCCCATCCTGGCATCGTATTTAATTCCAATGGGTGTATTGTAACATTGTCAATCAAGGTATTGTCTACAACCTCCTTTTTTTCTGTATCCCATGCCCACTTTTGTGCATTACCAAGAGGGGGCTCACCTGTTTCTGTCGGTAAATATTTTTTCACTTCTGGTAACGTGATCGGTAAAAATTGTGCATCGATAACTTGCGGTATACCATTTACGTAATAGACCGGAAACGGTTCTCCCCAATAACGCTGCCTGCTAAAAACCGCATCACGTAGTCGATAGTTAATTTTACCTTGTCCTTGCCCTATTTTTTCTAGTTCATATATTGCTCTTTTTAATGCTTTTTTATATGAAAGTCCGTTTAAAAAATCACTTTGGGCAATGATTACATTGTCTTTATCTGAAAAAGCATGTTTAGAGATATCTACATCCTGAAATATGTTTAGAATAGGAATATTGAAGTGTTTTGCAAAATCATAATCTCTTTGGTCTCCACAGGGAACAGACATTACTGCACCAGTGCCATACCCTGCCAAGACATAATCTCCAATCCATATAGGAACAGGAGCTTTTGTAAACGGGTGCTCTGCATATGCCCCAGTAAAAACACCTGAAATTGTTTTTACATCAGCTAATCTATCTCGCTCACTTCGTTTTGATGTCGTTTGTATGTATGCTTCAACCTCTTTTATTTTAGTAGCAACTGTAATTTTTTTAACAAGGGGATGCTCGGGAGCAAGCGTCATAAAACTTACCCCAAAAATCGTATCAGGACGCGTTGTAAAAACATCGATAATATCACTATGATTCTTAACATTAAAGCTTACTGTCGCACCTGTAGACTTCCCAATCCAATTACGTTGTATCTCTTTGAGTGGTTCAGGCCAATCAATCGATTCTAATCCCTGTAACAAGCGATCTGCGTATGCAGAGATTCGCATACTCCATTGTGTCATTTTCTTTCTTACCACTGGAAAGCCTCCTCGCTCTGAAACTCCATTGATAATCTCGTCATTAGCCAAAACAGTCCCTAAACTTGCGCACCAATTAACCTCTGTCTCTGCAAGATAGGTCAACCGGTATTTTAATAGAATTTGTTCTTGCTCTAAGGAAGTAAAGCCATTCCATGCTTTTTCCGAAAATATCAAAACATCATCATCACATGCAGCATTAACACCTGCATTTCCTTTTAAAGAAAATAATGTCTTCAAGGTCTCGATTGACTCCGCTTTATTAGAGTCGTTGTTATACCACGAGTCAAATAATTGGATAAAAATCCACTGCGTCCATTTATAATAACTGGAATCTGATGTCCTTAATTCCCTTGACCAGTCAAACGAAAAACCAATTTGATCTAATTGTCTCCGATATGTTTTTATATTGTCCTCTGTTGTTACAGCAGGATGTTGCCCTGTTTGAATTGCATATTGCTCTGCAGGCAATCCAAAACTATCATACCCTTGAGGGTGTAACACATTAAATCCCTTATGGCGCTTATAACGGGCATAAATATCAGAAGCGATGTAACCCAAAGGATGTCCTACATGTAATCCTGCTCCACTGGGATAAGGAAACATATCTAAAACATAATATTTTGGTTTGTTTGAATTATTTTCAGCTTTAAAAGTCTGATTAGCTGACCAATATTTTTGCCATTTGGCTTCAATTTCGTTGAAATGATATTTCATCGTTCTATTTTCCGCAATTAAAAATTCAAATTTAAGCTTTATTAGCAACTTGTAATCGTAAATATAAAAAAATGCCTTTTCTTTTTATGTTTAATACATTACCATATCGTCACTCCTAAACTTACGGACATTGAAGGCCTCTGTTTCGAAATGTTCAAATGTTTAGATGAATAATATTTTAGATTAATGATACTTTGTTATTTTTACATAATTAACATTAGCAAATTATGGGTTTTACCTTTGATAAATATCAAAAACGACGCTTAATCTCTTCCTATTTTTCTGTAGTTCTAAGTATCGCCTTGGTCCTTTTTTTGATAGGGCTTTTAGGGATGCTAGTTTTAAACACAAAAACTATTTCTGATAATTTTAAAGAACAAGTTGTCGTCAGTATTTATCTAAATGATACTGCAAAAGACGTTGAAATAAATCAATTAGAGAAGAGTCTAGCCTTTGCTAATTATGTCAAGACTACCACCTATATTTCAAAAGAAGAGGCGGCAGACTTCATGAAAAAAGAATATGGCGAAGATTTTCTAGATGATGTTGGTTATAATCCGCTACAAAACTCAATTGACATTAATTTAAATGCTGAGTTTGTTACCGAACAAAGATTAGATAGCCTATCAGAAGCTACAATGGAGAAAAAATTTGTTTCAGAGGTTAGGTATGACAAAGACCTAGTCACTTTAATGAATAGCAATGTAAAGCGGATTAGTTTTTGGGTGTTAATTATGAGCAGCCTTTTTACGATTATAGCGGTTTTACTCATAAACAGTTCTATTAGATTATCTGTTTACTCCAAGCGGTTTACCATAAAAACCATGCAAATGGTTGGAGCAACAAAACATTTTATTAGAAGCCCCTTTATTTTGAAAAGTGTGAAACTTGGAATAATTGGTGCAATAATTGCCCTAATCGGAATGGCATGTGTTTTATTTTATTTAGATAATGCATTTAAAGACTTAGGACTGTTAAATAATCGCATTATGATTACTGGCTTATTTTTAGGAGTCTTTTTTCTTGGAGTTTTAATCTCTTGGATTAGCACATATTTTGCCACTCAACGTTTCCTTAATTTGAAAACAGATCAATTGTATGGATAAGTAGATCTTATTATGCCAACCGCAAATTTCCATAATAAATATGAGACGCCATGTGCTTTTTCTTTTTTCAACCGTCTCTACGTCTATCTTATTTTTCAAATCATGCGTCATTGATAATCCGCAACCAAAAGATTGCAGTATTATCGAAGTTACTGTAAAAAATATGACGGCAGGTGATACCAAGGATGTCATATTTCATGATGAGAAAAACAATTACCATATTAATAGAGGTCTGGATTTAGGAATAAATTTAGAGTCTCTTAACGCCAAAGTTTTAAATAAAACCGTTTCTTTGTACGTACCAAAAATGTTATTTTGTACATCAAAACATATTTCTCAAATAACTCTTGGCAAAGAAATCATTTTTACTGAATTTAATTAATATGGGAGAGAAAAAACGCAAACAAAACGCAAACAAAACGTTTCTTTTTGACACAAAAAACTACAAATGGATGTTTGTTGGTTTAGGATTTATAGCTTTGGGATTTATTCTTATGGCTGGTGGAGGAAGTGATGACCCCAATATTTTCAATCCAGAAATATTTAGCTGGAGACGCATCCGATTAGCGCCAACACTTGTGTTAATTGGATTTGGTATTCAAGTTTATGCGATTCTCCTCGATCCTCAAAAAACAAATCCAAAGAAATAATCACTTTATTCCAGATCGGTTTTTGATACATTTGTTACATGGATATTATTGATGCAATTATTTTAGGAGTTATTCAAGGCCTTACAGAATTTCTACCTGTTTCTTCAAGCGGTCATTTAGAATTAGGAAAGGCAGTTTTAGGAGATAATTTACTGCCTGAAGAGAGTTTATTATTTACTGTTGTTCTTCACTTTGCTACTGCTTTAAGTACGTTAGTTGTTTTTAGAAAAGATATTTTGAAACTCATTAAAGGAGCTTTAACATTTCAATGGAATGAGGATTTGCAATTCATTTCAAAAATAGGCTTATCGATGATACCCGCGGCTTTAATCGGTTTTACATTTGAGTCTGAGTTGACAACATTATTTGGTAACAATATAAAGTTAGTAGGATTTATGCTCATCATTACAGCGCTGTTACTATTTCTAGCTGACAAAGCAAAAGACACAAATAAAAAAGTTTCGTTTAAAAACGCTTTAGTTATTGGTGTTGCTCAGGCAGTGGCAATGCTTCCAGGTATATCGAGATCTGGTGCAACAATTTCAACATCAGTGCTTCTTGGTAATGACAAAACACAAGCCGCAAGGTTTTCATTTTTAATGGTTGTACCTTTAATATTTGGAAAAATAACCAAAGACGTTTTAAATGGTGACTTGACCTTTGATAGTGAAAATTTTACCATACTTTCTTTTGGTTTTATGGCGGCCTTTGTTTCTGGACTATTTGCGTGCACATGGATGATCTCTTTAGTTAAAAACAGTAAATTATCTTATTTCGCTATTTATTGTTTTATTGTAGGTTTATTGTCAATCTTGTACGCCTCATTAAGTTAATATTATGACTATTGAAGATTACTTTGCTGGCCAGGTTCTGCTAATTGATAAACCCTTAAAGTGGACCTCTTTTCAAGTAGTCAACAAAATTCGTTGGGAAATACGTCAGGCCTTTAATATAAAGAAAATTAAGGTTGGCCACGCCGGAACTCTTGATCCATTAGCAACCGGTTTACTGATTATTTGTACCGGAAAAATGACAAAACAAATTGCCACCTTTCAAGGTCAAAAAAAGGAGTATACGGGAAGCATTGCCATGGGTAAAACTACGCCGTCTTATGATTTAGAAACCGAAGTAAATCAAACGTTTCCAACCGACCATATTACGCAAGGTTTAGTAGAAGAAACAGCGCGCCAATTTATCGGAGAATTGGACCAATTTCCACCAATATTTTCAGCAGTGAAACATCATGGTAAGCGTTTATATGAATTTGCACGAGCAGGAGAACATATTGATGTTAAATCAAGAAAAGTTAGCATTTATGATTTTGAAATTTTGAAATTTAGCGACGATCGTGTTGATTTTAGAGTAACTTGTAGCAAAGGGACATACATTCGTTCGCTTGCACATGACTTCGGAAAAGCTCTAAACTCAGGAGCGTATTTATCAAAATTACATCGTACAAAAATTGGTGATTACAACGTAGACACTGCCATGACCGTTGACGCGTTTATAAACAATCTAAAACAGTCCATATAATCACATCTTACACTCTTTAATTTGTGCGTGTTTCTCGAGTAAGTCGACCAAATCGTGAATGATAGTTTGTCCTTTATCTTGATTATACCAATGTTGAAGATGCTCTTTAAAATCTGGTGTTAATTGGCCATTTTTGGTTTTAAAATCTTCCACAATTTCTGTCACAATAAAAGGCCTAGGACCATATGAGTCAATAACTTCCAATGTATTGGAATCAATCATTATCAATTTAGGTATTGCTCTTTTACCATGGGTGAGAAATAAATTCATTAATTCTTTGTTGTCGTCACGTAAAGCGATTCTTAAATCAATGTGACCATTAAGTTCTGCTACAACATTCAACACTGGTAGTATGTGTGCCGCATCGCCACACCAACTTTCAGAAATAATTAACCAAATCATTTCTGAATTAAACTTCATTATTTCCTTTTTATCCTGGTCACTAACTTTAAGTCTTTTATTCCAACGGCTCATCCGTTTTTCATTTAGCAATGTGAAATTCACATGACTATCTGATACCACATCACCGGTAGTATATTTATCCTGTACTAATTTTTGCATCAACCTATAATAATTATCATAATCAATGCTATTATTTAGGCTATCTTTTATAATTTGGTTCATTTGTTAATTATTAGGGATATAAAAATAACCTTTGAATCCTTTATATTATATGACTTTTATCATGCATGCCTTACGTTTACTCACGTTATTAAAAACCTTATGAATTCTAATAAAAAATGTTCTTGGTGCGTTGGAGATAAGCTTTATGAAAGCTATCACGACTGCGAATGGGGTTTCCCAGTTCATAACGACACATCTCTTTTTGAATGTTTAGTTCTTGAAACGTTTCAATCTGGTTTAAGTTGGATTACTATATTGCGCAAACGAGATGCCTTTCGAAAAGCTTTTGATAATTTTGACTATTTAAAAATAGCACAATACCAAGAAGAAAAAATTAGTTCTTTAATGAATAATAAAGGAATTGTTAGACATAGATTAAAAATTGAAGCCACCATTTCTAATGCCAAATCTTATATTGAAATTCAAAAAGAATTTGGAAGTTTCAATAAGTATATTTGGGGATATACTAATAATACAACCATAATTAATAGTTATAAATCTGCAAACTCCAAGGATTTAAGTGAAGCGGTATGTATTGACTTAAAAAAGCGAAATTTTAAATTTATAGGTTTAGAGGTTATATGTGCCTATATGCAAGCAATAGGTATTATAAATGGCCATGATATTACTTGTTTTAGGCATGTGGATTTTCAAAATTAAAGACCTCCTAGTTTTTTCGAGTTATATGGAATACGATTTAATATGGTTTCTATGACTTCAATTCTTGCTTTACTCTTTCGATTGGCTTTTATGACTATCCAAGGAGCTATTTCTGTATCTGTTTTATCAAACATTTTCTTTTTGTAATTAGTATAATCATCCCAAAGTTTTGTGGCTTTTGCATCAACTGCACTAAATTTCCATCTTTTCAATGGACTTTTTTTAATTTCTTCAAAACGCTGTGCCTGTTCATCTTTTGAAATTGAAAAATAAAATTTAATGAGACGTATTCCTGATTCAGTAACCATACGTTCAAAATCGTTCACTTGATTCATAAAACACCTGTATTCCTCTTGCGTGCAAAATCTGTTTACAGGTTCAACGACTGCTCTATTATACCAACTACGATCAAAAAAAACTATTTTCCCTTTTTTAGGTAAATGATTAATATATCGTTGAAAATACCACTGACTCTTTTCATCTTCAGTTGGTCTTGGTAATGCCACAACTTTAAACTCTCTAGGATTTAAATGCTCAGTAGTTCTTCTTATTGCCCCCCCTTTTCCTGCAGCATCTCGACCTTCAAAAAGAATGACAATTTTCTCATCATTTTCACCTACCCATTTTTGCAATTTGATTAGTTCCTCCTGGAGTTCCTTTAACTTGTTCTCATATTTTACATAACGAAGAATTTTTGAAATTGAATAATTTTCATCTTTTAATAATTGCTTAATTCCCTTTTTAGAATTAAGTAATTTTAAATCTTTATCTGTCATATTTTCAATCATTATATCCTTTTACTTAATGGTTCTGTGATATCGCTGTACTACATTTGGATCTCTTAAAATATTAATTCCAGATCTTCCTTTCCCTTCGTATTCAAATTTTGATAACAAATACCGAATACTTTCTAATCTTGCTTGCTTTTTGTTATTTGTAACCACTAAAATCCACGGGCTAAAAGTGGTATGTGTTTTGGTAAACATTTGTTCTTTATAATAAGTATAATCATTCCAACGAACCTGACCTTCTTTATCCACAGGGCTAAATTTCCAACGTTTTAGTGGATTATTTAATCTAGATTGAAATCTTCTAGCCTGTTCTTCCTTTGTAATCGAAAACCATAGTTTTATAATATCTATCCCATCTTCGTAGAGCATATGTTCAAACTCATTAACCTGATTCATGAATTTTTCATACTGATTATCACTACAAAAACCCATCACCGGCTCAACAACAGCTCTATTGTACCAACTTCGGTCAAAGAAAACAATTTCACCAGGTTCAGGAAGTTCTTTTATATAACGCCTAAAATACCACTGTCCTTTTTCAACATCAGTAGGTTTCGTTAAAGCTACAATACGATTTGACCGTGGGTTTAAATGCTCTGTAAATCGTCTAATTGCTCCTCCTTTCCCTGCAGCGTCTCGGCCCTCAAAAATAACACAGACACGCCTTTTATTTTTTGCTATCCAGTGCTGTAAATTTACTAATTCAGCCTGAAGATGAATTAAGTCGTTTTCATAGTCATTCTTTTTTCTAACCGCTTCTAAAATATTTTTATCAACTTTTGAATGAAGAATCTCTAAAAACTTTTCTTTATTTTCAATTTGATGAAAATCCTCTCTGTCAAGCATTTCGATTTGTGTTATAATTAATTGGACTCATTGATATTTGTGAATTTAATAAAATCTTTTCGAGATAACGTTCTTGCTCCAAAACTTTCTAAATGTTTAGAATATATTTGACAATCAATTAATTTGTAATTAGTTGATTGAATAAACTTTACAAATCCAACTTTACTGGCATTACTCACTTTGCTAAACATACTCTCTCCACAAAAGACACCATTATTTAAATCTACCCCATAAAACCCTCCAACTAATTCATTGTTCCTCCAAACCTCAATAGACTTGGCGAAGCCCAATTCGAATAAGTCGCAATACGCTTGTATCATTTCAGATGTTATCCAAGTACCTTTTTGTCCCTTTCGTTTAATTTTAGAACAGGCGGTTACAACTTCCCTAAAGTTCAAATCATAGGTCACTTCAAATTCTCCGTTACGCAACGTTTTATTTAAACTTTTTGAAACCTTTAATTCATTTGGATACAGTACAAACCTGGGATCAGGAGACCACCATAAAATTGGGTCACACGCTTCAAACCATGGAAAAATCCCCTTTGAATAAGCCAAAATTAATCGTTCCACAGATAAATCTCCCCCAAAAGCAACCAAACCCTCTTTAGAAATTTTACTTATATCAGGAAACTCAAGTTTTTCAGACAATAAATGCATTTTTAATATAATTATAAAATGAGCAATCCAAGAACGTAAATGAGAATACCAACAATCATGAGTATAAGCGTATAAGGCAGTATTTCTCTTGCTTTTAATTTTGTAATCCCTAAAAGTGGTAATGCCCAAAAAGGCTGCAGCATATTGGTTATTTGATCACCGTAAGCCAAAGCCATAATGGCTTTCGGTAATGGAACCCCTAATTTTATAGCAGACTCGATGACTATTGGGCCTTGAATTGCCCATTGACCTCCGCCGCTTGGAACAAAAATATTAACTAATCCTGCACTAAAAAATGTGAATATTGGAAGTGTTGTAGTAGTCGCGACAGACACAAAAAAATCAGAAATCATCACAACCATTCCAGTGCTTTTCATAATACCCATAATACCAAAATATAACGGAAATTGTATTAAGATTCCCGAAGTTCCTTTAATAGCCTCCTTTAACGCATTTAAGAAATTCTTAATCCTTCCATGTAATGTGATCGCCAATCCTAACATGAAAAAATTAAGCATATTTGGCGTTATTTTAAGACTGACCAACTGATTCCAATATTGATAAAAAAAAGCGCACAACAATAATGCACCAAAACCAAAGCCAAGCATTTTTGAGTAATCTAACTTTTCTGCACCCTCACGATTTTTTGATAGGTCTTCGTTAAAATTATAGGTCTTTAAATTAAATTCTGTGGGCTCAGTAATTTTCGCAATACCTCTTAGAATTAGAGGAACAATAACTAGTAATACTCCAAATAACAACAGATTCCACCAACTAAAGATCGTTTGATTAAAATCGATACTTTCAGGTATTTTATCAAGTATTTCAATTGATGACACCCCACTCATAAAATCAATAATATGGTTTGTTTCTGCAACTTTAATTGGTGCAGACCCACTGATACCTCCATGCCAAACCATCAAGCCAACATACCCTGCAGCTCCAACCAACGGATAGTTTAATGGTATGTTATTTTGTTGCGCATATTCACCTACTTTTCTTGCTAAAATAGCTCCAAATATGAGTCCTAGCCCCCAATTTAAAAAGGCAGCTAACATGGTTGTAATACTTACTAAAACAACAGCACTAGTTGTATTCGAAACATTTTTTGAAAGTTTCACTATCATCCTATTTGCTGGCCCACTCAACACTAGGACATGTCCTAAAACTAAAATCAGCATCATTTGATAAGCAAACACCAGTAAGCCACTATTCCAGATTCCAGATTCCCAATACGATAAAATATTGAAAAATTGAGTTCCTTCCTCTATTGGCTCTGTAAAAAGCATCGCTAACATCATAGTCAATAACGTGAGGATAATGGCAATGGTAAAAGGTGAGGGCATGTACCTTTTAAAAAAAATCTCAATGGTTTTGGTCATATTCATGTCAAGAAAATTAATACAATTTCAGCCAATAAAAAAACCTCAACACAGTGATGTTGAGGTTTTTTTATTGACATTCTCAATGTTGCCTATACTAAAAAGGCAAATCGTCATGGTCATCTTTGTTTAATTCTCCAGCAGGCTCAAAAGCGTCCATTGGTGGAACTGGAGGCATATTATCAGTAGCGGCCTCTTGTTGTAACGCTTCAATACGCCAACCTTGAATTGAATTAAAATATTTTACTTCACCTTGAGGGTTTGTCCATTCACGCCCACGTAAATTAATACTTACTTTGACTTGTTGTCCAACTTGATAGGTGTTTAATAAATCCGTTTTATCTTGAACAAACTCAATCATAATATGTTGTGGATATTGCTCCTCAGTCGTCACAACAACCTCTCTCTTTCGAAAACCATTACTTCCAAATGTTTGTGTTTCCCCAATTAGCTTGATTTTTCCTTGTACTTCCATTTAATTTCCGTTATTTCTGTTTTGTTAATCAATTTTTATTCACTTAATAATAGTTTTAATGCACTATCAACATCGCCAAAACTTAAAAAGTTTTTTGCAATTTTATGTTTCTCCCTATGAGACATCTCCTTAATATTCGGATAACGCTCACTGACTTTATTGACAAACTTGAGGATACTGTCTCTTGTAGGTAATGCTTCTGAGTTCCCTAACATTCCTATATCATTTCCTGTCAAAATCATACTGTTTTTGATATGCTCGGGTAAAGCATCAACTCCAATTCCTCGAGATCTCAGAGGTTTTGGTATTTCAAAAAATCCTTTGCTTATTCGGGTGTAATAACTACCGCCAGCTCGCGCAACTAAATCCAATATTTCTTGATTTATTGTTAGATCTTCATTTAATACTTCATTTGCAACATGTATGTTTACCACTTCACAAACTATTAAATTTCCTGCCCCAGCATGACGCCCCAATTCAATAATCTCATTCACCTTACATTCAAATTGTACCGGAGATTCACCGACCCTAAATGATTTAATTTTTTCAGAACTAACCATAGTTAACCCTGCTTTTACAAACTCATTAATACCCTCAGCATACTCTGTACTACTTAATGACATTTGTTGAACAATGTCGTAGTTTACAACATTAATGACTACTTCTTTAGTCGCTTTTATATTCTCTAATGTGTGTTTTGTTGTATTATCTCTTATGCGTCGTGCAGGTGAAAAAACTAAAATTGGTGGCTGAGCACTAAACACATTAAAAAAACTAAACGGTGACAGATTAGGACGGCCTTGTTCATCTACAGTACTCGCAAAAGCGATAGGCCGAGGGGCTACTGCGTCTAACAACAACGAGTGTAGTTGTTTTACAGGTAAATCTTTTGGCTCAAAGGTGGTCATTGATATAAGTTTAGGCAAAGTTAACCAATCCGAGTTTTATCTAAAAACTGTTTTACTAACAAGTTGAACAATAATATTAACATAATTACATTATATTTAAATTAAAAATTTTATTCATTTACATGTTAGCTAATAACCAAAATGTTTTTAGATGGATGATCATCATATCATCGTTTTTTATTATTTCCCTTATTCTTTGGAATACTTACGACTTTTTTCAAAAATTCAAGTATGAAGAGCGTATCAAAATGCAGACTTGGTCCTTTGCTCAATCTGATTTTTTAAAAGGCATGGATGATTTAGATGCAGATGTTAGTTCATTGACAACTCAAGTTATGGAAACTAACACAACAACTCCTATGATATTTGTTGATGGCAACGGAAGCATATTCAATATTAGAAATATTGATACGAGCAGTATTAAAAATCCAAAAATCTATTTGAGTATGCTCAAGGAGCGTTTTGAAAAAGAAAATATTCCTATTGAGGTCACCTACAAAGACACAACATTTGGAACAATTGTTTATGGAAATTCTGAATTACTAAACAAGTTAAAATATTATCCTTTAGCTCTAATACTTATCATCGTTCTATTTGCTGCAGTTGCCTACTTCTTTTACAGAAGCACCAAAATTGCTTCTCAAAATAAATTATGGACAGGAATGGCAAAAGAAACTGCTCATCAAATTGGGACTCCTTTATCCTCGTTAGTTGGTTGGACAGAGATTTTACGATCTGAAAATATAAATCCTGATTATTTGAGAGAAATAGAAAAAGATATAGACAGACTGCAAACAATCACAGATCGATTCAGTAAAATTGGTTCTTTCCCAACGCTCAATAAAATGGATGTTGTCTTTACTACTTCCGAGACCTACGAATACCTCAAAACTCGCTTTTCAGAATTAATTGAGTTTGAATTTGAAGCACCAGAGGACACCTTGTATGCGAGTTTGAATGGGCAACTATTTAGTTGGACTATAGAAAATTTAGTAAAAAACGGTATCGATGCAATGAAAGGTAAGGGGTCTTTGAAGATCACCATTAAATCTTCAGAGAAGTATATTTTTATACAAGTAGCCGACACAGGTAAAGGGATTTCAAAAAATCTCTTTCAGAAAATTTTTGAGCCCGGGTTTACAAGTAAGAAAAGAGGATGGGGTCTCGGTCTTTCACTATCCAAAAGAATTATAGAAGATTATCACAAAGGTAAAATTAAAGTCCTTCAATCTCAATTAAATCAAGGAACAACTTTTCAAATTTCCTTAAAACGATTAGCTACAAATGAGCGCTGATTCCCTTGGCTATTTGAGAAAACTCTTCATGAGAAAAGTGTTTTTTTGAAATGAAACGAGCGTCTTCCATGTCATTTAATGGGATGAGATGTACATGAGCATGAGGCACTTCAAGCCCAATAACTGACATCCCAATACGCTTACAATCAATTGATTTTTCAATGGCGACAGCAACTGTTCTAGAAAAATCCATCAGTTCAAGAAATTTTTTTTTATCTAAGTCAAATACTTTATCTATTTCCGTTTTTGGAATACAGAGTGTATGACCTTTTGTATTTGGATTAATGTCCAAAAAAGCCAAAAAAGAGTTTGTTTCAGCAACTTTGTAACAAGGGATGTTACCATTGACTATTTTTGTAAATATTGTAGCCATAATATCGTAATTAGTACCGTATAGTTAGATTCTGAAAAACTCAATCTTATCTTGATATGTTTAATATTTCAAACTTAATAATACCGTTGGGAACTTGTATTTCAGCAATTTCTCCAACTGATTTTCCCAATAATCCTTTTCCAATAGGCGAATTAACAGAAATCTTACCTGACGCCAAATCTGCCTCTCCGTCTGCAACCAGCGTGTAGGTCATTTCCATGCCGTTAGATTGATTTTTTATTTTCACCTTTGAAAGTGCCAATGCCTTTGTTAAATCCAATTGTGACTCATCAATTAGACGTGCACCTGCCAAAGCTTCTTCCAACTTTGATATGCGCATTTCTAGCATCCCTTGAGCCTCTTTTGCAGCATCATATTCTGCATTTTCGCTTAAATCTCCCTTATCTCTAGCTTCAGCGATAGCTCTTGAAGCTTTCAATCGTTCGACATCTTTTAGCTGACCTAACTCTTCTCTTAACTTTTTTAATCCCTCAGGTGTATAATATGATATGCCACTCATAACTTCTTCATTTAAATAATTTTCTGAATTGTGCTTAAACAGAAAAAATCCCGTTTTCACGAGATTGTAATACAAATATACAAAATTATTAGCTTCAAGTGCTTATTATTGTATTTTGAAAATTAAATGACATTTATGAAAAAACTAATTATTTTTTCTTTTTTATCTGCTGTCATCTTTGGCTGCAGCAAAAGTGATGACAATAATGATAATTGTAATTTCTTGTTAAATATTGGTGTTAATACCAGCCTAAATTTAAACCTCCCACAGTACAATGATCTTAACTTTATAAGTAATCCTATTTATGTTCAAGGTTTTGGAAATGGAGGTCTCATTGTCACAAATACTGGAACGGGCTTCGTTGCATATGACGCAGCCGATCCGAATCATATTCCAAATTCCTGTTCAATAATAACGATTAATGGGCTTGAAGGAATTTGCGGTTGTGATGATGCCAATAAATACAGTTTATTTACAGGACAACCATTAGAAAATCCTAGTTTAAGATGTGGCTTAAAGTCTTACAGGGCCACAATTAGCGGAAATAATCTCATCATTAATTAAAACTTTAATGTCACGCCCATCAAAAAATTAGTAGTGGCTTGCGGATAATAACCTGCTCCCTCTACGGTGGTAATTTCACCTGGGGATGACCAGGTGTCATCATAGGTATAATAATATCCATTAGAGACATAATTTATCCCAAAAATATTATTAATCAACGCCGAAAAGACTACAGATTTAAAAATAGTTTTTGGTTTTAATTGATAAATGACACTTAAATCATTGACAAAATAACTATCTAATTTAGATACAACAGAATTTGTATTGCTCATAAATTGAGAGCCAACGTATTTACTTAATAAAGATATTTGAAAGCTTTGAGACGGATGAAATATAAAATTGTTAGAAGCGATTAAATTTGGTGAAAACGAAATATCAGTCTCTTTCAAATTTAAGAGGTTACCATTGATTTCGGAAAAGGTGTTTTTGTTTTTATTGGTGCTTATTGTAACATTTGGGTGAAATGAAAAGTTATTAAATAATCTAATATTTGCATCAACCTCTAAACCAAATCTGTAACTTTTTCCAATATTTTCTCTAATAGGCGATCCTACATCATCAATCTTCCCTGAAAGAACTAATTGTTCATTGTACAACATGTAATAAAAATTGGTGCTTAAACTTAATTTGTTTGAATTATGTCTCCATCCTAACTCAAAATCATTTAATTGTTCTGATTTAATATTAACATTACTTTCAAAATCACTTCTACTTGGCTCCCTATTAGCTCTAGCATAAGAAATATATAGGCTATTACCATCATTAAACTCATAGGTAAACCCGGCCTTTGGGTTAAAAAAGTTGTATTTCTCATTTATCAACATATTTACTCTATCTGAAGTTAAACCAGATGTTTTGTAGTCAATTATACGAAACTGTAAATCCCCGTAAATACTTAATTTTTCATTCAGTTTATAGGTGGCTTTTGTAAAGATATTTAACTCTAATTTCTCTCCATTGCCCTCGTAATACTTATCATTAATTTTTGAATCACTCGCATATTGTGCCCAGATTATCTCCCCAAAATGGTCTCCGTCATAAAGACTAAACGAACTTCCAAACGACATGGCTAAATCTTTTTTGGTGTGACTAATACTTGTAGTGACGACATAAAAACGATTATCAAGCCAGCGGCGACGAATTAAATCTGTTTCATTAATCGTCGTATCTCCAATTATAAGATCATTCAAATCGTAATCGCTAAAACTTTGATTTTCCTTATACTGTTCAAAATATCCACGGCCATACGTATAGTTCAACCCTATGCGAGCTGACCAATAATTATTAATTTTTTGATTCCAATGCAACTGATAATGGTCTTGTTTATAATTATCTACTTCATTTTCATGAAAATTAATTGTCCCATCGTCATCTATGTAAGTTCCTGAAGGGTTAAATGTTCTATTATTTTTCAGAGTTTCTGCATCGATGCCATTCCAAGCCTGATAAGTAATTTCGTGGCCCCCAAAAACTAACATCTTGATTAAGGTATTGTCATCTGTATATGCTCCTTGTAAGAAATAAGATTTTAAATCTGATGCTGCTCGGTCAATGTAGCCATCAGATTTAATTTGTGACAGTCTTCCCGAAATCTCGATATTACTTCCAAGTAAACCTGTACTAAACTTTAAGTTATGCTTTAAAGTGTTGTAACTACCAAATGTATTGGATATTTCTGCTTGAGAATCTTTTGAAATGGCGTCTGTTAAAATATTAATACTTGCTCCAAAAGCTCCTGAACCATTGGTTGATGTCCCAACACCTCTTTGTAATTGCAAACTCTCAACCGATGATGCGAAATCAGGTAAATCTACCCAAAAGGTACCCAATGATTCAGCATCGTTATAGGGGATTCCATTGATTGTAATGTTTGTTGATTGGGCACTTACTCCACGAACTCTAATTCCTGTATAGCCAATACCTGCTCCCGCATCACTTGTGGTAACAACAGATGGCAAGTAATTTAATAAAATTGGTAAATCTTGACCAAGATTACGTGTTGCTAATTCTGCTTTTGAAACATTTGAGTGAGTTATTGGAGAAGATGCCTCAACCCTTATGGCTTTAACCAAGACCTCATCAAGTTTTTCTATTCTTGCAGAATCTATGACTTTTTCAATAATTTGAGAATGAATGCCCTGTGACAATGCTAATAGAATTAATACGAAAGATAATTTTTTCATTACAACGATGTTCAATCGAATAAAAAGAGGAAATTATTCGTAATTATTTACACTATTTGTGAAAATCCATTCAAAAAACGGAATACGATTTTCTTATAATTTTCCTAAACAGCATTACCTGTTCTAGGTTCAATGGGTATGATCTCAGCCTAAGTTGGCACCCCTTTACGAGAACAAAACAAAGATAATTAATCCAATACAATAATTACTTAAATCTCAGGTTTTTTTCTGCTTGACTTTTTATGAGCATTTAATTTTTTAGTCTCAAGGCGCTTCATATTAGATCCGTTTGGCACCTTTGTGGGAATGCGTTTTTTTGGAGCTTTATTCGCTTCTTGAATCAACCTTAAAAATCGTTCTACAAGAATCTGTTTATTTTTTAATTGACTTCGAGTTTCTTGACATTGCATGATTAAAACATTATTTTTAGTTAATCTTGATTTAAGATAAACTAAAACCAAAGCCTTTTCTTGTTGTGTTAAAGCCAATGAATTAAGCACATTGAATTGTAATTCCATTTTCGTCGCAACTTTGTTTACATGTTGCCCACCGCTTCCTGAACTTTTAATGGCTTTCAATGTGATTTCTGATATTAGAATGGAGGAATTCAAATTAAACTATTTGATGAGCAGATTTTAACAAGTCATTCACTGTTTTTACTGGATTAAATGTCTTTAGTGGAACCTCTACAAATAGGGTGTTCCAATGAGACATAGCACCATTCCATAATCCAGGTAACTCCAAGGCTTTCAAAGACTTTCCTGATTTTGTTTTTTCAGAGATAAAGGATGTTTTGTGATCAACAAATTTGTGTAAATCGAAGAACTTCCCTTGATAATTCTTGATGCCACAAACCAAATCTACAGGATTAAAATAAGCTGCTTTTTTTAATATCGCCTTTTGGTGTTTGTTCTTTTTATCAATTTGTGCAGACTCCACAATTTGCAGTGAAATATTACCACTCTCATTTTTTACCCAAAAAGGGCCTCCTCCTGGTTCTCCTTCATTTTTTACCATTCCACAAACTCTGATAGGTCTATTCAGCTTATTTTTTAAATATTCAATTTGATAATTACGTGAATATTTTTCAAATTCATCACTGATAAAAACATTGAGCCTCTGTGATAAAAATTCTGCAATTTCAATGAGGGTGTTTTCAGTTGGTAATTCGTTTTCAAGTGTATTCAAGTAGTCAAAGGTTAATTCTTGAACTTCAAGTAAAACACCTGCCAACATCATTTTATGATCTGCTACGATATCTTTAAATTTTTTCACCACTACATTATCTATATTTTTAATAAAAATAACGTCAGCTTTCAGTTTGTCTAAATTATTAATTAACGCCCCATGACCAGAAGGCCTGAACACCAACTGCCCATTCTGATCTCTAAAAAGAGCATTATCTCTGGTTACTGAAATGGTATCGGTTGATTCCTTTTGATAGGAAAATGTAATATTGAATTTCGTATTCGTTCTCCGCTCAACATCCTCCTCGATATACTTAAATTCTTCATCAAAACGGTGTTTATGTTTTTCTGATATTGTAAAATGAATGGCTGCTATTTTATTTGACGATGCGTATAGTGCCCCTTCAAATAAATGTTCCTCAAATGCTGTAGACACATGCTCTCTATATCGGTGAAATGGTAATAATCCTTTCGGATAGTAAGCAAAATTCAATTGGTCTTTGTCAAGCATGATTTTTACAAACTCTAATCGCTGCTGATCATAATTTAACTCATTAAAATTTGATACTTTTTCATGAGCTTTATGAATGACCTCCTCGAAAAAAGGCAGTTTTTCTAAACCCATTAAAAATATTGAAAGTTCATTTGCCTTAGTTCTATTGATGTAAGCATTGATAGTTTCTATTTCTGGTTTAAATTCGTTAATAAAATGAAATAAAAATTTGAACATTCGAGTTGCCGCTCCAGAGGCTGGAACAAATTTCAGTATTGAAAGATGATCTTGACAGTTTTTAAATTTTTTAATATGACGTGCCTTATCCTTATCGGAGATTTTCAATATCCCAAAGTCAATTGTCGCTTCTCTTGATAAATTAACATAAGGCACCCCTGTTTTAAAAATCTCAATTTGTGACTTAACTTGTTCAACAGTCAGTCCTTTAGATTCAATTTGATGAATGTCATTTTTTGTAAAGTTCACACTTGTCTTTTTAAAAGTTGATCAATATGAAATACTGCTTTTGTAAGTCGTTCTTTTTTATTGCCTTTTAGGACAACGTAAGGTCTATCATACTTTTGAAGCGCCTCCTCAAAAGCCTTAAACATCCTTTCTCTTTCATTTGGCTTATCTCTCAAATCGTCAGCTTCCCACGGTACATCAATATAAGTTAAAAAGTACAAATGATAGGTGTTTTTTAATGCATATTTCTCTAGTAGTGGATCACAAACTCCAGAGTAATATGCTTCTGAATACACCTTTGTTTCTAATAAATCTGTATCACAGATTAAAACAGAATTTGTTTTCTGTGACAATTCATTTTCTAATTTAATCTGACCTCGAGCAATTGGTAATAAATCTTTTGACTGACATGTACGTCTTTCATTATTCCAAACATTTTGTAAATATTCTCGAGCATACTCTTTGACCCATACAGAATTATAATATCTCGCTAAATGTCGAGATAACGTTGTTTTCCCCGTAGATTCTGGGCCAAATAAAACTACTTTAATACAGTTTGATGGGACTTGTTTAAGTTCTTTGTCCATTCCTTATATCCTTGAATTGCTAAAATTGTAAAAATGATATATTGCATTGAGAGCATTCCTAGCCCACGATATGCATAAAGTGGGACAGTGATAATATTTGCAATTATCCATAGCGTCCAATTTTCTATTTTTTTATTTGCCATATACCACATCGCTGTAAAAAATATTCCAG
The DNA here is from genome assembly GCA_905479065.1 of uncultured Flavobacteriaceae bacterium. GTDB lineage: Bacteria > Bacteroidota > Bacteroidia > Flavobacteriales > Flavobacteriaceae > CAJQLB01. The sequence goes on along the minus strand of CAJQLB010000037.1, from coordinate 22,026 downwards.
ATGTGATAATATCTATGATATTTGGGACTTCTATCGTGTAATCAAACATGAGATACACTAAAAACGTTACAATCATCGTCACGACAAACATCAAAATCCCTGTAAATTTTTCGATCCTATTTGTGCGTGAAATGGGAATAACAACATCATTCCCTTTCTTTTGAGACCAATTCCACCAACCATAAATACTCATCATGGAGTAGTAAAAATTCATCATCATATCGCCATAATAATCATTTACATACAACAAATATACCGTTATTACAGTGCAAATGATTCCTGTAGGATAAACTCTAATATCTGCATTTTTTGCAAACCAAACACTCGCAATTCCAAATATAAAAGCTATTGTCTCTAATACAATTAGTGTAACAGAAGTTTCTCGGTAAGCATCTATAAAAAAACCTATAACATCATTCATTTCGCATCATTTAAAAAAAAATTACTGTGTTCTAAAGCATTTCCTACAACAACTAGATCTGCTCCTGCATCATAAGCTACTTGAATTTGACTTTTGTTTTTTATACCTCCCCCCACAATTAATGGTATTTTCAAAGCTTTCTTTACATTTGAAATTATATTAGCATTAATTGGGTTCAATGCACCACTTCCAGCTTCAAGATAAATCATTCTCATTCCTAAAAATTCTCCAGCAACAGCTGTGTCGACAATGGCATTAATATCATGTCTTGGCATTGGAGACGTCTTTGTAACTTCTTGAACCGCAGTTTTCTTTCCGCTTTCAATTAATACATATCCTGTTGGAATAATCTCTAAGTTAATTTCACGCAATTTGGATACAGCTTCTATTTGTTTACCAATAAGATAATCAGCATTTCTTCCAGAAATCAACGATAAAAAAAGTAAAGCGTCTGCACTTGTAGTAATCTGAGAAATACTCCCAGGAAATAAAACAATTGGTAAATTAGTGGATGACTTGATTTTATTTACTAACGTTGATGTTACATTACTTTTAACTGTACTGCCACCAACAAAAATGTGTGTCGCCATTGATGCGTTTACCTTTTCAATAAAACTAAATACCTTTTGAATGGTAATTTTATCAGGGTCAATTAAGACAGCAAGTAACTTTTTGTGCCTTTTGATGGAATCAACGATATGATTATAAATAGCATTCATCTATGAGGGAAAAGTGTAGGCCAACGTAAACCCCTCAAACTCGATAAAATTAGAGAAATACTTAAATTTAAATTGATTGTGCTGAATCCAAGACACTGTTGACAAATCTGAAATCTCAAATGGTATGACAAAAAAGTGTTCTTTAAATGATTTGCCAGGAATTCCAAACAGCTTATACAATGACTCCTTGATACACCAAATAGCTGTTAATTTATTTTCATAATTTACAGATTTTTCATGCAAATATTTTTTTTCATACCCAATGAATTTTCTAGCAATATCTTTGATTTTGGGTTTCTGTTTTTCAATGTCAACACCAATAAAATTTGTGCTCACTGCTATCACTGCGAATTGATGAGAATGAGAAATTGAAACAAAAGATTTATCTTCTAGATAAGGCTTGCCATTTCTGTCATACTGTAAATCCATATCCTTGTACCCAAATTCTAAAAGCAAATGACGAACACTTAAAAACCCTTTTTGATGTACTTCACTTTTCATTTTCAAAAGTCGTTTTAGACTTCTTGGCTCGAGTGACACCCCTTTCTTTAATTCACCAAGAGTCTCGGTAATTTTCCAGATTTTAACAGAAATTTGTGTGCCTTTTGAAAAGGATTTATATAGTGGCATTTACTTTTTTGAAAGTTAATGATTATCTTTGCACCTCTCTTAAAACAGAGGTGCTTACGCCTAAACGAATTTAACGATTTAAAGTGCGATTCCAAAGTTGTGGAGGATAAAACAGACAGAAATCAATAATTATATGAACACAAAAACAATTCCTTACGTAGCCTATAAAGTTAAAGACATTTCTCTCGCAGCATGGGGGAGAAAAGAAATTGAATTAGCAGAGGCAGAAATGCCTGGATTGATGAGTTTAAGAGAAGAGTATAAAAACTCAACGCCTCTTAAAGGAGCTCGTATCGCAGGATGCTTACACATGACAATTCAAACTGCTGTTCTCATTGAAACTTTGCAAGCTTTGGGTGCTGAAGTTACATGGAGTTCTTGTAATATATTTTCTACCCAAGACCAAGCTGCTGCTGCTATTGCAGACGCGGGAACATCTGTCTACGCATGGAAAGATATGAGTGAGGAAGAGTTTGACTGGTGTATTGAACAAACGTTGTTTTTCGGTGAAGAAAGAAAACCTCTAAACATGATCTTAGATGATGGTGGTGATTTGACCAATATGGTTTTAGATCGTTACCCAGAATTAGCTCAAGGAATTAATGGTTTGAGTGAAGAAACAACTACCGGAGTTCACAGGCTATATGAACGCGTTAAGAACGGTACTCTAACCATGCCTGCAATTAATGTTAATGATTCTGTGACAAAGTCAAAATTTGATAACAAGTATGGCTGTAAAGAGAGTGCAGTTGATGCGATTCGTCGTGCTACAGATATTATGCTTGCAGGAAAACGTGTTACAGTTTGTGGTTATGGTGATGTTGGAAAAGGGACTGCCGCGTCTTTCAAAGGAGCAGGAAGTATTGTGACTGTTACTGAAATTGATCCTATCTGCGCATTACAAGCTGCCATGGATGGTTTTGAGGTTAAAAAATTAGAAACAGTAATAGGCAATACGGATATTGTCATCACGACCACAGGGAACAAGGATATTGTTCAGTCGCATCATTTTGAGGCTTTAAAGGACAAAGCCATTGTATGCAACATTGGGCATTTTGATAATGAGATTGACATGGCCTGGTTAAATGATAATTTTGGACACACTAAAAATACCATAAAACCACAAGTTGATAAATATACTTTAAATGGAAAAGATATTATCATCTTGGCAGAAGGCCGTTTGGTAAACTTAGGTTGTGCTACAGGACATCCAAGTTTTGTAATGAGTAATTCATTTACAAACCAAACCTTAGCACAAATCGAATTATGGAATAATATCGATGCTTATGAAAACAAAGTTTACATGCTGCCAAAAGCCTTAGATGAAAAAGTTGCTAAACTACATTTAGAAAAAATAGGCGTTGAGCTAACTGAGTTAAGAGATGATCAAGCCTCTTACATTGGAGTGAAAGCTGAAGGACCTTTTAAGCCAGAACATTATCGCTATTAATTACCAGATTTAAATAAATATTTAAAATCCTTACAGCATTGTGAGGATTTTTTTATTAGATAAGCATAAGTTTATTCAAAATCCAAAGAATTTAATCTAAAAACTACAAGATTACATTAATCTCAAGGAGAAAAAAAATACAAGCATATTAGCATCTAATATTGGATGACGTATTGATCATTCGTTAAAAGTTTTTAACACAGTACCTGAAAATTTCTTAAAATCAAACCCAAAAATATATGCTTGTGAATTTAACAAATGGCGTATGTTGTGTTTCGCCTTAGGTTATTTCCAAAGAGGTAAGGCAAAAGCACCTCATCAAGTTAATCCACCAAAAATTATCACAACTAAAGAATTAAAATTACAAATTAAATTAGCGTTAAGTCATACAGATATAATTAAAAGAACTCATGGTAATCCTTCTTTCAAAGATTTTATTTTTGATAATTCAAATAAAATAAGAACGACACGATTTATGCAGATACATACAACACGTCATCTTAAAATAATACAGGATATTTTAAAATAAAAAAGCTCTATCAACATGGATAGAGCTTTTTATATTTATGTAGAAACAATGTCTCTTATGCCTCGAATGGAACTATTGAAACATATGATTTATTATTCTTCTTTTTAGTAAACTTAACAAGACCGTCGACTTTAGCATGTAATGTATGGTCTTTCCCAGCATACACATTTTCACCAGGGTTATGTGCAGTACCTCTTTGTCTAACGATAATATTCCCAGCGATTGCTGCCTGACCACCAAAGATTTTTACACCTAGGCGTTTCGACTCTGATTCTCTACCGTTTTTCGAACTTCCGACTCCTTTTTTGTGTGCCATTTTATTTCGATTTTAGATTATTTAATTAACTTAATGCAGTGATTAAATCAGCTTTTTTCATTGCCGAAATACCTGATATTCCTTTAGCTTTTGCCATCTCTTTCAATTGAGCTACCGTCATTTTGCTCAAATCTTGTGACGCTTCAACCTCTTTTTTGGAGGCCTTTGTTTCTGCTTTGGACACAGATACCTTTGATTCCGTCTTTTTTACTGCTGTTGCTTTCTCAACTTTCGCTGGTTTAGCACCAGAAGCAGTAATTCCTTCTATTTGGATTTCAGTCAAAGATTGTCTGTGACCATTTTTCACTCGGTAACCTTTTCGTCTTTTTTTCTTAAAAACAATTACCTTATCACCTTTAAGGTGCTTTAAGACTTTTGCACTAACTTGTGCTCCGCCTATAGCTGGGGCGCCTAAGGTTACTTTGTCACCGTCACTTAACAATAGAACGTTATCGAAAGAAACTTTCTTACCCTCCTCTGCTTGTAAACGGTTAACAAAAACCTTTTGGTCTTTTTCAACTTTAAATTGATGCCCTGCTATCTCTACAATTGCGTACATAGCGTATCGTTTATTTTGTTAATTTTATTCAAAAATGAGTGCAAATATACTTTTAATTAATGAATCTACAAACCTAATCTCCATTTTTAAAGAGTATTCCACGCAAATTAGACCTTACAATAAAATTACTGTAAGATCTTTACCTCAAACAAACTGAGTTGTTTTTTAGTAACGTCTTATCTGTTATGTAAAATGCAAAAAGTCTAGTTTACTATTGCTTTTATTTATTATTTTTGCAGTCCTAAGAAATCTTGTTTGATAGCACATATTATTTATCAATTTTAATAAACAAATTCATTATGAAAAAATGCCTATTAGTTTTTGCTGCAATTGTATTTGTAAACTTTACAAGCACAGCACAAAAAGTGGAATTTAAAGAGTACGACTTGGACAACGGCCTACACGTTATATTACACAAGGAAAATGCAGCACCTGTTGTTACAGTTGGTGTTATGTATCAAATTGGTGCCAAAGACGAGATTGAAGGAAGAACAGGGTTTGCTCACTTTTTTGAGCATCTTCTTTTTGAAGGTACTGAAAATATAGAAAGAGGAAAATGGTTTGATATTGTGTCTGCCAATGGAGGAAGTAACAATGCCAACACCACACAAGACCGAACTTATTATTATGAGACTTTTCCATCCAATAAATTAGAAATAGGATTATGGATGGAAAGCGAACGAATGCTTCACCCTAAAATCGAAAAAATAGGTGTTGACACACAAAATGAAGTCGTTAAAGAGGAAAAGCGTCAACGTATTGACAATGCCCCGTATGGTAAAATCATTTACAGAACAGGTATTGACAATCATCTCTTTAAAGTTCATCCATATGGACGATCAGTGATCGGGTCTATGGATGATTTAGATGCTGCAGAACTAGACGAGTTTATTGGTTTTAATGAAAAATATTACAACCCAAACAACGCAGTACTTGTGGTTACAGGTGATATTAATATTGAAGAAACTAAATCATTAATATTGGATTATTTTGGCACAATAGAGAATAATGCAGGACCAAATGTGAAATTAGACATTGAAGAGCCAGCAATTGACGAAACTCGATATGCTACAGAATATGACACTAACATTCAAATACCAGCTTATATTTTTTCATATATCACTCCCAAGTCTGTTGAAAAAGATGCCTATACCTTAGATTATATCTCATCTATTTTAACAGGTGGTAATAGTTCAAGAATGTACAAACGTATGGTAGATAAAGATAAAGTAGCATTACAGGTACTTGCCTTTAACCAAGCAAATCAAGATTACGGCACCTATACTATGGGAGCTATTATAAAAGGAGAACCAGACTGGGATATCTTAAAGTCTACGATGGATGAGGAAATTAAAAAATTACAAACAGAGTTGATTTCTGAAAAAGAGTACCAAAAACTTCAAAACCAATTCGAGACCAATTACGTACAGGCAAACTCAACTGTGGAGGGAATTGCTTCATCTTTAGCTAAATACTATATGTTGCAAGGCGATACAAACAGAATCAATAAGCAGTTAGATATTTACAGAACAATCACAAAAGAGGATATTAAGCGCGTTGCAAATACCTACCTAAACCCTAACCAACGTGTTGAAATTAAATATCTATCAGGCACCGAACCTGTAAAGGATACTACAAAACAATAAACATATTACAGTTATGAAAAAACATATAATAAACACATTGATTGCAGTCTTAATTGTATTTTCTGCAACCGCTCAAATAGATCGATCACAAATTCCATCATCTGGTCCTACGCCAGAAGTTAACTTGAGAGATGCCAAAGAATTTAAATTAAAAAATGGGCTAACTGTTTTGGTAGCTACAGACACAAAGTTCCCAGTTGTTAGTTGGAGCCTTAACCTAAACAACCCACCGGTGTTTGAGGGTAACAAAGCAGGCGTTCAATCATTAACTGGCGCCTTATTAGGAAAAGAAACGCTAAAAAGCACAAAAGATGAATTTGCTGAAAAAGTCGATTTTCTTGGTGCATCCTTAAGTGTTACTCCAAATGGAGGATTTGGCTATTGCTTGACAAAATACCAAGAAGATGTGTTTTCTCTATTTGCTGAAGCAGCATTTGAAACTAAGTTTACACAAGCAGAGTTAGATTTTGAAAAAGAACAACTAATTGAAGGCATTAAGTCTGGTGAAAATAGTGCTGCTGCAATTGCACAAAATGTAAGGGGTGCTGTTTTTTATGGTAAAAACCATGCTGCGGGTGAAATAATAACTGAAGAAACCATCAATAATGTATCTCTTGAGGATGTAAAACAGTTTTATACTGATCGATTCAAACCATCTAATGGCTTCATACTATTCACGGGTGATATTACAGTAAAAGAAGTAAAGACACTTTTAAAAAAATACATGAAAGGTTGGGAATCAGGTTCTGTAAGCATTCCAGAATATCCCCCATTTGAAGACGTAACCACTACAGAAATCAACTTTGTTGATGTTCCAAATGCAGTTCAAACAGAACTTGCTGTCATGAGTGTTTCTGACTTAAAAATGACTGACAACGATTACCACGCATGTTTGGTAGCGAACTACATTCTTGGCGGCGCATTTGGATCCTACCTAAATATGAATTTAAGAGAAAAAAATGGTTACACATACGGAGTTAGATCTAGTCTAGGTACCGCTCGTTGGTATAATTCATCGTTCAGAGTAACTACAAAAGTTCGAAACGCTGTGACTGATAGTGCTGTCGTTGAAGTATTAAAAGAAATAAAACGGATAAAATCAGAGCCAGTTGACAATGAGCTATTAGTAAACGCAAAGGCTAAGTTTTTAGGAAATTTTATTTTACAATCTGAAGATAAGACAGTGGCTGCTAGGCGAGCCTTATCTATCAAAACAAATAAACTTCCTGAAGATTTTTATAAAAACTACATTTCAAGTATTGATGCTGTAACAGTAGAAGACGTACAGCGAGTTTCAAGAAAATATTTTAGCGATGAAAATGTACGTGTTGTACTTGTAGGTAAAGGATCGGATGTTGTCGATAATTTAGAAAAGATTGAATGGAATGGTAAAAAATTACCAATAAAATTCTTTGACAAAGATGCTAACAGTGTTGAAAAACCAGTATTTTCAAAACCATTGCCCGAAGGATTAACAGCGGAAACAGTAGTTAAAAATTACATAACAGCCATTGGAGGAGAAGAGAATTTAAGGAGCATTAACTCTATCCTGGTTAATGCAGAAGTGACAATTCCTGGAGCACCTTTTAAACCGAAAGCCATAATCAAGCAAATGTCTCCAAATAAATTTTCAATGGAATTAATTGCCGAGGGTATGGGAACTTTAATGAAGCAAAAATTTAATGGTGAAAACGGATACATGGAACAACAAGGAAGAAAAGTACCCATGGATGATGCGACACTATCTTCAAGAAAATCAACAAAAGGGTTATTTGAAGAACTATTCATGGAGCCATCATCTTTGAAATTAGAAAGTAAAACGGACATAGACGGTAAAGATGTTTATAAAATCATTCTAACTAAAGATGACAAATCTTCTGTAAGATACTATGACGTCAACACGAGTTATTTAGTGCGAACTGAAGAAACCAGTGAAGCTCAAGGCCAGTCTATCACCACTGTTACAGATTTTTCTAATTATAAAGAATTAGATGGTGTAATGACACCGTACACAATGAAAATCACAACAGGTCCACAATCTTTTATTTTTGAAACTATCGAGACTAAATTGAACGAGGGTGTGACAGGAGAAGATTTTAAGTAATAGTTAATTAAGGCATAAAAAAACCGAAGTAAATACTTCGGTTTTTTTATGCCTTAATTTTATGAGATAGATAGACTCCTAACAGAATCAGTAAGGCTGCAAAGCCTTGAATTAAGTTAAACAATTCACCATCCAATACTCCCCACCCAATAGCAACTACTGGCATCAAGTAAGTAACTGAAGACGCAAAAACAGGTGTTGCCATTTGGACTAATTTATTAAATAATATCTTTGCTAGTACTGTACCAAATAAGGAAAGGATAACCACATAACCTATTGATTTCATGATGATTATATTTTTAAAAATATTATTTTCAAAAAAATCAGTCCATATTAGCACCAAACAAGCAGGTATAATGATTGCTACAAAATTACCAAACACAATACTTACAGACGTAACATCTTGTAAATAACGCTTTATAATATTCACATTCAATCCATAAAAAATCCCAGATAATAATACAAAGCTCGCATACATATAATTTTGATCAGGATTTAATTTAGAACCACTCATAATTAATAATGCAGTCCCAGAAAACCCTATAATAACACCCAACACTTGTCGTTTTGAAGAGGAAATTTTAAATATCGCAAACCCTAATAACATGGTATTTAAAGGAACCAGTGAATTCAAAATAGAGGTAGTTGAACTATCTATCTCGGTTTCAGCAAAAGCAAACAAGAAGACAGGAAAAAATGTTCCTAGAAATCCTGATACAATTAGCCATTTCCACTTTGCTTTGGGAATTTTTTTTAAGGTATGAAGGCCAAAAATAAAAATGAAAAATGCAGAAATTATCACTCTTAGGGCACCCAATTGTGTCGGAGAAAGTCCAATTAAACCCTTTTTTATTAGTATGAAAGAGCTTCCCCAAATAATTGAGAGAATGACTAATATCATCCACTTTTTATTATTGGAAAGAATGTTCATTAAAATCTGTACCCCACAGAAAGCCCTCCTCGTAAATAAGCTTCAGGTCCAGCAGAATTTGTTCCTAAGGTTCTGCTCACTCCTAAAAGGAGTTCAAAAACAAAACCATTTTTATTTACCCATTTTTGACCGAGTGCCATTCCTAATGACAAATCAGTGAAATTTTCTTCGTCACGATCATTATTATAATTAATATTTTCATAGGAATTATCTCCAAACGACAATTTCCCAAAACCTTCAACAAAAAACCCTTTCGCTCCGTAATCTTCCTTGTTAAAAAAGTAATAACGGTAAAAAGGCGTTATCGAAAAATTTTCAACCCAAACAGGTGAATCTGATCCAAGATTCACAAAAATAGAAACTCCATATCCTGAATTTTCATTTTTTACAAATTCATAAGAAGCTTCCGCAATTGGTCCTGCTAGTAATTTAAGACCATCTAAACGTAATTCATGAGTTTGGATATTATCTTCATTTTCTTGAGAAAATGTCACGAACGTTACACATAATAATATTGTTAACAGTTTTGCTTTCATTTTTTTATTTTAAGTATGAATTATATATCAGACGCTTGGAATAAGAAAAGGTTGCGTTCTAAGCAACTCTTAGTCACTATTCCATGTGATGGTTTCCATAATATGCTGAATATCTTTTTTCAAATAATTTGCGGCAGGCAAAATAGAATCATAATTTGGTTTAGCAAAAAAATATACCGAACCAGTCACAAAATGATGTAAACTATCTGTTACATAAAATTGAGATTGAGAAGCTACATTTCCATCAATTTCATACAACATTCCATAAACATTCTTCACATTGTCCATATAAGGTTGCTCAATTATTGCGTCTGCTTTTTGAGCGTGTTTTTGTGTTATGTTTTTAGCGTCAATTAGGTATCTATTTAAATCTAAATTTGTTATTCGTTTGTAGGTTAAATAAATAGTCCCTTTAAGTAAAGGATAGGACATATTAATAGCAACTGATTGGTTCTTTCCAGAGTTTGTTACTTTTAAAGTGGTCTTTGATAAATTGTTTTTTTCAAATGTAAACGGCAGACTCTTATCAGTTTCTGAGTACGCTGCATTTGGATACTCCAGGCGTAAAAAACCTTTAGGTTTTGGTATAGAATCATTTTTACAAGACAAGAATACTAAGCAACCTGTTAAAAAAATTAAACGCTTCATAAGTTTGGTAAAGTTACTTTTATTTGTCTAATTCGTTTTTTATCAATGGCCTCAACTAAAAATTGAAAGTTTTTAAAATTTATTTTACTGCCTTTTTTTGGAAATCCTCCTGAGATTTCGAGAACAAAACCTGCAATTGTCTCCGATTCTCCTTTATCAATTTCAAAAATACTCTCATCCTCAATTTTTGTAATTCGATAAAAATCTTTAAGGTTTGTTTTCCCCTCAAAAACAAAATTATAATCATCTATCTTTGAAAATGTTATATCATCGTCATCAAATTCATCACTAATATCTCCAACTATTTCTTCAATAACATCTTCTAAAGAAACGATTCCTGAAGTTCCTCCGTACTCATCGACAACAATAGCTAAATGAACCTTTTTTTCCTGAAATTCAACCATTAAATCATCTAGTTTTTTATTTTCTGGGACGAAAAAAGGCGCTCTTAATAAGGAATTCCAATCAAATTCCTTCCTACTTAAATGAGGAAGTAAATCTTTCGCATAAAGAACACCTACAATAGCGTCTATGTTATCTTTAAAAACAGGAATTCTCGAAAATCCATTTTTAATAATATCAGGAAATATTTCCGAAAATTTTAAAGATTCATCCAATGCGAAAATGTCAATTCTTGGCTGCATAACTTGCTTTGTGTCTGTATTGCCAAAAGAAACAATTCCCTGTAGTATTTTTTGCTCTTCTTTTGTGGTATCATCTTCACTTGCCAATTCCAAAGCTTGGGATAACTGATCAACACTTAAGCTTGATTTTTGTTTTCCAAGTGTTTTCTGTATCGCAATGGTTACACGCCTCATCGGAAGGCTTAATGGTGAAATAATAATATCCAAAAATCTCAAAGGATATGCCATGAATTTTACAAACTTAATTCTATTTCTACTCGCATAAATTTTTGGCAATATTTCTCCAAAAAATAAAATCAAAAAGGTGACAAGTAACACTTCGACAATAAAGCGTATCAGTAAAGAAGAAATATCTTCAAAAATAAAGTTTCCGAGATAAGCAAATAAGAGAACAATTGCAATATTTATAAAATTATTGGCAACAAGAATCGTCGCAAGTAATTTCTTTGGGCTGTCTAGTAATTTTGAAATAATGTCTAAACGCTTTGAGTAATTTTCTGAGTTCTCATTTAAATCTGTAGGGGTTAAAGAAAAAAGTGCCACTTCAGCTCCTGACACTAATGCTGAGAATAGCAGTAGTACTAAGAGTAGAATTACCCCAATAATCACTGACGTTTCAAATTCTAAAACATTAAAAAATAAACTGATGGGTTCAGGGTCCAATTTTATAAGCTTTCAATTAAATTAAAACGGCAAATCATCATTAGTGTCGACAAGATCACTTTGAGCAGGCTTCGTTGCAGGAGATGTTGATTGACCAAGAGACTCAGAATTATCATTACGATTATTTAAAAATGTAAATTCTGTGCAATGAATTTCTGTTGAATAGCGATCTTGACCTTTGTCATCCTGCCATTTACGCGTTTTGAGACGACCTTCAATGTAAACTTTATCTCCTTTACTAAGGTATTTCTCACAAATTTCAGCGGCTTTATTTCGAACAACAATATTGTGCCATTCAGTATTTGTGACGCGTTCATTTGTTTGCTTATTTGTGTAAACTTCGTTTGTTGCAAGAGGAAAACGTCCAATACAATTTCCTCCATCAAAATAATGCATTTTTACTCCATCCCCTAAATGCCCAATAAGCATGACTTTATTTAATGTTCCTGACATAATTATAATTTAGATTTACTTATAACTCAAAATTAATGGTTTTTATGATACTCTCTTAAAAATACTCAAAATTTAATAATTCATTAAAAGCCAAAGGAATCAATAAAACGACTAATTAGAATCGGAACAGGATATTTATGTATAATCTCTGTTGAGATAGCATTATTTTTAATTGATTTCACGTTTATTATCCAAAAACTCGTATACAAATGTTGGTGTGATAATTTATGAACAATCTCTTTTTCATTAAATAAAGTAATGGAATAGTGCGTTTGGGGTAATCTTTGTTTAATCCCTTTACTTAATTCAAAATTTGTGGTAGACAATTTTGATTTGGATTCAATTAGCGGAAATTGATACATGTTTTTCCAGATACCGTCACTCGTGCGCTTTTCTAAAATTGTTTCACCTTCCTCTGAGAGAAATACCAAAAAATTAAAAAACTTTTTCTTAATTTTTATCTTTTTGTCTTTTACTGGAAGCGTTTTAACCTGTGACTTGTTTAAAGCCATACATCCATTGTTTAAAGGACATGTTAAACAATCTGGGTTATTTGGTTTACATTGACTTGAGCCAAAATCCATAATTGCTTGATTATAATTGCCAACATTGTTTCTTGGCAGCAACGATTGAGCTAATTCTTTAAAATACTTAATTCCTATTGATGAATTAATAGGTATATGAATTCCAAAATAACGACTAAGTACTCTGTAAACGTTACCGTCAACAACAGCTGTTTGAGCATCATAACAAATTGAGGCAATAGCACTCGCAGTGTAATCTCCAACACCCTTGAGTTTTATCAGTGAATCGTAATCTTCAGGGAATACACCATCTAATTCATATGCAATGTGTTTTGCTGTATCATGCAAGTTTCGAGCCCTAGAATAATACCCCAAACCTTGCCACAATTTTAGTATTGTTTCTTCATCAGCTGCGGCAAGTGCAAAAATAGTCGGATAAGCAGCTGTAAACTTTATATAGTACGGTAGTCCTTGTGCAATTTGGGTTTGCTGCATGATAATTTCAGAGAGCCAAATGAAATAGGGCTCCTTATGTTGTCTCCAAGGTAAATCTCGTTTATAAATTGAATACCAATCTATTAAAATTTGGGTAAAATTCATTTTATTTTCAATGACTGAGGCAAAAATAAACGTTTATATCGTTAAATTTTAATGAATTAGGATAGAAATATTGATTTTAAAATACATATATTTGCATCCCTTATAATTAACAACCCTAAAAACTAATTAATAATGACAAAAGCTGATATTGTAGCTCAAATTTCTGAGAAATTAGGAATTGAAAAAGGTGATGTCCAAGCAACTGTAGAGACATTCATGAATGAAGTTAAAAGTTCACTTGAAAGTGGTGAAAACGTTTATTTAAGAGGATTTGGTAGTTTTATCGTTAAAACTCGTGCAGAGAAAACGGGTAGAAACATTTCTAAAAACACAACGATTAAAATTCCTGCTCACAACATACCAGCCTTCAAACCTGCAAAAGTATTTGTAGAAAGTGTGAAGGCCAATGTTAAAGTAAAATAACAATCGAAAAAAGTATTAATTTTAAAAAAATCATTTATGCCAAGTGGTAAGAAAAGAAAAAGACACAAGGTAGCGACGCACAAGCGTAAAAAGAGAAGGCGTGCTAATCGTCACAAGAAAAAATAGTATGAAAAAGTAGTTTTTAACTACTTTTTCAGTTTATCAAAAGAACGTTCTTTGACATTTAATTCACAACGGAAAATACTTTTACCTTAGTAACCTTGTGAATTTACCGTAATTTCCCGAATTTTCGGGACCTGTGATCAAAAAATATGTATAATCCATCTGTACTTAATTGTATGGATAAAAATTAACTATATGAATAAAGAACTAATCATTCGTTCAAGTTCTAATGCTGTTGATTTTGCCTTATTAAAAGATGGAAAACTTATTGAATTACAAAAAGAAAAGGATGACAATAATTTTTCTGTTGGTGATGTGTTTATTGCCAAAGTTCGAAAATCTGTCCAAGGGCTCAATGCTGCATTTGTTAATGTAGGCTATGAAAAAGATGCATTTTTGCATTATCATGATTTGGGACCTAAACTTCCTTCTCTTTTAAAATTCGTTAAACGTGTAAGCACAGGTAAACTTAGAGATTATTCTTTAAGAAATTTCCCATTTGAAAAAGATATTGATAAAAACGGCAAAGTTACCGACGTTTTAAAATCAAATCAATCTGTATTAGTGCAAATTGTAAAAGAACCAATATCAACCAAAGGACCCCGAATTAGTTCGGAGTTGTCCATAGCTGGTCGATACATTGTTTTAGTCCCTTTTTCTGAACGTATTTCAATTTCTCAAAAAATTGAAAGTAAAGAAGAAAAAGAACGATTAAAACGATTGGTTAAAAGTATTACTCCGAAAGGTTTTGGTGTAATCATTCGTACCGTAGCAGAAGGCAAAAAAGTAGCGGAACTAGATAGAGATTTACAAAATCTGCTCACTCGTTGGACAGCAATGTGTAAAAAACTCTATAGAGCTCATCATCCAAGTAAAGTTTTAGGTGAAATGAATAAGGCCTCCTCAATACTGAGAGACATATTCAATGACACTTTTACTTCCATCATTGTAGACGATGAAGCGCTATACATTCAAATTAAAGATTATGTGCAAAAAATTGCACCCAAAAAAGAATCAATTGTAAAATTGCATCAAGGCAATGTTCCAGTATTTGAAAAATATGGAATTGAGCGGCAAATAAAAACATCCTTTGGACGCACTGTTTCAATGGCAAAAGGAGCTTATTTAGTAATAGAACATACTGAAGCACTTCATGTTATTGACGTTAACAGTGGTAACCGATCTAATAAAGCAACAAACCAAGAGGATACAGCACTAGAAGTTAATTTAATTTCAGCAACAGAATTAGCCAGACAATTACGCTTGCGTGATATGGGAGGTATTATCGTTGTTGATTTTATTGATATGGGACGAGCTGAAAACCGAAAGAAGCTTTACAATCATCTTCGTGATGAAATGAAAGATGATAGAGCAAAGCACAAAATTTTGCCACCAAGTAAATTTGGCTTGATACAAATAACAAGACAACGCGTAAGACCAGAAATGAACATTAAAACCCGAGAAGAAAATCCAAACGGTTTAAATGGGCAAGAGGTTGAAGCACCAATTAAAATAGTTGGTAAAATCAAACAAGATTTAGACAGACTAATTAAAAAAGACTATAACAAGGTGACCTTAAACACACATCCCTTTATAGCAGCCTTTTTAACTAAAGGTTTTCCATCAATGCGTTCAAAATGGTATTTTGAGCACAAAAAATGGGTGAAAATATTACCAAGAGATGCTTACACATATCTAGAGTACCACTTTAAAGATAAAGATGGTAACACAATACAATTATAAAAAAAGCCTTTCCAGTTGTGGAGAGGCTTTTTTGGTTTTATACCATAAGATATTATTATTAAAAAAACTTTTTCAAAATCTAATTAATACAGAATAACAATAGATTACTAAGGTGCAGGGTTAGGGATTCTAGCATGAATATCGTTTATTTTTGCCAACAAATCTTTGTCTAATTCTACATTAATACTATCAATATTTTCGTCAAGCTGCTCCAGACTTGTAGCTCCAATAATATTACTCAACACAAACGGTTGCTGTGTCACAAAGGCCAAGGACATTTTTGCCAAGCTCAGGTTGTTCTCTTCAGCTAGCTTTAAGTAAGCTTTTGCGGCTTCTGTGGATTGCTCGCTGCTATATCTTGCAAATCTTGGAAATAACTTTAACCTCGCATTATCTGCGGCGGTGCCTTTAATGTATTTTCCTGACAACACACCAAAAGCCAAAGGAGAATATGCTAGTAATTTTATATTTTCACGCATAGCAACCTCTGCTGTGTCTCCTTCAAATATTCTGTTGAGTAATGAATAAGCGTTCTGAATGGTTATCATTCTTGGCAAATCATGCTGCTTAGACTCCTCTAAATAGCGCATAGTACCCCAAGCCTTTTCATTTGATAAGCCAACATGACGTACTTTTCCCTCTTTAATAACCTCTTCAAGAACCTGTAAAATTTTCTTGAAATTATCTTTCCAAGGATCACTTGGATTGTGGTTATAATCTCGTATACCAAACATATTGGTACTTCGCTCCGGCCAGTGTAATTGAAACAAATCAATATAATCTGTTTGCAATCTTTTTAATTCCTTTTCCACAGCATCTTTTATTCCTTTCACAAATCCATTAGTTCTGATGTGAGCAGTATAATCTCCAGGTCCTGCAATTTTACTAGCTAGAACAACCTTGCTTCGATTATTTGATTTTTTAAACCAAGAACCTATTATTTCACTAGTTCTACCACTCGTTTTTGCTTCTGCAGGTACAGGGTATAATTCAGCTGTATCAAAAAAATTGACTCCTTTTTCAAATGCAGCATCCATTTGAGCATGACCCTGAGATTCTGTATTTTGATTCCCCCATGTCATGGTCCCTAAACAAATTTTACTAACTTTTATATCGGTATCTGGTAAGGTGGTATATTTCATTTGTAAATTATATCTATGTTATGATTCTAGTTAATTCAAATTTAAATGTTAGTAAGCTCGTTGTTAGAAAACAGTAACTTGTATCTAATAAGTTTCTGTGACGTGATAGCACAAGCATACACATTCATCTAACTTACTATATATTCATCGTATTTTTATCACGCTGTTATGATACTATTTCTCATTTAGTAACCTTGATAATTCATCAAGTTTGGGTGTTAAAACAACCTCAATACGCCTGTTTTTTGCTTTTCCTTCTGCTGTATCATTGGAAGCTATCGGCGCATACTCTCCTCTGCCAGCTGCTGTTAAATTTTCTGGATAAATATTGAGATTCTCTCTCAAAATATTGACAATGGCGGTTGCGCGTTTTGTGGATAAATCCCAATTACCACTCAACTGTGAGTTTCCTTTATATGGCACATTATCTGTGTGGCCTTCAATTAAAATAGCAATGTCTGGGTTGTCTGCTAACACCTTTCCAAGTTGCTCAACCGCTTGACGCCCTTGACTACCAACCGCCCAACTTCCAGACCTAAATAATAATTTATTCTCCATAGAAACATAAACTTTTCCATCGCGTTGCTCAATTGTTAATCCCTTACCTTCAAAATCCGTTAAAGCTTTGGTAATTGCATTTTTTAAATTTGTCATCGCTTTGTCTTTCATCGCAATAACCCGTTCCAGCTCTACAATACGATTTGACCTAGCCTCTAATTCTTTTTCTAGTGTGTTTAACCTCATGCTTTCTGAAGCAAGAGCTTGTTCTTTTGCCTCAAGTTGCGCCAAAAGTTCTCTATTTTTTCTTGAATTTTCTGCAATGGCCTTTGTGCTATTTTGCTCCAAGGCATCATAAGACGCTTTTAAATTATCATAACTAACCTTGAGGACATCAAAATCATTTTGAAACTTATTTCGTTGTTGAAGAGTTTTATCGTAATCTGCCTGTAAGCCGGCCAAGGATTTCTCCAGTCCTGCTAACGTGTTTTGTAATTTACCATAGTCTTCAGAAAGCAAATCATACTCCTTCTTCACATTTGAATACTTAGTTTCTAAATTCTTATAAACTTTCGGTGAAACACACGAAATTGTTAATACTAAGGTTGTGATTATTAAAAAAAATTTATTTAACATATTTTGTGTTATTTATCTATTTCTACTAAGATTGGACAATGGTCACTATGAACTGCCTCAGTGAGTATAACGCTTCTTTTAATTTTTTCTTGTAATGTCTTTGAAACCATCGCATAATCTAAACGCCAACCCTTATTATTAGCCCTTGAATTTGCACGGTAACTCCACCAACTAAACTCTTGCCTTGTAGGGTGTAAATATCTGTAAGAATCAATAAAACCACTCTGAATAAATGCCCCTAACCAAGATCTTTCTTCTGGTAAAAACCCTGATACATTTTTCATTTTAGGATTATGAATATCTATCTCATCATGACAAATATTATAATCTCCACATACTACCAAATTTGGGATTTGCTCTGTCAATAGTGATAGATAGTCTTGAATTTCATCCATATAATTGAATTTAAAATCTAATCTTTCATTATTGGTTCCTGAAGGTAAATACATACTCATAATTGAAATTTCATCAAAATCAACTCTTAAATTTCGTCCTTCAAAATCCATTGTTTCTATCCCTGTTCCATACTCTACATGCTTTGGTTTTGTTTTACTTAAAATAGCAACACCGCTATACCCTTTTTTTTGTGCGCTAAACCAATAATGGTATTTGTAACCAGCATTTTCAAATATGGTAACATCTAGCTGTTCTTTAAGTGCCTTAATTTCTTGTAAACAAATCACATCAGGATTTGTATTTTTTAACCAGTCTACAAAACCTTTATTCACAGCTGCTCTAACTCCATTAACGTTATAGGAAATAATTTTCATACGATTTGTTCGAATTTTAGCTAAATTAAATAATGCCTTACTTTTACACTATAAATTTAAAGCAGTTTTAACGAAAACTATTAACAAAATAATTTAATGCGTTTTAAGTTTATATAACTACATGAGATCTATCATTACGCTTTTAATACTTTGCCTTGGATGTAGCATGTTTGCACAAAACACTGTTTCAAATTACAGGAGTAAAAAAGTTCACTTCAATGACACAATAAATATTGATTCTATTAGCATCAATAACAGTTGGTTTAAAGTCAAATTAAAGAATAAAGCTCTTGTAGACACTTCTTATTACCGTGTTAATTTCAAAAAAGCTGTAATTACATTTAAAAAACCCCTTGACACAGACTCCTTAATTATTGAATATTTAAGGTTTCCCGAATATATTACTAAAACATATCGGCAACTTGATGAGTCTATTGTTGTTGATAATACTGATGATTTAAATAAACTTTATAGATTATCACAACCTAGTGAAACTAAAAATTTTATCCCATTTGACGGTCTTAGCACCTCTGGAAGTATTTCAAGGGGTGTTACTGTGGGTAATAATCAAAATTCTGTTTTAAACAGTGAACTCGATCTGCAAATAACGGGAAAACTCAATGATAAGGTGTCATTAAAAGCATCCATTCAGGACGCCAATATTCCTTTACAAGAAAGCGGATATTCGCAAAGATTGGACGAGTTTGACCAAGTTTTTATAGAATTATCAAGTAATAATTGGAACATAAGAGCTGGTGATATCGATCTTGAAAACAAAACCTCTTATTTTGGGGCGTTTTCAAAAAGAGTTCAGGGACTCGGTATCAATCTAAATTTTAAAAATGAATCAAGTGTTACCACTGCCTCAGCGGCAGGAGCCATTGTGAGAGGACAATTTACCACAAGTCAATTTACTGCTCAAGAGGGTAATCAAGGCCCTTACAAGCTTCAGGGAAGTAATGGCGAATTATTTGTGTTAATTGTTTCAGGAAGTGAAACCGTGTACGTAAATGGCGTAGTTGTTGAACGAGGTGAAAATAAAGATTACATCATTGATTACAATGCAGGAGAACTTATTTTTAATCCAACATTTCCAATTACTTCAGAGATGAGGATTACCGTTGATTATCAATTTAGCGACAGAAATTACTCACGACTAGTTGCCTACAGTAGTGCAAGACACAAAACAGAGCGACTTGAAGTAGGTGTTTCAATTTACAGTGAAAATGATGCTAAAAATCAACCCTTACAGCAAAATTTATCAGAAGAACAAGTTCAATTATTAGCTAATGCTGGAGATGATAGGGATTTAATGGTGGCACCTTCAGCAATTCCTGAAGCTTACAATGAAAATAGAATTTTATATAAGAAAGAAATTATTGATGGCAACGAAGTCTTTGTTTTCTCAAATAATTTAGAAGATGATCTATTTAATGTGCGCTTTAGTCTAGTTGGTGAAAACCAAGGGAATTATATTATAAGTACTACTAATGCAATTGCAAACATCTATGAGTATATCGCTCCTGTTTCGGGAGTTCCACAAGGTAATTATGCCCCTGTAATTCGATTAATCGCTCCAGTAAAACTTCAAATGGCTATTATTAATGGTCACTATAAACCTCATGATAAAACAACCATCGATTTTGAAATTGCTGGTAGTAAAAATGATCTGAATCTTTTTTCTAATCTTGACGACTCCAATAATAATGGATTTGCATGTAAGCTAGAAATTACTCAAAAGATGATAAAAAATGACAGCTTATGGAATCTAGATTTAACTATTAATTCTGACTACATACAGGAGAATTTTAGAAATATAGAGGGTTTATATAATGCCGAATTTAATAGAGACTGGAACTTGGCGCAACCAACAGGCAGTTTAATTACTACTCAAACAGGAAATCAATTACTCTTCACTTCTGGACTACAACTCGAACACGCTCAGAAAGGATCAATTAACTATTTTTATGAACATCTGAACTATAGTTCAAATTTTAACGGTAATCGACATGTTTTTCTAGCAAATATTTCATTACATAATTTTAAATTTAGATCAAATACGAGTCTTTTAACTACAAATTCAACGTTTAACAACTCTTCTTTCCTGCGCTCAAGTAATGAACTCACTAAAAAGTTTGAGAAAGGATGGGCTGGTGCACGTCTATCGATTGAAGACAATGAACAAAAAGAAAAATCAACTAACCAACTAACACTACTGAGTCAGCGATTTAAATCCTATGAAGTGTTTACAGGAATTGGGGATAGTACTAAAGTATTTGCTGAAATTGGTTTTAAAAAAAGAATAAATGACAGTCTTAGAAATAACTCTTTAAAAAGAGTTAATACATCAAACACCTATTACGTAAAATCAAATATCATTCAAAATAACAATACCAATTTCAATATATTTATAAATTACAGAACTTTAAAATCAGAAGATCAATCAATTCCAAACGAACAATCATTAAACTCTAGATTACAATACAATCAAAAATTCCTTAAACAAGTTATTACTTTTAACACCCTTTTTGACACAAATTCTGGAACACTTCCACAACAGGACTTTACCTATATTGAAGTGGAGGCAGGGCAAGGAGCTTACACGTGGATTGATTATAATAATAATGACATTCAAGAGCTTGAAGAGTTTGAAATTGCTCAATATCAAGACCAAGGAAAATACATCCGAGTGTTACTGCCAAATCAAGTATTTATAAAAACACATCAAAATAGATTAAGTCAAACACTCACAATAAATCCAAAACAACTCAAGGTCAAAAATGCAGAGCAACCTAATTTCTTGACACGTCTATATAATCAAACCTCCTATCTTATTGATCGCAAAGCGAAGCGCGATGGAAATAATTTCAATTTGAATCCATTTAAAGGAGGTTCAGGCAATCAACTAGGCTTACAGCTAAATTTTAGAAATGTTCTATTTTTCAATAGGGGGAAACAGCATTACACCACCTCTTACACTTATTTATCTAATAAATTAAAAAATACGCTGTCATTTGGATTCATCGAAACATCTTTGAAAAGTCATCAACTAAATTTTAATCATAAAATCTATACTACTTGGTTAATAAATGTTTTAGGCACCCATGAAAATAACGAAAGCTTTAGTGAAAACTTTGTGAGTAAAAACTTCAATATTAACCAAAATAGGCTTAACCCAAAAATCACCTATTTAGTTAGTGACTATGTTAAATTTGACGCTTTCTACCAATATACCGCCAAAGAAAACATCATTGGAGAGATGGAAACCCTAGAACAACAAAAATATGGCTTGTCATTTACACTTTCAAACTCTCAAAA
>CAJQLB010000036.1 GCA_905479065.1 uncultured Flavobacteriaceae bacterium | reverse complement strand
GAGGCAACATTAGCTGCAATTGCAAATGCCAAAGTTGTCATTGCTCAAGTAAACAAGCAGATGCCTAGAACTCACGGTGATGGCCTGATACATATTTCAGAAATTAATAGTTTTGTAGAATGTGACATACCACTACCTACCTTGAATTTTGATGCGCCCTCTGAAACTGAAAATAAAATTGCAAATTTTATTGCGAATTTGATTGAAGATAGAAGCACTTTACAAATGGGTATTGGAAATATACCTAATGCTGTGTTGTCTAAACTTATTCATCACAAAGATCTTGGTCTACATACCGAGATGTTTTCTGACGGCGTTATTGATTTAA
Source organism: uncultured Flavobacteriaceae bacterium (assembly GCA_905479065.1). Lineage (GTDB taxonomy): Bacteria > Bacteroidota > Bacteroidia > Flavobacteriales > Flavobacteriaceae > CAJQLB01. The sequence continues at coordinate 79,407 of CAJQLB010000036.1, read as the reverse complement.
TACTGAATGATGTGATTACAGGTAACTATAAATCCATAAATCCAGGCAGAACACTTGCTACTTTTTTGATGGGATCAAAACGATTGTATGATTACGTTGATGATAATCCTTTTATCGAAATGCGAGCATCAGATTATGTTAATGACGTCTCTGTGATTAAGCAGAATAGGCATATGATTGCTATAAATTCTGCTATTGAAGTTGATGTTACGGGACAGGTATGTGCTGATTCAATTGGAGCGAAAATGTATTCGGGAGTAGGAGGTCAAATGGACTTTATAAGAGCCGCATCACTTAGTGAAGGAGGCAAAGCGATTATCGCACTTCCATCAATAACTAAGAAAGGAGTGAGCCGTATCGTTCCAACGTTAAATCCAGGTGCCGGCGTTGTGACAACACGATCACATGTACATTTTGTAGTTACTGAGTATGGGGTTGCGAATTTATACGGTAAAACAATTAAAGAGCGTGTTAAGGCATTAACTGATATTGCTCATCCAAATCATAGAGAATATATTGATAAAACCTATTTTGAGTTAATCCATTAGTTATTTTTGAAAAAGGCCAAAGAATCCTTTTTTTCTCGTATTTTTCATGTTTGGTTCTTCATTTGTCAACATCTGATAAACCTCACCCCAGCCTAAAATACCTCCAATATTTCTGTCATCAATAAACAGGTCAGCATTGATTTTTCTGCTTTTTGTATAATCAAACTTTTCTTCAGGAAAACTATTGTTTACAGCATAGAATTCAATGCCATTTTTTTTGCAAAATTCGACAGCTTCTTGCAGCTTAACGCCGTTACGATAAGTCCATAATATCAAGCGGTGTCCATCTTGCTGAAGTTTCTGCAGCGTTTCAAATGCAAATAACCGAGGTTTACCAATTTTTGGATAGGCATCTTCAACGATGGTTCCGTCAAAGTCAATGGCTAATGTGAGTCTATTGTAAATATCCATGTTACTAAAAAATTTATTGTATAAGTGAGTCTTGGGTCATTACTTTTGGTTTTTTGAGGCCCATTAATTTTAAGATGGTTGGAGCTAAATCACCCAATACACCGTCTTTTATATGATGTAAATCTTTATCAACTAAAATAATTGGAACAGGATTTGTTGTGTGCGCTGTATGGGGAGAACCGTCAGGGTTTATCATGGTTTCGCAATTTCCGTGATCGGCAATCAAAAGTGTTGTATAATCATTTTTTAAAGCTGATTCGATTGTTTCTTTGACGCAGATATCAACGGCCTCACAAGCTTTAATTGCTGCATTCATTACACCAGTATGACCAACCATATCACCGTTTGCAAAATTGAGACAAACAAAATCAACATCTCCTTTATTCAATTCAGTAATTAAGGCATCTTTTAATTGGAAGGCACTCATTTCCGGCTGAAGATCATAAGTAGCTACTTTTGGAGAGTTTTTTAAAATTCTCTGTTCACCAATAAATGGTTTTTCACGGCCTCCTGAGAAGAAAAAAGTAACATGTGGGTATTTCTCTGTTTCTGCAATTCTAATTTGTGTTTTATTGTGTTGTTCTAAAACTTCTCCTAAAGTCTCTTTAAGATTGTCTTTTTTGAAAATCACATCAATACCTTGAAAGGTTTCATCATAATTGGTAAAAGTGACAAAATGTAATTTTAATTTGTGTAAATTATATTCGTGAAAATTTTGTTGCGTTAGCGCTTGTGTTAATTGCCTTCCTCTATCTGTTCTGAAATTAAAAAAGATAACGATATCATCTTCTTGGATTTTTGAGATAGGAGTTCCATGTTTATTTGTTTTTATAATTGGTTTTATAAATTCATCTGTTATGCCATTGTCATAGCTATTTTGAATGGATGCCTCTAACTGTTGTGTAAGCTGTCCATTGCCATTGACAAGAGCGTCATAAGCAATCTTTATGCGTTCCCATCGGTTATCTCTATCCATAGCAAAATATCGTCCTGTTACTGAAGCCAGTGTTCCTGTTCGAGTATCTAAATATTTTTCAAGTTGTAAAATAAAGTTTAATCCTGATTTGGGATCAACGTCACGTCCATCCGTAAACCCGTGAATAAATAGATTGTCGATACCGAACTCATTTGCAGCATCAATGAGTCCAAACAAGTGATTTATATGCGAATGTACCCCACCATCACTTACAAGTCCCAACAAGTGAACATTTTTGTTGTTTATTTTCGCATATTCAAAAGCATTCGATATAGCTTTTTGAGATAATAATGTTTTATTTTGAACGGCAAGATTAATTTTTACAAGATCTTGATATACGATTCTACCTGCACCTAAATTCATATGACCAACTTCGCTGTTTCCCATCTGCCCTTTTGGTAAACCCACATTAAGACCATCTGTTCTCAAACTTGCATGCGAATATTTTTTGTATAAAGAATCTATGTAGGGTGTATGTGCATTATCAACTGCAGAGACCTTAGGGTCTGGAGAAGTTCCCCAACCATCTAAAATCATCAAAATTACTTTTTTATTCATGTAATAAAATTATGTGTAAATATAAAAACAAAAAATCGCATCTAGGAATGAATTATTTAGTAATACTTCTGTTACAGAGCCCTTCTGTCATAGATTTTTATTATTCATTAATTTACAAGTTTCAAGATTGACTATTCGCCATGCATATTTAAATATTAGATTCCTGTTCACAACTTATAAATTACAGGTAACTCAATTTCTTTTAAAATTTTGCTTCGAGGTTTTCAATGTTCTCGTCTCGAATTGCACTGTATGGATTATTAATATTTAAAAATGTGCTAAAGAACTAAATTTTCTCCTTAAAACCTTTCATTACTGACTTTCAAAATATGATTAGTCTTTAATTCGTAAGGAGTTTTGTCTGGCCTGAAAATACGAGCCGAATGAGGTCCTTTTAACATAATAATATCACCATTAACTCGCAAGAAACTACCTTCACGTAGACCAATAACCGTTTGATTGTTAAAATGATGAAACTCTTTAATTCGAGTTTCTCTACTCTCTCCCATATGTTTGTTTTTGGGATCAATATCTAAATAATGAGGATTAATATTAAATGGAATTAATCCCAGTGTGTCAAAACTCGTTGGGTAAACTATCGGCATGTCATTGGTAGTTTGCATAGAGATACCACAGATATTACTTCCTGCACTTGTGCCTAAATAAGGAACGCCAGTACTAATAGCTGTTTTAATTGGTTCAATGAGATTATTCGTTTGCAGTTCGTTGACTAATACAAAAGTGTTTCCTCCACCCACAAAAATGGCATGGCAATTTTTGATAGCCTCCTTTGGATGTTTGAATTCATGAATTCCCTTGACAGATTTCCCTATACGTTTGAATGCAACACCTACTTTCTCAGTGTATAGGTCATGTGAAATTCCGTCAGGACGCGCATAGGGAATAAACAAGATGTCATTGACATCTTTATAAAGCTCCTCTAAATCTTCAAGCAAATACTCAAGATAATCACCTCCGAAGAGAGTTGAGGTGCTTGCTACAATAATATTTTTCAATTGAATTATTTTTAAATAATTAACTTTGGTTTGATCACGTCATAAATATAAACGTAAATGAGTGTGTTTTGATAAAAATATATATGAATTTAAATAAAAAATTAAAATCACTTTATCTCATTAAAATCATTAATGGATATAAAACTCTTTGGGTGTTGTTTTTATTTACTCAAATAACTCAAATATATTCTCAAGAGTTAGAGAGAGTAAATATCGCTGGGACGATAATTGTAAATTCACTTGACTTAGAAGGTGTTACAGTTTATAATGCTATTTCCAATACAGGAACTGTGACAGACAAAAAAGGACAATTTGTGATTGGTGCAGCGTTAAATGATAAGCTCATTATATCAGCCTTACAATTTCAAAATTTTGAGATTACCATTAATCAAGATATCATGGATTCACAAACTTTAATAGCGGTATTGGTTGAGGAAGTCAATAAACTTCCGGAGGTTGTCATATTACCATATGGTCTTACCGGCAATGTATCAACAGATATAGCAAGAATTAAAACCGTGAATCCAAATTTAGATGTATTATATTTTGGTTTGGACAATCTTGATAAGTTTAATTTTACAGACGATTATTTGTCTGGGGTTAGAAATGTGGCGATTCCAGATAACCGGATGTACTTTACAGCGGATGCTTTGAAGATAATAGACCTTTTGTCACAGTCATTTCTAAACCCAGTCAATAAAAATAAAGACAGCGAATGGGCGTCAGACCGAGACATTTTAGAAAAATATTCTATGAAATATTTAGTAGAGAAGCTCAGTATTTCAGAAAAAAATATCATTGAATTTATATACTTTGTTGAAGATTATGGACTCAAAATATCCTTACTAAAAGATGAGCAAGAATTACAGTTTATAAACTTTTTGGTTAAAAGAAGAGAAGAATTTCAGGCAAATAAGAATGATAAAAATTAAATGTTTGATATTTATTTTTGTTGGTTTTTGTACGTCAACATGTATTTCGCAGTCAGTTCTTATCCAAGGTCAGGTGTTTGGGAGTACCGATGTTGAAGGAATTCATGTCATTAATAAAACAAGTAATAAATTTTCAACGACTAATACAGCAGGTTTTTTTGATGTTCAAGCAAAAATCAATGATACAATTGTATTTTCTTCAGTTCAATACAAATTGATGTCCATAATTGTGACTCCTAAAATTTTCAGGGAACAGGCAATAAATGTTTTTTTAGAAGAACAGGTAAATAATCTTCCTGAAATTACAGTGGGAAAGATTCTTTCAGGTGACTTGGAATATGATTTGAAAAATAATGAAATGAAAAAACCAATTGATTTTTATGATGTTGGAATTCCAGGATATACAGGTAAGCCTAAGACGCAAAGTGAACGGCGATTACATGAGGCTGATGCCGGTAAATTAATTCCATACATTGGATTTGGATTTGTTTTAAACGTTCACAAATTACTTAATACCATTTCTGGACGAACTAAAATGTTAAAGCGACGCGTAAAGCAGGAAGCCAATATTGCTTTATTAAATACCGTCAAACGAAGTGTTTCAATAGAATTTTTTAGAGATTATCCCTTGAGTAAAAATTTAAGAGAAGAATTTTTTTATTTCTGTTCTGAAGATGAAAATTTTGAAATTAAATGTAAAGACAAAAGTAATATTGAAATCTATAATTACTTAATAATTAAGTATAATCAATACATGAATATAAAAAAGAAATTTTAGATTAATTTTATGATTAGAGACAATAAATTATTTACAAAAATGATTAATTTAGTCACGAAATTAAGTTTTTACTCATGAAATTTTCAAAACTTTTGTTAGTGCCTTTTCTAATGCTGACGTGTGCTTTTACCTATCCACACAAATATTATGTTAGTATTACACAAGTTGAGTATGTGCAGGAGAAAGAATCTGTTCAAATTATTATACAGATGTTCACTGAAGATTTAGAAAAACTAATTCATGAAAGATATGATAAAAAGGTTGTTCTGAATACTCAGACAATCGAAAAAAAGATTGATAATTACATTGATTTGTATCTGTCAAAAAAAGTTCAGTTTAAAATAAATAATCAACCAACTGATTTTAAATTTGTTGGAAAAGAATATGAGGACGATTTAATCTTTTGCTATCTTGAAATTTTAAATGTCCCTAACATATCTCAGTTTGAAGCTTCAAATTATGTTCTATTTGAGATGTTTGAGCAACAGCAAAATATTATAAAAACTAATATTAATAACCAAAACGATAGTTTTGTTTTAACGCCACAAAATAATTTAGCGACAATTACATTTAAATGATAATTGTTTTCAAAACAGCATTAAATTAACTGTAAGTAACTATGAAAAGCTTAAAATTTTATTTCCTACCTATTTTGTTTTCAACCGCTATGGTAATAGCACAAAAGACCAATGATCCAGAACGATATTCTGGTCACAAAAATGAAAATAAGTTCAAAGAACTTTACGATGAATTTGCGACACCAAATATGTTTAGAACTGGTTCAGGTGCTCCTGGACCCGCATATTACCAGCAGCAAGCTGATTACAAAATGAGTTTGGAATTAGATGATGCCAACAGTCGCTTGTCAGGATATGAGACCATAACTTACACTAATAACTCACCAGATGAATTAAAGTTTTTGTGGATTCAATTAGACCAAAACATGAGGGCCCCCAATTCAAAGTCTCCTTTAATAGAAAAGGGTGGTGTGACATTAAAACCATCAGCTTTTGCTAAAACATATATGAAAAATGTATTTAAGCGTGGTTTTAATATAGAAAAAGTACTAGATGTCAATGGTAAAGGTCTTGAGTATATGATTAATGGTACAATGATGCGGATTGAACTTCCAAATACGATGAAAACTGGGGATCAATTTTCTTTTGATATACAATGGTGGTACAACATAAATAATCATGTTGAAGAAGGGGGACGTTCTGGGTATGAATATTTTGCCGATACCGATAATAAGATTTATGTCATGGCACAATTTTATCCAAGGATGGCTGTTTATAACGATGTTGAAGGATGGCAGAATGCACAATTTTTTGGTCGTGATGAATTTGCACTACCGTTTGGGGATTTTGAGGTTGATATAACTGTTCCTGCAGATCATATTTTGGATGGAACAGGTGAGCTTGTAAATAGGAAAGAGGTATTTACAAAAAAGATGATGGAGCAATACAAAAAAGCACAGTCGTCGTATAATGAACCTGTTGTAATTGTCTCTCAACAAGAGGCTTTAGAGGCTGAAAAATCAAAATCTAATAAAACTAAAACTTGGAAATTACACGCAAAAAATGTTCGAGATTTTGGATGGGCTTCATCTCGAAAATTTATTTGGGATATGATGGCGGTAAATATTGGTGATAAGGATGTTATGGCCGTATCCATGTATCCTAGTGAAGCTAACCCGTTATGGGGTGATTGGTCTACAAAAACGGTTGCTAGTACCTTAATTTCATACTCGAGAATGACATTTGATTATCCATATCACAAGGCGATTTCAGTGAGTGCACCAATGGGTATGGAATATCCTATGATATGCTATAATTTTGGTCGACCTGATAAAAACGGCGTTATTTCACGTCGAGTAAGATATGGTATGATGGGTGTTATTATACACGAAGTCGGGCACAATTTTTTTCCAATGATTATTAATAGTGATGAACGTCAATGGACATGGATGGATGAGGGATTGAATACTTTTGTACAATATGTAGCTCAAGGTGATTTTGGAGAAAAGTATCCTGATGCTCTTGCAGATGGGGATACTTCCTTTCCATCTAGACGTGGTCCAGCATCAAAAATAATCCCTTATATGGCTGGTAATCAAGATTTTATAGCTCCAATTATGACAAAAGGGCTTAATACTTATCAATTTGGAAATAATGCCTACGGTAAACCAGCCACGGCCCTTAATATTTTGCGAGAAACGATTATGGGGAGGGAGCTATTTGATTATTCATTTAAAACATATGCAAATCGTTGGAAATTTAAACATCCCACGCCAGAGGATTTTTTTAGGACTATGGAAGATGCTTCAGCCATGGATTTAGATTGGTTTTGGCGTGGATGGTTTTATACAACAGATGTTACTGATATAGGGCTTAAGGATGTCAAAAAAATGTATGTAACGTCAACTCCCGGGCGAGAAGCGAAAATTAGAGCTATGAGACGAGGTCAAAATGTTAATGATATGTCATTGGTGTTTCTGGTTGAAGAAGGTAATGAGGATTTAGATGCACAAATAAAAAATGGCACTACACTCGACAATGCGCCAACACTCAAGGAATATTTAATAGATAATTTTTCTCCTGAAGAGCGTGAGAACATTGAGACCCCAAAATATTTTTACAACATTACATTTGATAAGCCAGGAGGGTTGGTTATGCCAATTATTGTTCAGTATGCCTATGCTGATGGAACAAAAGAAAAGGTAACTTACCCTGCGCAAATATGGAGATTTAATGATAGTGAAGTCAGTAAAATTGTTGCCACGAATAAAGAAATTATTTCTATTACAATTGATCCTGATTTAGAGACAGCTGATATTGATACGTCTAATAATTCATGGCCCAAGGAAATTAGTCAAAGTAAATTTGAAAGATTTAAGAATAAAAATTAATTGAGCGTATTTATAATTTTAAAAAAAGCTTTTTTTAATAATTTTATTAAAAGTGCAGTATATTTGTATGGTGAATTATCAAGTTAATTTTTTATTCATCAGTGGTGCAGAAATTGCAGTGATTCTTTTCATTGTCGTAATGGTGTTTGGAGCAGATAAAATACCTGAAATGGCAAGAGGTTTAGGAAAGGGTATGAGAACCTTAAAAAATGCTACAAATGATATTAAACAAGAGATTTCTAATAATGCAACTAAGCATGGGATTGATACAGATGTCACGAGTAGTATTAATGAAGAAATCACAAAAGTGAAAGACGGTTTGGAAGATTTTACGGGATCAGTTAAAAGAAAATTTTAAATCACTTTTTTCTGCTTATTGTTAACCCATCTCGAATCGGTAACATGATAGTTTCAATTCTTTTGTCTGTATTTACCAAATGATTATAGGCATTAATTGAAATAGTAGTGTGATCTTCTTTTTTAATGTTTTTTTCTAAAACTTTTCCACTCCATAGAACATTGTCAGAAATTAAAACTCCTCCTGAGTTTAACTTCTCAATTATCATGTGAAAGTATTTGGAGTAATTGATTTTATCGGCATCTATGAATACCAAATCAAAGTTTTGCTCCAATGTCGGAATGATTTCTAAGGCATTACCCAAATGTTGGTAAATACATTTGCCATAGTCAGATTTGTCAAAATATTTACGCTGAAAATCAACTAATTCTTCGTTTATATCAATTGTGTGTAGCTCTCCACAGTCTTGCAAGCCTTCGGCAAGACATAAAGCTGAATATCCCGTATATGTTCCTATTTCTAGAATGGTTTTAGGGTTTATTAATTTAGAAATCATACTGAGTAACCTACCTTGATAGTGACCACTTACCATACGTGGTTGTAATATTTTTTGGTATGTTTCCTTGTGCAGTTGAGTTAATAATTTCGGCTCTTTTTGACTGTTCTTGATGACATATTCATCAAGTGCATCGGGTAAAAAATTCATCAACTTAAAATTCGATTAATAAACGTTTGTTTTGATATTTCATTGTTGCCACAAAGCCATTGAATAACATTGTCTTCCCATATCGCATCGCGTTGATTTTCTGTGATGATTTTTCTTTCAATCGCTAAGTCTAAGATTTTACCAGGATAAGACGATTGTTTCTCGCTTTCCATTTCTCCTAATGGATATGGGTCATCTAGACCCATCAACACCTGTTTATATCCTTGATTTTTTATGAGTAACTCCAAACCACCTGTGTCATGGACAAGTGTGTCAAAGAAGATGTTTTCATGTCCAACAGCTTTTCTTGGGTGACTTTTTCCTTCAAATAAATCTGGGCGACCATCAAACCCTTGAATTCTTCTACCTAGATTAATTTGTGCTAATTGACCTCCATGGGCAAAACATGTTCGCATATTTGGAAATTTATCTTGAAATCCATTCAAAGTTAAGAAGTGATATGCGTCAGCGCACTGTGCTAACATCCATATTAGGTGAAAGCGCCAAGAGTTGTTTTCAAGTTTGATGAATTTTTCTCCGTCATATGGGTGTATTTCTATAGCAAGATGGTATTTATTAGCGAGCTCAAAAATGGGTTCGTTTGCCTCGTCAAATATACATCTCCAAGTCCCAATTGTGTCCATGTAATGCGTGGGCAAACATAGTAATTGCATACCTAAATCTTCAACGCAACGCTCAATTTCCCAACAAGCTCCTTTTACAAAGCCAGGGTGAACGACAAATCCAGAAGTGAATTTACTTGGGTTTTCTTTTTGAATTTTTGCATTAAAATCATTTTGAAATCTCAGTGCTTGTTTCATTTCTTCAACACGTAAACCATTGCCGTATAATTGTGATAAATTTAATATGACAGCGTGATCAATCTTAAAACGATCCATCCATGCTAACTTCTCATCTAAAAAGAAACTTGAATCGGTAATTGGGCGATTCCAATCTTTTTGTAACATGAATTTACGATCTTTATCAACCCAAAATATACCTTTATCTTTCATGAATTGAGGAATTTCTTCGGGATAAGGAAGAAGATGAGAGTGGCCGTTAATACGAAGTTTACGTTTCATTAATTTTAGTATTCTTATGATTGAGGGGGTTGCATTACCATATCACAATTTGAACAGGATCTTTTTTGTTCATCACCGTAATAGTTGTCAAAAATAATAGGTAGATCAGTTTCAATATCGTCTAATTTGAAGTTTTCCTTGTAGAGTTGCGTGGTACACTTTTCACAATACCAAACAAGAGCATCTTGCATATCTTTTTCTCTTGGATACTCTATAACTAAACCAACAGTATTAGCACTTCGCTGCGGTGAATGAGGAACTTTGGGAGGAAGTAAAAAAATCTCACCTTCTTTGATATGAATATCTTTTGGAAGGCCATTGTCAATAACTTTTAGTATGATGTCTCCTTCCACTTGGTAAAAAAACTCAGGTGTTTCGTTGTAATGATAATCTTTTCGACTGTTAGGGCCACCTACAACCATGACAATAAAATCACCATTTTTCCATACCACTTTATTGCCTACAGGGGGTTTTAATAAATGTCTGTGTTCATCAATCCATGCCTTAAAATTAATGGGTTCAAATAGTGTAGTCATGATATTTTGTTTAAGATTATTATTAATATAAAGTTACAAAGATTTTGTTCGTCCACCATCAACGGGTAAATTAATGCCATTTATATAAGACGCACGGGGACTTGCTAAAAACGTTATCGCATGAGCTAATTCCTCCGGTTGTGCAAACCGTTTGGCTGGTACTGCATTTTTCATCGCATTCGATGCAGCATCTACCGTGATTCCTGTCTTTGCAGACTTGTTTTTAATAATTTCAGATAGTCGTTCTGTTCCAGTAGCTCCGGGAAGGACGTTATTTACCGTTACACCAAATTGACCAAGCTCGTTAGCTAATGTTTTACTCCAATTAGCGACAGCACCACGAATGGTATTACTTACACCCAAACCATCTAAAGGTTGTTTTACAGAGGTTGAAATAACATTTACGATACGTCCATAACCTTCTTCTTTCATAAAAGGAACCACAATTTGTGTTAAGATATGATTACATTTTAAATGTTGCGTAAACGCACTATCAAACTCATCGACAGCGGCTGAAAAAACTGGGCCACCTTTTGGACCACCAGTATTATTCACCAAAATATGAAAGCCATGATTATTAAAAATAAACTCTGAAACTTTACTTTTCAAGTCGGAAGGATTGGAGAAATCTGCTACAATATAGTCGTGTGTTTTATGTTGAGGTAGCTCGGTCAATACCTGTTTTAATTTGTCTTCATTTCTTGCAATAAGTGTAACTTGTACTCCCTCTGCTGCTAAAGCCAATGCTGTCGCTTTTCCAATACCCGCTGTGCTGCCGCAAACGAGTGCATATTTATTGTTTAAGTTTAAGTCCATTTTCAAGTATCAGCTAGTCTGATGTTTATATTGGTTATTGATTTATTTTTTTGATATCTCCGAGAGATATTTGAAACCAGATTTCTTTATCATTTTGATAGTAAATAAAACAAAATTATCAATTGCGTCAAATCCACTGCGGTAGTCTTTACCTCGAAACATGATCGAACGCTCTATTTCTTGCCACTCTTTCAAGATTTAATTTTCTTTATGGATACAATTGCAGAGACATAATTATATGTCGACTACTAATAATATCATAATTTAATATTTTATACACACATTTTTAGGTTCTGTAAAAAATCTTAGCGCTTCAAAACCACCTTCTCTACCAATACCAGATGTTTTAATACCACCAAAAGGGGTGCGTAAATCCCGCATCATCCAAGTATTTACCCAAACAATACCAACTTGTAATTGGCTAGTCATTTTTATTGCACGTTTTAAGTTATTAGTCCAAAGAGTGGCAGATAGACCGTAGTCTGATTTATTCGCCATAGTTAATACTTCATTTTCCTTAGTAAAAGGCATAATCGTGACAACTGGACCAAATATTTCTTCTTTATTTACACGGCACTCATCCGTGGGTACTTCTATCACTGTCGGTTCTAAATAATAACCATTTTCGTAATTTTTCAATACTACCTGATTTCCACCACACAAAATAGTGCCATTCTCTTCTTTTGCGATATCAATATACTGCATTACTTTTTCTAAATGTGGTTTTGAGACTAAAGCACCAACTTTTGTGTCTGATTCTGAAGGATGGCCAACTTTCAATTCTTTGACACGTTCCACAAAATCAGTTTTAAATTGCTCATAAATAGTGTCTTCAATAAAAATTCGACTGCCGCATAAGCAAATTTGACCCTGATTAGCAAACGAAGAGCGTACCGTAGTTGTAAGCATGTCATCATAATCGCAATCGTCAAAAATGATGTTTGGATTCTTACCTCCAAGTTCTAGAGATAACTTTTTAAACATTGGTGCAGTGATTTTGGCAATATGGGCTCCTGTTGCTGTTCCGCCTGTGAAACTAATTGCTTTTATGTCTGGATGCTCTATAATGGCTTGACCGGCAGACTCACCAGTGCCGTGAACGATATTAAGGACTCCTTTGGGAAGTCCAGCGTCATTTATTATTTCTCCTAAACAGTAAGCAGTCATTGGAGTAATTTCACTTGGTTTTGCAACCACGCAATTACCTGCAGCGATAGCAGGAGCAATTTTCCATGTAAAAAGATAAAGAGGGAGATTCCATGGCGAGATACACCCGACAACACCTATCGGTTGACGCAATGTATAGTTGATGGTATTATCTCCAACATTCTCATGGCTTTCACTTGCAAATTGTGTAATTGCATTTCCAAAAAACCTAAAGTTACTTGATGCTCTTGGGATGTCTACAGATTTTGCTAGCCAAAGGGGTTTGCCGTTGTCTTTGCTTTCTGCTTTTGCAAGACGATCAAGATTAGCGTCAATTCCCTCAGCTATTTTAATCATGATGCGGCTCCGTTCCTCGAGTGAAGTTTTTGACCATTTTTGAAAAGCAGATTTAGCAGCCTTATGGGCTTTTTGAACATCTTTTTTGTTTGAGTTTGGAATTTTGCCATATACTTTGCCATCTGAAGGATTGTAATTATTAATCCATTCATTATTACTTGGATTATGAAAGTCACCGTTGATGTAATTTTTTACAATGTCCATGTTATCCTGTTGTCTTAAATTTAGTTTGTAAGATAGCAATACACATTTTAATACCTTCACGAATATTGCCTATTCGAATGTTTTCGTTTGGACTATGTTGATTATTATCCATGTTTACCATTGGCACAATAATCGCTGTAATATTTAATGTTTTTACTGCCGAAATAATGGGTACAGTGCCTCCCATAGTTCTTATGGAAATGGGTGGCTCATCAAAGGCACTAGTTAAGCTTTGTCGGAGCGCTGTACCTACTGTCGAGTTTAAATTTGTTCTAAACGCATTAACACCATTTGATCTTGTAAATTTTACGATTTTAGAATATTTTAAACGCTCTTCATCTGATGGTTCCCGATCTAAAACCAAATAACCTAAATCTTCAATATGTAATTTCACTTTATCCAATTGTGTTTTACCATCAGTTTCAACCACTAATCGTACATCAATATTTGCTTTAGCAAACTCCGGAATCACTGTTTTAGGTTTGTCACCTTTCCATGAGGTTTCTATTTGCCGAATATTTAAAGAGGGGTATTGTAATGCTTCTTGATAATTTTTGCCAACAGTTTCAGACCTTGAGATACCAAGTCTAGTATTGAGCGCTTTTGGGTTATCTGGGACATTATTGAGTATCACTTGCTCTTCTGCTGAAAGGTTTATACCCGAATAAAAATCTTTGATTAAAACTTTTCCGTTTTCGTCCTTCATACTACTGATAATTGAAGATAGTGAAAAGACAGGATTTGGCACATAGTTACCGAAATGACCACTATGCTGAGGTAATTTTGCACCGTAGGTTGTAATTGTACATGTTGCGATCCCACGACAACCAAAAGTTAACGTTGGTTTGTTAGATTCATGAGCAGGTCCATCCATTATGATCATAGCATCTGCAGCATAGCGACTTTGATATTGATTAAGAGTTGATAAAAACGCATCAGAACCATATTCTTCTTGAGGATCAAAAACTATTTTGATGTTGAATAAAGGCTCAATAGATTTTGAGTTTAAAATTTTTAAAGCGTTTAACAACATAATAATTGGTGCTTTATCATCTGCAGCAGCTCTGGCAAATATGCGCCATTCGTCATCTATGTTGTGATTAATTGTATCCCAATTAATTGGTTTCCAATTATCTTGATCGTCCTTGTTTTTTAATACTGGTTTAAAAGGATCATTTTGATTCCAATTGGCAGCATCAACTGGTTGACCATCCAAATGAAAATAAAATAATACGGTTTTCAATTTAGGATGGTATTCCTTCTCTAGAAACAGAATTGGAAGTGTAGATGATTTTAAGGAACTGGATTTAAAATTGAGTATTTTAAATTGATCAGATACCCAATTCATATTTTGGAGCATCAGTTCTTGGTTTTCTGGGAGATTTGGAATACTCACAAATTCCTTGTGTTGCCAGATGATATCTTTTAAATTATTTTGAATAATTGCATCCCAATTGTCTTGTCCCTGAGATAAAACACACAGCATCAGTAAAAATAGGGTATATCTAGATTTTGCAGTACCAAATAGTGTGTTCATTTATTTAAAATTTAATCGTTTATAATGGCTTAAAAGCCATTACTTTAATTTCCACTACCAAATCTGGGTGTGGTAATTGATGCACCGCCACTGTAGTTCGTGCAGGCCCTGTATCTTTGTTGAAAAACTCTGCATAGGCTATATTATATCCAGCAAAATCATTCATATTTACTAAAAAAGTCGTGACATCTACCACATCTTTTATAGAGGATCCAACTTTTTGTAGATTTGCATCAATATTTTTTAAAACCTCACGAGTTTGAGCTTCTATATTTAAACGTTTTGTTCCCATCTCGTCTATAATATCAACACCAGCAATTGTATTATCTGGACGTCGCGAACTTGTGCCGGATACAAATATAAAATCACCTACACGTTTTGTGTGCGGATATGCACCTCGGGGTGTTACTTTTTTCTGACTCATTTTTTTTATTTTAATCCAGCAATTCTATCATCTTCAAGAATCGATGTGGTTTCACTTTTTACTTTGTTTAAAATATCTCTTAAATTTCCATTAACACCGATTACCTCATCGGAAAGCATGTTTAAAATAGCTTTATCTTGTGCTCTACCTTTCAGCATGGCTTCACGGTAACCGATATCCTCATTAAAAGTAACTAGAGAGTATTTAGAGGAATAATCATTAGGAAATTCTTTTTCAAGTGCCATCTCTATTTTTCGCTTTTCTTGAAATATGGTTTGACCAACATGACTTTTCATTTCATGAAAATTATCAACTGCTAAGTCTGCTATTGCATCGGTGTCTTTTTTTCTATTTTTTTCATAGGTGCTGAAATTTGCTTCCCAACTGTTTAAGTTTTGATCCAAAACTTTGTCAAACTCTACCACATCTTCAAAGGAGGCATTCATACCTTGTCCATAAAAAGGAACAATAGCATGTGCTGAATCTCCCATAAGTAATGTATTTCCTTTATAATGCCAAGGAGAACACTTTACTGTGCCCAGCGGAGCTGTTGGATTTTTAAAGAAATCTTCAGCCAAATTTGGCATTAACTCTAAAGCATCTGGAAATTCACTCTGAAAGAATTCGGTGACAATTTCTGGAGTTGTTAGATTGTTGAAGTTGTATTTTCCGTCTGAATAACTCAGAAATAAAGTAACTGTAAAGCTGCCATCTAAATTAGGTAAAGCTATGATCATAAAATCTCCTCTCGGCCAAATATGTAATGCGTTTTTATAGGTTTTATAAGTTCCTAACGCTGTTGGAAGAATACTTAACTCTTTATATCCATGTGTCAGGTAGTCTTGTGAAAAGCTAAACAAAAATTTACGTTCTAAATAGTAACTTTTTCGTAATGCAGATCCAGCACCATCAGTAGCAATAATGGCGTCAGCATCTTCAATGAATATGCCTTTTGTATTGCAGTCCTGAAAAGTGGCCGTCGTCTTTTCAAAATCTACAGATTGACATCTTTTGTTGAAGTGAATGGTAACGTTATCATGCCTTTCTGCTTCAGTTATTAGAAGTCTGTTTAATTCACCTCTTGAGATAGAATTTATATATTCGTGAGCTCGACCACTGTAATTTGATAAAAAGGTATTGCCTTGTTTGTCATGAAGCATACGGCCATTCATAGGAATGCATAATTTCTTGACTTTATCCTCCAGCCCTACCAATTTAATTCCCTTATTTCCACGGTCTGAAAATGCTAAGTTAATGGAGCGACCAGCAGAAATATCTTTGGTGCGTAAATCATCTCGCATTTCGTAGACGCTAACATTATAACCACGCTGACCCAGTCTCAAGGCTAGTAAGCTGCCACAAAGACCGGCTCCAATTATCAATATATTTTGTTGTTGATTATTCATTTAAAATAGCTTTCATTTTTTTTACCATCCAATAGACGTCGGTAAAAGAATTGTACAACGGAACAGGTGCACACCTAATAACGTCAGGTTCTCTCCAATCAGTAACCACTCCTACTTTGGTTAATTTATCATGTAACGTTTTATTTGCATTTAAAACTTGAATTGATAATTGACAACCGCGAGAATCAGGATCTTCTGGAGTGATAATCTTAATAGTATGTTCTCCAAGTTGCTTTAATAAGAATTCTAGGTAGCCAGTTAATGCTTTTGATTTGTCTATAAGCACGTTTAATCCGACGCTATTAAAGATGTCTAAGGATGCCTTAATGGCTGCCATGGATAAAATAGGAGGATTACTTAACTGCCACCCCTCGGCACCCGGGATACAATCAAATTCATGTCGCATATTAAAACGAGTATCTTTATTGTGGCTCCACCATCCAGTAAACCGATTGAGAGATTTGTTGTAGGCGTGGCGCTCATGTACAAAACAACCTGATAAACTACCTGGTCCAGCATTTAAATATTTATAAGTGCACCACACGGCAAAATCTGCACCTGAGTCATGTAAATCTAAGTTAACATTCCCAGCGCCATGAGCACAATCGAAACCAACCATACAACCAAATTTATGACCTAATTCTGAAATGAGTTTTAAGTTGAAGAATTGACCGGTGTAATAATTAACACCTCCAATCATGACTAAGGCAATTTCGTTACCTTGTAATTCCAGTATTGTTTCTAAGTCCTCATAGCGCAGCAAATCTTCACCATCTCTAGGTTTCCAGAGAATTAGACCCTCTGTATCATTAAATCCATGGTGACGTAACTGTGATTCCATAGCATATTTATCTGATGGGAAAGCATCACTCTCGATTACTATTTTATAACGTTCCTTTGTTGGTCTGTAAAAAGAGGCCATCATAAAATGGAGATTGGCCGTCAATGAATTCATGGTCACTACTTCTATTGGTTTTGCACCAACTAGTTTCGCTGTAGCTTCAGTCAAAAACTCGTGATAAGGTAGCCATGGGTTTTTCGCATCAGTATGTCCTTCAACTCCTAAATTTGCCCAATCTGTTAGTTCTTGATTGATATAGGATTTAGTTGATTTTGGTTGTAAACCAAGAGAATTTCCACAAAAATAAATGAGTTCATTGCCATTTTTACCCTTTGGAATATGAAATTGATTTCGGTATGACGATAATACATCCTCATGATCTTTTTGTTTCGCGTAATCAATACCGAGTTGATGTCTAGACAATGTTTTAGTTTTTGGATTATTTCAAAAATAAAGAAAATAAGAGTTAATACTTTCGCTTTGTCAAATTATTCCTCAAATTGGATTTTGAGATCTCTTATTAAAAGGTTCCACTTTCCATCAGCCTTTTTGTGTTCTTGTGCTACTTTTATTCCTTCGATATCAATATAATTTTCAAATGTATTAGTAAGTGTTGCTTCCGTTGCGTTATTTCTTCTGAACGTCCATTCCTTTATGATATAATCATTGTTGAAGTAGATGTCATAAGCGTCTCCTGGTGTGTAACCTCCCTGATTTGAATATAACAAGGTTAATTTATTTAATTCTGTATTTGTTACTGGAGCTAAAGACTTTATGGGTTTAGAAATTGAAACACCAGTATCCCAAACAAGCTGAAAGGGGATAAACGCCCAAAATTTATCATTGATAAATGCTTTATCTATTTTTAAATTTGATGAGTCTAATTGCTTTTGATTATAGACAACAGTCTTGTTGCTTTTCTTGAGTTTAATGTCTTTAGTTTTTGGATTCCAAGCCCATGAGCGCCCACTGTTTGTATCCTCAATTTGTCCACCAAAAGTAAACTCAACTGATGTCACGTTGTCCCACCTTTTGAAGCCGTGAGCATTCGCTATTTTTTGTGCTACTGAGATATCTTCAATTATTATTTGTTCTTTCTTTTGCTTACAAGAGAATACAGTTAGTATCGCAAACACGAAAACAATTTTTTTCATAATGTCGTTCTTAGAGTAATGATCATTAAATATTTAATGAGTGTCTTTAAGCAATTGAGGAAATTTTCGTTTAAATTTATTTAATCTTGGAATTGATATCCTTTGGATATAACTTGATTCAGGGTGTAAACGCTCATAATTTTGATGATAATCTTCACCCATCCAAAATTTTTGAAATGGCATAATCTCAGCTGCCAATCGCTTTTTGAGTTGTTTAGATAGAGTTTCTTTTTTTGATATGATGGTCTGCTTTTGTTTGTCATTTTGGTAAAAGATAATTGAGCGATACTGAGAGCCAATGTCAGGACCTTGACCATTTACTTGAATGGAATTTTGTGAACCAAAATAGACATCTACTAAAGTTGCAAAATCGATTAGATTAGGATCATAAATGACTTCGACTGCTTCAGCGTGCCCTGTTCTACCAGTGTTGCTCGCTTCGTAAGTTGGGTTTAAGGTATGACCTCCAGAGTAACCATTGATTACTTCTTCTACACCTATAAGACTTTCATAAATAGCTTCAACACACCAGAAACAGCCACTTGCAAAATAAGCCCTAGCTTTACCATTTTCAAGCGGCACCATTGTAGGCTTAGCCTTCATGAGGTCTTGTTCAATTTTGCTTTTTCCATTTAACGCGTTAATGGATTTTTGAGCATTGTTTTGGCAATTAAATAGTAAAGCCAACAGGAATGAATAGGTAAACAGTTTCATAAGACGAAATTATAAATATCAATAAACAGAATTATCTTGTAAATAAAAAAGCCTTTAACATATCATTAAAGGCTTTTTTTAAAATAATTTTAATTTGTTACAATTTGGCAAACATCTTTTCCATTTTTGCCTTTTGTTCGGTTGCTAGTGCTTCATCCACCAAAATGCGGCCACTGTGTTCATCTGTAATAATTTTTTTTCTTGAAGCAATTTCAGCTTGAACTTGTGGAGGAATCGTAAAAAATGAACCACCTGATGCACCCCGTTCAATTGGAACGACTGCAAGACCATTTTTCACATTGACTCTGATTCTATCATAAGCGACAACTAAACGTTCTTCAATAGACTTTTTATAATCGTCAGATTTCTTCAGAAGTGCTTGTTCTTCTTTTTCTGTCTCCGCAAGAATTGCATCTAATTCACTTTTTTTATGTTTGAGGTGATCTTGACGTTCTTTTAACTTTAATTTCGTTTGTGAAATGACCTCATCTTTTTGCTCTATTTGAACTTTAAATTCTTTAATGTGTTTTTCAGCAAGCTGAATTTCTAATTCTTGAAATTCTGTTTCTTTTGATAGAGAATTAAATTCTCTGTTATTTCGAACATTTTTTTGTTGTTCCGTATACTTTTTGATTAATGCTTTCGCTTCCTCAATTAAATTTTTCTTAGATTTTATTTGCTCATCAATATCAGTAAGACTGTCATTTAATTTTTGAAAACGAGTGTTGAGACCTTCTACTTCGTCTTCTAAATCTCTTACCTCTAAAGGTAGCTCTCCCCTGACATTTCTAATTTCGTCCACACGTGAATCTATAAGTTGTAAATCATACAACGCTCTTAAACGCTCTTCTACGCTAACTTCTTTCTTTTTTGCCATGCTTATGAATACTTTATTGGATTGGTGTCTGTGTTTGATAAAATGATTGCAAAATTAGGAATTTTTTTTGTAAGATAGGCTACTAAAAGTGATTTTGTGTACTGCTCACTTTCATAATGACCGATATCGGCCAGTAATATATTGTGTTCAGCCTTAAAAAAATCATGGTATTTTAAGTCGGCAGTAATAAGGACATCAGCATTCTGCTTAATCGCATGCTCAATGGCAAAGCTTCCAGAGCCTCCCAAAACTGCAACTTTTTTGATTTTTCTATTAAAAGTTTTTGAATGTTTAATGAAGGAGGTGTTCATTTTTTGCTTAAGGAATTTCAAAAATCTTAGTTCTTCCATAGCCTCGGGTAATTCTCCAATCATTCCCATTCCGATGTTGTGATTATGATTATCAATGGACAAAATCTCGTAAGCTACTTTTTCGTAAGGATGTGTCGCAAACAATGTTTGTAAAATATTTTTCTCCAAGTGCTTTTCGAAAATTAATGATAATTGGACTTCTGCATTTTCATAAAAAGCTCCCTGACTTCCGATTGTTGGGTTTGATGTTACATTACCTTCAAATGTTCCTTTTCCATCAATATTGAAACTGCATTTATTATAATGTTCTAGACGACCTGCTCCAACCCTAAATAGTTCATTTCTTACCTTTACGAGATTGCTTTTGGGGACATAGGTAATCAATTTTTTTAGTGTCCCCTTTTGAGGTATCAAGATATGCTTATTACGTAGCTCCATACGTCTGCAAATAGCATCATTAACACCGTTAATGACATTATCTAAAGCCGTATGAATTGCATAAATTGCAATATCATTTTTTATTGCTTGAATTACAATTCGTTCTACATAGTTATGGCCTGTAAGTTTTTTTAATCCTTTAAAAATTATTGGATGAAAACTGACAATAAGATTACACTTGTTTTTTAAGGCTTCTTCAATTACACCTTCTGTTGTATCTAAGGTTACTAATACCCCCGTAACCTGTGCTTTACGATTTCCAACCAATAAACCAACGTTGTCATATTCTTCAGCATAAGTGAGTGGTGAGAGTTCTTCTAAATGAGTGATGACATTTTGAACAATCATAATTATTTTATTTATGTTCAAATATAAATAATTACTTTCGTCATTGTGAAGATGTTTAGAAAAATATTAATGCCGTTTGTTCCTCTTTATTTTGTGGCTACATGGGTTCGTAATTTTTGTTTTAATCAAAAGCTATTTGAGTCTAAAAGTTTTAATTTTCCAATCATATGCGTTGGGAATTTAAACGTTGGTGGTACCGGGAAAACACCAATGATTGAATATTTAATTAGATTATTAGAAACTAAGCATAAAATAACAACCCTTAGCAGAGGTTATGGAAGACAAACCAAAGGATTTATAATTGCAGATAATAATGCTACGTCGCAAATTATAGGGGATGAGCCCTTTCAGTTTTATCAAAAGTTCTCAAACATTACAGTGGTGGTAGGAGAGGATAGACGTCTTGCTATAGAGTCCCTGATTAAATTAAATAAAGAACCCAAACTTTTACTACTAGATGATGCTTTCCAACACAGACAAGTTTATTCAGGTTTAAACATACTACTAACAAGTTATGATGACTTGTATGTTGACGATATGTTGTTACCAGTGGGAAACTTGCGTGAATCAAAATCTGGATCCGATCGTGCTGACATCGTTGTTGTAACAAAGTGCCCGCATGATATTACTCAACAAAAATGTTTTCAAATAAAGCAACGATTGAGTATTAAGTCTTATCAGAAATTATTTTTTAGTTATATAGGTTACTCTCAATTTATTTATTCACAACAGCAAGAGATGTCCTTAAAAACTCTTACGAATAAAAAGTTCACACTTGTTACGGGCATTGCAAATCCGAAACCCTTAGTTAATTATCTGACTGAGGAGGGACTTATATTTAAACATTTAGTTTTTAGGGACCATTATGATTTTAAACAATTAGATATTTTAAATTTTCAAAAAGAAGAAATAATTGTTACTACTGAAAAAGATTACGTAAAGCTTGAAGGTAAAGTGGATGATCACAAACTTTTTTATTTACCGATACAAACTAAAATGGTAAATTCAAATAGTTTTGACTCTGCTATTGAGTCATTCTTAAAATAGTTGTTAAGCTATGGTGATTGGTTTATCATCGGACAAAGTGAGATATAATTTTTTCTCAAAATCTTCTTGTTTAAAAGGTTTAGATATGATATCATTAAATCCAGCCTCGTCGAATTCTTGCATTTTATCTTCCAATGTCACGGCAGTAAGTGCAAAAATAGTAAGATCTTTATCGAAACTTCTAATGCGCTTTGTGGCCTCTATACCGCTTATTCCTGGCATATGAATATCCATCAATACGATATTGTACGATGTCTCTTTCACCATCTCAACTGCTTCTTCGCCGTTATCAATGACATCACAGTTTAGGGCCATTTTATTTAGAATTTTTTTGGTGATCATTTGATTGATCTTATTGTCTTCAACTACTAAAATTTTCACGTCTTTTAAGTCTAGTTTGATGATGTCCTCTGAATAGTTTCGTTTTTTAACTTTAACCGTTTTTTCAGATTCTGTTATGGATAATTCAATGAAAAAGGAAGTCCCCTTACCGATTTCACTTTTTAGATAAATTTTGCCTTTTAAAATATCAATTAAACCTTTAACGATTGATAGGCCAAGCCCAGTTCCTCCATATTTACGATTAATTTGAACAGACCCCTGAGAAAAACTCTCAAACATGTGCTCTTGTTTTTCTTTGGTAATACCGATACCATTGTCTTCTACTTCAATTCGAATGAAGTGATTTTTTTTAGTTTTTTTCAATTGAGTCACTCGTACCCAGATGTCTCCGTCTTTTGTAAACTTAATGGAATTACCAATAAGATTGATTAGAATTTGAGATATTTTTAATTGATCACCATCAAATACGTAAGGAAGATTTGTATCATATTCAATGTGTATCAGGGTATTGTTATCCATGGCAGAATTATTTAACGCTGCCACAACATTTTCAACTTTCGTTTTTAGATTAAAAATTTCAGGATCTAGTTCAACTTTGTTGGCCTCAATCTTATTTATTTGAAGAATATCGTTGATGAAAGTGAGTAAGTAGTCACCTGAAAACTGTAGGCTCTTAAGATGCTGTATTTGATCGGGTTTTGGATTTTCTTCTAACAACATTTTGGTCAAGCCTGTCACCGCATAAAGTGGTGTTCTGAGCTCATGTGTAACCGTCGATAAAAAGTTTGATTTTGTTTTTGCCGCAATTTCAGCACGCTCTTTTTCAGTGAGTAATTCTTCATTTTTCTTATACAGCATGTTATTAGTTTTTAATCTAATATTGTTGTTTTTGTATAAGGAAAGTGTTAATAATGATAATATGGTAATTAATGCTACACTTAGAATAGTGATTAGTCGAGCCAAGCTAGTTGTCTCTTTTTTTTCGATAAGCTCACTTTCTTGATTTTCTATGATGGCATCTTTTTCGGCAATTATTTGTTTGGTATTTTCTTTTTCTGGATACGTGCGCTCCTTTTCGATTTTGGCCAATGAATCATCTAAATTGATGTAGGATTTTAAACTTTTTGCTTGTAATTCATATGAACCTAGTGCCTCATATATAAGACCCAAGATTTGATTGGATTCTTTTTGTAACGTCAAATCATTAATAGTTACAGATAGTTGTAATCCTTTCTTTGTTTGGGTTAATGCTTTCTCCAATTTAGTTTCTTTGAAAGCGATAAGGCCGATGTTATTTAATGCAGCACTGTGCAAATCTTTGTAATCATATGTTTTTGAGAGTAAAATAACTTCATCCAAAAGCAAGTTAGCTTCATTTAATTTGTTTAACTCAATCAATGTTTTTGCCACTTTAAATGTCGCCTCAACATACATTTTGTCTAGTCCTTGCTCCTTGAAAATAGTTCTAGAAGAATTGAAAAGATCTAACGCTGTTTTGAATTCTAATTTTTTAAATTTTATTTTTCCGTGGATAAAACGACTTATAGCTAAATTTAAAGGATCATCTATATTATTTTGAATCGAAATTGCCTTGAAAATATAAGTTTCTGCACTCTCAATATTTTCGGTAGCTAAGTATAAATCTGAAAAATTAGAAAGGACTATTGCCTGACTCTTCTTATCGTTAATTTTTTCTGTTTCAGATAATAGATTTTCAAGATTTTTTAAGGCGACATCGAAATTACCATTTTGTATTTTGAGTTTGGTATCACTTATTTTAAAAGCTATTTCATTACGCCTAATTTCTACATCATCTTCAATCTGTTGAGGGAAGGATAAGAAACTATTTAAGACTAAAAAGACAAATATGCAATATTTGAATTGGGACATTTAGAAGCCGTTTTATCGTCAAATATAACAATATATTCGATAAAATGCATTATTTTCCTGTTTTTATGCTTTTCTAAAAGTTTTATGTTGTGGAAATTTTGGCAATAAGTTCTATGATTCGATGCGAATATGCTGTTTCATTATCATACCAGCCTATAATTTTTACCATATTCCCAATGACAGAGGTCATTTGAGCATCAAAAACACAAGAATGACTATTGCCTAATACGTCCACTGAGACAATAGGATCTTCAGTATACTCAATGATGCCTTTGAAATGTTTTTTTGATGCCTTTTTAAAAGTATTATTAATTTCTGAAACACTCACTGATTTACTGACATTAAACGTTATGTCAGTGAGTGAACCGTTGGGAACTGGGACTCTGATGCCACATCCCCCGATTACATCAGCTAGTTTTGGAAATATTCTTGTTAATGCTTTAGCCGCTCCAGTGGTTGTTGGAACTATTGACTGTCCAGCAGCTCTTGCTCTCCGTAAATCTCGGTGTGGTTGGTCATGCAAGCTTTGATCTGTTGTATAAGAATGTACCGTTGTAATGTAGGCTTGTTGTATTTGCGCTAAAGCATCAATAACTGATATCATGGGCGCAGCATTATTTGTTGTACACGAGGCATTTGAGATGATGTCCTCACTGTTATTAATTAAATGGTCGTTAACACCTAATACAATGGTTTGAATATCATCACTTTCAGGAGGAGCAGTCAGTATTACTTTTTTAACACCTTTTTTTAAATGATGTCTTAAGATAGGTTTAGATTTAAATTTTCCAGTAGATTCTATGACGATATCAATATTGTTGTTATGCCAATCAAGGTCTTTTGGATTTGAATAATTTAGTATCGGTATTTTTCTGTCATTAACAATAAGATAATTTTTATATGTTGATACAATAGCATTAAAAACACCGTGTATGCTGTCATACTTTAAGAGATGACCAAGTGTTTTTGCTTCGGCTAAATCGTTGATGCTAACTACTCTAATTTCAGGATGCTCATGAAGTAGTCGAAATACCCGCCTGCCAATACGGCCAAAACCATTTAAGGCTACTGTAATCATCTTAATGGATATGTTTCTGTGCTTTGTATGAAGATCTAACTAAAGCGCTACTTTCAACATGACGGAATCCTAAATTAAGACCAATTTCTCTATACTCTTCAAATTGATCAGGGGTAATAAATTGTTTTACTGGAAGATGTCTTTTACTCGGTTGGAGATATTGTCCAATGGTGACAACATCTACAGATGCTGATTTTAAATCGTGCAATGTTTCTATAACTTCTTCTCTTGTTTCCCCTAAGCCAAGCATCAATCCCGTTTTAGTTCTTCTTTGACCAGCATTTTTGAGGTACTTTAAAACATTGAGACTTCTGTCATATTTAGCTTGAATACGCACTTCTCTGGTTAATCTTCTTACAGTTTCCATATTGTGCGAAATCACCTCCGGACTAGCTTTTATAAGTCTGTCAAGATGATT
Source organism: uncultured Flavobacteriaceae bacterium (assembly GCA_905479065.1). Classification (GTDB taxonomy): domain Bacteria; phylum Bacteroidota; class Bacteroidia; order Flavobacteriales; family Flavobacteriaceae; genus CAJQLB01. Next base: position 53,310 of record CAJQLB010000036.1, on the reverse strand, counting down.
TTCAATACCTTGAAAATCAGGTATCAATGTTTCCATGGTGGTTTTTGGATTCATTCGCCGAACAGCCTTAATGGTCTCGCTCCACATGATGCTTCCCATATCTTTTAAATCATCCCTGTCGACACTTGTGAGAACAGCGTGTTTTATATTCATAATTTTTATAGAACGTGCTACTTTCTCTGGTTCATCCCAATCTACAGTTTCTGGTCTCCCAGTTTTTACACCACAAAAGCCACATGAACGCGTACATATATTACCCAGAATCATAAAAGTAGCTGTCCCTTCTCCCCAGCATTCTCCCATATTTGGGCAACTTCCTGAGGTGCAAATTGTGTTTAATTTATATTTGTCTACTAGACCGCGTAACTCAGTATATTTTTTACCTGTTGGAAGTTTAACACGAAGCCATTTGGGTTTAGGAGCACGACTGGTATTATTTTTTGAAGCAATTTCTACACTCATTTTTCAAATATAAGTATGCAAAGATACAAACTATAAACCAAAAGAAAACATTATAATTGTGTGATATACCAAATACTAAATCCTAACAAAAATAAGATACCAAGCCAACTCAAAACATGCATTAAAGTTGATGGGCGCCATTTTTCAGGAGTATGCTTACTACAAATTAACATGTAATTAATTACTGCATAAAAAGGTGCTGTTATAAATGACAGAATAGTCGCAATTTTAATTAATAAACCCATTTCTGATGCAAAAACAAAAAATATGACAATTGTTCCAAAGACTAGCAGTAAAATCCAAAACAAATATCCTTTACTAAATGATTTATTGAACAGTAATTGAGAGGTTTTCTGCATGGCCCTAGGAGAGGCATCGAGAGTAGTCAATGTGGTGCTAAACATTGTTGTAAATGCTGCGATTCCTATAATTATGTAAGCCCATTGACCAAGGCTAGAGGTGTACATATCTATTAATTGATTTGCAAATAGTCCTCCATTACTACTAAATGTTTCATTTTGATTAAACATTACCAAATAGCCTAAAAAAACAAAACATAGACCTAAAAATATCGTGGCAAAGTAGCCTATATTGAAATCAAAAAGGCCGGTTTTTAGATTATATTTATTATCGTTGTTATTTTTTTCAACAGCCCAAAGCGAATGCCATACTGAAATATCTAAGGGTGCTGGCATCCACCCCATAAAGGCAATTAAAAATCCAATATCAATAGCTTCTTTTGGAAAAATTTGTACATAGGAAAGAGGAATGTCTGTCTTAAATAGGGCCATTGTCACTGAAACCAGTGTGCTTATCGTTAGCACGATTATAATAATTTTTATTAATTGATCTAGTAGATTGTAACGTCCAACAATTAGCATTATTACGCATAATGTTAAAATAACCACCGTCCACATTTCAATTGTCAGAATGTTGCCAAAGAGCGAATGTGCCAGCCCAGCTGTTACTATTGTTACAGCAGTTTGAATTGTAAACATTGTTGCGAATGTGAGTGTGTAGTAGCAAATCAAAATTCCTTTTCCTAATTTCTTATAGCCACTAAGTAAACTTTCTCCTGTAGCTAAGGCATAACGAGGACCAAACTGAAAAAATGGGTATTTAAATATATTGACAAGTATTAATGCCCAAATTAAACCAAGACCATAGTCTGCACCTGCTTTCGTAGATTGAACTAAATGTGAAACTCCTATAGCAGCACCTGCAAACAATAAACCTGGGCCTAATTTTTTTAGAAATACGGTCATTTTTTGTTTTGAATAATTTCTGACAATAATTTTTTCGCTCTTAGTAATTTGACTTTGACATTATTCATAGGTTCATTCAATTCATTTGAAATTTCTTGATAACTTAATTCTTGAAAAAAGCGTAAATGAATGACTTGTTGATAATGAGGTTTCAATTTTTTTATATTTAACAGGAGTTCAGCTAAATTTTGCTTGGTAATAATAACATCTTCAGGTGAGGGAGATTCATCAATAATTTGACTAACTCGATGCTCGGAATCTCTTCTTTTGTCTTCGGAAATATTATTTTTATTTTTCCTTAAAAAATCAATGTGCAAATTCTTTGAGATAGTAATAAGCCATGTCTTAAAATTATAGGATGGATTGTAAGAGTTTATTTTATCAAATGCCCGTGAGAAAGTTTGAATGGTAATGTCTTCAGCGTCGTTTTCATTTTCAGTACGTTTAATCAAAAAACCATAAACATCATTCCAAAATTTGTCTAACAAAAAGTTAAATGCTATTTGATTATTTTTTTTTGCCTTTTCGATCGCTTGATTTACTTCCAATTGATAGGTTTTGATACACAATTAACGATAAAGATAGAAAATTGAGTAATAATTAAAAAGATTTCAAGAAAGGGCAGAAGCAGTAGTACATCCAATTCTTCTAATTTCTTGGCAGCGTAACCGACGATGACATAAATGAGAAAAAATCGTACTGCAATAAGAGAGATTACAATGGTAGTGCTAAATGATAATAACAGGAGTGAACAACCTAATAACCAAAATAATAACTGGCTTGTGAAAAATAGTCCTAAAATTATTTGATGTTTTATTTTGTAATGATTGGCTGTTGAAATATGACGCCTTTTTTGATAGTACCATGCTCTCCAGGTTGATTTTGCTGAGGATATTGTAAAACTTTTTGTTACAAAACAATTACCTGTGTTGTTAGAAGTAGCAACTTGATTTACAAAGAGATCATCATCACCAGACTTGATATTTAAATGATCAACAAATCCGTTTACCTTAAAAAAGGCTTCTTTTCTATAGGCTAAATTCCTTCCAACACCCATGTAAGGCATACCGATTTTTGAAAACCCAAAATATTGTATCGCAGTCAGTAGCGTTTCATATCTCAATAATTTATTTAGAAGTGACGTTTTATGTTTTTGGTAAGCTCCGTAACCAAGAACTAATGATTTTTTATTTGAAAAGTGGCTAGCCATAGAGGTTATCCACTGATTTGTTGCAGGTACACAGTCTGCATCTGTAAATAATAAATAGTTGTATGTTGAGGCTTTTATACCTAGTGTTAATGCGTATTTTTTACTTCCCCAAAATGTTTCATTATTCTTTACATTTACAATTTTGATATGTTTATGAACATCTCTGTAGGTTTCCATGATCTCTAATGTATGGTCTACAGAATTGTCGTTAATCAATACAATTTCATATTTATTGTAGTCTTGACTAAGTAATTTTGGTATAAGCAAGGATAAATTGTGAGCTTCATTTTTTGCACATATAATGACCGAAACAGGAATGTTTTTTACTAACGGCTCATCAGTTTTAGCGAATGCAAATTTTGAAAAAATAAAACCGTAATAAATAATTTGAACACCAATAGTGAAGCAAAAAGCAGTGAAAATAAAATCAACAACTAGCATTGAAGTTACGAGACTTTTTCGTCACGACAATCTTTAAATTGCTCCGGAGTTTTCCCACAAAATCCACATGCCTCAGCATCTTTATTTAAATGAGGATTTTGACTCGCACAAGTTCCCGCAAACTCACCGTCTTTTTTAGCCCATAATTTAATCGCTATTCCTGCGATTCCTGCACCCAGAAGGATGACTGTTATTAAAAGAAGTTTCACGATAAAATAATTTGTACAAAGATAGGTCTTTTAGATAAACTGAAGAATGTGTCAAAGGAAAAATTAAGGCATGTTTTGAAACTGTAAAAAATTAATTTTCTCTTGACTTAATAGGTATTTCAGCTACCGAATTTTCACTGGTTTCAAATTCATTTGCATCTTTTGGTTCAATAGTGATGCTCAAACTTAGGACATCTTCAATATATGGGACAGGTTGAAGTTTTCCGTTAGAGGTACCTAACGTCCCTAAGTTGATTTTTTTATCTTGCAGATTTGCCCACATTTGATAGGTTTGTTCATCCGAAAGTTCAGGTAACGACACAACATCAATTAAGGAGGACTTGTCACTAGCATTGATATAAGCCACTGTTTTTAAATTTTTAGCCCTTGAATTTCCACGCAAGACATATTTTTCAGTTTCAGGATTATTTAATTTGTTGAACGCATGTACTATATCATCTAGTTTATTGTTGTTTTCGTCAATATCTTTTCTTAAATCAAAAATTTCTTCAACAATAGTGTTATTTTCTCTTAACAGCTCTTTATTATGACTGTAAAGCATTAATGCCGTACCGGCAAAGACTAGAGCTATAATACTTGCTGCTATGGCCAACCATGAATGGATGATGCTACCAGTAGATTTTGATGCTGAGACTGATTTTTTATTTATAACATCAAATATTGATTCTAAAACTCCCTCCGGTGGAGTAACGGCATGAATTTGAGCTTCTAGTTCAAGTTGCGCTTCTAATTTGAGATATTTTTCTTTAATTTCTGGGTGTTGATTGATAAAGTCGTCAACTTTATGAGACTCCTGTTTTGTGGTTTCACCCTGAACGTACTTTTCTAGTAATCCCGATTTAAGGAAATTCTGTATCCTTGATGTCATTAATTTTTATATTATGGATTGTAAATCTTTCTTAGTTCCCTTAATCCAATTTTTAATCGCGATTTAATTGTGCCTAGAGGGATATTGAGCTCGTCGCTTGCTTCTTGTTGTGTCATACCTCCAAAATATAAGGCATTGATGACTGTCTGATATTTTAAATCTAAATTTGCCAAGTGTTTTTTTAAATCGATTGTGTCTTGATTAAAGTTACTTGATGTTAGTTTAAATACGTTAGAGTTCGTTATTTGGACTTCTTTATGATGCTTTAAATTGTGACTTCTTAATTTATCAATTGCAGTATTTCGAGCGATACGATACATCCATGTAAAAAGTTTAGCCTTTTTAGAATCGTACCTGTGTGCATATTTCCAAATTTTAATGATACTTTCTTGTAACGCATCCTCTGCCAGTGACTCATTAATCGTAATTTTTAAAATAATCCCAAATAATGCACTTGCGTAATTTTCATAAATTATAGCTATTGCCTCATTGTCACCATTTTTTAAAAGACGTACAATATGTTGTTCAGATATATGTGCCAAAAATTGAAAAATTAAAAGTTTTAAAAAACAATTCAATAACCATACCAAATAGCTAATTGGTGTCTACATAACGAGGATATATATCTTAAATTGTCTCTATGATATTTACTTCTAACTCTAGAGATATTCTGAAAATTTTTAAAATAGTGTCTTGAATTAAGTAGGCGAGATTTTTAATGTCATTTCCTTTAGCCCCACCGTAATTAACAAGGACTAGAGCTTGCTTCCTATGGACTCCATAAGAGCCAAACCTTTTTCCTTTAAATCCGGCTTTTTCGATCAGCCAACCAGCTGGTATCTTGACTAGTTTGTTTGAAACTTCATAGGAAGGAATATCTGAAAAATTCAGTTTTAATAGCTTAAATGTTTCCTTTGAAACAACAGGATTTTTAAAAAAACTACCACTATTTCCAATTAATTTAGGGTCTGGGAGTTTTGAAGTTCGGATGTTAATAATTGCTTCAGAAACATCTTGGATTGTTGGGTTTGTGATATTATTTTTTTGTAGCTCATTCGAAATGGTGCCATAATTAGTCTTTATGCCGTGATTATCGATACTTAATCTTAAATTGACATTTAAAATTATATATTTATTTTTAAGCTTATTTTTAAAAATAGATTCTCGGTAACCAAAGTCACACTCACTTTTTAAAAATGTTTTAATGTTACCAGTTGCTAAATCAATAGCTTCACAGGAATCAAAAATATCTTTGAGTTCAACACCGTAGGCACCAATATTTTGGATTGGAGCAGTTCCAACGTTTCCTGGGATCAATGATAAATTTTCTACGCCCCCAAAGTCATTTTTTAAGGACCATAAAACAAAATCGTGCCAATTTTCACCTGCTGCTACCGATACGACAACAGTAGTATCACCGGTTGATCTTAACTTAATACCTTTGGTGTTTAAATGAATGACAAGACCTTCTATGTCTTCAGTAAATAAAATATTACTCCCACCACCAATAATAAGCTTTTTAATCCCTTTATTATTCACTAAAACATGTTGTAATTCTGAAATAGAACTGACCGAAATAAAATATTTTGCATTTACATCGATACCAAAAGTATTGTAAGGTTTTAGTGATATGTTTTCTTGAATAATCATTGTTCCGTGTACACCTTTAAGGCTTCCTTAAGTATCTTTACTGAGTTAATAAGATCAGATTTTTTCAAAACGTAAGCAATGCGTATTTGATTTAAGCCTAAGTCAGGCGACGAATAAAATCCTGCAGCGGGAGCCACCATGATTGTTTTATTTTGATAATCAAACACTTCCAACAGCCATTGTGCAAATGCATCTGCATTTTTTAAGGGTAGCTCTGCAATACAATAAAAAGCTCCTCTTGGTTTAGCGACCTTAACTCCATCAATTTTTTGTAGTTCGCTAATTAGTAAATCACGTCTACTAGCATATTCATTAATTACTTCATCAAAATAACTTTGAGGTGTATCCAAAGCAGCTTCACTTGCTATTTGTGCATATGTCGGAGGAGATAGTCTTGCCTGAGCAAATTTTAAAACGGTTTCTATAACCTCTTCGTTTTTTGAAACTACACAACCAATCCTTGCCCCACACATGCTATAGCGTTTCGAAACAGAGTCAATAATAATCGCATGCCTATCTAAATCATTCTCTTGTAGTATCGAATAGTGCTCAGTTTCGTCGTAAACAAATTCACGGTAAACTTCGTCAGCGATTAAAAATAAGTCATGTTTAATGACAATGGCTGCTAATTTTTTAATTTCTTCTTTGGAGTATAGGTAACCAGTTGGATTACCGGGATTACAAATTAATATCGCTTTTGTTTTATTTGTAATGAGTTTTTCAAAATCCTCAATTGGAGGTAATGCAAAATTATCTTCAATTTTTGAAATTACAGGAACAACATTAACACCAGATGCAGTTGAAAAGCCATTATAATTGGCATAAAATGGCTCAGGAATTATAACTTCATCTCCAACATCCATGACACTGCCAAATGCGAAAAGCAAAGCCTCACTTCCTCCTGTTGTTACCACAATATTTTCTGCTTTTACGAAGATATCATTCTGAGCGTAATAACTGCTTAATTTGCTACGGTATGCTACTGAACCCTCAGACCGACTATATTTAATAATATCTAAATCATTTCTTTTTACAGCATCAAGTGCACACTTCGGTGTTTTAATGTCGGGTTGACCGATGTTTAAATGGTAAACGCTAGTCCCTCTTTTTTTCGCATCCTCTGCGTATGGGACTAGTTTTCGAATTGGCGACTCCGGCATTGCTTGCCCTTTAGTTGAAATACTTGGCATGTGAGTAAAATTTATTAAAATGCAAATTTGCAAAATTAATCTTAAAGATACTCTAAAAATTAGGGAGTAAAATGAGTCATAAATCTTTTTTATGTTGTCAAAACTCAGTTATTATTACATTAGTTAAGAGATGATTTTTAGATTTTAAAAACGATAAAAGTTAATTATTATTGTATTTCATCGATAAAATATACTTTTTAACGATGAAATTAAAATATTTTTTTATATTTAGAATTAATAATATGAGCGTATCGTGTTAAAGTGTACCAATTATTATGCACCTACTTTTAATGAAACATAAAGTAAGAGATCCCAAATCTCCTCTAAAAAGAAACATTTAAGTTGTTGTTGTAATTAATATTCAAAAAAGCATCCTTGACGGGTGCTTTTTTTACAGAATCGAACTAGTTTTTATGTCATAAAGTGTTTCAATAATTTTACACATTTAAAACGTTTAGATTACTCAATGTGGGGTATAAAAAAACTCTTCTTGTAAAGAAGAGTTTTTGTGAGATTAAACATATTAATTATTGTTCTATCAAACTTTTATTTTTCTTTTCTAAGACACTGGTTTTATTTGGATCTACCACTAAACCTTTAATTTTTAAAGCTATTGTAGGTGTCTCTGCGTTGGAGGTTACCGTTATCGTTTTACGGATAGGCATGACACGATTTGTGTCATACTTCACTTCAATCTCACCTGTCATTCCTGGTAATACTGGTTCATCAGGCTTTTTGGGGACGGTACAGCCACAACTCGATTTAACACGAGTAATAATAAGTGGAGCAGACCCTGTATTTTTGAACTTAAAAACTCGAACTCCATCGGCACCTTTGTTGATGGTTCCATAATCGATGGTTTCTGATTCAAACTCAATTTTAGCTATTTTATCTTGTGCATTTATGGATAAACTAAATAACCCTATGAGTAAAATGGATACAATTTTTTTCATTTTTTTCATTTTTATTCTTGTAAACATACTTACTTTTTAAATATTCTACAAAATTATTAGATGTAATACACAAAGTTTGACTCTTGGTATTTACAAGAATTCTATATTATGTCCTTTTAAGTTTTTCAGAATACAAATTATAAGTATTTTTGTGCAATTCTATTCAAAAACTATTCCAAAGCATGTCCATACCCTCCAAATACAACGCAATAAGTGTAGAAAGCAAATGGTACGATTACTGGATGAAACATAATTATTTTCATTCTACACCTGATAAAAGAGAACCTTATACCATAGTTATTCCACCTCCTAATGTTACAGGAGTGCTACACATGGGTCATATGCTAAACAATACTCTTCAAGATGTCCTGATTCGTCGCGCTCGTCTGAAAGGGTACAATGCTTGTTGGATTCCTGGAACTGACCATGCTTCAATTGCTACTGAAGCCAAAGTTGTAGAAAAATTAAAAAGCGAAGGAATTAACAAGAACGATATTAGTAGAGAAGATTTTCTTGAACATGCTTGGGAATGGACTCACAAACATGGTGGAATCATTCTTGAGCAATTGAAGAAACTTGGTAGTTCATGTGATTGGGAACGTACAAAATTCACAATGGATAAGGACTTGTCAGAGTCTGTTATTGACGTGTTTATTGATTTACACAAAAAAGGATTGATATATCGTGGTTATCGAATGGTGAACTGGGATCCTCAAGCTAAAACCACACTATCTGATGAGGAAGTCCTTCATGTTGAACGAACTGATAAATTATATTATGTAAACTATAAAATAGAAGCAAGCGACGAAGTTATTACAGTTGCTACCACAAGACCTGAAACTATTTTGGGGGACACGGCGATTTGTGTCAATCCTAATGATGAACGGTTTTTACACTTAAAAAATAAAAAAGTTATTGTACCAATCTGTAATAGGGTTGTGCCAATTATTCAAGATGATTACGTTGATATGGAATTTGGAACAGGGTGTTTGAAAATTACGCCTGCTCATGATATTAACGATAAAGATATAGGAGAGCGCCATAACCTTGAAGTCATAGATGTTTTAAATGATGACGGAACTTTGAACCGATTTGGAATGCACTATGAGGGAGTAGATCGTGAACTTGCGAGGAAAGAAATTGCAAAAGAATTGAAAGCACTGAGAGTTCTTGTGAAAACCGAAAATTATGTGCATAAAGTTGGTACTAGTGAGCGCACAAAAGCTGTCATCGAACCTAAAATTTCTGTACAATGGTTTTTAAAAATGAAGGATTTAGCTAAGCCTGCCTTAGAGAATGTGTTGAACGATAACATTCAGTTCCATCCTTCAAAGTTTAAAAATTCTTATAGAAATTGGATGGAGAATGTAAGGGATTGGAATATTTCACGTCAGTTATACTGGGGGCATCAAATTCCAGCATATTTTTATGGTGAGGGAATACATGATTTTGTAGTGGCTAAAACAATTGAGGAAGCACTAGTTCTTGCCAAAGAGAAAACAGGTAATTCCACACTAAACATCAAAGATCTGAGGCAAGAATCGGATGTTGTTGATACATGGTTTTCATCATGGCTGTGGCCAATGTCTGTCTTTGACGGTATAAGAAATCCAGAAAACGATGAGATTAAATACTATTACCCTACTAATGATTTAGTAACTGCTCCTGAAATTATGTTTTTTTGGGTTGCTAGGATGATTATTTCAGGATATGAATATCGAGGGGAATTACCATTTAAAAATGTTTATTACACAGGTATAGTTCGCGATAAACAAGGACGAAAAATGAGTAAATCTTTAGGAAACTCACCTGATCCTATAGAACTTATGGAAAAATACGGAGCTGATGGTGTACGAGTTGGAATGCTGATGTGTTCACCCGCAGGGAATGATTTGCCGTTTGATGAATCATTGTGTCAACAAGGTAAAGCATTTGCAAATAAAGTATGGAATGCTTTCAGACTTATCGACAGTTGGGAAATTAAAGACACAGAGCAACCAACTTATGCTAATGTCGCATTGAATTGGTATGAAAATAAGTTTCAACAATCACTAGCTTTAATTGAAGATCACTTTAATAAATATCGATTAAGTGATGCTCTAATGGAGACTTACCGACTCATTTGGAATGACTTCTGTTCTTGGTTTCTCGAAATGGTCAAACCTGCTTATCAACAGCCTATAGATAAAACAACCTATCACGCCATTATTCAAATTTTAGAAAATAATCTAAAAATTTTACATCCCTTCATGCCTTTTTTAACTGAGGAGATTTGGCAACACATTGCTGAGCGTACGCCTGATGAAGCCTTAATTATTTCGACTTGGCCAAAGATATCACCCATTAATACAGCTATCATAAAAGAGTTCGACTTTGCCTCTGAGGTGATTTCTGGTATAAGAACAATTCGAAAACAAAAAAATATTGCATTCAAAGAGGCTATTAAATTGTCAGTTTTGAACAATGAAAATTCTTCAAAAGTATTTGATGGCATCATTACGAAATTAGGTCATATTTCAAATCTAACTTACACGGATAAGAAAAGCGAAGGAACACTTAGTTTTAGAGTGAAATCAAACGAATATTTCATACCAATAGAGGGGACCATTGATATTGATGAGGAGATTGCAAAACTTAATGCAGAGCTCAATTATTGTGAGGGCTTTTTAGTGTCCGTTAGAAAAAAATTAGCTAACGACCGTTTTGTAAATAATGCACCAGAATCAGTAGTTCAAAGTGAAAAGAAGAAGGAGGCAGACACTCTAGCAAAAATTGAGACATTAAAGGCAAGCTTGTCTAATATAACATGATAGATTTAATCACGCCTAATATTAAGATATAAGTTATTACGGTTTTATTTTCGATACAAAAAATAATTGTCCACTAAATCTATATAATGTTTTTTGGCTGTATCTTGACTAATATCCTCTGCTTGAAACAACGCATTGGTTTTAAAGGCATTAATTAAGGGTTCTCTACTCGAAGGGCGACCATAGTCATTTGTTGCTTTCTTGTAAAATGCATAAAGTTTTAGAAGGATATCTGCAGGGAATGGCTCTTTATGAGCATTTATTCGATCTACTGCTTCTCTAAACTTTATTTCTATATCTTCTGAGGTCATCTCTTTTCAGCGATTATGCTTTTACCACCTTTTACTTTTTGATTTAATTTGACTTTAATAGATGCGTCTAAAGGTAGAAATAAATCAACTCTTGAACCAAATTTTATAAAACCTTGATCTGTTCCTTGAATAACTTGTTCATTTTCTTTTGCATAATTTACAATTCGTTTTGCCAAAGCCCCAGCTATTTGTCTAAATAATACCTTTCCAAAATTTACGTTCTCGACAACGACTGTGGTACGTTCATTTTCAGTACTAGATTTGGGATGCCAAGCCACTAAATATTTACCAGGATGATATTTGCTGTAAAGAACAGTCCCTCCCAAAGGAAACCTTGTGACGTGAACATTCAAGGGTGACATAAATACACTCACTTGTAAACGTTTACTTTTAAAATATTCATTTTCTTCAACTTCTTCTATGACAACGACTTTGCCGTCTACAGGTGAAAGAATATGGTTGTCATTATGCTTTATTTGACGTTTTGGATTACGGAAAAATTGTAAAATAAGTATAAATATAACTATAGCAGTAATTTGTATTAATTTTTGAAACCAATCATTTTGTGAAATTTCACCAACAAGGAGCACTGTTGTGATTACAATAATCGTTGTTATTAGTATAATTTTATGACCTTCTTTATGAAACATATGTTAGTATTCTTAAAAATAAATAGATAAATGGTGCTGCAAAAATAATACTATCTAAACGATCTAGCAATCCACCATGTCCTGGCATAATTACACCGCTATCTTTAACGTTGGCTTGTCGTTTGTATTTCGATTCAATTAAATCCCCGAGTGTTCCAAAAACACTAATAATTATTGCTATAATCAACCAACTAGTGGAATTGAGTGTATGTGTATAGTTTGCAATTAAGTAACTTCCAATTAAAGCAAAAAATAACCCTCCTAAAAAACCTTCAACTGTTTTTTTGGGAGAAATACTTGGGAATAACTTTTGCTTACCAAAGTTTTTCCCGATGAGGTATGCAAATGAATCATTTATCCAAACTAGTATGAAGGAGCCTAATAATATGTTCGGATTAAATTCCTCATAATAATTGGTGATTAAAATGATAAAAATAAACGCACTCGAAAGATAAAATGTAGTATTGATGTATCTGTTGGTTATTACTGTAGGAAGTGCTTTAGACGAAAATAAATCTTTAATCAAAAAGAGCATTACAAAAATAGTGACTACATGCAGTATTTGTATTGCTTCTATAAAGCCTTTATTATTTTCGACAACCAGCTGCCAATAAGCAAATGCTATATATAAAATGGTGAAAATTATATAGGCGCTTATGCCTTTTTCATGTATTAATTTATTGAATTCAGCAATACAAATTACGCCAAAGACAAAAAATAAGGCTATCACAGCGTGTTGTGATTGCAAGGATAATAGGAATAATGAAACAAATAAAGCTCCGGATACTGCTCTAACAATTAGTTCTTTCACATCTCGTCTTTAAAGATCCTCTAATAAGAGTAAATACAGGTTTTTTGAACTACTGCCATAACTAAGGAAATCTTTGTCATCACAAGCTTTGAAATGTTTAATTGTCGTTATATTAAACGGTATTTTATTCCTGTTTCTATTTTTGATACCTCTTAATCCCTCACTGATAGTTTCAACGAATTGACTCGTAGTGGCATATATTACGAAATTTAATGGAAGCTCCTTGAGTTTTTTTTCTTTGATTTGGTGCGATGAAATAAGTATTGAACCATCATTAGAAATTAAATATTCGCAAGTTGATAAGAAATAATTGCAATTAGCACTGCTGTTACTAATATTGAGGCTATGTGTTTTAAAAATTTGAGCTAAATTCTCATCAAACATCATGACGTTATCACCATTCCAGTTGTTTTCATCTAAAATTAATTTCAGATTTTCGTTGACTTCATCAATGTTTTCACAATAAAGAAACTTTCCGCCGTTAGCTTTAAAATTTATGGTAAAACGTTCGTCTATTGGAAGCTTGAGGTCTGGCATGTATTTGCCTCGATTATCCTCACTGGCATGATCCTGAGATTTGTCTAATTTTGAACCAAAAATTTTACGAAATAGACTCATTTAGGGTAGGCGCTATTAAAATATTACTCAACTCTGAATTTTATCAAATATATAAAATCTTAAACTAATTGTTTGGAACTTTAAAACATTTGTGAACAATTACTCTTCTTCACAACTCGACTCTTTTGTTTGTGTCTCTTCTGTATTAATTAACTTACTCGTTGTCTTTTTTTCTGCTGATGACGGCTCTACAGGCTCTTTGGTGAACGGACGTTTTCCAAATATCTTTTCTAAATTATCCTTAAAAATAACTTCCTTATCTAATAACACTTCGGCAAGTTCTGTAAGCTTACTTTTATTTTTCTCTAACAACTTTATAGCTCGTTGATATTGGTGCTCAATAATGTCTGAAATTTCTTTATCAATTAACTCGGCTGTTTGCTCACTGTACGGTTTTGTAAATCCATACTCATTTTGGCCAGATGAATCATAATATGTTAAATTACCAACCTTATCACTAAGGCCGTAAACCGTGACCATTGCTCTTGCCTGTTTTGTTACCTTCTCTAAATCACTAAGTGCCCCTGTTGAAATTTTATCAAAAATAACTTTTTCAGCAGCACGTCCACCCAAAGCAGCACACATTTCGTCAAGCATTTGCTCTGGTCGCACAATTAAACGTTCCTCAGGTAAATACCAAGCCGCTCCCAATGAACGCCCTCGCGGCACTATGGTCACCTTGACTAAAGGTGCAGCGTGCTCTAACATCCAACTGACCGTTGCATGACCTGCTTCATGAAAGGCCACAGCTCTTTTTTCAGAAGGTGTAATAATTTTATTTTTTTTCTCCAAACCTCCAACGATCCTGTCAACAGCATCTAAAAAATCTTGCTTTTCAACCGCTTTTTTACCATTTCTAGCAGCAATAAGTGCCGCTTCATTACAGACATTTGCAATATCGGCACCTGAAAATCCGGGTGTTTGTTTTGATAGAAAGTCTAAGTCTAATTTTTTAGACTTTTTAATTGGTCTTAGATGTACTTCAAAAATTTCCTCTCGTTCACGAACATCTGGTAAGTCTACAAATATTTGTCTGTCAAACCTTCCAGCACGCATCAAAGCTTTATCCAATACATCAGCCCTATTTGTTGCTGCAAGTACAATGACATTTGAATTTGAACCAAAACCATCCATCTCGGTAAGTAACTGATTTAACGTATTTTCACGTTCATCATTTGATCCTGAAAAATTACTTTTTCCTCTTGCGCGCCCAATAGCGTCAATTTCATCGATGAAAATTATCGCAGGAGATTTTTCTTTTGCTTGTTTAAATAAATCTCGAACTCTAGAAGCTCCGACACCAACGAACATTTCTACGAAATCAGATCCAGAGAGTGAATAAAAAGGAACTTTAGCTTCACCGGCAACAGCTTTGGCAAGTAATGTTTTTCCTGTTCCTGGAGGTCCAATCAGTAAGGCTCCCTTAGGTATCTTGCCCCCAAGAGCCGTGTATTTATCAGGACTCTTTAAAAAATCTACAATTTCTTGTATTTCTTCTTTTGCTCCTTCCAGACCAGCAACATCTTTAAATGTTGTCTTCACTTCAGTTTTTTGATCAAATAATTTTGCTTTCGATTTACCAATATTAAATATTTGTCCACCAGCACCTCCACCAGCACCTGATGACATGCGACGCATAATAAATATCCATGCACCGATAATAATAACGAAGGGCAATAATGTCAGAAGAAAATCTCCCCATATGTTTTCTTCTATTTTGTAATCTACACTAGTATTTAATTCATATACAGTTTTAATTTCACGTAATGTGTTCTCAAAATTTTGAAGATCTCCCAATTGAAACTCGTAATTTGGAACCTTTCCAGACATAGGGAGCAATTGAGGTTTAACCGAGTTTTTATGTTCACTTGAACTGGCGGCCTCAGAAGTCAGATAAACCTGAGCTTCTCGTCGGTTTATTATAACAACCTTTTCAACTTCACCATCGCGCAAATAATCAAAGAATTTGTCTTGTGTGGTTGTTGACCCTACATTTGAACCCATGCCTCCTGAGAAAACATTAATTCCAAGAAAAACAGCAATTATAATTCCATAAATCCAATAGGGATTGAGTTTTGGCTTTTTATTTGATTTTTTATTTACTGGCATCCACTTTGTTTTAGTAACTTGTTTTTATTTCAGTCATTTTGGAGTCACCCCAGAGACTTTCAATATCATAATATTCTCTCACATGTTTTTGAAACACATGAATAACGACATTTACATAATCCATTAGTACCCATTCAGCATTGTCATTTCCTTCTATGTGCCAAGGATTATCTTTAGTCGTTTTACTAACTTTCTTTTGTACAGAGTTTACAATCGCTTTCACTTGAGTATTCGATGTACCTTCACAAATAACAAAATAATCACAAACTGTATTTTCAATTTCCCTTAAATCTAAAATAGTTATCTGTTGACCTTTTACATCTTCAATACCTTCAACTATGATGGTTATTAATTGGTCTGCAGTAAATATTTCTTTAGTCATTAATTTTTTTTATTTGTACAAAGTTATTACATTTTGCTTCAAAACTCGTGTAAAAAATCTTAAGAAAATTATAATTTAAAATTTTTATCTATTGACTATCATCAAACTTAATGCCATTGACTCAACAAATTCCTACTTACGACAGTTGTGTGACACAATTCCAGTAGATGATATGACTATTGTTGTTGCCGATTTTCAAAATAAAGGACGAGGTTTAATGGGCACCGCATGGAATTCCGAAAAAGGTAAAAACCTTACCTACAGTGTTTTTAAACGGCATGTTTGTTTTCTTGTAGATAGAAATTTCTATGTGAGTATGGTAACATCGTTAGCATTGATTAAAACATTAAAGCGATTTAAGATTCGAGATCTTTCAATTAAATGGCCTAACGACATTTTGGCAGGTAATAAAAAAATATGTGGTATTCTTATTGAAAACGTCATAAAAAGGAACCAACTTGAAATTTCAATTATCGGAATTGGGCTAAATGTCAATCAACATAATTTTGTTAATTTACCCAATGCATCATCTATGAAAAAATTGACAGGGTCCGTTTTTAATTTGGATAAAGTTTTACGTGTTTTTCAAAAAGAAATCAAAACATATTTTGAAATTTTAAAACATGAAGAATACGAGTTATTGAAAAATGAATATGAGAGAAATTTATTTCAGCAAAAAAAGAAATCCCAATTTAAAATGCCCTCAGGTAATGTAATGACTGGTATTATAGAAGGTGTTAATGAGCAGGGTGAATTAATTATACGTGATCACGACGGTATAAAAACTTCCTATGGTTTTAAAGAACTTGAATTAATTTATTAAAATAGCTGTTGGCATGTTTTTAGCTAAAGACTCTATAAATTTAGAAATGGGTCCCTTTATCATCATGGTCATCATGGGATTGAAGTTTCCTGAAAAGTTCAGTAGAATATTACTTTTATTTTCTGACACAGGTGTTATATCTGCTGTTAATGTAAAGTCTAATTTGCCTCCTGCAGCTCCTAAAACGACTTTATTTGGACTAATTTCTTCTTTTTTTTGTAAAACTATTTCTGGCATTCCTTTGAGTGCGAAAAGAAATTTATCAGTTTGTAAAACCTCAAATTTACTGATGTTTTCTGGCATTAATTTCTCAAAATTTTGAATATCTGATAAAAACATAAAGCAATCTTCAGCAGATTTTTCGACTGAAACTGTTGGCGAATTCAAGTTCATGTTACGATTATTTTAATTTAGTTTTTGACCATTCACTAGGCTGTTCATTCCATTCAGATAGTATGGTCATTTCTTTTTTGTTAATATATTTTGTTTCAAGCGCTTGTTCGAGCAAATTATCATAATTACTTAGTGTATGTAGCGTGACACCCTCTTTTGAAAAATTGTTGTTTGCAGTTGTAAATCCGTAAGTAAAAATGGCAACCATGCCTTTAACATTATATCGGGCCTCTTTTAAAGCTCTTACTGCATTCAAGCTACTTTTTCCGGTACTAATTAAATCTTCAACAACAATTACGTTTTGCCCTTTTTGGACAAACCCTTCAATTTGATTTTGTCGCCCGTGTTTTTTTGCTTCTGGACGAACATAAATAAAGGGTAGTCCCAAATATTCAGCGACCAAAATACCGATGCCTATAGCTCCAGTTGCCACTCCCGCAATAACGTCAGGTTTGCCATAATATTTTTCAATGTGTTTTGCTATTTTTTCACGTATGTAATTTCTGATAGGAGGGAAGGATAAAATGATTCTGTTATCACAATAAATAGGAGATTTCCAACCTGATGCCCAAACGAATGGTTCGGTTGGGTTTAATTTAATGGCTTTTATTTGAAGTAGAACTTCAGCTGTTTTTTTTGCAGTGGTTTTATTTGTAATCATAATTGCAAAATTAAACATTAATTTAATTTTAATAATTTAATTTCTTTGAATTAAATTATTTTTTTGAACATGTTATTAGTGAACTAAAAAATAGTATTTTTACGTGTAACAAATATGGTATTCTTCACATGTACAAAATTTTTGTTAACGATAAGCCAATTGTCTTAACATCTGAAGTTTCGTCAGATAAACACTATAAAACCTATCCTTTAAAATACGTTGATTTACCTCGTGTTATTAGAGATTTTAGAAAAACAGACACTAAAGGGGTTTATTTATACCACAAGAATTCAGATAAACTACTTCGAAAGTTTCTGAAAAAATTCCCTAACGTTATCGCGGGTGGGGGTAAAGTCTATAATAATGATGAGAAAGTATTATTTATCTACAGAAATGACAAATGGGATTTACCAAAAGGAAAGGTTGAAATTCATGAGTCAATTGAAGAAGGTGCAATTCGAGAAGTTGAAGAGGAGACAGGGGTATCCGGTCTTGTGATTACGAAGCCACTTAGTACAACTTATCATATTTTTAAACGTAATGGTCGCTATAAAATCAAAATCACATATTGGTTTAAAATGCACACAACGTTTGATGGTAAGCTTGTTCCTGAAATAAAGGAAGGCATCACAAAGGCGAAATGGCTAGGAAAAAAAAAGGTGGATAAAGCTCTGAAAAATAGTTATGCTAACATTAGAGAGCTGTTTTAATTTTTTGTTGTAGTATACGTATAAAACGTTCAGTCTAGCATGCAAATTTAATTCCTTAGAACTGAATACATATGATTTTGAATAACGTTTAAGAATACAAAGCTGTTATACAATTTCCACACTATTTTAACTGCGTTCAAACATACGTGTGCTCTAATTATGACTTATGTATAACTTTCTTTTTTGACTTGTCAGTATTGATTTTAAATGTATTTTTGACGCTTCCTAAATATAGGTAATTATGACTGAGTTTATCAATAAGCGTGCATCTAATGCAAAGAATGATATTTTAAGTGGTTTAACAGTAGCATTAGCATTAGTACCTGAAGCTGTTGCATTTGCCTTCGTAGCAGGAGTTGACCCTTTGGTTGGACTATATGCGGCATTTATGATTGGATTAATAACCTCAGTTTTTGGTGGTCGACCTGGAATGATTAGTGGTGCCACAGGAGCTTTAGCTGTTGTGATGGTTGCACTGGTCGCAGAAGGTAATGCGTTAGGTCAAGAAGGAGAACAGTTAGGATTGTATTATCTATTTGCAACTGTCATATTAATGGGTGGTATTCAAATGCTCGCAGGGGTATTCAAACTTGGTAAGTTCATAAGATTAATCCCGCATCCTGTTATGATGGGTTTTGTCAACGGTTTAGCAATTGTTATTTTTCTATCGCAACTGGGAATGTTTATGACAGTAACCAATGGAGAAGAGGTTTGGATGCAAGGAACACAATTATTAACAATGTTAGGATTAGTGGCGTTGACAATGACTATTATGTTTGTTATACCAAAATTTACCAAAAAAATACCAGAAGCGTTGTTAGCAATTTTTGTGGTTTCAGGAATTGTGATTTTTGGTGATCTTGATGTTGCAACTGTTGGAAGTTTCATTAAAGAAGGTGGAGGAGAAGGACTAAAAGGAGGCTTACCACAATTTCAGTGGAAGATATTTGAGCAAATTCCTTTTGATTGGAATACATTGAGATTTATTGGTCCATACGCATTAATTCTAGCTGCAATTGGGTTAATTGAGTCATTAATGACTTTAAATCTAATTGACGATTTAACCGAAACCCGTGGAAATTCTAACCGTGAATGTTTGGCTCAAGGCGGTGCAAATATTATCACAGGTCTTTTTGGTGGTATGGGAGGTTGTGCAATGATTGGTCAATCTATTATTAACATTAAAGGAGGTGGACGAGGTCGATTATCTGGAATTGTTGCTGCATTAGCGTTACTCGGGTTTATCTTATTTGCTTCAGGTTTAATTGAACAAGTACCAATTGCTGCACTTGTGGGTGTGATGTTCATGGTAGTTGTCGGTACGTTTGCTTGGTCAAGTTTTAGAATTATAAATAAAATCCCAATCGCAGATCTGTTTGTTTTAATATTAGTTTCTAGTCTTACGGTATTATTTGACTTAGCCATCGCAGTAATTGCAGGTGTGATTGTCAGTGCTTTAGTTTTTTCTTGGGAGAATGCCAAACGGATTCGTGCAAGAAAACGATTGAAAGAGGATGGAACTAAAGTTTATGAGATTTGGGGCCCGTTATTTTTTGGAAGTATTAGTGCTTTTAACGATAAATTTGATGTAAAAAACGACCCAAAATGTGTAGAAATTGATTTTGTTGAGTCACGCATAAGTGATCATTCGGCCATTGAGGCCATTTTTAATTTGGTGACTAAGTATCATCTTGCAGATAAAAAAATCACTTTGAAACACCTAAGTGGTGACTGTAAAACTCTTTTGTATAAATCAAGTACAACTTTTAAAGATGTTATTGTCGAAGCTATCGATGATCCGCGATATCATCTCGTCGAAAACCCAGAAGCTTTCACCAAAGGCTTGAATGAATACTCCTTATAGTCTGATTACGGAGTTGCTTCTAGAGATGTTTATTAAAATCGATATTTAATTAGAAAAAGTTAATTCGAATATGATGTTGTTATTTCAATTTTACAGCCGATGGTACGAGCTTGGTGAAATCCCCATTGTTACGAATAACATCTCGAACTATGGACGATGCGATGAATGATGTTTCGGCTGAGGTTAACAAAAAAATAGTTTCGATTGGTGCTAGATTTCGATTCGTGTGCGCTATGGCTTTTTCAAACTCGAAATCTGCAGGATTTCGAAGTCCTCTTAAAATAAATTCAACTCCTATTTCTTTACAAAAATCTACAGTTAATCCACTGTAAGTAAGTACTTTGACTTTTGGTTCATCAGAAAATGTACGTTCTATAAATTGTTGACGTTCTTTTAACGAAAACATATATTTTTTGTCAGCATTAACCCCAATAGCTACTATAATTTCATCAAAAAGCTTGACACCTCTTTTAATTATATCGTAATGGCCAAGGGTTATAGGATCAAATGAACCAGGAAATATCGCTCGTTTCATAACACTAAATTAATATTTTTATTTTAACGCTTCTTCAATAGCGTTATTAAACAGTTCTTCTAATGTCATACCAGCAGCGATAGCTTGCTGTGGTAAAATACTTTCTTTTGTCAACCCCGGAACTGTATTAATTTCTAACAAATAGGGCTGCTCGTCAATGAGAATAAATTCACTTCTTGAAAAACCTTTGAGTTTTAAAATTGTGTAGACTTGTTTTGCAATCTTATTTGTATTTGTGGTTTCATTTTTTGTCAAACGCGCTGGCGTGATTTCTTGACACTCTCCTGAGTACTTTGCTTCAAAATCAAAAAAGTCGTTATCACTTACGATTTCTGTGATGGGAAGAACTTTAATGTCTCCTTTAAAAGTTATAACGCCGACAGAGACCTCAATACCATCTAAAAAAGATTCAATGATAATTTCGTTATCCTCTTTATAAGCAACATCGATAGCACGACCGAGTTCTTCTTCTTTATAAACTTTTGAAATTCCAAAACTACTTCCTGATTTATTAGGCTTTACAAAGCAGGGTAATCCCACACGATCTAAAACTTTTTTTTCATTTATAGGATCACCAAAATTAAGATAATAAGAGGTTGCAGTCTTAATGCCATTCGCTTTTAAAATACTTAAGCAATCTCTTTTATTGAAGGTGATTGCGGCTTGATACATGTCACAGCTCGTGTGAGGAATATTAAGAAGCTCGAGATATGCTTGAAGAGAACCATCTTCTCCCGGCGCACCATGTATGGCATTAAAGGCGCAATCAAAGGTAACTGTGTTGTCGTTGATAAGAATTGAAAAATCATTTTTGTTGATAGCATACTCTTGATCATCTTCACTTAGATAAAACCATTTATCTTTTAAAATCACAATCTTAAATGGTTGATATATGTCCCTGTTCAAGGTATTATAAACAACATTTCCACTATCGATTGAAATTTGATATTCGCTAGAATATCCCCCCATCAATATGGCAATGTTTTTTTTCATCTGTCGTATTTACTAATGGTGTTTAAAAGAAAATTTAAATAGTTTAATCAGTGTAAAAATATCATTTATTTATTCAATCGAAAAACCTTTTTGTCATTATGCAGCGTATAACAAGTAAACTTGATTGATTTTGATTAATTTTGTAAAATAAAGAGAAATATGAAGATCCTCCGTTTTGTTTTTAGTAAGGTTTTTTTGTTGCAATTAATATTTGCTACAATATTACTCATGTTACTGTCTTACGGAGTATTAAAATGGTTAGATCGTACGACTAATCATGGTGAATTTATTGAGGTCCCGGTGTTAATTGGAAAGACATTAGATGTGACAAAAAAAGAAACTCAAAATTTAAAATTACAAATAGTTGTTCAAGATTCTGCCAACTATAATCCGAATTACCCAATATATTCTGTGATAGAACAATCGCCTATGGCAAAATCTTTGGTCAAAGAGCAAAGAAAAATTTATCTCACACTCAATCCATCAGGATATCGAAATGTTGGCATGCCAAATATTATCCGACGAACATTTAGACAAGCAAAACCAACCCTAGAAGCTCTAGGTTTTGAAATTGGCAATATTTCTTATTCAGATGATATTGGAAAAGATGAGGTTCTTAAAATACAGTACAAGGGTAAAAACATTACTCCAGGAATGTTACTTCGTAAAAAATCAAAAATTGATTTGGTGCTTGGTAATGGTTCAAGAGGTATCCAAATTCCTTGATTCAAAGTGAAAAAAATAGAAGATGATAACACCTTACACGAGCATTATTCATTTATTGCTGATCAAGGTCAACAGCCCCTTAGAATAGATAAATATTTAATGAATTTTATCGAAAACTCTACTCGGAATAAAATTCAATCAGCAGCTAAAGAAGGAAGTATTTTTGTTAACGACATCCCAGTGAGATCAAATTATAAAGTCAAGCCTTTTGATCGAATTAAAGTTTTATTGTCATATCCCCCTCATGAACATTTATTGGTTCCGGAAAATATTCCCATTGACATAGTTTATGAAGATGACGAGTTATTAGTGGTAAATAAACCTGCTGGTATGGTGGTACACCCAGGACATGGAAACTACTCGGGGACTTTAATTAACGCATTGACCTATCATTTTGATAATTTACCAAATAATTCAAGCGAACGACCAGGTTTAGTTCACCGTATAGATAAAGATACTAGCGGTCTTTTAGTGATTGCAAAAACCGAGGATGCTATGGCACATTTATCAAATCAGTTTGCTAAAAAAACGAGTAAACGTAATTATATCGCTCTGGTTTGGGGTAACCTTATTGAGCAAGAAGGAACCATATCAGGTAATATTGGAAGACATCCAAAAAATAGATTACAAAATACGGTCTTTCTCGATGATGCTCCTGAAAAAGGTAAGTCTGCCGTAACTCATTACAAAGTGCTAGAGAATTTTACCTATGTAACCTTGGTTTCATGTACGCTCGAGACTGGTAGAACACATCAAATACGTGTGCATATGAAACATATTGGACATACCTTATTTAACGACGAACGCTATGGTGGTAATCTGATATTAAAAGGAACAACGTTTTCAAAATATAAGCAGTTTGTTGAGAACTGTTTTAAAGTTTTACCACGTCAAGCATTACATGCAGAAACTTTAGGATTTGTGCACCCAAAAACAGGTGAGTTTATGAGTTTTACCGCCGATATTCCGAATGATATGAAAACATGTATTGAAAAATGGCGTTCCTATGCAACACATCAAATATAGCTTGAGTTTGATGTGTTTTTCGAGTAATTGTTTTATTGTATAGTTTGCGAAAATCAAACATTTATATATTAAAATACTGAAGTATCTCAATTTAACTGTCTAAATAGATATTACTTATTCAAGAAATTATAATAAATATAAACCATTACAATAATTTCAAATGTGAATTGTAACTTTGACTCGTACGAAAAATTTAAACTATGAAGTTAGTATTATCTCCAGCCAAATCGCTTAATTTTGAATCCGAAATTCCAACAAAAATCACAACAAGTGCCTGTTTTTTGAAAGAGTCTGAACATTTAAACAAAATACTTAAAAAAAAATCAGGTCAAGAATTATCTAAGCTCATGAAAATTTCAGCTAATTTGGGTCAGCTCAATTATGAGCGGAATCAGGATTGGCAATTACCGTTCAATACTTCAAATTCAAGACAAGCTTTGTTCGCTTTTTCAGGAGATGTTTATAAAGGACTTGATGCATATACTATCCCTGAAAGTAAATTTGATAAAGTTCAAAATACCATCCGAATTATATCAGGTCTTTATGGTATTTTAAAACCAATGGATCTAATGCAGCCTTATCGGTTAGAAATGGGAACCAAGTTTCCAGTTGGAAAAAATAAAAATCTATATGAGTTTTGGAGAAAGAAAATTACAAGTGCTTTGAACGATGAACTAAAGGATGATGAACTTCTTCTAAATTTAGCCAGTGTTGAGTATTTTAAGGCTATTGACAAAAAAGTATTAAAAGTCCCAGTGATAAATGCAATATTTAAGGATTTTAAAAACGGCGAATATAAAACCATCGCTATTTTTGCTAAAATTGCTCGAGGGCTGATGGCGCGTTATGTTGTCGATTCAAATGCGAATCATATTAATGACATTAAGGGCTTTAATTACGGTGGTTATGGATTTAGTGAAACTATGTCAACAGAAACAGAGTTGGTTTTCACCAGATAAAAGATACCATTTTTTACAGTTTATGAACTTGTCGATTGAGTAGTAATTAAAAACACGGATTTATTGTTTTCAATCTTGGATAATTAAGTTAAGAATCGCTTCAATTGTTGTCTCTTCTCTAAGGAAATAGAATGATTGTTCACAAGAATCTTAAGATGCTGTTGGTTTTTATCTTTTTCGTAGAGTAATGTGAAAAAATCTTTAATTGAAATGCTCGAGGAAGCCTTTTTAACCAATATTAGCGAGTCACCAACAGTGACTTGACCTGTCTCTAAAACACGTGTATACACTCCTGGTTTACAATGTTCAATAAATTGTTTTACAATCTTTGGTGAGCCAATTTTAGCAGCTAATGTTGCACATGGTTCGCGTGGTTGCGTTATTTGAACCAAAGCAGATCCTACTTTGTAAATGTCACCAACATTTAATTGCCCTTCAGTTAGACCTGAAATTGTTAAATTTTCACCAAGCATACCAAAATCCCATGTAATATCTGGATATAAATTTCTCCAATGGTCATAGCTATCTGCAGAAAATAAGTAACATGCTTTAAAGGTGCCACCGTGAACTTTTTTATTTGATATTTCATCTCCTTGCACATGAGTTTTATCTAAAAATATAGGTCTATTTGATGGGTTTTTATAGATTCCAGTTAGTTGTTTCTCATTGTTGATGACAACACTTTGCGCTATTCCGATGTTTGTTGATACTACTTTCATGGTTTAATTATTTTTTAAAACTGATTTTCCTCTCCAATAATTCGGAATTGTCAAGTTTAACAGATCGGCAATTGTACTAGCAGTGTCGTAGGTCACGATACTTTTATTAAGGGCGCCTTTCGGTGAGACGTTTGGGCTAAAAATAATCCATGGTATTTCGGTTTCTAATAATGTTTTTCCGCCATGAGTTTTACCAATGCCACCATGGTCAGATGAAAAAATGATGGCAGAATGTTTTAACATGTTTTCCTTACTCAGGGTATTCACTATTGTCCCGACATGTGAGTCAATCGTTTGGATAGCTTTATAATAGGCTTCAGTATCATGACCCCTGTCGTGTCCTGTAATATCTGGCTCATCAAAATGAATAAAAGTGAATGCTGGTTTTTCAGAAACAATAAATTCTAAGGCCTTATCTAATGTGTCATTATCTGACTTACCATTGTAATTTAAATCGACCAAACTTTTTTCAAACAAATAACCAATACCACTCCAAGTATACACAACACCTTTTTTTTCATTCGGTAATTGCTCATTTATCAAACTTATGATACTGGGGTAGATACTATCGGTTCCGTTAACTCTTGGAGGTAATTCTGGTTGTTTACTTCCCCATTCGGTAAAACCGTGTAGTTCTGGTCCAGAACCCATAATCATTGACGCCCAATTTACAGCACTTGATGTGGGAAAAACAGCACGTGCCTTCAGAGAATAACTCCCTTTTAACATCATTTCTCTAATGTTAGGAATATTCGCTTTATTATTAAAGGCATAGGCGCCAAAACCATCTGAACCAATTAAAATGACATGTTTAATACTATTATTTTCAATGTATGACTTATTGTTTGATGATGTGCACCCTGAAAAAATAAATACTGACAAAAGTAGGTAGGTGTAATTACTCATAAATCTAATACTTAAATTGTTCGATATCATCTGTAGAGGTTGCCTGTTAATACCATCGTTTTTTATTCTTTTTTGAGGCTTTACTTTTTCGTCCTTTTTTGTGTTTACTTTTTTGAATTTTTGACTTATTAAAATTTATTTTTTCAGTTACATCCAAAGGATAAGGATGATCACTGACAACATCCAAATCGAAATTTATAAGACGCTCTATTTTTTTTATGTATGATTTTTCATCAATTGAACATAAAGAGAAGGCTCTCCCTTTCTTCCCAGCGCGAGCTGTTCGTCCAATTCTATGCACATAGGTTTCAGGTATATTGGGTAAATCAAAATTAATTACTGACTCTAAATTTTCAATATCTATACCTCTTGCTGCCACATCTGTCGCAATTAAGATGTTTACTTTATTCATTTTAAAATTTGCAAGGGCATTTTGTCTATTTTGTTGAGTTTTATTACCATGAATGCTCGTAACTAGATATCCATTTTTGAGTAGTGTTTGCTCTAGTTTTTCAACACCAAATTTTGTCCTTCTAAAAATGATTAATGATCCTTTAATAGTATTCCGCAACAAATGTAAGCAAAGCTCCATTTTGTGGCGTTTAGAAACATAATATAACCATTGATTTACATTTTCAGGAATAGTTATACTAGGGGTAACCTCAATTCTAATAGGATCCTCAAGTATATTACTTACAAGCTCTTCAACCTTTTTTGGTATGGTTGCAGAAAACATTAAAACTTGCTTTGACTTTGAACATAATCGCTCTATTTTTTTTACGTCGTTTATGAAGCCCATGTCCAACATCAGATCAGCCTCATCAACAACGAAAATTTCTATATAATCAAGATTGATTAAGTCTTGTTTGTGTAAATCTAGTAAACGTCCAGGTGTAGCTATCAGAATATCCAAGCCTTTCTTTAAGACATCCTTTTGGGGTTCTATAGAGACACCCCCGTAAAACACCCCTATTCTTAGATTTATATACTTTCCGTAGTTACTGAAATTTGAACCGATTTGAATAGCTAATTCACGTGTTGGGCTTAAAACGACAGCTTTTATTTTTTTACTTTTTTTAGGAGCATCCTTGTAGGTATGTAATAGTTGTAATATTGGTAGAGCGAAGGCTGCTGTTTTTCCAGTTCCAGTCTGTGCTGAGGTGATTATATCTTTTTTTTCAAGTATTGAAGGGATTGCATTAACTTGAACCAACGTTGGATTTTCATAGCCCTGTTCGGCAATAGCTCTGAGTAACGGCTTATTGAGTTTTAAGTCTTTAAAGGATATCAAATGTAACTTTCTTTGAGTAAAGATAGTTAATAGCTTTGATATGAGAGTTAAAAAAAACCACTTCAATTTTGAAGTGGTTTTTTATTTATTTAATTCTTGGTGAGGCTACTTTATCATATCGTAACTACGCTTAATAAAATTGGTTAGTTCTTCACCCTTTAACAGTCCTTGAGATAGTCTTGCTAAATCTAAACTTTGATTAATAAGGCGCTCTTGTTTTTTTCGAGTTTTGGTATTCAATATTTGCCCAATTAACTCTGAGTTAGTGTTAACCACAAGGTTATACATTTCTGGCATATTGCCCATGCCAAACATTCCTCCACCGCCAGTTTGCTGCATTTCTTTCATACGACGCATAAATTCTGGTTGTGTAATGATAAATGGAGAAGCACTGCTTTCCATTGCCTCAAGTTGTACCATGAATTTTTCTGATGGTACTACTTCTTTTAACAGCTCATCCAAAAGTTTTGTTTCATCCTCGTTTAATTTTGAGATTGTTTGGTCTTCTTTTTTAATGAGATTATCAATGTGATCACCATCAACACGTGCAAATGAAATATTGTCTTTGGTTGTTTCTAATTTTTGAATTAAATGTGAAACGATTGGAGAATCTAATAATAAAACCTCATAACCTTTGGCTTTTGCTGCTTCAATGTAGCTATGTTGGGCATCTTTGTCTGATGCGTATAAAATCACTAATTTGTCATCTTTATCAGTTTGATTAGCTTTGATTTTATTATAAAGCTCGTCGTACGTGTAATAAGTACCGTCTACTGAAGGATACAGTACAAAGGCCTCTGCTTTTTCGAAGAATTTTTCTTCCGAAAGCATACCATATTCAATAACAATTTTAATATCATTCCACTTTGCTTCAAAATCTTCACGATTATTTTTAAATAAAGATTTTAATTTGTCAGCAACTTTTCGTGTAATATAAGATGAGATTTTTTTCACAGCTCCGTCCGCCTGTAGGTAACTTCTAGATACGTTTAAGGGAATGTCAGGAGAATCAATAACACCGCGCAACATTGTGAGGAACTCTGGAACTATACCTTCCACATTGTCTGTGACAAAAACCTGATTTTGGTATAATTGTATTTTATCTTTTTGTATGTTCAAATCATTGGTCATTTTTGGGAAATATAAAATTCCCGTCAAATTGAACGGATAATCAACATTTAAGTGAATGTTAAAAAGAGGTTCTTCAAATTGCATTGGGTACAATTCACGATAAAAGTCTTTGTAATTACTTTCATCTAAATCTGCTGGTAATTTCGTCCATGCAGGATTGGGATTATTGATAATATTATCAACGGTGATTTGTTTGTGAGGCTCAGTTGTCTCTTTCCCGTCCTTGTCTGTGGTCGTTTTTGGAGTAAAATCAGGGTCATTTATTTCTTTTGTACCAAATTTTATTGGGATCGGCATGAACTTGTTATATTTTTCTAACAACTCTTTTATTCTTGCTTCTTCCAAAAACTCTGTTGAGTCCTCTGCAATGTGTAAAATTATTTCTGTTCCTCTATCACTCTTGTCAGAAGTTTCAAGAGTAAATTCTGGAGAACCATCACATGTCCAATGTGCAGCAGATTCTTCTTTAAAAGATTTTGTAATTATTTCGACTTTCTCAGCAACCATGAATGCAGAATAAAATCCAAGTCCAAAATGGCCTATGATACCAGAATCTTTTGCGGAATCTTTATATTTATCTAAAAATTCTTCTGCACCGGAAAAAGCAACTTGATTGATGTATTTCTCAACTTCTTCAGCGGTCATTCCAAGTCCTTGATCAATAATATGAATTTTTTTTCCTTTGTCATCAATCCGTACTTCAATTTTTGGATTGCCAAATTCAATTTGAGCGTCACCAACATTGGATAGATGCTTTAGTTTTAAGGTAGCATCGGTCGCGTTACTTATAAGTTCACGTAAAAATATTTCGTGATCACTATACAAGAATTTTTTAATGAGCGGAAAAATATTTTCCACAGAAACATTAATATTTCCTTTCGTCATAATTTTATTTTTTAAAATTTATACACCAGCATGGTGTTTTCTTTATGTTAGAAACAACGTTTCAAAAAAAATACCAAGTTTACATTTCTGACAAGATGACATAAAATTAATTTCATTGAAAAAATATAAAAGTTTACTAATAATTTATTTTCTAAATTCTTTTAGCCTCTTAATTATATTATTTCACTAAATTTAAATCGATTTTAATTTGATATCTATGTACAATTCAAAAATAATAGGATTGGGTAAGTACTTGCCTGAGCAGGTTGTCACGAATCATGACTTATCAGAAATGATGGATACTAATGATGCCTGGATTCAGGAACGAACTGGAATTAAGGAACGTCGTTGGATTCGTAAGGGAACCGAAGATACTTCCGCGGTAATGGGAGCTAAAGCGGCTAGGGTCGCAATTGAGCGCTCAGGATTGAAGCCCGATGATATTGATTTTATTGTTTTTGCAACGATGACGCCAGACTATTATTTTCCAGGATGTGGCGTGCAAATCCAAGACATGTTAGGGATGCAAACAGTGGGTGCCTTGGATATCCGCAATCAATGCTCTGGTTTTGTTTACGCATTATCTGTTGCAGATCAATACATTAAAACAGGTATGTATAGAAACATACTTGTTGTTGGTGCTGAATTTCATTCTAACGGATTAGATAAAAGTACACGGGGAAGATCTGTCACTGTTATTTTTGGTGATGGGGCTGGCGCTTGTGTTTTATCTCGCGAAAAAAATTTAAATAAAGGAATTTTATCTACGCATTTACACAGTGAAGGTAAATATGCAGAAAAATTAACTGTTAAATCACCGAGTATTAAGCATTGGATTCCTGAAATATTATCTTCAAAAGAAGAAGATTTATCTTATTTTCCTTACATGGACGGAACTTTTGTATTTAAAAATGCCGTTGTTCGTTTTAGTGAAGTCATTCGGGAAGGATTGTTAAAAAACAAACTTGATAAAGAGGATATTGATTTACTCATTCCGCACCAGGCAAATTTAAGAATCGCTCAATTTATTCAGAAAAAATTTGGCTTGCATGATGATCAAGTCTTTAATAACATTATGAAGTATGGCAACACAACTGCAGCTTCAGTAATTATTGCACTAACCGAGGCTTGGGAACAAGGTCTTATCAAGGAAAATACTAATGTTGTATTAGCAGCATTTGGTAGTGGGTTCACATGGGGAAGTGTTATCATAAAGTGGTAAATTCATGTGTAATAAAAAACCCAAAACAACTGTTGTTTTGGGTTTTTTCACTACTAACCAACATTAACATTAACTACAATGTTCTTTTATAAGACGTCAAAAAGCCTATTTTATTATTCACAAAAATTACTTTAAATAAACTTTAACATAACGTTTATATTTATTTTAAAAATTTTAACAACAGCTAAATGAAAACATTAGTTTTTGGAACATCCTTAAAGCCCGATAAGTACTCAAATAAAGCTCTACAAATGTTAGTTTCTAAAAATTTTGATGTTGTAGCTTTTGGTATATATAAAGGTACTGTTGCTTACGTTTCTGTAGAACCAAGTCTCAAAAACTACATAAACATACATACCATAACATTATATTTAGGTTCAAAAAATCAAAAACAATATTATGATTACATATTATCGCTTGAACCGAAACGTGTTATTTTTAATCCAGGCACAGAAAATGAAGAATTTTATAAATTATTGGAAGCTCAAAATATAAAAGTCGACATTGCTTGTACATTAGTGTTACTTTCTACGAATCAATACTAGACCAATAAAAGTAAGTAGCCCATTAATCGGAAGTAATTCATAACCGACAACATAGCCTCCCACACTTTCACTAGGAATATTACCAATAATGGCGGTTATTATCACAGAAATAATCGCTACTATCCAAACATACTTATCTCTGATTGAAAACTTTGTGAAAATACCAAAAGCAAATAGGCCTAGTAGGGGCCCATAAGTGTACCCAGCTACAGTTAATAAACTATCAATGACATTGGTCGTTAACACATGTTTAAAAATTATAATAACCACAACGAGTAAAATACTCATACCGATGTGCACTTTTTTTCTAAGACGTTTTTGTTTTTTTTTATTTTCCTTCTCTATATTTAAAAAATCAATGCAAAAAGAGGTGGTTAACGAAGTAAGGGCACTATCTGCGCTGCTGTAGGCTGCGGCAATTAGTCCCAACATAAAAGTAATGGCCAAAGTAATACCTAATCCTCCATTTAAAGCAATTTCAGGAAATAATAAATCTGTTCTAGGTTGACCATCCATTAGAGGTATTTCAATATTGTATTGGTCTGAATAGATGTAAAGAAGTGCTCCAAGTAGCATGAATAAAAATGTTACAAAAACGAGAACAATACTAAAATATATCATATTTTTCTGAGCATCCTTTAATGATTTACAGGTTAGGTTTTTTTGCATCATATCCTGATCTAAACCAGTCATGCATATGGTTATAAACATACCCCCTAAGAATGATTTGATAAAATGCCCTCGCTCTAAAAAACTGTCAGTTACGAAGACATTGCTATATTTTTTGAGTTCCTCCGATGTTAAAAACTCTTCAAAGGACCATCCTAAATTTTGATTAATAAAATAGATAGAAAGTACAACTGCTACGATCATGAAAAATGTTTGTAAAGTATCAGTCCATACAATAGTTTTTATGCCTCCTTTGTTGGTGTATATCCATATGAGTAAAATTGAAATTATGACAGTGATTTCAAATGGAATATGCCAAGCATTAAAAACAAACTGTTGAAGGACTATAGCTACTAAAAACAACCTAAAAGCTGCTCCTACAACTCTTGATACAAAAAAGAAAAAGGCTCCAGTTTTATGACTAACAACTCCAAAACGTTGAAATAAATATTCATAAATTGAAGTCACATTGTGTTTGTAATATATAGGGAGAAGTAAATACGCAACGACAAAATAACCAAACATGTAGCCCAAAACAACTTGAAAGTAACTAAATTCAGAATTTTCAATCCAACCAGGAACTGAAATAAAAGTAACGCCAGATAATGATGCTCCAACCATTCCAAAAGCTACTAAATACCACGGGGATTGTTTACCGGCATTGAAGAAATCTTCATTATTGTCGTTACGCCCGGTAACGAATGAAATTAATAAAAGAAGACCAAAGTAGGCTCCAATTAAAATAAGTATTTGTGTAGCATCCATGCAACAGTAGTTTGGCAATTAAAATACAAATTTATAATATACTACAGCTTTATTGGTTTAAAAGTTAGATAATCTATAGAAATCAATTTCAGAATTAATTGTAAATTTGTATCCATGGATTTTTCTTCAAAATTACTTCAGAATGCTGTCAACGAAATGTCTCAATTACCAGGGATTGGTAAGCGTACCGCCTTGCGGTTAGTGTTGCATTTAATTCGTGAATCTCCTGACAAAACCACATATTTGACAGAGGCACTTTTCAAGATGAGGAGTGAGCTTAAGTTCTGCAGAAGCTGTCATAATATTAGTGATGTTGAGCTCTGTGAAATCTGTGCTAATCCACATCGGAATCGTGAAATAATCTGTGTTGTTGAAGATATTCGAGATGTTATGGCTGTTGAAAGCACAAGTTCTTTCAGAGGGTTGTATCATGTTTTGGGAGGTAAAATTTCACCTATTGATGGTATTGGTCCGCATGATTTAACCATTAGTTCATTGGTAGAAAAAATTAAAAAAGGCAATGTTAAAGAACTTATTTTCGCCTTGAGTTCTACCATGGAAGGTGATACAACTAATTTCTATATTTACAGAAAAATTCAGGATTTGAATGTGGTTACCTCAACTATTGCAAGAGGTATTTCAATAGGTGATGAATTAGAATATGCTGATGAAGTGACACTTGGAAGGAGTATTACAAACAGGATTCCTTTTGAATTATCCTTAAAATCATAGATGGAACTTTCTATAATAATACTCAATTATAACGTTAAATATTTTTTAGACATATGCTTAAAAAGCGTTATCGCAGCGACTTCAAATGTAGATGCCGAAATTATCGTAGTAGATAATCATTCAACTGATGGTAGTGTAACGACACTTGAACAAAAATTTCCGGAGGTGATTTTTATTGCCAATGCAACAAACTTAGGTTTTTCAAAGGGCAATAATCAAGGTGTAAAAATAGCTAAAGGTAACCATGTTTGTATTCTGAACCCTGATACTGTGGTGGCTGAGGATACATTTTTAAAACTTTTAAAATTTGTTAAAACTAAACCTAATTTTGGAGTAGTCGGTTGTAAATTAGTTGATGGTACTGGTCGGTTTTTACCTGAGAGTAAACGAAATGTGCCAATAATAGAAAGAGCGCTTAAAAAGCTATACGGAATTGATAATACCTATTATGCAAATCATGTAGAGCCTGATGCTGTTGGTGAAGTTGATATTCTTGTCGGAGCTTTTATGTTTATGAAGAAAAAGATCTACGACCAAGTTGGTGGTTTTGATGAAGATTATTTCATGTACGGTGAAGACATTGATTTATCTTACAAGTTGCTAAAGTCCGGTTTTCAAAATTATTATTTTGGCAAAACGACATGCATACATTATAAAGGGGAAAGTACAGTTAGAAATAACAGCTATTACAAACGATTTTTTGGCGCAATGAAGATTTTTTACAACAAGCATTTTAAATCTAATTTTGTAATCGATGCTGTCATTATGATTGGTATCCATTTATCTTATTTGATTAGTAAACAGTCAGAAGTTTACAAAATTGAACCAGTTTGTTATTTTTTTATATCTGACATTGAAAATTTAAATTTAAAAACTCATTTAAAACAAGAAATCTTTGTTCAAAATCATATTCAACATATCAAAGATGGTGCTGAGGTGATTTTCAATGGCTCTTTTTTAAATCATAAAAAAATTATTGAAAGTATGGAAAAATTGAGTCTTAATAAGACGCTAACTTTTAAGATTTTTCCGGAAAATACTAATTTTTTAATTGGGAGTAACAGTGTTAGAGATGCTGGGAACGTTATTCAGCTAAAAGATAATTAATTGAAAGAAGTTCAATTAACTAATTGATTTTTCATTAATTTTGCATTCGAAATCGATTAAAGAGCTTTTGTATTAGAGATATGGCAAAATTTGAACTGAAATTACCTAAAATGGGAGAGAGTGTCGCTGAGGCGACGATTACATCTTGGCTTAAAAATGTTGGAGATGTGATTGAAGCTGATGAGGCTGTTTTAGAAATTGCAACCGATAAGGTTGACAGCGAAGTGCCAAGTGAAGTAGATGGTGTCCTTGTAGAAAAGTTCTTTGAAGTTGATGATGTTGTGCAAGTTGGTCAAACCATTGCAGTAATTGAGGTTCAAGGAGAGGGAAGTGTTCAAAGTACTTCTATTGAAAAACATGATGTGTTAGAGGTTCAAGACAAGACGATTACATCTGAAATCTTGCCTGAGGTCAATGAATCCAAAATCATTGTTGAATCAACATTAGATGTCTCTGTTGTTTCAAATGAAGAACGTTTCTACTCGCCTCTAGTAAGAAATATCGCTAAAAAAGAGAAGGTGACTCAGGATGAACTCGATGCAATTACAGGTTCAGGAAGTGAGGGGCGTGTAACAAAAAATGATATTCTTGCTTATCTGAAAAATAGAGTTCATCAATCAAGTGTACCCCCTGTTCAAATAATTAAACCTATTCAGTCCAATGGTATTTCAAAAGTGCCTACCCAATCGCCGGAAGTAAACCAAGTCCAGCCTATTATCAGTTCTGGTGAAGATGAAATCATTGAAATGAGTAGAATGGGTAAATTAGTAGCAAAACACATGGTTGAATCTGTTCAAACTTCTGCGCATGTTCAAAGTTTTATTGAAGCTGATGTTACTAAAATCTGGAATTGGAGAAATAAAGTTAAAAAGGATTTCAAAAATCGAGAAGGTGAAAACTTGACATTTACACCAATTTTTATGGAGGCTGTTGCAAAAGCACTTCGTGATTATCCAATGATGAATATTAGTGTCAAAGAGGATACGATTATCAAGAAAAAAAATATAAATCTTGGAATGGCTGCTGCTTTAGGCGACGGAAACCTAATTGTTCCAGTCATTAAAAATGCGGATCAACTTAATTTGATTGGTATGACCAAACAAGTTAACGATTTAGCCAATCGTGCGCGAAATAACCAATTGAAACCAGATGATATTCAAGGAGGAACCTATACAGTAACTAATGTTGGAACTTTTGGAAGTATAATGGGAACCCCAATAATTAATCAGCCTCAAGTAGGTATTTTAGCATTAGGAGCGATACGTAAAGTACCTGCAGTGATTGAAACTTCAGAAGGTGATTTTATTGGAATACGATATAAAATGTTCATGTCACACTCCTATGACCATCGTGTCGTTAATGGCGCGCTCGGAGGTCAATTCGTCAAAGCTGTGAAAGATTATCTTGAATCTTGGAACAGCGACAGAGAAATTTAGGAATTCATACTGTCCGTTTTTTAAACTTTACATCAATGGTTATCTTCATTTCAATCGTCACCAAAACAGAATGATAATTCTATTTTAAATTTAGCACACCCAATTATTTTTAGAATCCTGTTAATTGAGATTGCTTTCTTTGTAACCAATTGTATTCAGGATAATATGCAGTTTGGTCAATTAAATGAATAGCGTAAGCTTGACGCGACTTCTTGCTTGTGTTGGGTAAGCTATAATGAGGTAGGAGTCCGTGCAAAACAATACAGGTGCCTTTTTTTACCTCGAGAGGAACCATTCCTTCCATCGAAAGAGGAGCTTTGTCTAGTAAATGCATTTCTGTTCCTCCATCTTTTTTTCTTCTGAACCATGAGCGTAAGGAAGTGTGATGTCCTCCTGGTTTTGCCCATAAACAGCCATTTTCAATGGTTGCATCTTCGAGAGCAAACCAAAATCCAACGCAAGTACAAGGTTCCGTGTATAGAAATGCAGCATCCTGATGAATATCAACAACTCCTCCAATTTTAGCATGTTTGAATATAAGCATACTCTGAATAATCACATGCTTTTCTAATTTTAGTTTTAATGATAATTCCTTTAGTTTTGAAGATCTTGAAAATTCTTTAAAAACAGGATCGATGTCATGTAGCGCATGTCCAATTTTGTTTAAGGAATGAAAAAGATCATTTTTAAGGGCACCATTGTTGTTAAACGCATCTTTTTCAAAAAAATATGAAATATTGTGACCTGAATTTAGAAAATAGTCATCAGATGTCCTCACCTGTTCATTAGTTTGAAAAATTGAAGGATGTCCATCAAAATTAAATTTCTTTACGAGTTCTTTCCCTCTATGCATCAGCACATCACATTGATGTGCAGTATAAAAGTCCTTTAGAACTAAAAATCCATCTTTGTTTAATTGGTCTAGTGTCGTCATGTGTTTTTAGTATCTTAATAGGAGTTAATTTCTGTAAAAAAAAGAGATGTATTTAAGTGCATTATTTTTTATGTTGCATGTCATGAAAATATGTTTTGTACAGTTACATTAAAACTTTAATACCGAGTTTCTTTTAAAATTTAATAAATAAAATTCATATCGCATATTTATGGGAATATTTAGGATGATTGCCTCTACAGAAATTTTCAGTTTTTTGTTTATTCTAATTACATTTGCATGACAAAATAGTAATAAATGCAATTAAAACTTACAAAACCAATCTGCTTTTTCGATTTAGAGACTACGGGGGTTAATATTTCCAAAGATAGAGTTGTCGAAATTTCTATATTAAAGGTGTTTCCAAATGGTACAGAAGAGAGTAAAACTTGGCTTGTCAACCCAGAAATCGATATTCCTAAGGAAGTTATTGAAATTCATGGAATAACAAATGAAAAAGTAGCGGATGAGCCAACATTTAAGGCAGTCGCAAGAGATATTTATAACATGATAAAGGATGCTGATTTGGGCGGGTTTAACTCCAATCGATTTGATATACCATTGTTGGCAGAAGAAATGCTTCGTGCTGATATCGATTTTGATATGAACAACCGTGTCTCAGTTGACGTTCAAACGATATTCCACAAAATGGAGCAACGTACTCTCAGTGCAGCCTACAAATTTTATTGTGACGAAACGTTAGAAGACGCTCACCGAGCTGCTGCCGATACAAAAGCGACCTATGAAGTATTAAAAGCTCAGTTGGATAAATATGATTTACTCGAAAATGACACTAAATATTTAGCTGAATTTAGCACTCGACATAAATTTGCTGACTGTGCTGGTTTCATTGCCTTTAATAAAAACAATGAAGAGTATTTTACTTTTGGTAAGCACAAAGGAAAGCTTGTGAATGAAATTTTAAAAAATGAACCAGGTTATTTTGGTTGGCTTTTGAATGCGGATTTTCCTCGCTACACAAAGAAAGTATTGACAGCAATCAAATTAAAAGAACTAAATAATAAACTGTTATAGTATGAAGTTAATTTGTATTGGCCGTAATTATACCCAGCATATAGAAGAATTAGCCAATGAAAAACCTATTGATCCCATAATTTTTCTGAAACCCGATACTTCAATACTCACTAAAAAGCAACCTTTTTTTATACCTGAATTCTCCGAGGAAATTCATCATGAAGTGGAGATTTTGGTTAAAATTAATAGAGTAGGAAAATATATTGAGAAAAAATTTGCACATAAATATTACACGGAAATTGGCTTAGGTATAGATTTTACAGCACGAGATTTACAAGGCCAACTTAAAGCAAAGGGTTTGCCGTGGGAAAAAGCAAAAGCCTTTGACGGTGCTGCTGTAATTGGTAAATGGCTTTCAAAAGAAACATTCAAAAACGTTGATGACATCCAGTTTCAATTAGTAAAAAATGATGAAGTCGTTCAAAGTGGTCACACTAGTTTGATGTTGTGGAAGATTGATGAACTTATAGAATATGTATCAAAATATTTTACTTTGAAGATTGGAGATATTATCTTTACGGGTACACCTGCGGGTGTTGGAAAGGTAAATTCGAACGATAAACTAAAGGGGTTTCTTGAAAACCAAGAAATGTTCTCTGTAACAGTCAAATAAATGGAAATAAATTATAAACTAGATAAAATTCGAGACTTGTCGGACAATGATCAAGAATTTATTGAGACTCTAGCCACTACTTTTTTAGAAGAAGTTCCTGCTGATGCTCGTCTCTTAAAAATTGCTGTTGATAGTGCAGATCACTTAGCGACTTACAAAGCAGCTCATAAAATGAAACCTACAATCGATATGTTTGAGTTGGGAGTACTTAATGAATTAATTGAAGTCCAAGATTGGGGGAAGCTTGAAAAGAGAGGGGAAGATATTTCAGAGCAACTTGCAAAGGTTATGGATGCTGTTGAAAAGGCATCCTCTGAAATAAAAGAAGATTTTAATTTATAATGTTTGCTGAAATAATTACAATTGGTGATGAAATTCTCATTGGCCAAATTGTTGATTCCAATTCTGCTTTTCTAGCCAAAGAACTCAATAGAATTGGGATATCGGTTTATCAAGTAACGTCGGTTCAAGACGACATCCGTCATATAAAAAAAGCGTTGAGTGAGGCCGAAGCTAATGCTGATATCATTATCATGACTGGCGGTTTAGGTCCAACCAAAGATGATATTACAAAAAACACGTTGGCTTCATATTTTGATGATGTCTTAGTTCAAAATGATTTGGTTTTAAAAAATATCGAAGACCTCTGGAGGAAATATGTAAAGCAAGATTTAGCACAAGTAAATATCGATCAAGCATTAGTGCCATCTAGAGCAAAGGTTCTTATGAATCATCATGGCAGTGCTCCTGGTATGTGGTTAGAAAAAGAGAATAAAGTTTTTATCGCTCTTCCTGGCGTTCCATTTGAAATGAAAGCACTTGTCAAACATCAAATGATACCCGCACTTCAATCACAATTAAAATTACCATTTATTTTACATAAAACGCTGCTTACCTATGGTGTAGGTGAGAGCAAATTAGCAGAGCGTCTAGAATTGTGGGCTAATAACCTACCGAAGTTCATAAAGTTGGCCTATTTACCCAGCTTAGGAAGAGTACGTTTAAGATTATCTGCGAAAGGTGACGATAAGTCAGTCATTATTAAAGAAATGGATAGACAGCTTGCACAATTAATACCTCTGGTAGATGATGTTTTTGTAGGTTTTGAGGAAGAACATTCTATCGAGGCAATTATTGGTAAGCGTTTAATGAAACTTTCCAAGACATTAGCAACTGCCGAAAGTTGCACGGGGGGTAAAATTGCAGAAAAAATCACGGCGATACCAGGAGCTTCGAATTACTTTAAAGGAAGTATTGTAAGCTATGCGACCCAATCAAAAATAGATGTTTTAAAAGTTGATGCCTTTTTGATTAAAAAGTATTCTGTTGTTAGTACTCAAGTAGCCGAAGAAATGGCTAAGCAAGCTCGAATAATGTTTGATTCAGATTTTGCTATCGCCACGACTGGCAATGCAGGTCCCACAAAAGGAGATTTAAGTGCTGAAATTGGTACGGTTTGTATTGCAATTGCAACATCAAAAGACGTCATGTCACACAAATTTAATTTTGGTAATCACAGGATTAAGGTAATCAATAAAGCAGTAAATAAGGCCTTTGAGTTATTACAGAAGGAAATTTTTAAAAAATAGAGTCTTTAAAATTTGCCAACAATTAAAGAATTTGTAAATTTGCACCTCGTTTAAAAACAACAATTTTTAAAGTTAGAAAGTATGTCTAGAGTTTGTGAACTTACAGGAAAGAAAGCAATGGTTGGAAACAACGTATCTCATGCATTGAATAGAACTAAGCGTAAATTTAATGCCAATCTAATTAAAAAGCGCTTTTTCATTCCAGAAGAAGATAAATGGGTGACTTTAAAAGTATCGACTGCTGCCTTAAAAAATATCAACAAATTAGGTATTTCTGCAGTCTTGAAAGACGCAAGAGCCAAAGGATTTATTAAATAAACGCCGAAGAAAATTATACTATTATGGCAAAAAAAGGAAACAGAGTTCAGGTAATTTTAGAGTGTACGGAGCACAAAGCTTCTGGTCAGCCAGGGACATCTCGTTATATTACAACAAAAAATAAAAAGAACACACCGGACAGAATGGAAATTAAAAAATTTAATCCCATTCTTAAGAGAATGACAGTTCACAAAGAAATAAAATAATTAGATTTTCACAATTCTGAAAAACCTAACTAGAATACATTTGAATCATGGCAAAAAAATCAGTAGCATCATTACAAACAGGATCAAAAAGACTTACAAAAGCCATTAAAATGGTGAAGTCACCGAAATCAGGGGCTTATATGTTTGTTGAATCTATCATGTCCCCAGACCAAGTAAACGATTTTATTAATAAAAAATAAACGTTCAGGTCATTTAAAATTTTAAGCTGCTATCTTATACTGAAAGCGGCTTTTGTTTTTTATATTTATCGCAAAGAATAAAATTGAAGACGCCTTATACTACCTATCATATGGTTTCATAATTACAAGACAATTAGGATACACATGAGTTTTTTTAAAAATATATTTTCATCTGAAAAAAAAGAAACTTTAGACAAGGGATTGGAAAAATCCAAAACAAGTTTTTTTTCAAAATTAAACAAAGCTGTAGCGGGAAAGTCTAAAGTTGACGCTAGTGTTTTAGACAATTTAGAAGAGGTTTTGGTAACCAGTGACGTCGGTGTAAATACAACACTTAAGATTATTGATCGTATTGAGGAACGTGTGGCAAAAGATAAATATGTTGGAACAACAGAATTAAATCAGATACTTCGAGAGGAAATTGCAGGGCTACTATCTGAGACAAACTCTGGTGAGGCAACTGAGTTTTCAATTCCTGAAGGCAATAGACCACATGTGATTATGGTGGTTGGTGTGAATGGCGTAGGCAAAACTACTACTATTGGAAAATTAGCTTATCAATTTAAAAAACAAGGA
This sequence comes from uncultured Flavobacteriaceae bacterium, assembly GCA_905479065.1. Classification (GTDB taxonomy): domain Bacteria; phylum Bacteroidota; class Bacteroidia; order Flavobacteriales; family Flavobacteriaceae; genus CAJQLB01. The sequence goes on along the minus strand of CAJQLB010000036.1, from coordinate 11,784 downwards.
TTGAAGGTTGTTTTGGGAGCTGCTGACACCTTTAGAGCAGCCGCTATTGATCAATTACAAGTGTGGGCAGATCGAGTAGATGTTCCTATGATCAAACAAGCAATGGGAAGCGATCCAGCTTCAGTTGCATTTGACACATTACAATCAGCTATTTCTAGTGAAGCAGACGTTGTTATTATTGATACTGCAGGGCGCTTGCACAATAAGATTAACCTAATGAATGAACTGACTAAAATAAAACGGGTAATGCAAAAGGTTGTAGACAATTCACCTCATGATGTTTTATTAGTTTTGGATGGTTCAACTGGTCAAAATGCATTTGAGCAAGCAAAACACTTTACTGCAGCAACAGAGGTTACATCGTTATCAGTAACAAAACTTGATGGGACCGCCAAAGGTGGAGTAGTTATTGGAATAAGTGACGAATTTCAAGTACCGGTGAAGTATATAGGGGTAGGTGAAGGTATTGAAGATCTTCAAGTTTTTAATAAACATGAATTTGTTGATTCCTTTTTTAAATAATAAATGCAGGATTTACTACTTTAGTGAAAAGCACTGAGTATGTTCAAATTCATCTGTAGTTGTATCTTTTTAGTTATTTTTTCCTGTAAAAATGAGCATAATACAATAAAAAATTCTCAATTTGAGCTTGAAATAGCTGATAAAAATCCTACTGTGTTATCAGAGGAATTGCCCAAAGACTTTCGAGAGTTCAAGGAACTAGACTCAAAATACATAAATGTTACGAAACTTTGGAGTTCTTTCTACTCTGACCTTGAAGGTTTCACAGATTCTGAATATGAAATTCTTAAGCCATTCATTATTGAACAAGATATATCTGCCATTCAACAGAATATTGCTCGGGGCGACTTGTCATATGAGTTATTGACAAAGTTCTATTTGTATAGAATCAGAAAGTATGATAGGGAAAATGAGTGCTCTTTAAATTCTGTTATTTCGTTAAATAAAAATGCAATTGAACTTGCTCGAATAGCGGATAAAACGAGGTTTATTGACGTTCCTCATCCTATTTTTGGCATGCCTATTCTTCTGAAAGATAATATTAATTCATCTGATATGCCAACAACAGCTGGTGCAGAAGTTTTAAAGGATAATCTGACAGATGATGCCTTCGTTGTTCAACAATTAAAAAAACAAGGAGCAATAATATTGGGAAAAACTAATTTGAGTGAATGGGCATATTTTTTCTGTGGTGACTGCCCAAGTGGTTACAGTGCTATTGGAGGACAGACTTTAAATCCTTACGGACGACGAATTTTTGATACTGGAGGATCGAGCTCTGGAAGTGCAGTAGCAGTGGCTGCCAATTTTTGTGTTGCTGCAGTTGGAAGTGAAACTTCTGGTTCAATTTTATCACCGTCAAGTCAAAATTCTGTAGTAGGTTTAAAACCAACAATTGGTTTATTAAGTCGCAGTGGAATCATCCCTATTTCTTCAACTCTTGATACAGCGGGACCAATGACTAAAAATGTAATGGACAATGCCATTGTTCTTGATGCTATGTTAGGAGAAGATTTAACAGACAACAAATCTCTAGATGCTTTATGGTTAAATGGATTTTATGAAGAAATACGGCAATCTAGCACGTTGCACGGAAAACGATTTGGTGTCTTTGAGCGTTTAATGGAGGATTCTTTGTACAATCAAGCTATTGAAGATGTGAAAAAATTAGGAGCACAAATTATAAAGGTGAAAGAACAAAGCAGAAAACTTCCTAATTTTATTAATTTGTTAAATCTGGATATGAGGAAGGATTTACCAAACTATCTAAATAACTATGCAACGAGTTTGATAGAAGTGAAATCTGTAACTGATATAATTAATTATAATTCCAAAGATTCTTTGAATGTTATGCCCTATGGACAAAGATTATTCAGAGGAATCGTGGAAGATGATGGTGATGCACAATATTTAAAAGCAATTAAAGACTCACTTAAAATTATTGGAAAATCATATTTTGACATCCCTTCTAAAGTTAATCTATTAGATGGGTTTTTATCCATTAATAACTACCATGCTGGCCTAGCAGCAGTTGCCGAATATCCTGCTATTACGATACCAATGGGGTACTCGAAAAAAGGAGAACCTAAAGGATTAACCATTATCGGTAAACCTCTGTCAGAAAAACAGTTAATAAATTATGCTTACGCCTATGAACAACTCACACATAAGCGAAGCGTACCGTTAAATTATCATGAAATTGTTAAATGATGCGAGATTTAAGGTTGTATCTTTGTACCTGAATTTAGGATATGCGTACAAAATCACTTAAAAAGAATAAAATCAATGTAATTACACTGGGCTGTAGCAAAAATGTGTACGATAGTGAAGTGTTAATGGGACAACTTAAAGCTAATGGTAAGGAAGTTGTGCATGAGGAAGAAGGAAATATTGTGGTCATTAATACGTGCGGTTTTATTAATAACGCGAAGGAAGAAAGTGTGAATACTATTTTAGAGTTCATGCAAAAAAAAGAAGCAGGTGATGTAGATAAGGTATTTGTTACAGGTTGTTTGAGTGAACGATACAAACCAGATTTAAAAGAGGAGATTCCGAATGTTGATCAGTATTTCGGCACAACCGAATTACCAAATTTGCTCAAAGCTCTAGGAGCCGATTATAAACATGAATTAATAGGCGAACGCTTAACAACTACTCCTAAAAACTACGCTTATTTAAAGATTGCAGAAGGTTGTGACAGACCTTGCAGTTTCTGTGCGATTCCTTTAATGAGAGGAAAACATAAAAGTACATCAATTGAAGATTTGGTTATTGAGGCTGAAAAACTTGCTGCAAATGGCGTAAAGGAATTGATTTTAATAGCTCAAGATCTCACGTACTATGGTCTTGATCTCTACAAAAAGAGAAATCTTTCAGAATTATTAAATGCCCTTGTAAAAGTCGAAGGTATTGATTGGATACGTTTACATTATGCATTTCCTACAGGTTTTCCAATGGATGTTTTAGAGGTGATGAATAAAGAGCCAAAGATTTGTAATTACTTGGACATTCCATTACAGCACATTAGCGACGCCATCTTAAAAAGTATGCGTCGTGGGACGACTAAAGAAAAAACAACTAAACTGTTGAAGCAATTCCGTAAGACTGTTCCAGAGATGGTCATTCGTACAACCTTAATTGTTGGATATCCTGGCGAGACAGAAGATGATTATCAAACATTGAAACAATGGGTAATAGACATGCGTTTTGAACGTTTAGGATGTTTTACATATTCACATGAAGAAAATACTCATGCCTATAATTTAGAGGATGATGTTCCTGAGCAAGTAAAACAAGAGCGTGCTAACGAAATTATGGAAATTCAATCTCAAATATCTTGGGAATTAAATCAAGAAAAAATTGGTAAGGTGTATAAAGTTATTATTGATCGTAAGGAAGGTGACTACTTTATAGGTAGAACTGAATTTGATTCTCCTGATGTAGATAATGAGGTCATGATTGACGCAAAAAAATCTTATTTAAAGACAGGAGAATTTTATCAAGTAAAGGTCACAAATGCAGCAGATTTTGATCTTTATGGGGATGTTTGTTGTAAAGACAGTTAGTCATTTTTATCTATTTTTGTTAATTGTTTGGAAATTTTACGAATAGCAGACTCAATGGATTTTTCTGGCTCAATAATATTAAATTTTCCCCAAAATTTCAGATCAGAAAAACCAGATGCTTCATCACTTAGTATGATACTCGGTTTGATTTTTCTTTCAGAATTTATCTTTTCGAATAAATTATTATCCCAGTCTGTTACGGCCATCTCAACATCGAGGGTATAGGTCTTACTAAATAATTTTTTTGCCCATTTCACTCTGAAAGCAAGCTGTAAGTTACTGTAACTATAATGCCATTTATTATTAGATAATTTATAATCAACCTTATACTGTGCTGTCACAGTTTCTACATCTACATTTCTTGGTTTTTTCTTTAAAAATAGTTTGGTAGCTTCAGCTTTATTCTCAATATTTAATTCATAGTCTGCACTAATTATTGCAAAGGTTTCTGCATCGATATAGAGATTTCCTTTGTACAAAGGTACCATGCTATTCTCTTGTTGCTTAAAGTTAACAACATAAACATTGCGGTCATTAATTTCAGTCGAAGTATTAAAACTAAAGTCATAGAAGTCAAATGACTCCTTTGTAAAAATATAATCGGGGTATTTAACAATATCCGAAAAAAGTGCACTAAATGGACCACCTTGTAGCTTTAAAGCGATGGTGTCTAGTCTTGAGTAATTTGTGTTTTTTCTAGATTTAACTAATTCAATTTCATCCCTTCTTGAAGTATGATATGGCTGTTTATAAATTTTCACAACGGCCTCTGTTAATGATGCATTTTTTTTTCTTTTTTTTATTGTTTCTCTGTAAAAAGCAGTCATTGTGGCTTCTGTTTTGATGTACTTTTCACCACGATTTTTCAAGGCTAGTTTAACTAAAGCTCGTGCATCTTTTGGAGCGTTAATACTTATTTGAGCTAGTTCGGTAACTGTAGGGTGTAAAACAATAATATTTATTTTTTGTTCCAACTGACTTAAATTTACAACTGTTGTTTCGTATCCTAAAAATGAAATTGAAAGTGTTGAAATACCCAAGCGCTCTGGAATTTTTATTGAGAATTTTCCTTCTTTGTTTGAGATAGTACTAATATTTGTCGTAGGCACTGAAATGTCTGCAAAAATTAAAGGCTTTCTCTTTTCTGAGTCTATAATTTTACCTTTATATTCAATCAATGTTTGGTTGGTGTTTTGGTATGCACTTATAGTGCTCATATTAACTAGAAATAACATAAAAAAAAGTAATCGTGCAGCGATTATAGGGTGCTTTTGAAACTCTGTTCCTCTCATAGCTTTTTTAATTTAACGATTTAACATAGTTTAACCTTAAATTACAAAAAAAATGATTCATTGATAAAAATATAGAGTGTTTTAACAGTTTAAAATAGCTACATCAAAATTAGAATATTTTGTATTTTTTTTAATAATCTTGATGCTTATATACTGAAATTATTTCTGACTTAGCCAATCAAACGAAAAGCTAACAAACGTACATTCTTGATAGTCGTTTTTTTCAAAAAATAAACCAATATTGCCATTTTTTAAAATACACAAAGAGCTGTAAGCACTCTTACCTTCATAGATAGTTTTTCCTTCAGTCCATGTAACGCCATCATCAAAACTTAATTTTATTGTCATGTTTTCACGTGTTGTCTTTGAGTTGGCATTGGCAAAAATTAAAACATTTTCACGAATACCATGGGAGGTGATAGTGTGGTTTATTATACTTGCATTACACGATGGATCAATCAGACTGCTATCAGAATTGCTTGACCACGTTTTTCCATTGTCAACAGATTTATGAACATATCTGTGTCCCAAATTATTGACACGGCTATTTACCATTAAATTTCCGTCAGATAACTGTACGATTTTCGATTCATCGCCAGGATTTATCGCTGTATTCAATAAATACCAGGATTGTCCGTGGTCATCACTCCCAAATAGGTATGTCCCCTTTTCTATATTCACGAGGCTATGAAGTAATGTTCCTTTCGTGGTTTGAATTCCACGCCCTGAGGTTATAAATTTGAAATCATTAGACCAATTAGGTAGTGTGATTTGTGCGGTGATATCTTTGGGCCTCGACCAAGTAAGACCATTGTCTTTACTCGTTATAACATGGTGAAAATAAACGTTCCTTTTAATATTCAAGTCCATGAAATTATAAAATAAAAAAATCTGACCTGTTGTTTTATCCACTATCATTGATGGGTCTGAGGCAGATTGACCTAAAGGAAAATCAATAATTTTTTCTATTCCTGACCATGTATTTCCGTTATCACGACTTCTACGGATAACAATATTTATATCATCATTCCATTTTAAATCACCGCAAGATGTCACGCGTTCGTCTACAGCAACAATAAGATCTCCGTTAACAGCTGTTATCATCGAAGGGATTCGATAACAGGAAACATTGGGACTATAATTCTTACTAAATAAGCTGATCTGAGGAGATATATCACTGACATGATTAATAAGATTATTTTGTCCATCAATAGCAAGTTGAACAAATGAGAAAAATAAAAGAATGTTTAATTTCACAGTAAAAGCCAAAATTAAAATTGGTACGCTAATCCTATCTGAAGGATATTTAATTTTCTGGAAATTCCAGGGCCATTATCTAATAATTTACTAAATGAAAAATAGGGTTTCGCTTCTATGGAAAAATTTGAGGAAATTTTATAACTAGCACCAAAATTAAAACCTAGCATAAGATTGTTAAAATTGTTGAGATCTAGGTTGCCAATATCCAGTAAAAATTGAATCTCAGGGCCAAAAAATCCTGTAAAATTATTTGCTAATTTAAACTGTATTGAAATAGGAACATGAATTAAATTAATATTATCTTTAAACGTGTATCGAGAAGAGCTGTAAAGAATTTCAGGCTGAATACTAAATATATCTGATGTTGGAATATTGATAAATGCACCAAAATAAATTCCAGCTTCCTTTTGTACAGATTCTGTATTTTCGTTTTCTATTTTAAATTGAATTGCGTTATATCCTGTCTTTATACCAAAGGTTGTTTGGGTATTGGAAACGAAGGTAGAATTGTCTGTTTGGGCAAATAAAGTACCGCTTATAAAAGTTGTAATTATGATTATTGGTAGATATTTCATCTTTTTAATTTTTAATTATTTACAAAGAACAATGAATTCACAAAAAATAGTTTTCCGTTCTCCCAAAAACTCCTAAAAAGCACATTGTCAACAAAGTATATCATGCTCCCTCTGCCAATTTGTTCCTCTCCGAAAACTAATGAATTTTTCAATAAATTAAGTGTCTCGCTACCAGCAAAACCGGAGACTTTTTCTACAGAATCTCCAATATGAGCTATGTTAAAGCCTTTAGTTAATAAGCGGTATGAGGAAGTTCCTAATTTTAGACTAAAATAGTCATTTGAATATCCATAAGCCATGGGGTGAGTATTATCAACTTTTGTTTTAAAAATAGCTCCTGTTATCATGTTTTTCGCGTATTCACGCCGTCTGTTGGCATATGGAATTAATTTTGCCGAAGAATCATTCGTCGTGGAAGTTTGCTTATTTAGCATCAAATTAAAACCATCTCTACCTGCGAAGGTCCGCAATGCCCTATCAAAAGCGATAACCTTTCCACCACTCTTAATATAGGAAGATAACTTCTGCATTCCTTTCTTATCAAGAACGGTATTGTAATATCCGCTTGGAAATATTAAAATATTAAAGCGTTCAAGTTTAGTTTTATCAAAATCCTCTGAATTTATTGATGTTACGGGATAATTCAGTTGTTGTTCAAAAAAATGCCATGTGGCACCATAACTTAGAGAAGATGTGTTTTCTCCTGATATAAGGGCAATAGTAGGTTTTCTAATCAGTTTGATTGAAGAAGATCCCATGTCTGGTAAAACATCAGAAAAACCTGTATTAATGGCAGTTAATTTTTGATTTTTTTCAACAACGATTTTATTTAGAAAAGAAACAAAATTTTCTATGTGCTTGTTATCTCTTTGTAAAATAATTAAAGACCCACGTTCAAAAGTTGTTCTATTTTGTACGAATGGTTTTTGATTGAATCTTACCTTAATATTGTTTGTGAGTAGCGTTGATAAAAATTTAGCATCTTGCATCGAATTCCAATCAGAAACATAGCCGTAGGAATTCTCCAACGGCAAACTTTTTTTGTCTTTAGTGACTAGATTTACTGTATTTACAAATCGCGTACTTGCAATCGCTTCCAATCCATGAGCATAGGGTAAACTCCATGCAGTAATGTCATAGGTTAAAGAATCACTTAATTTGGCACTAGGTTCAAATAGAGCTTTTATTAATTTGCCTTTAGGCTGGTTTGTGCTAATTACTAAATCGTTGGATGAAGCTTCAAGACTTCCTGCAGTATTTGTAGAATATTTATGGCCTGAGACATTTTTATTCACGGAATATCCGTAGGAGATATCATGTTTATCAAGCAATAGTTTTAAGACATCTATTTTTTTAGCATTACCACTTAAAACAAAACTTTTATATTTTAACTGTGAGTTGTCAAAAAACTTTTTAAACTCGGTGTTTAATTTGAGTGCATTTTTAGAGGCTGTTTCAACGGTCGATACTCCTGTTGTTGTATGATGTTTTACGCGATCAACCAAAGTTAATACATCTCCTTCTTTTTTCATGATTCCTAATCCACCTCTGCCGCTGCCAGCTTGTTCATAGGTCATTCCTATGGCTCCTAAATAGGTTGGATATGTGTCCCCATAGCTAGGATACAATAAATCGAAATTTTCTCGTGTAAAATACAACCAACCTTCCTGATCAAAATATTTTGCATGATTTCTTCCTATTTTAAATTGAAAATTTCTCTGCCAATCAGTTATTAACTCGTGGTAAGGTTCTGCCGCAGGCGCAAAATAATAAGGGCTATTAATTCCTTGTTCATGAAAATCAACGTGAATTTGAGGCATCCATTTATTGTAAACTTTTAATCTTGATTGAGATTCAATTTGTGATGCCCACGCCCAATCTCTATTCAAGTCAAATAAGTAGTGATTGGCTCTACCTCCCGGCCATGGTTCGGCATGTTCACTTGCCTCAGGGCTAATATCATATGGTGTGCTTTTAGTTTGATTATACCAATTCGCGTAACGATCTCTACCATCGGGATTAATACAGGGGTCAATAATTACTACCGTATTTTGCAGATAGTTTTTTTCCTTGGTTAGTAGGGTGTACAATGTTTGCATACTTGCTTCAGTACTTGAGGCTTCGTTCCCGTGGACATTATAACTCATCCAAACAATAGCAACATCGCTTTCGTCAGAATCACCAGGTAATATTCCAATATTTTTTAAATTGTTTTGCCTGATGGTTTCAAGGTTTTTAATATTCTCTTTTGAAGAAATATATGCTAAATATAACGGTCGTCGTTCGTATGTTTCTCCATATTTGACAAGCTTTACTTGTGTTTTTAATTGTGATTCAACGTATTTAAAATAATCAATTACTTGATGATGTCTGGAAAATTGTGTACCAATATTGTAGCCTAAAAATTCGGAAGGAGATAATACGTTTTGTGCTGCTGCTAAGGACGAAATACCTAAGGCAAGAAGTGAAACTTGTATAAAATGTCGCATAAGATTATTTTTATCTTTTAAAATTAAATATATAAAGGAGATTCTAAATTTATTAAAAAATGTTATCAAATATAGAGTTTTGTTAAAAACGAATTAACTAAAAATTAGTACATTGAAACTTTAAGACTATTATCTTTGCGGAGTATTTGAAACTGTAGCATGCCTTCAACCCATATATCTATTCGAGACACACATTATTTTTCGTCGTTAATATGTGATTATTTAGATGAAACGACACTGGTGAAACCACTTTTCAGTAGGTTTCCAAATTTAGATAATTTCAAGTCTCAAATACATGAAAAAAACACAAATTTTGACACATCACATCGACCTATATTGGTAGAAACTCTTCGCAAACAATATGAGAGTACAAAAAGTTCCAAGACAACGATTGCGAATATTGATGCGTTGTTAGACCATGACACCTTCACAATTACAACAGGCCATCAGCTAAATTTATTTACAGGACCACTTTATTTTTTGTACAAGATTATTTCAGTCATCAATTTAACAGAGGAATTAAAAGAAAAATACCCAAGCTGTAATTTCGTTCCAGTGTACTGGATGGCCACTGAAGATCATGATTTTGATGAAATTAATTTTTTTAATTACAACGGAACAAAATTACAATGGTCTAGGGAGTCTTCAGGTGCGGTTGGCCGTATAAATACCGAGGGGCTTGAGGCCATTTTGGCTACATTTAAGAGTGTTATAGGTGTTGGAAAGAATGCAGATGTTTTACTAGACCTATTCCAAAAAACATATATAGAACAATCAAACCTCACTGAGGCAACACGTTATTTGACTAACGAATTATTTAAGTCTTATGGCTTGGTCATTATAGACGGTGATGATAAAAATTTGAAGGCATTATTTTCTCCACATGTTAAACAGGAATTATTTAAACAAACGTCTTATAATTCAGTTCAAGAAACAAACAAGTATCTCAAAACACATAAGTACAAGGTTCAAGTAAACCCAAGAGAAATAAATTTATTTTATTTAAAAGATAATAACCGGAATCGTTTACTAAAAAAGAGAGAAAGGTTTTTTGTAAATGATACAGATATAAGTTTTTCAAAATCTGAAATCATGAAGGAAGTAGAATGTTTTCCTGAGCGGTTTTCTCCGAATGTCATAATGCGTCCATTGTACCAAGAGGTGATATTACCAAACTTATGTTACATTGGAGGGGGTGGAGAGCTCGCTTATTGGCTTCAGTTAAAATCATACTTTAACTCTGAAAACATTACGTTTCCCATGTTATTATTGAGGAATTCAGTCCTTATTACGACGAGTAAGCAGATAGGAAAAGCGGATAAATTAGGTCTATCAATAAAAGAATTATTCAAAAAGCAAGAAGATCTTATAGCTGATAAAATCCGTCAGTTTTCAACCTTTAACATTGATTTTACACCACAAATAGAGCTTCTTCAAAATCAGTTTCTGTATTTACATGAATTAGCAAAACAAACAGACAAGTCTTTTTCAGGTGCTGTATCAGCACAAGAAAAAAAACAACTTAAAGGGTTGATAAATCTAGAAAAGCGCTTGTTGAAGGCTCAAAAAAGAAAACTAAATCATTTAACTTCAAGAATTATTGATCTTCAAAACGAGTTGTTTCCTAGAGAAAATCTTCAAGAGCGACAACTCAATTTTTCAGAGCTTTATATGTTATTTGGAACACAATTAATTGAACAGTTAGTGTTAAATTTGCAACCTCTAAAGAAAGATTTTTTAATTTTAGAAATGTAAACTATGCACAAAATCGATATAGACTTAATTGAAATGACTATGGATGTCATGAAACATGCTATCGATAGAATTTCTCAAACAGACCAAAAGATTGGAAAACCCCAAAAAGCTGAATATTTAAAAAGTTTGGTCGGGGAAACCATAACTAAGGATGGGATTGGTGGAGAATATGCTTTTAAGTTATGGAAGCAACATTTATCCAAAGCAAATGTTCCTGTAGATCATCCTAGAAATCTTGCTTTTGTTCCTGCAGCGCCGACCCGTGCAGCTATTATGTTTGATTTGGTGACATCAGTTTCAAGTATTCACGGTGCCTATTGGATGGAAGGAGCGGGTGGTATTTTTTGTGAAAATGAAGCAATGAAATGGATTGTCTCTTTAACGGGATTACCGTCTGGAGCGTTTGGAGTATTTACCAGTGGTGGTACTGCAGCAAATTTATCGGCAATTGTAACTGCCAGAGAACATTGGCGAGAAAATGATATTTACAAACAAAAAAAGGGACTTATACTAACATCGATTGGGGCTCATTCCTCAATTAAAGCAATGGCAAAAGTCGCTGATGTAGATATTATAATGATTGATTCAGAGGAAAAACTTTCTGGAGATGAGCTTCATAAAGCTATTGGAGAATTGACCATGGACCAACGAAAACGATTGTTTGCAGTAGTAGCTACAGCTGGAACAACAAATGCAGGAATTATTGACGATTTATCTGCGATTGCTGAAGTTTGCAACAATGAAAATATTTGGTTTCACATCGATGCTGCTTATGGAGGAGGTGCTCTGGTAGCAGACTCTGTTAGACATCTGTTTGAGGGGATTG
>CAJQLB010000035.1 GCA_905479065.1 uncultured Flavobacteriaceae bacterium | reverse complement strand
AAGCCTTTTCAATTGCAGGACTATAAATCACTTTTAGGTTAGTTGAATTGCAGAACTTTAACCAGAGTTTTGAAATGTTAAAAATCGATTAGGGCTCCAATACCAAAAAGTTGTTTCCATTGAACTTTTGCCCCAGAATATTTTGTTTCTCCAGCGTCATTTACCAATGTGGCAATTTTAATATCATTATCATATTTAAGATGCGATCCAAGGGTTGCCCTAACAAACGAATTTACTTTAAAATCAAGTACTACTTCCCAATCAATATCGATATTCCCAAAATCATTTAAGTAATCAGTGTAAAAGCTTACTAAGTTTCTCAACGAGATATTTTCAATTAATTCTGACTCAAAAGAACTTGTTATTAAAATCCCTATTTCTTCTCTTGACTTTTTGCCCTCTCTAAGGATGTTTCCTGATGAGTCAAATTCAGCTGCTCTTACACCAAATGAACCTGCATCTGCTAATGTTTGATCTAATACAAATGTTGTCTTTAATGTTAACGGTGATAAATAAGCAGAAAAAGATTCAATATGCTCACCATAGACCGTACCTACACCCAAAAACACATAAGCAGGAGCCATGAATTTTGAAATTGATTGGGTCTCACTTTTAGAATAGTTGTAGCCATTCGTAAATTGAGTTTTAAAACTAAAATTAGCTGAATAATACCAATGAGATAAGGTGTCTTTTCTAAAGCCAAAACGAGAATGTACTTCAAAATTATCATCTGTCTTTCTAAAATCTTGTTCTTGTTGCTTATTTACACCATATTTGATAATCATACGGTTTTCCCAAACCATGTGATCTTTTTGAAAATTTCTTTGAAATTCAATTCCAAGAAGCCCAGAAATAGAATTAGATCCACCACTGTTCCAATTAACAAATGCCACCTCACTGATGTCCAAACTTGCTCGATTTATATGCCTCCATTCAGATACTTCTGAGTCAGTATTAACTTTAAGACTATCGCTTTCAATTTGCTGAGAATAGCCATAGCTGTTTAAGATAAAAAGACAAATTATAGTCAATAGGTTCTCAAATCTCATCTTCATCGTTTAAAGAAATCTGCTGTCAAAAATAATTAAAAGTTCCAAATTGACTCTTAATTGTTAGTTTTTTTAATGTACTTGCTTCAACTTTTCCAATCACCTGTCCGTGTACTTGAAACGATTTTGATATTTCAATAATATCATCCGCTATTTCAGGAGATACATATAATTCCATACGATGCCCACAATTAAAAACTTGATACATTTCTTTCCAATCAGTTTTTGACTGCTCTTGTATGAGCTTGAAAAGCGGAGGCACCGGCAGCATGTTGTCTTTTATGACATGAAGATCATCGACGAAATGTAAAATTTTAGTTTGAGCTCCACCACTACAATGAATCATACCGTGAACAGTTTCCTTTGAAAACTTTGATAATATCTTTTTTATTATCGGTGCATATGTTCTCGTGGGAGACAGCACCAACTTACCAGCATCTATAGGTGAGTCTTGAATCGAATCTGTTAATCGTTTTCTTCCAGAATATACAAGTTCTTTGGGAACATTTGGATCAAAACTTTCGGGATATAAAGATCCTAAATATGAATCAAAAACGTCATGTCTTGCAGAGGTTAAACCATTACTTCCCATACCACCATTATACTCCCTCTCATAAGAAGCCTGTCCAAAACTCTCAAGACCAACTATAACATCTCCAGCCTTAATATTAGCATTGTCTATAACATCATTTCTTTTCATTCTTGCAGTTACCGTAGAATCTACAATAATCGTTCTAACCAAGTCACCAACATCAGCGGTTTCACCACCTGTAGAATGAATGTTTACACCGAATGTCTTCAAATCTTTTATCAATTCCTCTGTTCCATTTATGATGGCAGAAATAACATCTCCAGGAATGAGGTTTTTATTCCTTCCAATGGTCGATGAAAGCATGATATCATCAGTTGCACCAACACATAAAAGATCATCAATATTCATTATGAGAGCATCTTGTGCAATACCCTTCCAAACTGAAATATCACCTGTTTCTTTCCAATACATGTAAGCAAGAGAGGATTTTGTTCCTGCGCCATCAGCATGCATAATCAAACAGTAGTCATCATCATTAGTTAAATAATCAGGCACCACCTTACAAAATGCTTTTGGAAATAATCCTTTATCTATCTTTTTTATAGCATTATGAACATCTTCTTTCGATGCTGACACACCACGCTGCGCGTATCGTTTGCTAATCTCTTGACTCATTTTAATGATTTATTGAAGTCGGTAAAAGTACGGATTGTAATCAATTATTTATAATCCTCGCTTAGTTGATTTGAATTAATTATTGTCGGTATATTTTTTTGACGTTTCTCAGGTGCTAAATAATTTCCAAAATAAATATTTAGACCAATGGCAAACCTCCAATAGGCATCATCAGATTGTCCAAAAATCAATCCCTCAACATCATCTGTATTAAACCTATTATAATTACCAAAAAACTTCATTCCAACTCTTTCTGTAAGCAAGTATTCAAAACCTACTCCAAACTGAAGCTTAATCTCGTTAGTTTCAAAATAATTGGCAGCATGATAGCCTACACCGCCATATACAAATGGAGAAAGCTTTTTTGAAGGAGACAAGTACCACTCTAAATCAATATCATATGACATAAAACCTTCATTGTAAACGTCTTTAAAAGCCAAGTTGAACTTATGAAATCCAAAATTAATTGCAAAAGAAGAACCTAAAAACCGTTTATAACCAACATGATAATACAGTTCAGAAATAGGATTGTTAAAATCTCCATTCATAATTGATGTACCAATGCCAACAGAAAGTGCATTTTTCCCACGTAAATCCACTTGACGGATTAATCGTTTTGATACTTTAACAGATGTATTTTCTTGAGTTTGGGCAGCAGAATAATTACTAATTGTAAAAAGTAAAGTAATAAAAATTAAATGCCAAAAATAGTTATTCGCCATGGTAATTTACATTATGTCAAGCAGATAATATAAATTCAATTAAGATTGATGGGGCAACGAATATAATAAATACAGATGAATTTAAAAGCAAGGAGGTTATGTGAACACGGGATAATACAGATTATCATAGATGCAATTATTTGCACTGTAACCGTATTACAGACTCGAATTTATACTTTTATAAACTTGATTACGGAGTAACATTGACCGTTTTTTCAGTATTGATAGCGATGTCTTGTGAAACTTTTTTGTCAACGTTATTGTAAGAATCGAGGGATGTAATTAGCGTCACAAGCATCAAAGCAATGACACTTAAGATAAACTTCTTCATTTTAAAAATAGATTAATAGCGAAGCTAAAATACAAAAAAAAATCATGCCTCGGACTTTAAAACTTTGATATTGATGAGGTTAAAGCGTGAATTTCGATAAATAGTAAATTTATTAGTTAAACCGTTTAAATAAATGGTGTCATCACAATTGCTAGCCCTAGTTTCGGCCAATAACTGATTTCTCAACACTTCTGTTTTGAGACAGTAATTATGTGCTTAATATGCTGCTATTTTGTGAAAAGTAATTCTCTGTATTTTGTTAGTGGCCAGAGTTCATCATCTATTAATAATTCTAGTTTATCGCAACTATATCTAATTTGCTCGAAGTAAGGTTTAATTTTGTTACAATAAACATTTGCGCGTTTTATGGAGTTTTCTATTCTATTTGCTTTTTTGCGTTCATTAGTCATAATAGTAACTCCCGAATTTATAAGTTCAATATGTTTCGAAATATCTTCAACAAGCTTAAGTTGTTCTTTTGCAAAACTTTTAAAATCCTTTCCGTAAATATTTTTGAGTCCTTGAACATTTTCTATTAAAATGTTTTGATATTTAACAGCCGTTGGAATGACATGATTCCTTGCTATATCTCCCAAAACTCGACCTTCAATTTGAATTCTTAGAGCATATTCTTCAATTTCAATTTCATAGCGTGCATGGATTTCAGTGGCATTCATCACTCCTAATACTTCAAATAATTGCACACATTTTTCTGAAACACGCACCTTCAATGCTTCAGGTGTTGTTTTATTATTACTTAATTTACGTTTTTTAGCTTCTTTTTCCCATGCACTACCATAACCATTTCCCTCAAATAATATTCTTTTTGAAGTCTTAATATACTCACGAAGGACATTAAAAATAGCATCATCTTTTTTCATATCCTTACCAACAATAAGCTTGTCGACCTCTGTCTTAAAATCAATTAACTGTTTTGCCATTATTGAGTTAAGAACAGTCATTGGATTTGCACAGTTGGCAGTAGAACCAACAGCCCTAAATTCGAACTTATTCCCTGTAAAAGCAAAAGGAGACGTTCTATTTCTATCAGTATTATCCAACAAAATTTCTGGAATTTTACCAACGACATTTAATTTCAAGTCTGTTTTTTCTTTTGGTGATAATTTCCCCTTTGTTACACCTTCAAGTTCATTTAGCACCTTTGTTAGTTGCTCTCCAATAAACACCGACATGATGGCTGGAGGCGCTTCATTGGCACCTAACCGATGATCATTACTCGCGCTGGCAATAGAAGCCCTTAACAAATCCTCATAGTCATTTACTGCCTTTATTGTATTAACAAAAAAAGTTAAAAATTGCAAATTGCTCATGGGAGTTTTTCCAGGACTTAGTAAATTAACTCCAGTATTTGTACTCAAACTCCAATTATTATGCTTACCTGACCCATTGACTCCTGCAAAGGGTTTTTCATGAAAAAGCACCTTAAATTTGTGGCGATCAGCAATTTTATCCATTACATCCATAAGCAATGAATTATGATCTACAGCGAGGTTTGCTTCATCAAATATGGGAGCTAATTCAAATTGGTTGGGAGCTACTTCATTATGTCTTGTTTTTACTGGAATTCCCAACAACATACACTCATTTTCAAGATCACGCATGAATGACATAGCACGATTTGGAATGGTCCCAAAATAATGATCATCAAGCTGCTGTCCCTTTGCCGAGGAATGACCAATTAAAGTTCTTCCTGTTAATATCAAATCTGGTCTTGCTGCAACCAAAGCAGAGTCAACCAAAAAATACTCTTGTTCCCATCCTAATGATGCATTTACCTTTTTTACATTTTTATCAAAATACTTAGCAACAGCCACTGCTGCATGATCGACAGCTTGAAGCGCTCTTAATAAAGGAGTTTTATAATCTAATGCCTCTCCCGTGTAAGAAACGAAAACTGTGGGTATACATAACGTAGTTTCATAAATAAAAGCCGGTGAGGTTGGATCCCATGCTGTATATCCTCTTGCTTCAAAAGTATTTCTAATACCGCCATTGGGAAAAGAGGATGCATCTGGTTCTTGTTGAACCAACTGATTTCCTCCAAAATTTTCAACAGCCATACCGTTTCCAATCGTTTCAAAAAAAGCATCATGTTTTTCGGCTGTTGCACCTGTTAAAGGTTGGAACCAATGTGTGTAGTGCGTAACTCCTTTTGAAAGCGCCCAATCTTTCATTGCTGAAGCTATTTGGTCAGCAATACTTCTATCAATTTTTGAGCCTTTTTCCATGGCATCTTTAACACTTTTATAAGCATCCTTTGTTAATGACTGTCGCATGGTACTATCATTGAACACATTAGAACCGTAAATTGCAGAACGACGTCCTTTTTCTATAACCTTTAAGGGGCTTCTATTAAGAGATTCTTTAATTGCGTGAAATCTTAAACTTGACATAATGAGGTGTTGATTTGATAAAATTTATGGGGTAAATTTAAATAAAATTAAATTATTAACCATTAAACCCCGTAAAAAATAGGGTATAAGTAATTGTTGATAACATTATTGTCAAATTAACCCTCTTTTTTTTGAAACAAATTCAAAATTTAGCATATTTGCAACTTAAATTTTTAAAAACACCAATATGAGTAAATCAAAATTAGAATATATCTGGTTAGATGGTTACAAACCAACTCAAAATATGAGAAGCAAAACTAAGGTTGAAGATAATTTTAGTGGAAAATTAGAAGACTGCCCTGTTTGGTCATTTGACGGAAGCTCGACAAAGCAAGCAGAAGGCGGTTCCTCAGATTGTTTACTAAAACCCGTTGCCATATACCCTGATCCTGCGAGAAACAATGGCTACCTTGTTATGACTGAAGTCTTAAATGCTGATGGAACTCCACACGAGTCAAACGGAAGAGCAACAATTGAAGATGAAGATAACGACTTTTGGTTTGGATTTGAGCAAGAGTATTTTATCATGGATACAAGAACACAACTTCCTCTTGGTTTTCCAATTGGTGGCTACCCCGCTCCACAGGGTATGTATTATTGTTCTGTAGGTGGTAAAAATACGCATGGAAGAGATTTGGTTGAAGAACATGCAGATTTATGTATCGAAGCTGGTTTAAATTTTGAGGGAATAAATCAAGAAGTTGCTTCTGGTCAATGGGAATTTCAATTATTTGCTAAAGGTGCCAAAAAAGCTGGTGATGAAATTTGGATTGCACGGTACTTATTAGATCGACTGACTGAACAATATGGGTATTATATTGAATACCACCCTAAACCCTTGGGCAAGGACATGGATTGGAATGGCTCTGGAATGCATGCTAATTTTTCAAACACGACACTCAGAACATGTGGTTCTCAAGAAATTTATGAAAAGATTTGCGAATCATTTAGATCCGTTGTGAAGGAACACATTGCAGTATATGGAGAATTCAATGATCAAAGACTAACTGGACTACACGAAACAGCGTCAATTCACGACTTTAGTTATGGTATATCCGATAGAGGAGCCTCCATAAGAATTCCAATTATTACTGTTGAAAAAGGATGGAAAGGCTGGCTAGAAGATCGTCGTCCAGCATCAAACGGTGACCCTTATAAAATAGCAGGAAGAATTATAAAAACCGTAAAATCTGCGAAGATTTAACCCCACTACCCTTAATTATATCAAAAAGTCTTGAAATATTTTCAAGACTTTTTTTTTGATTTAATCAAGTAAAAATTAGAATTATAAAAAAACCATAACTAACAGTCAACATAAAACCATTAACACGGGTTATTTGATGCTTTTTAGGTATTAAAATTAAAGGAACTAATACCGCAGAAAATGCAATCATCCAAAAAATATCTCGAGTAAGAATCTCCGGCTCTGTCACTTCAATAGTTTTAATCATTGATGTTAAACCTAATACAGATCCAATATTAAAAATATTAGACCCAATCAAATTACCCAAAGAAATCGATTTTTCATGTTTTGCTGCAGCGATTACGGAGGCAGCGAGTTCAGGAACACTGGTGCCAATAGCTATCACAGAAACAGATATTACCGCTTCACTCACACCGAAAATTTGAGCTACATCAATGGCACCCTTTACCAACCAATGCGACCCAAAAAACAGAGCAATCCCACCAATAAGCAACCAAACAACTATTTTAAAAAATGATACCATTGCTAAAGTTTCATTAACCTCGTCAACATAGGCTTCCTTTTTTGCTTTACGAAGTAAGATTATTAAAAACAATAGCAACATGCCAAATAACATGAGTCCCTCAGTTGAATCTAATTTATTGTCATTACTTAAAAAATAATACAACATACCTGAAAAGAGCATCATGGCAGGCCAATTCAATTGATAAAATGTTTTACTAACGGAAATATTGCCTACAATAGCTGTTATCCCTAAAACTAATCCAATGTTCGCAACATTAGATCCAATAACATTATTAATCGCTATGGCTGGAGATCCATTAAGAGCAGCATTGAGACTTACCAACAACTCTGGAACTGAAGTAGCAAATGAAACGACGGTCATACCGATAACGAATTTTGATATGCTTAATTTGAACGATAACCCAACCGACGCTCTAACCAAAAATTCTCCTCCAATAACAAGAGATATAAATCCAAGAATAACGAATAAAAAACTCATCGTTTTTTTAGCGAATATAAAAAGAAAACCAACAACTATATAGCCTTAAATACGCAAACCTTGTAATAAATTTTATTGCGCCTCATCGCATGATATTAATTACTATTTTTACATGAGAACAATATTATAACACATGAAGAAACAATGCTTTATATTATTAGCAACAATTAACAAAACATTACTCCCTAGTTATACGAAAAAGCGACTTGATCTGAGTAAAGCCTCAAAAATTGAACTACTTATTTTTGGATGGAGACTTTTTGTCACGAAACGTGCCCTGAATTAATGACATTATTTTCTTTTTAGTTTAAGTGTTTTGTCAAAAACAAGCCGATAAAAAACGAATTGATGTAGATGAATGAACTTAATAAGGCGATAAGACGCAAAAAAAGTTAATTTCTTTGGGAAATGTTACATGAACTAACTTTTTTAATGTATATTTAAATTATGATTATAGTAGTATTTAGCTGGGACTAGTAAAACTATAAATCTAAAAGCCTTCATATTATCAGCGCAGTGATAAATGGAGGCTTTACTCTGTAATATTGTAACTTATGTTACATAATACTGTGAAAATATTCTTATCTTTGCTTTATCATTTAGGAAAAAATTTAGCTGGGACTAATAATTATTCCTTTTTTGATTAATAGCAACGAGAGCCTTAAATTGATCCGCGCAGGGAAATGTTTGAGGCTTTTACTATTCAAAGGTAAATTTAGTAATGGTTTTATTCCTTTTTATTTGTAGCGATGGTTACAAAATACATATAAATGGTATCTTTTGTTCAATTTTTAACCAAACAACCATGAAAGCCTCAAGCATAATGTCTGCGAACACTATACAAGAGGCTTCACTCTTAACATAATAATTAACTATCCATCAAATATATTGTAATTGCCTTGCTTACAATATGACAAATATCATGTTCTTAAAAAAATTGAAAAAACGAATATTTGTTTTTAGTTCTATTGACTCATAGAACGTTACATTATTTTTTTAGAAATAGCGTCAATTGAAGGAAAACAAAAGCCAACATGGCAATAAAGATTACAATTGTTTTTTTCATGTTTCACCGCTCTTCTAAGAAATTAAAATATAATCAATATCGACAAAGAAATCAACATCCATCTTTACAATAAAAAATAATTCCTAAATAAGCTTACAAGGTAAATTATCTATTTGCAAGAAAACATGACAAATGTCATGTTTTATAATCACGAAAACATCTTACGTTTATTTATAATAATAAACCACATTTATGTAAATAATATTTTATCTTTAATTGATCAACACTCAGCAATGACCAAAAAACATAATAATTTCGTCTTTTACATCATTATTATCTTATGTGGCTGCGCTATATTAAATATAATTTATTTAGCTTATCAGATTAGCATCTCCCATTAAACACAGTATAGTTGATAAATTTTGCTTGATAATTCAAAGAAATAACACACATCATTTTTTGTTAGTTCTTGTATAATGCTTTGAACATTGGTCATCGTTTTGCCAAATTAATATAAACGATTTATTTCATTTTGATAGCCTGACTTATCAACGTCTAATTCAATTAAATTTTTCATTTGTGCTGATATTTAGGGTTAATTATTAATTTTATTTCGAAGTAGTTTAGACATAAAAATTTCACTCCTTAAAGCTTCAATTTCTAATTTCATTTTTTCCATTTCATTCAATCGGAATGTTCCGGTCTGTTCAAGTCCTTTTTTAATATTCATAAGTAGATTTTAGATGTAGTAATTGTATTAACAATCGTATAATAATAATATAACGAGAACAGGACAAGAGCTTTAGCGTTTCTAGAAGGAAGAGACTTAAAGGGTATTACATTACAAAAGACAGCAGACTTATTAAACGAAAATAGGTTTTATACTTCGTCAGATAAACGCTTCACTCCTACTCAGGCATTCAGGCTTAAGAAACAGTTAGCCGAAGCATCATAAAAGATCATTATAATACGGCAATAAATTTATACTGATTATCAGTTGCTTATGAAATAATCACAATAAATGGTGTCCCTATAAAACATAAAAAAAGCCTTTACTAAAAAGTAAAGGCTAAATTATCAAGTGACCTCGGCAGGATTCAAACCTGCAACCTCTTGAGCCGTAATCAAGTGCACTATTCAGTTATGCTACGAGGCCAAATTTGTGGGGCAAATATAGTTTATAATTTTTTCTAACAAAAGAATTTATTATCAAAATCTAAATAGCTATTTTTGAGATATGGTTCCAATAAATAGTCTTCGAAACATAAAAAATCTCTTCTCCAACCAACTGTTAAATGAAATTGCATTAAATGGTGAAATGATAAATTTTGATAAAGATGAAATCATCATTGATATCAATCAAAAACTAGAAAATATTCCGATTCTTATAACAGGAAATATCAAAGTTTTAAGAGAAGATGAAGAAGGACATGATCTTTTGTTATATGTACTAGAATCTGGAGATACTTGCGCCATGTCTCTGACTTGTTGTATAAGTAGTAAAAAAAGTAAAATTAGAGCAATCACAGACAAACCCACACAGGTAGTCATGATTTCTATCGCTGATATGCAATCATGGATGAGTACCTACGAAGAATGGAGAATTTTTATTCTACAAAGTTACCAAATAAGATTTGATGAAATGCTAGAAACCATTGACACACTCGCATTTATGAAAATGGATGAGCGGTTGTATAAATATCTAATTAATAAGGTTAAATTAAATTCATCTTTGATCATAAAGCACACACATCAAAATATTGCAGAAGACCTGAACACTTCTCGGGTAGTAATATCAAGGCTTTTGAAACAATTGGAAACAGCAGGAAAAATCAAACTGGGGAGAAATAAAATTGAGGTATTAGATTTTTAGGCAACAAAAGTTACAATTAAAAAGATTTATTACAGTAATTTTGTAACAGTATTGCATCATAATTGACGAACTGTTATAAACAAAAATTTATTTGAAACACTGTATTTGTATCTAAACAAGATGTAAATCTCACCACAAGGCTGATAGGCTAATTATGCCATTAACCTTGTTATCACTTAATATTTTTTGAGTAAATTTTAGTGATTTACCGTTTATAAAATCACTAGTTACGTCTTTAATATACTAAACATATAATTTCACAATTTTCAAGATAATATGGATACATTATCAGTTTTTGGGTATCTCGGCGCTCTATTAGTGGGAATAATTCTTGGTCTAATTGGTGGAGGAGGATCCATACTAACAGTTCCGATACTTGTTTATCTTATCGGATTGAATCCGGTTACTGCAACTGCTTATTCCTTATTTGTTGTGGGTACAACATCCATATTTGGAGCAATACAACATATAAAAGATAAATCTGTGAATATTCGAATTGCTATTCTATTTTCGATTCCTGCCTTGATAACTGTTTATTTAACCCGTAGATTTTTGGTGCCTGCCATACCTGAATCTCTATTTACTTTTTTAAACATTGAGGTTACGAAGCATATTTTTATTATGCTGTTCTTTGCTTTAATAATGCTCATAGCATCATTTTCGATGATTAAAAGTAGTCAATCACTACCATTGAAAAACTTCGACATTAAGCATAATACAGGATTTGTTATTATAGAAGGTATCGTGGTTGGAACCTTTACAGGTATTGTTGGCGCAGGTGGAGGTTTTTTAATTGTTCCTACGCTTGTGCTAGTTGCGAGACTACCAATGAGATTAGCGATTGGAACATCACTCATAATTATAGCAATGAAATCTCTGATTGGTTTTTTAGGAGATGTTCAAAATATAGCCATTGATTGGCCCTTCTTAATCATGTTTACATCCATTTCTGTTGTTGGTATTTATATTGGCATATACATGGCTAAATTTATTAGCGGAACGAATTTGAAAAAAGGATTTGGATGGTTTACATTGTTGATGGCAGGATATATAATTTTTAAAGAATTATCTATTGTATAATGTGATAAAAATCACATTTCAACATTAGAAAACTTTGTACATTTGAATAAATTTTAATATGAAAATAGAACAGTTATATACCGGATGTCTTGCACAGGGTGCATACTACATTGAATCAAATGGTGAAGTAGCCATTATTGACCCCTTACGCGAGACTCAACAATATATTGACAAAGCGAAATCTGAAAACGCAACTATAAAATATGTTTTTGAAACACATTTTCATGCTGATTTTGTTTCGGGACATGTCGACTTAGCCCATAAAACAAATTCAACCATTATTTTTGGCCCTGGTGCTTCAACGACATATGATACTCATATCGCAAATGATAACGAAGAATTTAAACTTGGTAATGTTATTATAAAAGCATTACATACACCCGGTCACACACTTGAATCAACCACCTATCTATTAATTGATGAAAATGGTAAAAATCATGCAGTTTTTACAGGTGACACCCTTTTTCTTGGTGATGTTGGTCGCCCTGACCTAGCGATTAAATCTGATTTAAGTAAAGAAGATTTAGCAGCCATGTTATACGACTCCTTAAGAACTAAAATCATGTGCTTAGATGACAATGTTATTGTATACCCTGCACACGGTGCTGGTTCTGCTTGTGGTAAAAATCTAAGCAAAGAAACCGTAGGCACAATTGGAGGTCAAAAAAAGTCAAACTATGCACTTCGTGCCGATATGACTAAAGAAGAATTTGTAAAAGAAGTCCTTGAAGGCATCCCTACTCCTCCTCAATATTTTGCCAAAAATGCCATGTTAAACAAAAATGGGTATGACGCCTTTGAGCAGGTACTACAAAAAGGAGATATTCCTTTAAATTTAGAAGAATTTGATCGATTAGCAAAACATGAAAACGCCTTAATACTTGATGTGCGAACACCATCAGAATATATCATTGGTCATATTCCAAATTCTATTTTCATAGGTTTAAATGGTGCTTTTGCGCCGTGGGTTGGTGCTTTGATAATTGATTTAAAACAACCTATTTTATTAATTGTTCCCGAAGGTAAATCAATAGAAGCGATCACCAGACTATCACGAGTTGGTTACGATAACACCCTTGGTTATTTATCAGGCGGCATTAAAAAATGGAAAGCAGCAGGCAAGCCAACTGAAACAATAACATCGATATCTGCAAAAGAATTAGCTAAAAAAAACAACCTAGAGACATTGAGTATTTTGGACGTGCGAAAGGACGGTGAATTTAAATCTAGCCATATCAAAAATGTTCGGCATTTTTCGCTTGATTTAATCAACAAACAACTAAATGATATTTCCCCAAATAACACTTACTACATTCACTGTGCGGGCGGATATAGATCTGTCATAGCTGCTTCAATTTTGAAGGCTAACGGGTTTAAAAATATTGTTGATATTGCCGGTGGATTCAATGCATTAAAAGAAACTGATGTGCCATTAACTAACCTTATTTGTCCCTCAACAAAATAACTTTATGAAAACAACACTTCCAATACAAAACCTTAAGTGCGGTGGCTGTGCAAATACCATAACCACACGGTTATCTGATCTCAAACACATCCAAAAAGTTCAGGTAGAAACAGCGCACAATAGTGTCTCATTTGAGTATGTAGATGAAGATGCTTTAGCACAAGCAATAAAATTATTATCAAAATTAGGCTACCCGATTGATGGTGAAAGCAACCCACTTATCAAGAAAGCAACAAGCTTTGTGAGTTGTGCTATAGGGAGGATGAACAAACAATAATAGAAGGCTAACAAATAATCTTTTTAAATTATTTCAGCACTTAAACCAGCGTCTAATAATAATGAACACTTTGGTTCCAATTCCTTAAATGTTCCTGTTTTTACCGTACACTTTCCTTTATAGTGTACTAAAATAGAGCATTGTTCTGCTTGTTCAGGCGTGTGCTCACAAGCGTATATTAGAGTTTCTATAACATGGTCAAAGGTATTTACATCGTCATTGTAAAGAATAATTTCGTTTAAATTCTGTTCTAATACATCAACTAAGTGATCTTCTTTTATTTTTTCTTTAACACTCATATTATATAATCCAATGATGCTAATTTAAGAATTTTTGTGACACCCATTTATTTTGTTCTAACGTTTCAACTAATTGAAGTCGATTATTACGACACTCTGATTCAATAATATCTTTATCCTGCGCATAATACCCACTCAAAAAAAGCATCCCATTATCTGATAAACATTGCACGTATTTTGCTATATCCTGTAATAAGATATTTCTATTAATATTTGCAATTATGATATCGTATTTGGTCTGACACAAAAGATTAGAATCACCTTCAAAAACAGTAATATGACTACATTTATTTCGTTCAATGTTTTCTTTACTATTAATGTAACACCATCTATCTATATCAATGGCATGAATTTCTGTAGCTCCTTTAAGCTCAGCTAATATGGCTAAAACACCAGTACCACATCCCATGTCCAAGACATGTTTATCACTAAAATTATTTTTTAAAATGTGTTGGACCATCATATGAGTTGTCTCATGATGTCCTGTCCCAAAACTCATTTTTGGCTCAATAACAATATCAAATTTTAAATGTCTAGAATCATGGAAAGGAGCTCTAATCATACACACATCGTCTACAATAATTGGTTCAAAATTACTTTCCCATTCTTTATTCCAATTTGTCGGTTCGATCTCATTAAACGTATAACCTATCTCAAACTCAGGAGAATTCAAAATCCGAACCTGAAGTAGAATATCATCAAACCAATCACTTTTTTGAATAAAAGCACTCAAGCCTGTGTCTGTCTCAACAAAACTTTCAAAGCCAACAGCTCCTAACTCTGCAATCAAAATTTCAACCCCTAGTTTTAAAGGATTAACGATAAAATAATAACCTATATAAATCATAATTTATTGACAACTCTAACAATCCATTTATCTTGAGATAAACCCCAATTTTCTACCTTACCACTAATATGCTCTATAACTTCAAATTTATCAGCAAATAGTAATTTAATCGTTTCAGTAGGATGATAAGCAGCAAATGTCCTGTGTCCTTCTTTAGTTTTAGCTTGAACAACTAATTGACCGCTATCATATTTTGCACGATCAGACTTCATTAATTTACTTCTGTACACATCACCATGCGTAGTCAAGATAAGAATTGCATTGTTTTTTGAAATTCGGTAAAGCTCATCAATCCAATTTCTATGATTTTCTATTGAGAGATGAGTAAAAACAGACATCCCATATATCATATTAAAAAAATCCGATTTAAATTTAGTTGGAGGCATCAACTTATTTAATTCGAATGTAACATCCTTGATGTTTGCTTTATTCCAATTGATGGTATTTGAATTATAATCTGTTCCAAAAAACTCTGAACTAGGACACAACTTAGAGAAATGTCTTATTACTCTTGAAGGACCACAACCCCAGTCTAAAACTCGAGTGTCCTGAAAATTTATGTATTTTTCAAATAACCTTTTTAAAATCTGAGCCGTGTTATTTCCTGAATTGTAATAATTCCTATAATTCAAATTAAACGATTCATACATCATGTAATCTGGAGGAATTGCTATCTGTGGAAATTCTTTTTTAAAAGCTCTATTATCATAAAAATTTTTGCAATACATCAAGCGATAGCGCAGTCCATCAGAAATTTTTATCATGCCTAATCGTCTTAAAAACCGCTTCAGACCTGCCTTATTCATGAAATCGCATTAACAATCGCAAAAAAGTCTTCAGCATTTAAAGCTGCACCACCTATCAAACCCCCATCGACATCTTGTTTAGAAAAAATTTCTTTAGCGTTAGACGGTTTCACACTCCCACCATACAAGATAGAAACGTCATCTGCCACAGACTGATTGTATTGATTTACCAAGGTATTTCGAATAAAATGATGCATTTCTTGTGCTTGATCAGGACTTGCAGTTTCTCCTGTCCCAATCGCCCAGACAGGTTCATAGGCAAGGATAATATTTTTAAAAGCGCTAGCATCTAAATGGAATAAAGCACTTTGAATCTGATCTTTCACAACAGACTGATGCATATCAGCTTTTCTGTCTTGTAATTCTTCTCCAAAACAAAAAACAATTGTCATCCCATTGTCTAACGCAGAATTCACTTTTTTTGATAACGATTTATCAGTCTCATTATAGTAAGCACGACGTTCACTATGACCTAAAATTACTGTCTTAACGCCGACACTCTTTAACATGCTTGCACTTATCTCTCCGGTAAATGCACCGTTTTCAGCAAAGTGCATATTTTGAGCAATAACCTCAATATCACTCCCCTTTAATAATTCTGAGGCGTGCCAAAGATTTGTAGCAGAGGGCGCTATCATTACCTCAACTTCAGAAGTTTTTGCATGCCTTTTAAGATCCTGAATTAATGCTTCGGTTTGAGGTATATCATTATTCATTTTCCAATTCCCAGCTACAACGTGTTTTCTCATTATGTTTTTATTTTTTTGAATTATCTAGAATTAATTTTTCAAAATCATTCCAATGTAATTTTTGCTTTACGGTTCCAACATCTAACTCCATGATGCCTGGATTTGAGCGAACTACAGTTTTCAGTGCTTTTTCATCACACAGAAAAAAATTAAAATTAAATTGAAATTTATCTTTTACTCTTTGTTTTGTTGAAGCACTGGACGATGATAAGCCAACAACCGTATATCCTTTATCAATGGCGTCATCAGATATCTTTTTTAACTTGTACATACCAGCCTCATCAGCTGTATCTAAATTGTAAGATATAATTAAAATCAAATTTTCTTTTTGCAGTGTTTCCTCTGTCAAATCTTCACCTTCATCACTCTCTATTGAAAAATCTAATATTAAAGGCTCATATCCCTCCTTGATTACTTTTGATGTCACCCCAATATAACTTCCCGAAACATCAGGATAGCTTCCGTTAGTTACAAACTGCTGAACTTCTCCATTGACGTTAAAGGTCCATGTAAACTCTTGAATTGCTTTTGGAGCATCGTCAGGGATATTCATGTTTTCTATGAGATTGTCCCCAATTTTATAGGCTCTAAAATCCTTTGATGGTAAATGCATCAAAACATGATAACCAAACCACAAACAAAAAAACACAGTAAGTACGGCAACAATCGTAGTAAAAAGACTGTTAAATAATGGCTTAATATGTCGTACACCTCGAAATAAAATCACAATAAAGAAGAGAAGAACTACATCTTTGGTAAAGCTCTCCCAAGGTGTTAATTTCAGTGCATCACCAAAACATCCACAGTCCTTTACTTTATCAAAGTAAGCAGAGTAAAATGTTAAAAATGTAAAAAAGACAATCATGGACATCAAACTCCAAACTGTTAGCTTTGATTTATATCCAATAAGTAAAAAGACTCCCAAAACAACTTCAAAAACTACTACAAATACCGAAATAGCTAATGCATAAGGTTCTAAAAAGGGAATATTTAAAACATCCACACTAAAATACTCTTGTAATTTATAGGAAAAACCGAGGGGATCATTAAGTTTAATTAATCCAGATATTATAAATAAGATTCCAACAAAAATCCTACTGAAGTGAACTAAAAATTTCATATTTATCTCTTTAAATGTATCATCGCAAAAACAGCGTAATTTATCATGTCTTGATAATTAGCATCGATTCCTTCACTCACCAAAGTTTTACCTGCATTATTTTCAATCTCTTTAACACGTAATAATTTCTGTAAAATTAAATCTGTTAAAGAGCTTACACGCATATCTCTCCATGCTTCTCCATAGTCATGATTTTTATCCTGCATTAGTTTTTTTGTAATATCAATTTGTTGATTGTAAAGATTTAATGCTAATTCTAAAGATAAATCTGGTTGTTCAACAACACCCCTTTCAAGTTGTATGAGTGCCATAATACAATAGTTTATAACACCAATAAATTCACTCTCTTGGCCTTCATCCACTCTACGCTTGTCATTTTGTTGAAGGCCACGAATTCGCTGAGCCTTTATAAAAATTTGATCTGTCAGGGATGGTAGTCTTAATATTCTCCAGGCACTACCATAGTCACTCATTTTTTTAGTAAATAACTCTCTACAGACATGAATTATGTCATCATATTGTTTTGATGTATTTTCCATAAAGTCATATGAATTTTGCGTAAATTTCGCGTAAATTTAAGACTATTCAAAGTTTATTTTAAAACAGCGAATAATTGACAGATAATACTGTAAAAATGACTATTAATTGCAACGGCAAACTCATTGATGTATCCCATCCAAAAATCATGGGAATTTTAAACATAACTCCTGACTCATTTTTTGACGGTGGTCATTACAACGATACAACTTCAATTTTAAAACAAGTTGAAAAGATGCTACTGGAGGGTGCCACTTTTATCGATGTGGGAGCTTGCAGCTCTCGTCCTGGATCTATGGCTGTTACTGAAGAAGAGGAGTTAAAGCGCCTCATTCAAGTTGTTGAACTTTTAGTGAGTACATTTCCAGATATTATTTTATCAATAGACACTTTTAGGAGTCGTGTAGCATATCAATGTATTCAGTCAGGAGCAGCGATGATTAACGATATTTCAGCAGGTAAGATGGATGATAACATGATGAAGGTTGTTGGGGATATGGGAGTCCCTTACATTATGATGCACATGAAAGGCACTCCTAAAAATATGCAAGATCATCTTGATTACGATAATTTGACAAAAGATATCATCTATTATTTTTCAGAGCGAATTCATGCCGCTCGAGCTCATAAAATCAATGACTTGATAATCGATCCCGGATTTGGTTTTGCAAAAACACTAAAACAAAATTATCATTTGTTGAGCGAACTAAACTTACTTGCAGTCCTAGACATGCCTATTCTTGTTGGTGTTTCCAGGAAATCAATGATTTATAAATTATTAGACACAACCCCAGATAAAGCACTCAACGGAACTACTTCTTTAAATACTGTTTCTTTAATGCATGGCGCTAATGTTTTGCGAGTTCATGACGTCAAAGAGGCTATGCAATGCATCGCAATTACTGACCAACTCAATCCATGAAAAAACTTTTAATTGTTTACATACTATGCATATATTCTTGTGTTGACAAAACATTAGAATTACCCGTATCATCGAATAATGATATCACAACTATAGTAGATGTATCACCAATTTATGTTTTTTACAACGACCATAAAAAAGCCGCTGTATTAAACAGAAACAACATGATTAGTTCCACTAATTGGTTGGTAAATATTGACAAGCGTTTAACCCTAAAACAACTTTTCCCACATCTAAAATTTTTACAAGAAAAGCGACACTCTACAGGGATGCATTCAAATAAAAATGCTAAAAATTATTTTACATGCTTTAATGAACAGACTAATAATTTATCCTTTATTGAGTTTACCAAAACAATTTATCATCAACCGATTCCTACAAGTGGCATTAGCAATAAGATAAACTTAAACAAATTTGACAAGGTTATTTTAGCAACTATCTTTTCGAAAGATTCTGTAAACATAAGTCATTTAAGTGATAAAGACGGGATAAGCTCTAATGTCATCTTAAATCAACTTGCTGAAAGTATAACAACAGGTGTAGCGGAAAATGAAAAAATAAAACTTTATACGAGTTACAATCAAAATTTAAGTTTTCAAGATTACATTAATGTAAGATCTGAGCTCCTAACATGGACGAATGGAAATGTCGAACTTGCCTTTGAAGAATTCATCAATAATTAACTATATTTAGTGAAATTTTTAAACTAAAAAGTCCATTGGAATTATTTGACGATCTCTTAAAGTTTACCGTAATAGATGTTATAGACGTTATACTAGTGGCCCTACTCCTTTATTATGTTTATAAGCTTATAAAAGGCACGGTTGCTATAAATATCTTTATTGGAATAATCTTTATTTATTTAGCCTCAAGACTCACAAGTGCGCTAGAGATGGAGTTATTGAGTAGCATTTTTGGAGGCTTTATGAGTGTTGGAATAATCGCACTAATTGTTGTTTTTCAACCTGAAATAAGGAAATTTTTATTGATGGTAGGTTCCACCAATTTTGCTACAAAAAGTAAATTTTCCAAACGTTTTAAATTTTTAAAGACAACCTCTTTAAATGAGACAAAGGCAGATATTATTGTTGCGGCATGCGTAAAAATGGGAAGTTCTAAGACAGGTGCCTTGATTGTTTTAGAAAGAAATAACAACCTCGATTTTCTAATTTCAACAGGAGATGAAATGAATATCCAAGTAACACAACCTATTTTAGAAAGTATTTTTTTTAAAAATAGCCCTCTCCATGACGGTGCCATCATTATTGCAGATAATATCATAAAGGCAACACGTGTCATCCTTCCTGTAAATAATGAGAAAAATATTCCTGAAAGATTTGGATTAAGACATCGGGCTGCCGTAGGAATTACTGAAAAAACTGATGCTATTGCGATTGTTGTTTCTGAAGAAACTGGACAAGTGTCGTATTTAAAAAATGGAGAATTTGTAATTTATAAAAATACCGAGGAGCTTACTGAAAAAATAAAGACAGAATTATCATAGTTTTAAACGACCTCCTCTTGTAAAAACTGGACCTCATATAAATTACGGTAATAACCATTCTCTTTTTTTAGTAATTCTAAATGTGTCCCCTGCTCCACAATCCTGCCTGAATCCATAACAATAATCTTGTTTGCTTTCTTAATAGTGGCTAAGCGGTGTGCAATCACTATCGAGGTTCTTCCTTTTGTGATTTTATCAGTTGCCTCCTGGATAAGCTGCTCAGAGTAGGCATCGACAGATGATGTCGCTTCATCCAAAATCAAGATGCTCGGATTTGCAACATACGCTCTTAAAAAAGAAATCAGCTGACGTTGACCTGAGGATAACATCACTCCACGTTCTTTCACGTTATAATGATAGCCATTTGGTAATTCCATAATAAAATCATGGATTCCTATTTGCTTGGCCGCAACAATCACATCCTCTTCCGAAATATCAGAATTCTTTAGAGTAATATTATTCAAAATTGTATCTGCAAAGGTAAAAACATCTTGTAGTACAACAGCAATTTGTTTTCTTAAAGAATTAAGCGTAAAATCATTAATACGTACATTATCAATGTAAATATCGCCTGTGTCAATCGTGTAAAATCTATTTAATAAGTTGATAATTGTAGATTTTCCTGCTCCAGTTGCTCCAACAATTGCCACTGTTTCTCCTGGCTTGACAGTGAAGGAAATTCCCTTGAGCACTTCTTCCTCCTCAACATAAGAAAAGTGCACTTTTTTAAATGCAATCTCTCCTTTTAAATTAGAAGCAACTAAGGCTCCAGAATCATTGATATTTGATGAGGTGTCTAAAACTTTAAAAACACGATCTGCTGCTATCATACCCATTTGTAAGGTATTAAATTTGTTGGCAATTTGATTTAACGGTCTAAACATCATTGGAATAAACATAATGAAAGCTGTCAAATCACCCAAGGTCGTTAACTGCTGATTCACGACATTAAGACCACCAAACCAAACAATCATTGCTAAAGTTATGGATGATAGTAATTCTGCAATTGGAAAAAAAATAGAGTTATACCAAACAGTTTTCAACCATCCCTTTTTGTGTCTGTTATTGATTTTTTTAAAATTGGTGTATTCAATATCTTCGCGTGTAAATAATTGCAAGATTTTCATGCCTGTAACGCGTTCTTGCACAAATGAATTTAAATTAGAAACCTCTGTTCTAACTTCTTCGAACGCTTTTTTCATGTATTTCTGAAAAATCTTTGTAGCAAAAAGAATTACAGGAAGTGTAAAAAAAACAATAATACTTAGCTTCCAATTCATATATGTCATTACACACGCTACTAAAAACATTTTTAATAAATCACTGAAAATCATGAATAACCCTTGCCCAAAAATATCTGCAATTCGTTCCATATCTGTTACTGCTCTTGTAATTAATAAACCAACAGAAGAATTGTCATAATATTTCATTTTAAATTTCAAAATATGTTCAAAAAGTTTGACACGAATATCTCTTACAACAGATTGACCAAGCCAACTTGCAAAATATATAAATAATAGGTTTGAAATGACTTCCAATAGGAGAAGTCCGCCATAAACAAGCATGTGGTTTAGGAATCCAACATCAAGTTTGGCAGCAATATTATCATCAATTGCTAACTGCAGAACTTTGGGTCTTATTGCACCAAAAATTGCCAACCCAAAAACAGCCAAAAGTGTTATTCCAAAAATATGATTGTAAGGTTTGATAAACGTTAATAACCTTTTAAACAAACCAACATCAAAAACTTCTTTACTTACTTTCGCCATTTAAAAGAAATATAGTGTTATCATAAATTATTTGTGACAAAAACAAACCATTTGCTGGCGCTGAAGCTCCTGCTTCTCTTCTGTCTCTTGATTTTAAAATTTCATGAAATCTTTCAGTGGAAGTTATTCCCAAACCGACGTCAATCATAGTTCCTACAATAGCCCTTACCATGTTGCGTAAAAAACGATCTGCTTGAATCGTAAATATCAATTGACTATCTGCATCTAAAACCCATTTGGCTAGCATGATATTGCAATTGTATGTTTTAACATCAGTGTTACTCCTCGAAAAGCATTTAAAGTCTGAGTATTTGCATAGTATATCTGCGACCTCATTCATTTTTTGAATATTGAGATTTTTCTTATAATAATAAGAACATTCATAATTAAAAACATCCTTTTTTAAAGAGATAACGTAATAGTACTCCCTACTTTGAGCATTGAAACGTGCATGCACATCTGAATTTACCTGACGAATGCTTTGAACACTTATGTCCTTGGGTAAAAATGAATTTAATCTAAAAACCAAAGCTTCCGTGTTTATTGAAACATCAATGTCAAAATGAGCAAACATTTGTTTAGCATGCACACCGGCATCTGTTCTTCCAGCACCATATATAGTGACTGATGTTTTTAGCAATAAAAATAAACCATCCTCAAGAATCTCTTGCACCGAAATTGCATTCGGCTGACGCTGCCATCCATGGTAATGTTTACCATTATATGAAAGTTCAATAAAATATCTCAAATGAATCTTCTATTTTTGTTTTTGAAACAAATATAATTAGAATAACTAGTTACGGCTCACAATATTTTCTTAATGAAAAAAATACTTCTTTTGTCTGACACACATAGTTACATCGATAAAAAAATGATCAAATATGTCAAACAAGCAGACGAGGTATGGCATGCCGGTGATATTGGTGATTTACATGTAACCGATACTCTGAAATCCTTAAAACAATTACATGCGGTTTATGGAAACATCGATAATTCTCAAATACGTAACGAATTTCCGAAGCATTTAAAATTTAAATGTGAAGGCGTCAATGTTTGGATAACTCACATTGGCGGTTATCCACCAAAATACAATTCTCAAGTACGTGATGAATTAAAACGAAATCCACCTGATATTTTTATAACTGGTCACTCTCACATTCTAAAAATAATGCATGATAAGACTTTAAACTTACTACATATAAATCCGGGGGCAATAGGAACACATGGATTTCACAAGGTAAGGACCATGGTCCGTTTTGAAATAGACGGTAAAAACATAAAAAAATTGGAAGTAATTGAATTTCAAAGATAAAAAAACCCAAAGTAAACTTTGGGTTTTAACGCACTATTACTACTAAGATGATAGGTTTATCTCAATCGATCTACAGATTTTACAAGATCCTCATCCTTTTTAATGGCTTTGTTGGCCAAAGCCAACAAAACGATAGATAAAACAGGTATAAGCATCCCAATACCTTTCTCAGAAACATCAGTTTCTCCAGATATATTTAGCGATCTAAATACAAATAATCCTAGTAAAATAAAGTTTAATATGATGTTCAGACGACCCAAAACAAATTGTAGCTGTCGTTTCTTAAAATTTAAAATCGATATCAATGATAACACAGAGGATCCAATAAAACAGGCAAAATAAAACGTTTCGTCTTGCGCATAAACATAATCGCCTTTTATATTAATCCACAAATGACATAAAAATATTATTCCCGCAGACAAGCCTGCAGCTATTAATAAATAAACCGATTGTATTCGTTGAATCATTTTCCAGAATTAGAGCCAAAAATAATGGTTTCTTTTCAAACCTTACTACATTATTGGAAATAAAGTTGTATCATTGCATCGTTAATGTGTAATGAATCTGTGGCTTACACAATTAATCTTCAAAAAAATCATAATTCAAATTTTTCTTCAACATCCCGTATAAGGAATCAAAAGACTAATTTCTCAAAACTAATTATTCAAATCAAACATGTTTGAAATTTCACAATTAAAAGAAATGAAGCTACCTGAATTGCAGGAATTAGCTAAAGGGCTCAATATTTCAAAATATCGCTCACTTAAAAAATTAGATTTAGTATACCAAATATTAGATCATCAAGCAGCAAATCCAAGTGCCATCAAAACCGAGGAGGTAAAGAAACCAAAACCTAGGCGAGAACGTGTTCAGCGTACAAAAAATGATGGTAATCAAAAACAAATAGATTTTAAGCAAAAAGAAAAACCATCTACGCCTAAAACAACAAAAGAGGAGCCCAAATCAAAAGTGACTGAAAAAGTTGCTAAAACTGATAAAACAAATATTCAAGAACCTCGGAAAGCACCTGTAAAACAACCTCAGAGTGAAGGTAAAAATCGCCCTTCTAGAGACCATAAAACACCACAAAGAAACCAAAATCGTGGTAATGGAAATCAAAATCAAAAAGATACTGGAAATAAAGATAACAGAAATCGCTACCGAGAACCGGATTTTGAATTTGATGCTATTATAGAAAGTGAAGGTGTGTTAGATGTCATGTCAGATGGGTACGGTTTTTTACGTTCTTCAGATTATAATTATTTGTCATCACCTGATGACATTTATGTATCTCAATCTCAAATTAGATTATTTGGGTTAAAGAAAGGAGATACTGTTTTGGGTCAAGTGAGACCTCCAAAAGAAGGTGAAAAATACTTCCCCTTAATAAAAGTTACAAAAATTAACGGTTTAGATCCCCAAGTTGTTAGAGACCGTGTGTCATTTGAGCATCTGACCCCTTTATTTCCGCAAGAGAAATTTAACATAGCTGAAAAACAAAGTACTATTTCCTCGCGGATTATGGATTTGTTTGCACCTATTGGTAAAGGTCAAAGAGGTATGATCGTATCGCAGCCAAAAACTGGAAAAACAATGTTACTAAAAGACGTTGCGAATGCTATTGCTGCAAATCATCCAGAGGTTTATTTAATGATTTTACTCATTGATGAACGACCAGAGGAAGTGACTGACATGCAACGAAACGTTCGTGGTGAAGTAATCGCTTCAACATTCGATAAAGAAGCCCATGAGCATGTGAAAATTGCAGACATTGTTTTAGAAAAAGCCAAACGATTAGTAGAGTGTGGCCACGATGTTGTAATACTTTTAGACTCCATAACGCGTTTAGCTAGAGCCTATAATACTGTGCAACCGGCTTCGGGAAAAATATTAAGTGGTGGTGTTGACGCAAATGCACTTCATAAACCCAAACGATTTTTTGGAGCAGCAAGAAATATTGAAAATGGCGGATCTTTAACGATTATTGCTACTGCCCTTACAGAAACAGGTTCAAAAATGGATGAAGTTATTTTTGAAGAATTCAAAGGTACAGGTAACATGGAATTACAATTAGATAGAAAAATATCAAATAGACGCATATTCCCTGCCATCGATCTCACCTCATCGAGCACGAGACGAGATGACATTCTATTAAGCGAGACTACCATTCAAAGGATGTGGGTAATGCGAAAGTATTTAGCCGACATGAATCCTGTTGAAGCGATGGAATTTATCAATGATCGATTCAAGCAAACAAGAAATAACGAAGAGTTTCTAATTTCTATGAATAGCTAAGAAAAGAAATCTATTCTAAAATAAACAGCCTAGCAACATATGATGCTAGGCTGTTTATTTTATTAATAACATACAAAAAAAAAGACCTTCCACAATGAAAGGTCTTTTTTTTGAAATTATCTTCAATTACTTTAAAGAAGCAACGTGCTGAGCTAAACCAGACTTTAAATTAGCAGCTTTATTAGCGTGAATGATGTTGTTCTTAGCCAACTTATCAATCATACCTGTCACTGAAGGGAAAAGTTTCTCAGCATCTTTTTTCTTTTCAGTATCACGTAATCTTTTAATCGCATTACGCGTTGTTTTGTGCTGATATTTGTTTCTCAGTCTTTTAGCTTCGTTACTTCTAATTCTTTTTAACGATGACTTATGATTTGCCATTTGTTTTTTATTGTTTTTATAATTGTAGCCCGTAGGGGAATCGAACCCCTCTTACCAGGATGAAAACCTGGCGTCCTAGCCGATAGACGAACGGGCCCTATGTTTGTTTTCTAAAAATTCATTAAGCTTTAAACTTAATGTTGTGAAATTTTCAAAAAACTCACAATGTTTCCATTGCGGATGCAAAAATACAACATTTTTTAAAAGTTGCAACTTCTTTAGGTTTTTTTTGCAAAATTTTCGTCTTTAGTAAGCTTTTGCGAACAAAACACGTTGTGTTGATGGACGCCCAGTCAAGACGCAACGTCCGTTCTCAACCTTATTATCTAAGGGTATACAGCGAATAGTTGCCTTGGTCATATCCTTAATTTTATTTTCAGTTTCACTAGACCCATCCCAATGTGCAGAAATAAAGCCATTCTTAGTTTCTAAAATCTTCTTAAATTCATCAAAATCATTTACTTCAGTAATATGATTATCACGGTATTTTAATGCTTTTTGAAAAAGTTCATTTTGAATTTGGTCCAATGAGTCAATGACTGTTGCGACAATCTCACTCAATTTCACAATACTTTTAGTCAGCGTATCACGTCTAGCGAGTTCTAATGTACCGTTTTCAAGATCTTTGGGACCTATTGCAATACGCAAGGGCACGCCTTGCAATTCATGCTGTGCGAATTTTGCGCCAGGTCTAAACGTCGTTCGATTGTCAAATTTTACTGATACTCCCTGGGATTTTAAATCATTAACGATACCCTCTACAACTTCAGAAATCTCTTCTAATTGTTCTTCCGATTTAAATATTGGCACAATGACAACTTGATTTGGTGCTAACTTTGGTGGTAGCACTAATCCTTTATCGTCAGAATGAGTCATAATTAAAGCTCCCATCAGACGTGTCGACACACCCCAAGATGTTGCCCAGACGTAATCTTGTTTTCCTTCCCTATTTGTGAATTTCACATCAAATGCTTTTGCGAAATTTTGGCCTAAAAAATGTGATGTCCCAGCCTGTAAGGCCTTTCCGTCTTGCATAAGGCCTTCAATACAAAATGTTTCTTCAGCTCCTGCAAACCGTTCACTTTCTGTTTTTAAACCCTTAACAACAGGCATCGCCATAAAATTTTCAGCAAATTTAGCATAGACATTATTCATTAATTCTGCCTCACTCATGGCCTCCTTTCTTGTTTCATGTGCCGTATGACCCTCTTGCCATAAAAACTCAGCAGTTCTCAAAAATAAACGGGTTCTCATTTCCCATCGAACAACATTAGCCCACTGATTAATTAATAAAGGTAAATCTCTGTAGGATTGAATCCAACCTTTATAAGTATTCCATATGATAGCCTCGCTTGTTGGCCTAACCACCAATTCTTCTTCGAGCTTTGCTTTGGGATCTACTCTAAGCTTACCAGGATTTTCTGTGTCATTTTGCAATCTGTAATGCGTAACAACCGCACATTCTTTCGCAAATCCTTCAGCATTTTTTTCTTCAGCTTCAAACAAACTTTTTGGAACAAAAAGAGGAAAATACGCATTTTGATGACCTGTCTCCTTGAACATAATGTCCAATTGAGCTTGCATTTTTTCCCAAATAGCAAAACCATATGGTTTGATAACCATGCAACCTCTTACTGCAGAGTTTTCGGCTAAATCAGCCTTTACTACAAGTTCGTTATACCATTTTGAATAATCTTGATCTCTACTGGTAAGGTTTTTACTCATGTTTTATATTTTGGCACAAAAATTGTGATTCTGTTAAATAATAAAATAGTTCAACAAAACTAACTATTTTTGTAATGTCCAACAATTTAAATTTCGAGTTATGCATTTAAACCACATCTTAAAATCAAAAACACAAATTATTGTTACACTTGCTTTAGCTCTGGGTATCGTCTCTTGTGGTTCATATGAATATGCAGGTTATGAAAATGACAGTATTTACAATGATACTAAAAAAGCAACGGTCATCAAGTCAGAATCTCCGTCCTCTACTAATAATCAATATTATCAAAACTATTTTAAGGAAAAAACTGAGGAATACGCATTATACGCAGAAGATGAGGACGCGATTTTTACGGATATAGAATCATACGAGGGTGATTATAATGAAGAAAATGATACTGCCGAAGGAGAAAGCTATGCTGGGTGGGGCGGAAACAATTCAGATATCACAATTAACGTTTATGGTGGCCACTCCTTCAATAGTATTTGGTGGAATAACCCTTATTACACTTCTTGGGGTTGGAATAACGGATATGGCTATGGTAATGTTTGGGGATACGGATTCAATAATTACTACGGTTGGAATAGACCGCTATGGCTCGACTATGGCTGGGGCTGGGGCTGGGGCTGGGGCTGGAACCGTCCTTATTGGAACGCAGGTTATTACAACAGTCCATACTACGGAAACGGTTACTACAACGGCTATAATGAAAGTGCCTATCAAGGACGCTCTCTATCATACAATAGAACAAGACGCGGCACAGTAACTGCTGCACGTACAGGAGAAACAGCAACATCTATGAATCAAAGAAGGACAGTAGGTAGTTCAAATAGATCAAGAGGAGCCATATCTAGCGAGGTAAACAGAAGAACAGTGAGCAAATCAAATTTAGGAACCCGAAAGGTTGTTAATAATGATAAAACCTCAAGATTGGTGGGTAATAAAAGCACCTCTAAAAGAACACGACCTTCCGTACAGTTAAGTAATTCACGATCAAGGCCAAAAGGAAACGTAAGGCCAAGTTCCAATAGAAATAGTTCTCAATCTAGGAATGTATCAAGGTCAAATAGTAGTCGATCAAATTATAATAGCAACGCATCAAGGTCTAATTCGAGTAGAAGTAACAGTAGTCGAAGTAGTATGTCTAGTTCATCTTCTCGTGTAAGTAAAAGTTCTTCAAGAAAAGGGAATAATTAGTTTTTAAAGTTTACAAGTAAAAAAATTATATGAAAAAGTTTTTATTGCTAGTCATAGGTGTCACATCTATGTCTAATATAGAGAGTCAAAATATATCAGATGCACTTCGTTATGCAACATCTGAGGTTCAAGGAACAGCTAGATTTAGAGGGATGAGTGGAGCATTTGGAGCACTTGGTGGTGATCTTTCTGCAATTAGCATAAACCCTGCTGGTGCTGCAATTTTTAACAATATCCATGCATCATTCTCAATTACAAATTACAATAGTGATGTAGGCACCTCCTATTTTGGCACTGAACAAACCACATCTAACACAAATTTTGATTTAAATCAAGCTGGAGCTGTTTTCGTGTTTAACAACACTAATACAGCATCAAAATGGGGTCGCTTTGTCTTCGGTTTGTCTTATGAACACACTCAAAATTTAGACAGTAACTTTTTAATTTCCGGGACTAATTCAAAATCGATAGACAGTTATTTCCTTGATTATGCGCAAGGATTAAGGCTTGACGAAATTTCGGCGTTTGAAGGAGAAACTATATCAGATGCTTACGGTGATATTGGTGCTACCCTCGGGTATGCCAACCAACAAGGTTTTCTTGGTTACGAGTCTTATATTCTGGAACCTGAATCAAATGATGACAGTAATACCGCTTACACTTCTAATATAGCTTCCGGAACCTTTGACCAAAATTATGCCTATTCTTCATTGGGATATAATGGAAAATTAACTGTGAATTCAGCAATTCAATATAATAAAACAGTCTTTTTAGGTTTAAATCTCAATTCACATTTTATAAATTACGAACGCTCTACTTATCTCAGTGAATCCAATTCGAATATTGGATCATTCATTCAAAATGTGGGTTTTGAGAATAATCTTCTCACTGTAGGATCGGGTTTTTCATTTCAACTGGGAACGATCATAAAATTAAATCAAACCTTCAGAGTTGGAATGTCGTATGACTCCCCTACTTGGTACACGATAAGTGAAGAGACAACCCAATATGTGACGACTCAAAGAAATGACAATGGCTCAAATATTACTACCTCCCTGAACCCACAAGTCATCAATATTTTTCCGGATTATAAATTACAGACGCCAGGAAAACTCACGGGAAGTGCTGCTTTAGTGTTTGGAAAAAAGGGGATTTTAAGTTTTGATTATTCGAGAAAGGATTACAGCAACATAAAATTTAAACCTGAAACAGATTCTTATTTTATGCAAGAAAATTTGAAAATTAGCAATGATTTGAAAGTTACAAATTCTTATAAAATTGGCGGAGAATTTAGGCACCAACAGCTAAGTTTTAGAGGCGGTTATAAAATTGAGGAAAGTCCTTACACAAATGAAAGATTTGATGGAGATGTAACAGGGTATTCTTTTGGAATAGGTTACAACTTTGGTGGGACATCTCTTGATTTAGCTTACGAAAATTCTGAGCGTTCAACAAATTATCAGTTATATGATATTGGACTAACAGATACTGCACGACTAGTTACAAATAATACATTAATATCATTAACATTGAATATTACTCTCTAAAGAAACTCACCGTTTAAAAGAGTTATCTACACGCATCTATTAACAGGCTTTTTATAAGTAGCTTTCTTCAACTGAGACTGCTCTTGTTTGATAATAGTATCCCTGTAAGGTAATTCAGCCATGTTGAGTGCAAAAATCGCCTTGCTCCTTCTTATCGCTTTAGGGTGAAATGAGATTTAAAAATCCGATTAATATCATCTAACGGCTCCACATATTCTAAAGTGAACCAATAATCACCTGATGGTAATTTTCGACCATTAAAGGTGCCATCCCAACCATTGCCATCAGGCTTTAATTGTTTTAATAATTTTCCAAACCTATCAAAAATAAAAATAGTAGCATCTGGCTGAGAATAAATGCCTTTAATGTTCCAAGTGTCATTGTAACCGTCATCATTGGGTGTGAAGAACTTTGGATAATCTATAACGAACTTGACAGCATTAAGCTCATTACAATTAAACAAATCTCTCACATAAACAGTATGTTTACCACCCGAGACATTTTCTAAAATTGGAGATGATTGCCACGGACCATTATCTATATTAAATTCATACGACCCATTCCCAACCACTGTTACTTCCAATACATTGTTCCCAGAAAACAATTCTGAAGTCACTTCAACGCCAATACTTTCTGGCGGGTACGATTTTTCAACTTCAGTTGTTGCTAGAATTGTGCAACCTGTCAATTTGTTGGTTGCAACCACTGTGTACATTCCTTCGCTATCTGGCATGTAAGTTGCTAAGGTCGCACCTGCTATAATGACACTATTTGGATCTGCTACTACATCGGCTTCGGCACCTGCATACCATTGAAATGTGTAGTCAATATTATCTAATTTTGTATCGATTGGCGGATATGGAACTAGCGTTGCATTTTCAGGAAAAATAACAGCATCTAAGTTATTCAGGCAAATCACATAGTTGTCAAAAATTTCTATTTCAGGAACAGGATTGACAACCAAAGTGATAGGAACCACAATAAAACATTCATTAGCAACCGGTAGAACACGAACATAAATGGTTTGTCTAATAATGACTGTGTTTTCAAAATTAAAAAGATTGGCAATGCTATTGGCGTTACCAGCAATCGCATCTAACTCATCTTCATAGTACGTAAAGGTAAAATCTGCAACGTTAAGCCCATTTAAAATTTCGGTTTCACGGCGTGTAATGTCAAAAACATCAAAACCATCATTATCGATTTCACATACCTCTATAGTCGATGGATTCTTGTTTATTAACGCATACAAAATCGTTGTCAATTGTAATGTTGTAACAGTTGTACATAAATTAGTACCTGTTCCTTGAACTATGATTTCTTTATCTAGTATTGTACTAGTGTAAGCTGAGGGATCTGGAATTGGATTATTATTATTTAAATCAACGAGTGACTCGTAATAGCTCAATGTAATGGTGTTATCTCCTCCTGTTATTTGTGCCTCTCGCGTGGTTAAATCATACAAGGTATCTACTTGATTACTACAAATACGGATACCGTCTGGTTCAAAAAGTATTGGATTCCTATTAACAACTAAATCAAATGACATTTCTGTATTCACACACTCATCAAGATCTCCTAAACCATTTCCATTTGTATCAAATTGTGATCTTACATAAATAGTTTCGGGGTTTGAAATATTCAGATAACTGAGCTTGTCAAAAGGATTGTTGTTATCAATAGCATCTTG
Source organism: uncultured Flavobacteriaceae bacterium (assembly GCA_905479065.1). Taxonomy (GTDB): domain Bacteria; phylum Bacteroidota; class Bacteroidia; order Flavobacteriales; family Flavobacteriaceae; genus CAJQLB01. Next base: position 2,663 of record CAJQLB010000035.1, on the reverse strand, counting down.
CAGACTTAAATGATAACTTACAAGTAATGGCATTGTTTGGCTACCAATAACATCTGAATCAATAGTTTCTAATTGAAAATCAGCAGTGTCTGTATCACTACATAATACATAGTTTGCAATAGAATTTACATCAGGTAAAGCAATGACATTTAGTGTAACGTGTATTCCTAATCCTAGGCACGCATTAACATCTTCACTGTCTACGCGCACATAAATATCTTGACTGTTGGGAGAGGTCTCATTACGATGATTACTAATGTCGATTATTTCATTTACCTCACTTAATGCGTCTGTTAAATTCGTGTAATAAGAGATAAAAATATTTTGCCCTACAGGAAAAATAGCCTCGATTTGTGCAGTTGCATCAGAAAAATTAAAAGTTGCAATTCCGTTTTTATTATCACCGTCAACTAAGGTGTCATCACAGACTTCATAGTTGAGATTGAAACTTGCTGGAATTTGAGTAGCTCCTACAACAAGATTAATTTTAGCAGTACGATAACAACCGTTGAGTGTCTCTATTCGCACAAAAACCGTACTATTTAAAGGAGTTGGGTTGACATACGCCGTATCATTTATGATTTGATCTGTCACAAGCCCCAATTCTGCCATTGCTTCTGTTGCATAAAAAGTAAATAATTCGTTAGCACTATCTACTGATATTAATGAATTTGCCTCAGTTAAATTAAATATTGAAATTCCGTCAATATCGTCGTCACATTGTTTTAATTCAACAACAGATGTGATGACAGGTAAAGGATTTACCACTAATTCAAACGATACGGTATCAAAACAATCATTAAACAAGTTGTTTTCTATTCTAGCAACAACCTCTTGATTATTCTGTGTATTGACAACAACAGATAAATCTGTGCCAACAGCGCCGATATTAGCTTCTGCTTGCGTGTTGTAAAATGTCACATTATAGTCAATTAGATTTTGAGTACCGAGCACATCGGTAATTTTAGTAGATAGATCAAATGTCACCCCAACACCATTAGTGTCATCACCATCATCAGTATCATCACACAACTCATATATGGGCATATTTGCAACAGGTGTATTAAAGACTTTTAAATCAAAACTCGTAGTACTGAAACACGAAATATTATTTTTATTTTCTATTCGAACATATATGATTTCAAATTCATTGGTATTGGTGTATGGGAATACTAGTGCATCGGTTCCATTCTCTGCCCCTACCAATTCTTTATGATAACTTATAGCATAGTCTGCTGCCAATTGTCCTCCAAGTACCGTATTATCTAACAGATTAAAATCAAAACTCCACACGCCGTCATTATTGTCATCACAAATAAATTGATCAGGAACTATATTTGCCACTGGCGAATCAAATACTTCAATGATGAATGAGGTCGTGTCATAACAAGCCACATTATCAATATTTTCAATTCTTACATGAATGGTTTGTGGGTTAGAGCTATTGGTGTAAAGCGTGCTCAAAGGCGCATTAGCATTGCTGGCGTCTGCAGGAGATAAATGATAGGAAATATGATACTTGGTAGCATCTTGGGTTCCAAGAATTGTAGCATCATAATCTGATAAATTAATATCCCAAAAACCATCATTATTATCATCACAAATAAGGGCATCAGGTATGGTATTTGCCGTCACAAAAAAACCCTGTACTGTGAAGGAAGTTGTATCATAACAGGCCTCTCTATTATTGTTTTCTATTCTCGCATAAAATGTCGTGACCGCTGTGGTGGTGGTGTCGTAATTGAAAGGTAAAGGATTATCACCAATATCCGCATCTGCCTGAGTGGCATGGTAGGATACTGTAAATTGAGTTGTATCCTGTATGCCAATAATATCAGGAGTTTTTGTATCTAGTTCAAATTCGACAACACCATCTTTATCATCATCACAGAGCACGACGTTACTTACAGGGTTAGCAATGGGTTGGGATTCAAAAATTAAAGTAAATGTGTAGGTCGCAATGATAGACCCGAGATTATCTATAGCAAGACACGCGTATGAAGCATTCGGGGCCCCAACATCTTGTAATATGGGGCCTGTCTCTGGCAACATGACACCATCTTTTAGCCACTCATAGGTAAACGCACCCGCTGTCGTTCCATCTAAATCAACAAGATCTCCCTCGCAATAGGTATCTGTAGTAACAATGGAACAATCGGTGGAACCGGAAACAGCACTCGCATTTGTTTGTTCCATTGAAATAAAACCAGGGTCTTCGGTATAATTTGAAATCATAACTAGGTATATTTCACCCTCTAAAGCTCCATTAATTGTCATAGTTTCAGTGGCAGCTGCAGACCAACTGCAATCGACCTTATTGGCAGGAGTTAAATCCCCAGTACAATTCACATTAGGATCATTAAAAGGTCCCCAGGCGACAAAATCAACATCTAAAGTCCCTCCTGTACCATCAAAATTGACAGTTTGACTGATTGTAAATATGAGATCTCCATCTTGATCTATCCTTAAGTAATACCAAACTGGATAAGGCCATCCTCCTCCATTAGCTGGACCATTCCCTGTTGCACACGAGTAATTGATTCCTGGTTCAGCAAAAGGACGTGCACCTGGTATATTTCGATTAGAATTTGGAAAAATTAAAGTATCATCCCCTGCACAAAACGGTTCAGCATTAGCACAAGACGAACCCTGAGCATTTATGG
>CAJQLB010000034.1 GCA_905479065.1 uncultured Flavobacteriaceae bacterium | reverse complement strand
CTCGAACATCTGTATCACTACCTGGATCATTCATAGACCAACTAATGCCATTAATACTTGTTGTGCTTGTGCCAGAACCAGAAATGGTGTCAGACGATTCATCTGATAAATCTTCATAAAACAACTCCTCAGGCGCAGGCGTTACGGTAATGTTTTGGGTGCTAGTTGCATTACAACCATTAGCACCCGTTGCAACAAGGGTTACCGTGTAGGTTCCTGTAGCATTATAGGTGTAGCTAGGGCTAGCAAATAAGGAAGTTCCAAAACTGTCACCAAAATCCCATGCGTATGATGTTGCATTACTGGACAGATTATTAAATTGTACTGAATTTCCTAAAACAACAGAGGTTGGAGTTATGGAAAATGCAGAAGTTACATTGGTAACTGTTATCACCACATTACCGGTCATGGTTTGTGTACAACCCTCGCTGTTAGTAGCCTCAATGGTGTAGGTGCCATTATCAGAGAAAGCGCCATAACTAAGAGCACTCCCTGTACCTGCAATTGGAGCTCCTTCATTCACACCATCTTTAAGAAGTTGGTAGTCAACACCGACATCAGAATCACTCAAGCCAATGGTAGTTGTTTGTGTATTTCCTGAACAGTAAGCTAGGTCATCACCAGTAACGGTGTAGGCTGTAATTGGAGAACAGTCACTCATACCAGTGAGGGTCACATTATCAATTTTATATTCTTCGCTGTTAGAATCATTATTCATTGCAATAATAATTTCTAAAGTATTTCCAGATATTCCTGTTAGTGACCAAGTAAATGTGCCATTATTGTTGTCTCCAGCATATTGTGCATTTGGAACGTTTGTAATACTTCCACCATCTAACTTATAGTAGAAATTTATAAAATCCTCATCACTTTCAAAATCGCCATCAAATTCGATAAATGAACTCAGTTTTAAATCATCATAATTAGATATGTTGATTGTTTGGGTTTGCCACTCTGCAGTACCATCAATATCATCACCTTCAAATATGTTATTACCATTATCATTTCTTACTTCAAAACGGTCCGCATTGGTGCCAGAGGTATCAGTACTCCAAGTAGTTCCGTAAGCATCTGTGCCAGATGTATCACCTTGGTTTTCGTCCTCAAAATTTTCAAAGAATAACGTTTCTATTGGGTTATTAACAGCAATCGTTGTTGTTGCAGTAGTATCACTACCACAACTTGATGTTGCAGTTAAGGTAACAGTATAGGTCCCTGTGGCGGTGTATTGGTGGCTTGGGCTCGTCTCGGTTGATGTGGGACTACCATCACCAAAATTCCATGAATATGACGTTACATTAGAAGAGGTATTGGTGAAATTGACAGTATTATTTACTTCTATGGTATTGTTATCTGTTGTAAAACTTGCTACCGAATTGGTTATTCCTGAAACCGTGATGTCATCCAAATACAGTTTATCATTATTCTGACCGGCATCACAACGAAATCTAATTTTATTTTGTGTATTGAATGTTTGACTTGAAGCTAAGATAGTAACCGATTCATTGTAACATACATCTTCTGTAAAGTCATTATCCACCACATATTGCGCTATAGTAGTCCAATTTGAACCATTATCTGAGCTGAATTCAATATACCAATCTTCATTACTTTCAAAGCTCTGAACAAGATACTCAAACTCTACAGTAATCTCATCGTAAGTTGTAAGATCATAAGTGTCTGAAAATAAACTAGAATCTTCACCTGAGTTGTCTTTTAGCCTTATCTTTTGGCTATTATCAAGACATTCATAATTATAAGTATATTTTGAACAATCTTCACCTCCATCATTCCAGTTTCCAAAGCCTGATTCAAAATCATCATTGGTAATTACTGTTGTCGTAGAGCAGTCATTACCTTGCGCACTTAAAAAATTCATAAAAAGACCAAACAAAAAAATGGGTAGCACTCGTGTTATTGCAGAATATTGGGTATTCATCTTGGTTAAGTTTTTTTTGTTTAGATAACAGTGGTTTAGCTCTGAGGGGAATGTCAAAAATAAGGCAGGTAACACTGTTTAAAAACAAAATCGATAAGTGGTAAGTATTACTTGTTGTCTGCAATTAAAATGTGAATTTCATCGATGAAATACACCATATACTCAATGTCGCTTTTTTTAAAAATGTATGAATGGTAATGTATTTTTTATCAATGGTATGTTTTTAGTATTTTTTGATAAAAATCTAATTTTTTTAATATTATATAATTGGTAATCAAGAATTTAGAGAATGAATAAGGCGAAAAAGCCCTTCCGATAGGGAAGGGCTCATTAGATGGCGTCTTTTTTAAGTTTCTTATTTAATTAATATTTGTTTGGAGACGGTTTGTGAGTTGTTGTTTAGTCGTATTAAATAAATTCCTTTTATTAGGTTTTTTAGGTTAATACGTGTTGTAGGATTAAAAGCATTGATGCTTGCCGTCAAAGTCACCCTTCCATTTAAATCATAAATGGTCACATTTGTCCTTTCACCGAACCGTCCTGAAATAATAATTTGTTTAGTCCGTTGAATAGATTTAATATCTACTCCATTGAGATCTGATACATTAATATTATTTGATAACGTATTGCAGTTAGTTACAAAGCCCCATTGCCTAGTGCCACATCCATTCTCATCACGATTAAAAGGATCAGAAAGTGGTGCAGTTGTTGAAAAATAACAAGGGGAATATACTTTCCCCTCATAATACACTTGATCTGCATTAAAAAAAACATGACTTGCGGGATACTCAGTCCAATTCAGATACTCAGAACAGTTTTGACCTAAAGAACTTTGGGTCACAAACACAACGATTAATAGTGTCGTTATTTTAAAAATTTTTAAGTTTTTCATGTGAATGATTCTAAGAGTTTTTATTTAACAAGTATTTGTTTGGAGACAGTTTGCGAGTTGTTGTTTAATTGCACTAAATAGATACCTGTGATTAAGTTTTTAACATCAATACGGTTGGTAGTGTTATAAG
>CAJQLB010000033.1 GCA_905479065.1 uncultured Flavobacteriaceae bacterium | reverse complement strand
AAAATAATCTTCAAAAGAAGAGGTTGATGAAATTCCAGGCTGGGCAGCAAAGTGAAAAATATAAGATACATTTGAGGGTAATACAGATGATAAATCATCATCCCTGAGGTCCTTATTAATCATTGTAATTCCTTTATTAGCTAGTGTTCGAGAATTTAATTCCTTTAATCCCAAATTGTAGTAATCATTGTAATTATCTACCCCAATGACGTGATGTCCAGCATCGCACAAACGCTCGGCAGTGTGCGACCCTATAAATCCAGCGGCTCCAGTGACTAAAATATTCATAGTGATTATTTAATAGTGCAAAATTAATATCTTTTTTAATTAAATAGCAAGATTTATTAATGTTAATTAAAAAAGAATACTTTTGTTGTTAGTAACGTATAAAATGCCGTATCAATTTACAATCATAATTCCTGTTTACAACGAAGAAGCTAATCTTGAACGTCTCGAACAAGAACTTCTACGGTATATAAAAATTGCTTCAAAAACAACAACTATACTTTTTGTGAATGACGGATCAAATGACAACAGCCAGGCACTCATCGAAGGTATCTGTAGTAAACATACGCAATTTAATTATATTTTATTTGAAAAAAATAAGGGACTTAGTGCGGCGGTAAAAGCAGGTTTTGATACTGCTCAAACGGAATTGGTTGGCTACATCGATTCTGACCTACAAACGAATCCTGAAGATTTCAATATACTATTGCAACATATCGGAGAATTTGATTTAGTGACAGGTGTCAGAGCAAACAGGAAAGATTCTCTTATTAAAAATATGTCATCATTAATTGCAAATGTTATAAGACGGTCATTCACACACGATGGTATGGATGATACAGGTTGTCCATTAAAGGTCATCAAAACTGATATTGCCAAGAAGATACCTATGTTTAAGGGACTACATCGCTTTTTACCGGCCATGGTATTATTACAAAAAGGTAGCATAAAGCAGGTTCCTGTAAGACACTATCCAAGGATAGCAGGACAAGCAAAGTATGGCCTTTGGAATCGACTTTTAGGCCCCCTTAGTGATTGTTTTGCGTATCTGTGGATGAAACGCAAGTACATTAATTACAGAATAATTAAAACCAATAATGACTAGTTGGTTCGTATACGCCATTGGCTTTTGTGCCCAAATACTTTTTTCGTCACGATTAATTGTACAATGGCTGTCATCTGAAAAAGAAAAGAAAGTTATCACACCAACGTTGTTTTGGTCACTGAGTTTAATGGCCTCTTTTTTACTATTTATTTACGGTTACTTACGAAATGATTTTGCCATCATGTTGGGACAAGCTCTTACTTATTTTATTTACATTCGGAATCTTCAATTACAAAATCAATGGCAAAAAATTCATTGGGTCATACGAGCTCTACTATACAGTGTGCCGACATTGGTTGTTGTTTATTATTTTAATAACGATGTTACAGATAAAGATCTCTTATTTCACAATAAGGATATTCCTATTTGGCTTTTATGGTTAGGTATCATATCTCAAATAGTGTTTACCTTACGATTTATATACCAATGGCTGTATTCTGAATATAAAAAAACATCGTCTCTTCCATTGGGTTTTTGGCTGCTTAGTTTAACCGGTTCAATACTGATTTTAATTTATGCGATTATTCGAAAAGATCCGGTACTTCTGATAGGACATCTCCTAGGAAGCCTGATATACATTAGAAATTTAATTTTACTGCATCAAGATGATCATTAAATTGATTGAAAACAACCCGAAACTTTCAATCATTATTACAGGAATAATAATGTTTGGTCTCAATATGGGAGTTTTAGATACGACCATTATGGAGGCTCGGAATTTCATTACTGCAAGAGAAATGCTCTTAGATGGTAATTGGCTACTCACAACCATGAATGGAGAACCGAGATATCAAAAACCACCACTACCAACTTGGTTGGCAGCCATCTCCGCATTCTTTTTTGAGTTGAACAATTATTGGATGCGGATACCAGGATTTGTAATGGTAATTATTTTAGCACTGTATAATTATCGTTTAAGTCATAAACTATTCATAAGTAGACACTTAAGTCTTATTCATGGTTTTTTGACATTAACTTCATTTTACATTATCGGAATTGTCATAGAGGCACCGTGGGATATTTTTGCACACGGCTTCATGCTCATAGCCATTTACCATAGTATCAACATATTTTCACATCCTGTAATAAATCTGAAGAACGTAATCATTGTTGGAATTTTTCTCAGCTTTTCAGCGATGAGTAAAGGACCTGTTTCATTTTATGTGTTATTTTTTCCTTTTTTAATTGCTTATTTTGTGATATTTAAGCTACCTGATTTAAAAACCACAGTATGGACTATCTTATTAAGTTTACTTTTAGCCCTAGTGCTCGGAGGATGGTGGTATTTGTATGTTCAATATCAAGACACTGAAACTTTTCTTGCAATTACAAAAAAAGAAACCAGCAATTGGTCTAGTTATAATGTTAGACCTTTTTATTACTATTGGAGTTTCTTTATTCAGAGCGGAATTTGGACTATTCCAGCATTCATAAGTTTAATATATCCTTATTTAAAAACACGCGTTTGTAATTTAAAAGGCTATCAATTCACAATAATTTGGACAGTTATTGCTGTTCTATTATTATCACTTATTCCTGAAAAAAAGTCACGGTACTTAATGCCCGTTTTAATACCATTAGCCTTAAATACAGGCTTTTACATAGAGTATCTAATAAGACGCTTTAAACATCTTCGCGACAAACGCGAAACCATTCCAGTCTATTTCAATTTTGGTCTTATTGGCCTTATTGGACTAGCAGCCCCCATTATAGGATTTATAACATTGAAAAACACCTCATTTACAAATTGGTTTCATTTCTTTTTAATTTCGCTTGTGTTAGGAGTTGTAGGTGTATTTATGATACAATCCTTAGTACAAAGAAATATTAAAACAACTTTTTATTTATGTGTGACGTTCATGGCATCCCTTTTCGTATTTGTCATTCCTTTGTATCCAAATTTAGTGTCAGAAAATTACAAATCAATTAATCTTTTAAAAGACACGTTAGATCAAAACAATGAGAGACTATATTACGTAA
>CAJQLB010000032.1 GCA_905479065.1 uncultured Flavobacteriaceae bacterium | reverse complement strand
TGTTTATTTAATGTCGTCCAACTGACTCCCTGTGGCTTACCGTTAGTTATAATGATGTACCGTTTGGCCTGACCTTTTTTGTTGTACTGAACAACGCAACCGTTAACTAATGTTGAATCATTCTTTACATAAAAGGTGGCATTAGATTCAAAAATATCAACGTAATTGATGTTATTTGAAGGATCAAAAGACGCATCCAATTGTCCAAAAGACAATACAGGAGAAAGAATTATAATCAATATAAAAGGTAATTTCATCATCAATCAAAACTATTTTTGAGGGGTATCTTCGTAGTTAAATTCATATAAACCAAAAATTTAGTTTGAATTTAATTTAAAAAAGCAAGTTACCAAAATTTAGTATATCTTTTATTTATAGTACAAGAGACAAAAAAAGATAACGAACTACGACAGAGAGTTAACAAAGCTACGTTACAGCCGGTAAAAATCTATATAAAACTAAATTTAACTTCTTTGAGAAAAGAAAAAATCACTTCAATGTTTGCATTGAAATTAATGTAGATTGGAAAACTTTAAACTTGGAAAGACTAAACGTTTTCAATATTAAGAATACACCACAAACGACCGTTATAAATGCCAATAACAACCAACATAGAAATACAATTTTCCCCGTTGACACATGAGCCATGTGCAAGGAAAAGAAATCCATAAACAATGGCCAAAAAAGAGCAAGACTTAAAGGATTGTACTTAAGGACGGCCAAAAGCCCTGTAAAATAATTTAATTTCATTTTTCGCTCTTTCACGGAGATCATTGCAAGAATAAACGTTGCTATACCCAAAACCATGAGCAAAGGTTTTTGCATTACCGCAAAAACTAATATCTCAAGCGCACCGACTATGATAAAAACATAATTTAAGCGATTAAGGATATTGATTTTTTCTACAAAATGTTGTCTAGCTGTCATAGTGATCGTATTCATTAAGGATGAGGGAGGATGCAAATATAAAAAAAAAATCTCAAAATTTATACTTATTTTCGCGATTATAGCATGTTTAACGTGTGCATATGACCTTTCACCGAAACAATCAGTTATTTCGAATAATTTAATATTTCTTACATTTCTTTGATAAATAGTCAGTTTTTAGCTCAAAAAATTACGTAGACGGAAATATTAAAAACCAAAAGTATTTTTTTGGCCATAACATCATTTAAGGGAAATTGCAGTATCCCCTAAAAATAATTCTACTATTAATTAAGAAACATCTTTTAACAAGAGTGTACGCTGCACTTATCAAATAAATCTTACAGTAAATCAGAAAGTTATAGGTGTGGTTAAAAAAAGGAAGTAACTGAAGCTTTACAATTATAAATTATCATCCACTCGAAATAAGAAAAAAAACGGTTACACTTTACAAAAGTATAACCGTTTAATTGTTTTAATATGGGGAACTGGATTTATTTCACAAGGGGCTAATCGTACTGGTTTAGTATCAATCAAAACCTGAGTTAAATATTCAAAATCAAAAAGTTCTCTGACTTACAAAAATATAAACTAATTAATTTTTTCAACAACGAAATTTAAGGTATAGTCTGCATTGTTAGCTCCTTCTTTCCACCAGAATGTATACGTTCCATTGCTAATATCAAGGTTTTCATTATTTACCCCTTCGTAACCTGGCAGTGGGAAATCTTGACGAAAACTGTTCAATATATTTTCATTAACAGATTTAGCAAAGCCTATCCCAATAAGTGGGTAGGTCACTGGTAATGAAATAAAATTAATAACATTATCAGAATTCCAATCAATTTTATCACTGTTATTAATCGCTACAAAAGCTCCATTTTGTTCTTCAAAACTTCCAATACATGGGAAATCTTCGAAATTATGAAAAGGACTCACATCAAGACTCTCTACGGTAATCGAAACTAAACGTTCGTTCTCGGAAAGATTAAAAGAAAAAACATCAACATATGACTCATGATTTGGAAAATAAGGGATAATTGGTACTGGCGGCCCTCCTTCGAAGGTGGTACACATAGCACCTTCAGCTGGTGTAGAACTACCAATAATTCTATTATCTCCAACTTGTAAAGACACAAATGAAGGGCTTAACAAATCACCTGAGAGTTCGCCATCAACCTCTTCATCCCAAGCGATGCCGCTGTATGAGTCATCACTTGAATTACAAGCAACAAGAAATAAGAATAATAATGGGAATAGTTTTAAATAAGTTTTCATAGTTAAATAATTAGCTGGTTGTTGGAGTTTTAATACATTGTAAAATGCAATAATATAAAATTGTATAAAATTATCCAAACACAAATCAAATATCAAGACCTCATCCTATATTTCAATTCATTCATTCATTTACAATACGTTGAGACGGTAAAAATAAATAACGGACCAGTAAAAATACAAATTCGCCGTGGGCATGAGATAACTCTTTCGAAATATCGAGCATGAGTTTTACTCCAAGAGACTTAATCAACACTTAATAATTTAATGAATCTTATTATTCAGATTTTAGTCTGTATAATATGAAACATGGTTTAGGTTTGGTATATTCATTAAAAAAATAAATTAAAATGGCAAATAAACCACATTTAACGTTCGTTGAACAGTTAAAACAAAACCCTCTAATCTTTACAATTGTTGGTTTGATAATAGCAAGTGAAGCAGAGGAAATCGAGGGATTTACTGGGATACCTATACAGGCCGTTGGAATATTTGCTGTTATACTTACAATAGTTCCTTTAGTTCCTTTATTCAGAAAGTTTCTTTTATGGTTAAAAAAAAGAAAGTAATAACTAAAGTTTTGCATTTAGAAAACGTCATCTACTCTGCTCATTACAAATAAAAACGGCTACATTATGAGAGTATAACTAATGTGATTTTGCTTTCCCACACCGTTAATTAAATTTTAAAGTACGACTGAATTTTTTAACATTTAAATAGAATGTTGATTTTTAACAATATCTGAGTAAATTGCCTTATGAATCGAATACTAATTTACTTATACATTGGACTAATTTTAATGTATGGATGTGGCACTCCTAAAATTGAATTCAGTGTTGCTCAAATTTTTTCGAATCACATGGTCCTTCAACAAGACCAGTATAATGCAGTTTTAACTTAGGTTGATGCAAGTGGAGTAACTGAAGCAGAAGTAGTGATTACAGATACTCATTACGTTGCCTAAAATATTTTTTAGACACCAACTAATTTTGTAGGTATGTTTTATGGTGCTAGTTTGTTAAAATTAGTGGGGGATTCCAAATATCTAAACATATTTATTTACGCCCCTATCCCAAAGACGAAAATTGAAACATTTCATTTGAAATACCGTTCTTTTTAATTACTTCAGCTCTTTCAGGAGTAGATAATATTTCTTTCAATTTACTCATGTCAACATCAAACAATAGAACAACAAAATTATTGTTGTCTATTTTACTAATTGTTGTCTTGGATTCATCACAACATTGTGCTCTTGTTTCTGACAATTCAATAAAGTCTTTATATACCGCGTCATAACTTGACGTGCATTTCCCTTTAATTACTAAATTCATTTTTATTTATTTAAAGTTAAAAATAGCTTGTAGATGCGGTCTACAACTACTAATATTTAAAGTTGCAGCACAGCTAAATAATTTGATAAATTAAAATAAGTTTTAATTATTCCATTGCCGCGATTACAGGTGCTCCGAGAATTCCTGCAACACTATATGTGTTTGTTAAGTCTACTAATTCAGCAAACATGTCTTCACGTTGCTGACCTAAAGTCATATGAGCCTGAACACCTTCAGGGCCATTATAAATTTCTGTTAAACCATAAAGTGTGTTTCCTGTTTCACCACTATTAGGATCGAAAGGATTATTCAATTCTGGGGACTTAAATACAGAATAAGATAAAACAACGGGTTCTTGATCACCAGATAAGTGATGAGTCTCGCGCATAAACTGTTCATGTGTCTCAATAAACTGATCCATTCTTTCTGTGGCATCGTTCGGCACTACAAATGATACATGAAAACCTAAAGATCCTACTTTGATTTTATTTTCTATTTCACTGGCTGGCTCTTGCCCACACGAGGCAAATAATAAAATACTTACTAAAGCTAAATAAATGTTTTTCATGATTTATGATATATTGATTTATATCAAACATAAAATTATTAATTGTGTTTTGCAAGTTCTAATAGAACAATTATATTTATAATGTAATAAGCTGTCTATTTTGATAATTAAAACTTTAAACAATTAAATTATTTATTATGAAAGATTCTGAAAAAACCAATGAATCATTACCTTTTTCTGAGATAGGCCCCTATGCTGATAATTTCACCACTGAAACAGTAATCAACCGAATGATTGAGGGGTTAGGATTTAGATATTACTGGGCCACTGACGGCCTAAGAGATATTGACCTCTCATACAAGCCTAGTGATGATAGTCGATCTTCATTAGATGTTTTGCAACATATATATGGCTTAACAGAAATGGTCATTTTTGCATTTCAAGATAAAGAATATCCTACAGAAACTAAATATGAAATGTCTTTTACAGAGTATAGAACTGAGACATTACTAAATCTTAAAAAAATGTCTGATATGCTAATGAAAGAGGTTAAAATCTCTGAAGTTTCTGTAAAAATAAATTTCGGTGGCCAAAGTATGTCTTTTCCATTTTGGAATGCGATCAACGGTCCTTTATCGGATGCTATTTGGCACACAGGACAAATCGCCTCAAATCGAAGAGCCAGCGGAAATCCTTTTAATTCCAAAGCACAGGTATTCCTAGGTAAATTAATGTAACGCAAAGTTTCATAAGAATTAAAACGGTTACACTATAATAGTATAACCGTTTTATTGTTTTAGCAGATAACTCATTCGAAATATCGAACATTAATTTTTACAACAAGAGACTTAATTAACACTCATCACATATTGACTCTTATTATGAAAAGTTGAACTAATGTGATTTTGACTTTTCCACACCTTTAGTTCAAATTTAAAGTACGACTGAATCTTTTAACATTTAAATAGAGTGTTGATTTTTCAAGATAATATGAGTAAATTGTAGCTTTAATTGATGGTGAAATTAAATTTAGAGTTAATGATACTTAGGATTCATATTTTGGAGATAGTGGCGCAGATGGAACTTTAGATGCTGGAGGTGACAACATAACTGTAACAGCTGGTAATTATAGAATTAAACTAAATTTAATGGATAATACATACCAATTAAATCAATTATAAAATTTCCATTTATTAATAAATAAAGGCTGTTCTATTTAACAGTCCTTTTTAAGTTAAGTTATATGAAAAAGAAAATACTACTTTTATTTTTACTTGTAAACACAGGTTTATTTGCACAACAACAAAACATAACTTACACAGTTTCTCCAACTATTTTTGAAGAAACAGAAAACATTACAATTACTGTAGATGGTTCTAGTGTAAATGAAGCTACTTGGGGAGTTACAGATAACTCACTTTATATTTGGGCTTGGTCTTTTGATGTTAATCTTCAAAACATACAAGACTGTCCAACAAATGGCGAGTGGACAAATTCTAACGAAAGCAATAAGTTTACATACAATAGCGGAAACGATACTTATACAATGTCCTTTGTTCCAACAACTTTTTATGATAGAACAGGAATAGGTAGAATTGGCTTTTTAATTAAAGCTAAAGATGGAACTGGAGATAAAAAATCACAAGATAATTTGGTAGATGTAGGCGCTTTTCAGGTTATTCAAAATGCTCCTGCTTCAAATTCTACTACAATAATAAATTTAGGAGAAAATTTATCTATTCAAGCGACTAACACTAGTGGAAATGCAACTTATGTTCTTAAATCTAATGGTATAACATTAAATACTCAAACCAATATTTCTAACTACAATTATACACATACTAATATTTCAAATAATCAAAATTATAATTTAGAAGTTACACAAAACGGAACAACAATAACTAAAAATTTTAATCTTTTAATTAATCCAGGCAGCAACTTTGGTATAATGCCAACAACGTACCAAGACGGAATTACATATATAGATAACAACACAGCTATATTAGTACTCGATGCTACAGGAAAAGACTTTACATATCTAGCTGGTAGTTTTAATAATTGGCAACCAGATATTAGTTATGCTATGAAGAAAGATCAAACTAGAAATAATAAATTTTGGATTGAATTAAATGGATTAACACCTGGACAAATTGAAACTTACCAATATTGGGTTGTTGATAATTCACCACCAAGAAATTCTCCAAAACTGGTTAAAACAGCAGATCCATACTCAACTTTAGTATTGTCTCCTTTTGACGATCCTTTGATTCCAGCTTCATCTTATCCTAATATTCCTGTATATCCTGCTGGACAATTAAGAGAGGTTACAGTTTTACAAACAGGGCAAACACCATACAATTGGCAAGTCACTAATTTTCAAAAACCTAAAAAAGAAGACTTAGTAATTTATGAAGTTCTAATTAGAGATTTTGATAAAAATGATGATGGGGGAAGAAACTTTCAACAATTAATAGATAGAATAGACTACTTTAAAAACCTTAATGTTAATGCCATACAACTTATGCCGATTATGGAATATGAAGGTAATGAAAGTTGGGGATATAATACGTCTTTTCATTTAGCTTTAGATAAGTATTATGGTACAGAAGACAAGTTTAAAGAGTTTGTAGATTTATGTCATCAAAATGGTATAGCAGTTGTTTTAGACCTTGCGTTGAATCATGCATTTGGAAGTAACCCAATGGTACGTTTATGGATGAATGATTTTGATGATGATGGTTGGGGAGAACCAAATAGTGTTAATCCTTATTTTAATGAAATTGCGACGCATAGCTATAGTGTAGGATCAGATTTTGACCACTCTAACCCAAGAACTAAAGATTATACTAAACGTGTAATAGACCGTTGGGTTAACGACTTTAAAATCGATGGGTTCAGATGGGATTTAACAAAAGGGTTTACACAACAATGTACAGCAAATGATGAAAGTTGCACCAATAGTTATCGTTCTGATAGAGTTGCCATTTTAAAAGAATATGCAGACCATTCATGGAGTTTAGATCCAGACCATTATGTTATTTTTGAACATTTAGGTGATAACGAAGAAGAAAAAGAATGGGCAGATTATAGAGTTAATGAAGGTAAAGGTATTATGCTTTGGGGAAAGATGAATAATCCTTACAATCAACTAACTATGGGCTATAGTTCTGGAACAGATATTTCTGGTATGGGACATAATAGTAGAGGTTTTAACGAGCCAAGATTAGTGGGTTACCCAGAAAGTCATGACGAAGAGAGATTGATGTATAAGAATTTGGAATTTGGAAATAGCAGTAACTCAAGTCACGACGTTACAGACTTAAATACTTCTATAAAAAGAATGTCTGCTTTAGGTGCTGTATCGTTAACCATTCCTGGTCCAAAAATGATTTGGCATTTTACCGAATTAGGTATGGAAAACTCTATTTACACTTGTAGTGATGGAAGTGTAAACACACCAAGTGATGCTGCTACTGGCGACTGTAAATTAGACACAAAACCACAACCACAATGGGAAAATAATTGGTTAGCAAACGCAGATAGAAGTCAAGTTTATAACGATTGGTCAAGATTAAATGACCTAAAAGTAAACGAGGCAGTTTTTGAAGGTGATTACGCCATTACTTCAGGGAATTTAACCCCAAAAATCTACATATTTGATAATACAATTCCAGCAACCGAACTTAAAAATGTTGTAATTCTTGCAAATTTTGATGTTACTACACAAAATGTAGTACCAGATTTTCCTTATACAGGTACTTGGTATGACTTAATGGATGACACTTACAATACGTCAATTAATGTAACAAACACATCAAGTCCAATCACTATTCCAGCAGGAGAGTTTAAAATTTATGGTAATGCAGTACCACAAACTTTAAGCAATACGGAAGCTGATATTGCAGATACTTTTAAATTATATCCAAATCCTGCTTTAAGTTCATTTAAAATAAATAAACCAGTTAATAAAATTTCAATTTTTGACATTACAGGAAAACTAATATTAAGTTTTAAAGAAGAATTACAGGCGAACACAGATTTTAATGTTTCAAAATTATCCAAAGGTATTTATGTAGTAAAATTTGAATCTGGTAATAATTCAATAATTAAAAAATTAATAATAAAATAATATGAAACAATTTTACTTTTTATTTTTTGTTGCATTAACTTTAAGTTTAAATGCACAAACAACTATTAATTATCCACAACGAGTTGCCAACTATAATGCTTTTTTTACCGATAGTGGTGGTAATTTTGATAATGGAACAGATGAATTTGGAATGTGGGCTAATGGAGGTAGTCTGAATGGACAATCTGTAGGTTGGAGGAATTTCACCCAAGATGGAACCACAACAGGTACAGCATCTACTATGGCAATAGGAGATAGTTTTACAATTACAGTTTCTGCTACACAAGCATCTTTTGGACAAATAGGAATAGCATTATTATCCAGTCCTACAACAACTTCTTCATGGGCTGATAGAATAAATAATTATGCTCTACAAGTTAACTTAAATGGAAATGGAGGAGCTAACGATCCTTGGGAAGTTGTTTCTACTGGAGGAACTGTAAACGCTTCAACTATTGGCGGATCTACCGCATACGCAGATTTCACATTTACATTTACACTTACTACTGCTTCTGGTATGACCGTTTCAATAAACAATGGAGCTGAAACTTTTAATGTTACATTAAACAACCAAAATATAACTGGTTATTCTGTATATTTTGCTGATGATTGGAATGGAATAGCAAATAGTAATATTTATTGGAAACCAAATACAGAGTATACTTATGCTGCTTTAAGTGTTGAAGATCAAGAATTAAAACAACGCATTAGCTTGTTTCCTAATCCTGC
>CAJQLB010000031.1 GCA_905479065.1 uncultured Flavobacteriaceae bacterium | reverse complement strand
TAGCTTCTCAGCTTTACCACACACATAAATAACTTTAGGCGCTAGTAGATAATAGGACTATCAATCATTACAAAAACCTTAGAAAAAATCTAACATCTCGGTAACATTGATACAAATAAACACACCCATAAGGGTAATGCCTCAATAAAAATTTGTGCTAAAAATCAATAATCTGTTTTGCTAATAAACAATTATTTTGGAAGCTCAAGTCTCTGTTTTTCATATGAATAAATCCATAATTATTAAGACTTGAACCATGTAAGTAAAGAAATATCTTAACTTGTCTTACAAAAGTATTGCAATAAAAAAGTATGTACAAGTAGCTTTGACGAATTTATAAGTATTTAAACGAAAAATATATACTATTAACCATCACATCTGAAATCTTCAGCTTGCAATGTTTTAATAAAATTGATCGATTTTACAATATCATCATGTAAAAATTTATCCTCTTCAATAAATGGAATTTCGACCCTGAAAGACTTCAATACACTATTTATAAAATTTGAAGATTTTAGGGGTGCCCTTAGAGATAGGGCTTGCGATGCATTCAATAATTCTATAGCTAAAATAGTTTTGATATTGTTTATAATTTGATATGCTTGTGTCGCTGCATTAGCTCCCATACTTACATGATCTTCTTGTCCGTTAGAGGAGACAATAGAATCAATACTAGCGGGTGTTGCTAATTGCTTATTTAGACTAACAATACTAGCTGCTGTATATTGTGGTATCATTAATCCTGAATTTAAACCAGGATTATTTACCAAAAAGTTTGGTAAACCTCTTGATCCAGAAACTAACTGAAAGGTTCGGCGTTCAGAAATATTTCCCAACTCCGCCATGGCTATTTTTAAATAGTCCAATGCCAAGGCCAAAGGCTGCCCATGAAAATTACCACCGGATATAATTTTATCTTCTTTTGTGAAAATATTAGGATTATCAGTCACAGAATTGATTTCAGTGATGAATGTTTTGGTTACAAATGTCAGTGTGTCTTTTGTAGCTCCATGAACTTGCGGTATACAACGAAAAGAATATGGATCTTGAACATGTCGCTTCTTTTGGCTACTTAATTCACTGCCTTTTAAAAATGTCTTTATTCTTTTGGCAGTCATGACTTGACCATCGTGAGGTCTCACTGAATGAACAAGCGCATCGAATGGTTCTAAATGTCCATCAAAAGCATCAAGAGACATTGCTCCTATAATGTCTGCCACATAAGATAAATGATAGCTTTCTAACAATAAATGAATGCCATAGGCACTCATGAATTGTGTTCCATTTAATAACGCTAATCCTTCTTTAGATTTTAACGTAATAGGGTTCCAGTTAAATATTTGGCACACTTTTTCAGCCTTCATGATCTCATCCTTATAGGTGACCTCTCCGAATCCTATTAATGGCAAGGATAAATGTGCCAATGGCGCGAGGTCTCCTGAGGCACCTAATGAACCCTGCGTGTAAACAACAGGCAATACATCATTGTTATACAAGTCAATAAGACGTTTTACGGTCTCTAATTGAACACCGCTATAACCAAAACTCAAAGACTTGATTTTTAGCAACAACATTAACTTAACAATTGATTTTGGAACTTTATCTCCTGTGCCACAAGCATGAGACAACATCAAGTTTTCTTGAAGTTTACTCAGGTTGTTGTCTGTTATTTTTACGTTATGCAAGGATCCAAACCCTGTATTAATACCATATATAGGACGATCATTAGTTTTCATTTTATGATCTAAATAAGTCCTACACTCTGAAATTTTTTGACACGTCTCTAATGACAAATCAATTTTTCTTGAAGATTGCAGTAACTCATCTATAGTCTCTAGATCTAAAGATTGTTGTGTATCAATATAAAACGTTGTTCTCATATATTATGTAATGTGTTCAAAATTCAACAAACAAAAATTGAAATCCAAAGATTACAGGTAGATAATTTTTATTACTAGTTCAACATTGCACCTCTATTCTGTATTCCTTAACGTGTAAAATATCATTTTTAAACAATACATAAAACAGACTGTTTTGAGCAATTTATTTGTTGTTTTATAAATCACACTAAACAAATAAATTAGATAATAAACGACATTTAAGTAAAAACATATCCTGTTAAAGCCCTAGTTCTTGGTAAAACATGACAACGCTGTTCTTTATTTTGTAAAGTGTCTAGATACCAGATTACCAACGTTGTGCCTTAAAGATTTATCAGTTCATTACAACTAATTACCCTTACATGTAAGATGATTTCATGCATACACATAATCTTCTTCGAATATTTTTAGCACTAAAAAAGGATCGTATTTAAAAGGAGATATTTCGCTACCTGCATGACTTTTGTTGCTTCTTAAAATTAATTAAAAAAAAATAGCAATTACAGAGGCTTTTTTGTTTTCTTTGAAGATTCACACAAGTTTGTGTTTTTTAAAGTGACATTTAATCAAAATAGGGTATTAAGTCGACATGTTTTCATAGACGTAAATCAAAAATGATTGTCGATTTCAAAATATAATAGAATAATGAAGGTATTAAAATTTGGAGGTACCTCCGTCGGTTCGGTTGCGAACATCAATAAAGTTATTTCAATTTTAAAATCAGTTTCAAAAACAGAGGATTGTATTGTTGTCGTCTCTGCTATAGGTGGTATCACTGATAAGTTAATTGATGCGGCTGATAAAGCTGTTGAAAAAAATGAGCTTTATCTCGAAACATACGCGCACATTGAGTCACAACATTTTCATTTAATTGATACCCTTATTGATGATAAATCTGCTCAAAAAAGAACACAAAATACTGTCGCATCAAAGTTGAAGAGTTTAAAGCAACTTTTAGATGGTCTTTATCTCATCAATGAATTATCACCAAAAACAACTGATAAATTATTGAGTTTTGGAGAATTAATGTCTTCGTTAATCATTTCTGAGGCAATGGCGTCAAGAGGATTAAAGGCTGTTTTAAAAAATTCTCAAGAATTAATTGTTACTAACAATGACTACAATAAAGCAACGGTTTTATTTGACATCACAAACGATAACATTAGGTTTTATTTTAAAAGTAGTAATCACAAAATCACTATTCTACCTGGGTTCGTATCAAAATCAAAAGATAATGAGTTGACCACTCTTGGCCGCGGAGGCTCTGATTACACAGCTGCCATAATCGCAGCGGCTCTGAACGTTGATGAACTTCAAGTATGGACGGATGTGAGCGGTATGTTCACAACGAATCCAAAATTAGTAAAGCAAGCCATACCCATAAAAAGTATATCATTTCAAGAAGCTGTAGAGCTTTCACATTTTGGGGCTAAAGTCCTTTATCCTCCGACTGTGCAACCGGTTCTTGATAAAAATATTCCGATCGTCATCAAAAATACGCTTGCTCCAAAAGACACTGGAACTTACATTTCGGAAGGACCTGCCAATGGTTCTAATGTAGCGGTAAAAGGAATTAGTAATATCGATGATGTCGCATTACTGACTCTGCAAGGAAACGGCATGGTGGGTATACCCGGGTTTTCAAAGCGATTGTTTGAAACACTATCACAGGAAAAGATTAATGTCATTTTAATCACGCAAGCGTCATCAGAACATTCTATCTGTATTGGCGTTGCAGAAAAAGATGCATCAAACGCTAAAACGTCTATTGATTGTGCCTTCGAAAATGAAATTTCACTCCATAAAATAGATCCCTTAATCGTTGAAAAAGATTTAGCTATCATCGCTGTAGTTGGGGATAACATGAAAAATCATCAAGGCATCAGTGGTAAAATGTTTAGTACTCTTGGAAAAAATAATGTGAATATTAGAGCCATTGCTCAAGGAGCATCAGAGCGGAACATCTCTGCTGTTATCGCTAAAAAAGATGTAAAAAAAGCACTGAACACACTCCATGAACGATTCTTTGAAAAACGGCATAAACAACTCAACCTATTTATTACTGGGGTTGGTAATGTTGGTGAAAAATTGATTGATCAAATTAGGCAGCAACATCAGTATCTAAAAGAAAATTTAAAGATAGAATTGCGTGTTGTTGGTTTATCCAATTCACGAAAAATGGTTTTTAATCAAAACGGTGTTGATTTAGACAATTGGATTCACGAATTTAATTTTGCAGGAAAATCAAATATTAACGAGTTTTACCAAACTGCTGTCACAATGAATCTACGTAATAGTATTTTTGTCGATGTCACGGCTAATGTAGATGTAGCCAATAGTTACAATCGGTATTTAAGAAAAAATATAGCTGTGGTGGCTTGTAATAAAATTGCTTGCTCGGGAAGTTATAAAAACTACCTAGAGTTACAACATTTGTCCTTAAAATATAATGCGCCGTTTTTATACGAGACTAACGTTGGTGCTGGGTTACCTATCATAAACACTTTGAATAACTTAGTAGCTTCTGGGGATAAAGTCATTAGTATTATGGCTATTTTATCAGGCAGTTTAAATTTTATTTTTAATAATTTCAGTGATAAGAAAAATTTTCATGACACTGTTAAACAAGCCCAATTTGAAGGTTATACAGAACCGGATCCTCGCATTGATTTATCGGGTATTGATGTTGCCAGAAAGTTATTAATATTATCTCGCGAAAATGGACTTCCGATGGAAATTGAAGCTATTGAAAACACCTCTTTTTTAACTGAAGCAAATGGTAAGGCAAACACCGTAGATGATTTTTATGAGTCTTTAATTAAAGATGAGCCTTATTTTCAAAAACTCTATGCCTCTGCTAAGGCCAAACATTGTCGATTAAAATATGTTGCAGAATTCAAAAATGGCAAGGCTAAAGTTGGTTTAAAAGAGATTCCTGAAGGACATCCTTTTTATAATCTAAAAGGGAAAGATAATATCGTCATGTTTTACACTGAGCGTTATCCCGAACAACCTTTAATTATCAAGGGTGCAGGAGCTGGTGCCGACGTCACAGCGTCAGGATTGTTCGCAGATATTATCAAGGTAGCTAAGAACTAGTTAACTATGAATGAAATAAAGATATTTTCTCCTGCAACTGTCGCCAACGTTGCTTGTGGTTTTGATGTATTGGGATTTTGCCTCAACGAATTGGGTGATGACATGATTGTCAGAAAAACTCAAGAAAAAGGACTTAAAATTAATCATATAGAGGGTTTTCCTTTACCTCTTGAAGTTCATAAAAATGTTGCCGGCGTATCTGCTCTGGCCCTTTACGAACACGCCACTCCTAATTGTGGCTTTGAGATTGAAATTTATAAACGAATTAAACCCGGGAGTGGTGTTGGTAGCAGTGCCGCTAGTGCCGCAGGAAGCGTTTATGCCATAAATGAACTTCTTGGAACTCCATACGACAAAACACAACTTACTGAGTTTGCTATGAAGGGTGAAGCCTTGGCCAGTTCTTGTGAACATGCTGATAATATTGCACCTTGTATTTTTGGAGGATTTACCTTAGTTAAAAGTAACAACCCGCTCATGGTTTTACAACTCCCCACACCTTCAAACTTGTATGCAACAATCATTCATCCACAAATTGAGATCAAAACATCAGAGGCTCGAAAATTACTACCCATTGATATTCCATTGTCAAAAGCTTCACAACAATGGGCAAACCTTGGTGGATTAATTCATGCATTACACACTAATGACTATAAATTGATGCAAGCGTGTCTTGAAGATGTGATCATCGAACCCTTTAGAAAACAATGCATTCCCTACTTTGATGATGCTAAAACTGCAGCGATAGCCAATGGAGCGCTCGGTTGTGCTATTTCGGGTTCAGGACCCGCCATATTTGCCTTGAGCAAGAGCCTTGAAACAGCCAAGCGCGTAGAACGAGCACTGAAGGCAGTTTACAGTTCTACAACGATCGCTTTTCATACTTATGTGTCATCTATTAGTCATCAGGGTATTAAAACATTAAAACAACGTTAAAAATGACTTATTATTCTCTCAATCGACAAGCACCAGACGCAACATTTGAAGAAGCTGTCGTTAAAGGTTTAGCTCCAGATAAAGGTCTCTATTTTCCTGCTTCTGTAACTCCATTCACTAATGACTTTTTGAATACGCTGGAGAATCTGAGTGATCACGACATAGCAATTCAAACAATAAAGCAATTTGTTTTACCGGATATTCCTGAAAAAGCTCTTGAGGAGATTATTAGTGATACTTTAGATTTTGATTTCCCCATTGTAAAACTCAACGAAAATATCTCCACTCTTGAGTTATTTCATGGCCCTACCATGGCTTTCAAAGATGTAGGAGCACGATTCATGGCGCGATGTCTTGGATACTTTAACAAACATAATGAGCATGAGGTAACTGTGTTGGTCGCTACTTCTGGTGATACAGGAGGTGCTGTAGCTAATGGATTTTTAGGTGTCAAAGGTGTTCATGTTGTCATTCTATACCCAAGTGGTAAAGTAAGTAACATTCAAGAAAAACAGCTAACAACACATCAACAAAACATTACAGCACTAGAGGTAGACGGGGTGTTTGATGATTGCCAAGACATGGTTAAGCAAGCATTTTTGGATGAGGAATTAACAAGTCAATTACAACTTACTTCGGCGAACTCCATTAATGTTGCGAGATGGCTCCCACAAATGTTCTATTTCATTTTTGCCTACAAACGTTTAAAATCACACCATAAGCAAATTAGTTTTTCAATTCCAAGCGGTAATTTTGGAAATATTTGTGCAGGAATGATGTTACAGAAATTAGGGTTACCAATACATCATTTTATTGCTTCCAATAATGCAAATAATGTTGTGGCTCAATATTTACATTCTGAGATTTATAGTCCTAAAGCATCTGTACAAACTATTAGTAATGCCATGGATGTAGGAAACCCAAGTAATTTTATACGCATTCAAGAAATTTATGGGAATGACTTCCAAAATTTAAAGCATCACCTAAGTTCGTTTAGCTATTCAGATACCATGACGAAGTCTGCGATGCGTGAACTTTACGATGTCTATAATTACGTTGCTGATCCCCACGGTGCTGTTGGATATCTTGGTGCTAAAGATTATTTAAAAATAAATCCAGACACCCATTGTGTATTTCTTGAAACAGCGCATCCGACAAAGTTTTTAGATGTCGTTGAAGATGTTATTGACATTAAATTAGAATTACCAGAGCAAATAAAATCAGTGATTGATAAGGAAAAATCCTCGATACCGATTAGTCACTATGCTGAATTAAAATCATTCTTACTCAGTTGTAGTTAATCCTTTTATAATACACCCATTATTGTTTTGTGAATTTAATTTGTTTGTGCCAACAATAGTCCATAATTTCAAAAAACCCGTGTTACAGGTATCTCGCCAATTCTTGGATTTATTATTCAAATTTTGTTTGTTTCACTAAAAATAAGGTTGATTAAGTTGCTATTGAGGTCATTATTTTAAAATCCTTGGAGTACTAATAAAACTGAGAGATGTCTGTGTAAACATATTATCATTTTAGTACTTTAATCTAAATAATTTAGCTTAAAATTGTTTAATTTTGCTTTCAAATATGACTACATTTTAATGAAAAATACAGCGTTAACTCAAACTCACGAATCTCTTGGAGCCAAAATGGTACCTTTCGCAGGTTACACAATGCCTGTGCAATATGAAGGTGTAACAATAGAACATCAGACTGTAAGAGCTGGAGTTGGTGTTTTTGATGTCTCTCACATGGGAGAGTTTTTTATCGAAGGTCCCAATGCACTTGCATTAATTCAAAAAGTAACAAGTAATGATGCTTCAAAACTTACTCCTGGTAAAGCTCAATATAGTTGTCTTCCCAATAATGATGGTGGTATTGTTGACGATTTAATTGTATACATGCTTGAAGAAGAATGCTATTTACTGGTAGTAAACGCGAGTAATATCGAAAAAGATTGGAATTGGATTCAATCTAAAAATGATGTTGACGCTATCATGAAAAATAGTTCTGACGCGTACTCTCTTCTGGCTATTCAAGGACCAAAAGCTGTGGAATCGATGCAATCATTGTCAAGTTCAGATCTATCGGCAATTAAATTTTATAATTTTATTTTAAGTGATTTTGCTGGTGTTGACAATGTTATAATTTCAGCGACAGGTTACACAGGAAGTGGAGGTTTTGAAATATATTGTAAAAATAGTGATGCACAACACATTTGGAATCAAGTCTTTAAAGCAGGGGCTTATGCTGGTATAAAACCAATTGGTTTAGCTGCTCGAGACACCTTGCGATTAGAAATGGGATATTGTCTTTATGGTAACGATATTGATGACGCTACCTCTCCAATTGAAGCTGGTCTTGGTTGGATCACAAAATTCACAAAAGATTTCACTAATTCTGAAGCTTTAAAAGTTCAAAAAGCAGAGGGAACCACAAAAAAGTTAGCCGCATTTAAACTTAATGAAAGAGGCATACCACGCAAAGGCTATGACATTGTTGATGACCAAGGAAATATTATTGGTCAAGTCACCTCTGGAACCATGAGCCCAAGCTTAGGTGTTGGTATTGGCATGGGCTATATCCAAAGTTCTTTGTGTAACCTCGAACAAGATATTTATATTCAAATTAGAAAAAAAGCTATTTCAGCTACTATTGTGAAACTTCCTTTCTACAAATCATAAAGTGATTTTTTAGAATTATTTCAAGATTGAATGAAAAAGAAAAGTGATAAGGAACGTATTCTTATTTTAGGGGCGAGTGGGTTTATAGGTAACGCACTGTATAAAGAGCTTTGTAACTACTTTAGAACTTTTGGTACATTTTGTACTAACAATAAAACTTATGAAAATAACCGCCATTTTTTTCAATATTCTATGGAAAAAGATGATGTTTTTGATGTTTTACAAAGGGTGAAACCAACAATCATTATATCTGCATTAAGGGGTGATTTTGCATCTCAAGTAGTTGTACACCAACATATCTCTGAATACTTATTACGCTTTGATTCAAAATTAATATTCTTGTCATCAGCTAACGTCTTTGATGCTTACAGTAAATATCCTAGCTATGAGTTTGATAAAACATTGAGTCATAGCGTTTATGGTCATTTCAAAATTAAAATTGAGAATATGCTGTTGCGATTACCAAAAAAACACGTCGTAATCGCGAGACTTCCAATGGTTTTTGGCGTCTCATCGCCACGTGTTAACGAATTAAAATTATTCTTAAAAGAACAATTACCGATTGAAATATTTCCAAATTTGGTCATGAATGTGACTTCAGATTGTAAATTGGCGCAACAAATACATTACATGATTAATAGACGTAAAAATGGAATTTTTCACCTTGGAAGTTCTGATTTGGTTCATCATGACGAATTTATTGGCGATATCATCACCTCACTAGGTCAATACAAGCCTCAGTTTAAACATGTCTACACAACAAATGATGAACGTTATTTAGCTGTCTTGCCAAAAGAGAACACACTTCCCAAGCATCTGCAAATTAAAAGTACCGCCGTTTTAAAAGAATTAACCGTGTAAATGCTGAAAAAATAATTTTAACTTTTATCTTACCATAAATTAATCAAACATGATAAAATTAGTACCTGACGACATTGAAAAGCGCATGTTACATTTTCCAGATTGGGATTATTACGAGGATGCTATTCACACTGAATTTGAATTTGACAACTTTAAAGATTGTTTTGGAGCCATGTGCCGCATTGCATTTGAATGTGAATTATTAAACCATCACCCTTCATGGAGCAATACTTACAACGTTCTAAAAATTTCATTATCGACACATGATGTCAATGGAGTTACTGCTTTAGATTTTAAATTAGCAAAGGCTATTGAAGCTATTGTGGAAGTGGAAGAATAGTTTGTTTTTAAAAATAGCATTGTTACTTTTGTAAGTAGAAATAATAGAACAGAGTTAGATTATGGGAAGAGCCTTTGAATTTCGTAAAGCACGTAAAATGAAACGTTGGTCTGCTATGAGTAAAGCATTTACTCGTATCGGAAAAGACATTGTTATGGCTGTCAAAGAGGGTGGACCTGATCCTGACAGTAATTCAAGATTACGTGCAGTTATTCAAAACGCGAAATCTGTAAACATGCCAAAGGACAATGTTGAGCGTGCTATTAAACGCGCTAGTGATAAAAGTCAGGGTGATTACAAGGAAGTTATTTTTGAGGGCTATGCTCCTCACGGTATCGCCATTCTAGTCGAAACAGCTACTGACAATAATACGAGAACAGTGGCAAATGTTAGAAGTTATTTTAATAAATGTGATGGTAGTTTAGGCACTTCTGGATCTGTTGTTTTTATGTTTGATCATACATGTAATTTTAGAATTACAGGCGAAGGCCTAGACGCAGAAGAAATTGAATTAGAATTTATTGATTTTGGTGCAGAGGAAGTGTTTTCAGATGATGATGGCATCTTAATATATGCTGCTTTTGAAAGCTTTGGAGCCATTCAAGCTGAATTAGAAAATCGAGGCATTGAAATTTTATCATCAGGTTTTGAACGGATTCCTCAAGTCACCAAATCACTGAGTCAAGAAGCCGCTTCAGATGTAGAAAAATTACTTGAAAAACTAGATGACGATGATGACGTGCAGCACGTTTATCATACCATGCAAGAAGTCGTGGAGTAATTTAAAAATCGTAACGTACATTTGTCAATTAAAACTTTTTCGTCTTCAACCAATATATAAATAATTATATTCGTCATTGAAACGATTATCTTATTATCATTTCTTTTTGCAGTAAATGTAGTACTTTAATGGCTGAAAGGTATGTATACCATCAAAACTGTGCTATTAACGATCATTGCTTAAAACGAATTCCTTAAACAATCTCAATTATGAAACCTCTGTATTTTTTATCCCTAGTATTTTTACTTTCTAATGTTGTGCATACAACAGCACAAGTGCAATTTAATGATAATGATTTTATCCAAATTGAAAAAAAAGTCATTGAGTGGCGACGAGATATTCATGAAAATCCAGAACTTGGAAATCGTGAGTTTAGAACCGCAGCTCTGGTAGCAAAACATTTAAAATCACTTGGAATAAAGGTGACTACAGAAGTAGGTGTTACCGGTGTTGTTGGGCTCCTTGAAGGAGGTTTACCTGGCCCTGTAATTGCACTTCGCGCTGATATGGACGCTTTACCTGTTTTGGAACGGACTCCTGTTCCATTTGCATCTAAGAAAAAAACCATTTATAATGGTACTGAAACTAATGTAATGCATGCTTGTGGTCACGACTCTCATGTTGCCATATTAATGGGGGTTGCAGAGATGCTTGCAGAAATAAAGGACGATTTAAAAGGAACCGTAAAATTTATTTTTCAACCTGCTGAGGAAGGAGCTCCAAAAGGAGAAGAAGGTGGGGCTGAACTCATGGTAAAGGAAGGTGCTTTAAAAAATCCAAATGTTGATGTTATTTTTGGTCTTCACATCAACGCGCAATTAGAAGTTGGAAATATCACTTATCGCCCTGGTGGTATGTTTGCAGGGGTGGGAGATTTAAAAATAACTGTTAAAGGACGTTCGGCCCATGGTGCTGAACCTTGGTATGCTATTGATCCCGTAGTAACATCGGCTCAAATCATCAATAATCTTCAAACCATAATGAGCCGCAACGTCAATGTTACAGAGAATGCAGCGGTTGTTACTATCGGAGCCATTAATGGTGGAAATAGATCCAATATTATTCCTGAACAAGTAGAAATGTTAGGTACGGTAAGAACGCTGAGCGAGTCTGATGAAGAATTAATATTTAAACGTATTAGAGAAATTGTTACCAATACTGCTGAAGCTAACGGGGCTCATGCAATTGTAGAACTACCCTACTCGAGTCATTATCCAGTAACTTTTAATGATATTGAATTAACAAAAAATATGGTTCCATCATTGCAAAAAGCAGCAGGAAGTGACCATGTCAATTTGATTCCAGCCGAGACTGGCGCCGAGGACTTTTCATTTTTTGCAAATGAAGTTCCTGGATTTTATTTTTATGTAGGTGCTTTACCTAAAGGGCAAGATCCTAAAACCTCAGCCTCACATCATACTCCCGATTTTTTCTTGGATGAAAGTGGATTTATTACAGGTGTAAAAGCCATGCTTAATCTTGTCTCTGATTATATGGAGACTTCTAGTGTTGCATACTCTAAAAAATAAGTGTCAATTGTTCCCATGCCCATTTTAAATACAGTATATAGTCAATAACCCACAATTAAACACATGACGACTTTTATTATTACAGAAGCTGCCTTCATTATTTTTTTACTTGTCACCATGCTATGGGTAGTTAGTGTGTTTTTAAAAAACGTCAGTATTGTGGATATTTTCTGGGGAATTGGTTTTGTCGTTGTTAACACTGTCTATTTTTTAAATTCAGGAGATGTAACACCTAGAAAAATACTTCTACTAATTTTAGTGTCTCTTTGGGGCTTTCGCTTAGCAATTTATCTCGCTTTTAGGAATATTGGTAAGGGTGAGGACTTTAGATATCAAGAGTTTAGAGTGAAATTTGGACCACATCGCTATTGGTGGTTGAGTTACTTTCAAACTTTTTTATTACAAGGTGGCTTAATTTTAATTATTTCATTACCGCTATTAGCTGTGAATTCAAGTTCCTCTTCAGGAATACTTGGCGTATTAGATTATGTTGGCATCTGTGTTTGGATCATTGGTTTCTTATTTGAAGCTGGAGGCGATTATCAGTTATATCAATTTAAGAAGCACAATGACAACAAGACCAAAATACTTAAAACAGGGTTTTGGAAGTACACACGTCATCCAAATTACTTCGGAGACTCTGTAATCTGGTGGGCTTATGCTATTTTTTCGATCGCGGCAGGTGGCTATTGGCAAATTATGGGTTCTGTAATCATGACTCTTTTAATTATTAAAGTTTCTGGAGTTAGTCTTTTAGAAAAAACTCTTAAAACTAATAAACCTGGTTACCAAGATTATATTAAAAGAACCAATGCCTTTTTTCCTTGGTTTCCAAAAAACAAATACTAATGGACTACATCATTGATCACATCTGGTTTGTTCTTTTGATTATTTGGGGATTACCTCTCGGATATTACCGAAGTAAATTCAGGAAAATTGTTTACCAAACTAATCATTGGAGTATTAATATTAAACCTCTTTTTTTAAAAGAATTAAAAGGTTTATTTGTAAATATCTACCCTGACAACATCTCGTATAAAAAATTTAAAAGTTTTTATAGCTTTTATTTAATTATCTATATTTTGCTTTTCATAGGGTATTTAATATTTGACAATTCTTAAAAGAATTATTGTTAGTGCTGCTAGAATAGGATATATCTTCTCATCTTAACAAACCTTCCTTTCGCGTTACATAGTTGTATGTTTTTAGAATTCTTTTAGTACATTAGTTATGTTAACGCGGCATAAACACTAAGATACTTGTCAAAAAACTCCTAAAAAATGAATAACATACAAAATATGGCGATCTATTTATTTGAAAAGCTACTTACTGACAAGACTAGAAAAAAAACTGAAAATGTTATTCTTAAAATTGCAATCTTTAGCTTTTTTATTCACTTGGCGCTCATTTATTTAATTAAATTTAATATCATAGGTGCACCTGAAAATTCGGAGTTATTGAATAATCCCATATCAGCCGTCTACACACCATTTTCATTCATACTTATTTACGAGGTTTATTTATTGATTTATTACTTACCTCGTTCGTTTACGACCTATATTACAAAACAGTATGAAATCATCACGCTCATCATTATTCGAAAACTTTTTAAAGATTTATCTGCTCTTGAATTATCAACAGATTGGTTTGAAATAAAAGGAGATTTACAGTTTACTTATGATTTATTAGCCTCGCTTCTTATGTTTTATTTGATTTATCTCTTTCAAAAGCAGGGAAAACGGAAGGCCATATCGAATCTTAAATTACAACCAATCATTCAGAGCTTTATCGCAAAGAAAAAAATAATCGCGGTGATACTACTACCTCTCTTCTTTCTAATGTCTGTCTATACGTTGGTTGTCTGGAGTTCTGAGTTTTCAAAATCATTTAATTCACTTCCTACATTTGAAAACGTTAATAATTTGTTTTTTGATCAGTTTTTTACTGTCCTCATTTTAGTTGATGTAGTACTCCTATTGATTTCCTTTTTCTATACGGATCAATTTCACAAGATTATTAGAAATTCTGGATTCGTAATCTCAACAATTTTGATTCGAATGTCTTTTGGAGTTAGCGGACTTATCAGCACTATATTAATTATCGTTGCGATTCTATTTGGCTTGGCTATCATCACAATTCACAATAAGTATGAAAGAAATATCGTAGACGACAATGTCTTTAATTGACCATATACAAAAAGCTCAAAATAATTTTATTTAAATCTCAATTAAAAGAGCGTGATTTGCCCTTCATCATCTTTATTAGGGTTCGTTGTTGTTTTATCAGTAGATTGATCCGACGGCGTTCCTGTTTCAGGGTGCTCTTGTGAACTATCAGTTTCTGTGACCAATGTTTCGTCAACAACCTCAATTTCATCAGCAGGCAATTCCTCAGGTGCCTCAAAAGGGATGGCATCAAGTAAATTGATTTGTTTCACCTTTTCTTTTGATAACTGATTCCCTAGTGCATGGATTCCTTTAATGGCAATGAACCCTTCGAGCTCAATTTTCAAATTTTCTTTGCGGTCTTTACCACGTTCTTTCATAAATTCAATATCTGCAACCGGCTTCCAATCTGTTGAAATAATTTCTAAATGTGATTTTGAATGGTTAGAAATAAAACTTTCTTCCTTACTTTCATTTTCTATTAAAAACCTCTTGACAAAATACTTTTCTTTTTCGCCATCAAAATAAACAGCTGAAATGGGTTTCTTTGGGATCCATTTTTCCATGACAATCATGTCATCATCAAAACGCGCTGTAATTTCTGGTATAATTGTTTTAGCAATTCCCTTTTGTGTAATTATAAGAATTCTGTCCTCTCCACGAAATTCACCGACAAGGTCTCCGCGTTCATCAACATTTAAGCGTTGTACGGTATCATCAAACCAAATCTTACGTGGTTTTAAAGTACTTACTCCTTTTTCCTTAAGTTCTATTCGTTTAAGCGAATATTTTGTTACCTGATTTCCTTTTGAGCTACGACCCTTAATCATAATATCCGCAAAGTCAAGATCCCATTTCAATTTTTTCACACTTCCAGACTGCCTCAGTAGGATGGTTACTATTTCAGCTTCACCGTTTGGATTCGCAGAAAAGTAATACACCTGAGAATTTGGGGTACCATTACTCAAATCATATTCTTTGTCTCTTGTAATAGAGGTTACTGCAAAGCGTTTGACATAAGATGCCCCTCCTTTTCCATCTTTATAAATCATGTTGTATATCGTTCGCTTATCTTTTTTCTTAAACACTGCAACATGCATGATATTTTTACCGATAAAGGTTTTGCTACCTACTTTTGTAATCATCATTTTACCATCTTTAGTAAAGACAATAATATCATCAATATCACTGCAATCACAGACGTACTCATTGCGACGAAGAGAGGTTCCAATAAATCCTTCTTCACGATTAACATATAATTTTGTATTTCTAATAACGACTTTAGAAGCATCAACATCATCGAATACGCGAATTTCAGTTTTTCGCTCTCGTCCTTTACCGTATTCCTTTTTTAATCTTGTAAAGTAAGCAATGGCGTAATCAATTAAGTTTGCTAAATGATGTTTTACCTCAGCAATTTGATCTTCAAGAGCCTCTATTTTTTGCTGTGCTTTGTCAATATCAAATTTTGAAATTCGTTTTATTTTTATTTCTGTGAGACGTGTAATGTCTTCCTCAACGACAGCCCTTTTTAAATGTTTAATGTATGGTTTTAAGCCTTTTCCTATGGCTGCAATCACACCAACCCAGGTTTCTTCCTCTTCAATATCTCTATAAATTCTATTTTCAATGAAAATACGTTCAAGAGATGCAAAGTGCCATTGCGCCTCATATTCGCTTAATTTAATTTCTAATTCTTTTTTGAGCAGTTGTACAGTATTATCTGTTGACCGTCTTAACATTTCAGTGACACCAACAAAAAAGGGCTTGTTATCTTCTATTACGCAACCTAGAGGTGAAATTGATATTTCACAGTTCGTAAAAGCATATAACGCGTCTATGGTTTTATCTGGTGAAATACCAGAAGGTAAATGCACCAAAATTTCAACATTTGCGGCTGTATTATCCTCAATTTTTTTAATTTTTATTTTACCCTTATCGTTTGCTTTTAATATAGAATCAATGAGTGACGATGTATTTGTGGCAAAAGGTATTTCTGTAATGACTAACGTGTTTTTATTAAATTGAGAAATTTTTGCTCTCACACGAACTTTTCCGCCTCTCAAACCATCATTGTAATTTGTAAAATCTGCAATTCCAGATGTTGGAAAATCTGGTAGTATCGTAAAACGTTTTCCTTGAAGATGTTTTATCGACGCATTTATTAATTCAATAAAATTATGAGGTAAAATTTTCGTTGACAACCCCACTGCAATTCCCTCGCCTCCTTGTGCCAATAATAGCGGAAACATGACCGGTAAATTGACAGGTTCTTTTCGGCGTCCATCATAGGAAGCCTGCCACTCAGTGATTTTTGGATTAAACACTACATCCAAACCAAATTTTGAGATTCTTGCCTCAATATATCTCGAAGCTGCTGCTCTATCACCTGTTAAAATATTACCCCAATTTCCTTGTGTGTCAATCAATAAGTTTTTTTGACCAATTTGTACCATGGCATCAGCAATACTCGCATCTCCATGGGGATGATATTGCATCGTATGTCCCACAATATTGGCCACTTTATTATACCTACCATCATCTAAATCTTTCATTGAATGCATTATACGACGCTGCACTGGCTTAAAACCATCTTCAATGGCAGGCACGGCGCGTTCAAGTATTACATAAGATGCATAATCAAGAAACCAATCTTTATACATACCAGTCACTTTCGTGATGGTCTCATCATTTTCATTAGATTCTTTTAATAAATCATCATTTTGATCAATCATTAATTGTCGACTTTAATTTTCTGTTTTCTTTAATTATTTTACTCAAAGATTGTTTAATATATTTTCTCTTTTTTCTATTTACAAGTGACACATTGAAAGACTCCTTCTTTTGATGTCCGTAACGATCAGTTGTATATATTTTTAGATTTTTATATACACGATAGTTTGTAAATTTATACCCCTTTAAATACTTCTTTTTTATTTCTAATTTATGTTCTCGATAGTTAAAAACATCCGATAGTAACAATCCCCTATTGATTAAAACGACCTTCAGACCATCACTATCGTATTCAAAATATTTCGATACTTTATGGGTAAACCAAAATATCGCAACTAAAAAAACACTAACGATGACAAACGTCCAATTAGAATTTTCAAAAAAAATTGAAAATGTACTAAACAATGTCACCCACAATATGATGCATATCACAATAATAAAATATACCGATATAATGACACTTTTAACCTCTGCATTATTTGTTCGCATCCTCCAATAAGTCTAACTCTACTTTCAAATTATTTATTATAAACTCTTGACGTGTTGAGGTATTTTTACCCATATAAAATGACAACAATTCTTCAATTGACATGTCTTTATCGAGCATTACTGGATCCAATCGTATATCTTCACCTATAAAATGGACAAATTCATCGGGGGAAATCTCTCCAAGTCCTTTAAATCTTGTAATTTCGGGTTTTGGTTTAAGTTTTTCAATTGCCTCTTTTCGTTCATCATCTGAGTAACAATAAATGGTCTCTTTTTTGTTTCTAACTCGAAATAAAGGCGTCTGTAAAATATAAAGGTGACCTTCTTTTATCACTTCGGGAAAAAATTGAAGAAAAAAGGTTATTAATAACAACCTAATGTGCATGCCATCAACATCAGCATCTGTTGCAATAACTACATTGTTGTAACGTAAATCCTCAAGAGACTCTTCAATATTTAATGCTGCTTGTAAAAGATTAAATTCCTCATTTTCATACACAATTTTTTTACTCAAACCATAGCAGTTTAAAGGTTTTCCTTTTAAGCTAAAAACAGCTTGAGTATTCACATCTCTAGATTTAGTGATACTTCCTGAAGCAGAGTCACCCTCTGTTATAAACAATGTTGTTTCAAGGTTACGCTCATTTTTCGTGTCTCCAAAATGAACACGGCAGTCTCGTAACTTTTTGTTGTGTAGATTTGCTTTTTTAGCTCTATCCTTCGCCAGTTTTCTTATTCCCGATAACTCTTTACGTTCTCGCTCTGCTTGTAAAATTTTACGTTGAATTTTTTCTGCTGTATCGGGGTTTTTATGTAAAAAGTTATCAAGCTGTGTCTTTAAAAAATCATTAATGTAAGTTCTCACTGTTGGGAGATCCCCTCCCATGTCTGTTGACCCTAATTTTGTTTTTGTTTGACTTTCAAAAACAGGCTCCATGACTTTAATTGATACAGCCGTAACAACAGACTTTCGAATATCTGAGGCCTCATAAGACTTTCCATAAAATTCTCTAATAGTTTTTACCAGGGCTTCGCGAAAAGCTGCCAAATGTGTTCCCCCTTGTGTTGTGTTTTGTCCATTTACAAAGGAATGATATTCTTCGCTATATTGTGTTTTGCTATGTGTTAGTGCCACTTCAATATCATTACCTTTCAAATGAATTATTGGATACAGTAAATCAGATTCTTTTATGGCATCTCCCAATAAGTCCTTTAAACCATTTTCACTAAAGAATTTTTCACCATTAAAAACAATGGTCAAACCGGGGTTTAGATACACATAGTTTTTGAGCATTTTTGCGACATACTCATTGCGGTATTTATAATTTTTAAATATACTCTCATCAGGAATAAAAGAAACTTTAGTCCCCTTTCGTCTAGAAGTATCTTCAAGTAACTCCTCATTCGTTAAATTCCCTTGTTGAAATTCTGCTGAGGCAGACTTATTATCCCTTGTAGATTCTACCCTAAAAAATGTAGACAACGCATTTACGGCTTTCGTTCCAACACCGTTTAGCCCAACTGACTTTTTAAATGCTTTTGAATCATATTTACCTCCTGTATTCATTTTAGAAACGACGTCAACAACCTTCCCTAAAGGTATGCCACGACCATAATCCCTAATGATGACTTTGTTACCTTGAATAGAAATTTCGATTGTTTTCCCAGCACCCATTACATATTCATCGATTGAGTTATCGAGAACTTCTTTCACAAGAATATAAATACCGTCATCAGGAGAAGACCCATCACCTAATTTACCAATATACATTCCGGGACGCATTCTGATGTGCTCTTTCCAATCGAGCGAACGAATATTATCTTCTGTATATTTAGTTTCTTGAGACATAAAAACTTAAAAAATTGATAGGATGCTAATATAGCATAACGCTCCAAAAAAAGAAACTCAGAAACTACAAAGTAATTAACAAAAAATAAGGCTTATTGTTGAGAACATTGGCCTCACAAGAGATGAGTAAAAAAAATCACACGTTGAACAGAAAATGCATGACATCACCATCCTTTACGATATATTGCTTTCCTTCTACTTTCATTTTACCTGCTTCTTTCGTTTTTAGTTCACTCCCATAAGTGGTGTAATCTGTGTAAGAAATAACTTCCGCTCGAATGAATCCTTTTTCAAAATCAGTATGAATGACTCCTGCTGCTTGAGGAGCAGTTGCACCAATATCAATTGTCCATGCTCTTACTTCTTTCACTCCTGCAGTGAAATAAGTTTGCTGATTGAGTAATTTATAAGCCGATCGAATAAGTTTTGCAGAACCAGGTTCTTCTAAACCTATGTCTTGTAAGAACATTTGGCGTTCCTCATAGTCATCAAGTTCATTAATATCCGCTTCAGTCCCTACAGCTAGTACCAAAACTTCTGCATGTTCATTTTTGACGGCCTCACGAACTTTATCGACGTAATGGTTTCCCGAAACAGCAGAGCACTCATCAACATTACACACATACATTACAGGTTTATCTGTGATAAATTGAAGTGGTTTTACGTACATTTCATAATCTTCAGTCGAAAATTCAAGAGCTCGTATCGACATACCTGTTTCTAAAGCGTCTTTAATTTTTTGAAGTATCGCTTGTTCTTTTTGAGCCTCTTTATTTCCTGTTTTAGCAGTGCGATTTACCTTTTCTAATTTTTTATCTGTTGTTTCCAAATCCTTGAGTTGTAGCTCAATATCAATGGTCTCTTTGTCACGTATTGGATCGATATTACCGTCAACATGTATAATGTTCTCATTATCGAAGCATCGCAGAACATGTAAAATAGCATCTGTTTCTCGAATATTTGCCAAAAATTGATTTCCCAAACCTTCCCCTCTACTTGCTCCTTTTACTAGGCCCGCTATGTCTACAATCTCGACAGTTGCTGGTATAACACGCTCTGGGTTCACTAATGACTCTAATTTTTGAAGTCTTAAATCAGGAACATTAACAACCCCTATATTTGGCTCTATGGTACAAAAGGGAAAATTGGCACTTTGCGCCTTGGCATTCGATAAACAATTGAAGAGTGTTGATTTTCCGACATTTGGTAATCCTACAATACCTGCTTTCATAAAGATTTCAATTTGTAAATTATAAATTATTTGTTTGAAAGATATCTATTATGCCTCTTTATTCATCAGGATGCATGAATCGTTGTTTTCCTAACAATGTGTCTTCAGTTTCAACAAAATTATCATCAGGTACGCAACAATCTACTGGACATACAGCAGCACATTGAGGTTCTTCATGAAAACCTTTACATTCTGTGCACTTATCAGGCACAATGTAATAAAGTTCATCACTTATGGGTTGTTGAGCCTCATCTGCATCCACAGCTTTACCATTGGGTAATATGATACTGCCCTTTAGACTGGTACCGTCATTGTATCTCCAATCATCAGCACCTTCATAAATGGCTGTATTAGGACATTCTGGTTCACACGCCCCGCAGTTAATACATTCATCAGTAATTATGATTGCCATAACTTTTATTCGTTTTAGTTTGCTTAAATTTGCAGCTGCAAAAATAACTCCAAAACAATTCATAACCAAACCGTAAATGGAATTAGAAAAGAGAATAAATGCATTTGTAGAATTAGGAAAGTTTCTAACTCAATTTGAACAAATAGATCCCGTTAAAGATAGCTCTGTAAAATACAATGATTTGTTTTTTGATGGTTTTAAACATCAACTAAAATTAGCAGAAGAAACCAATGGCTGGTTTACGAAAGATAATTTAATATACTCTTTAAAAGGTTGGTCTAATCAATTGACTTACAGTAATATTAATACCTTTATACTAAAGTATGACATGACTTCAATATCTTGTAAAAATGTCGCCATCATTATGGCAGGAAATATTCCATTAGTTGGATTTCATGACTTTTTTTCAGTACTTATTTCTGGTCACAATGTTGTGGTAAAACAAGCAACAAACGACAAACAATTATTGCCCTTAATAGCAAAATATTTAGAGATTGTTGAGCCGGGTTTCAAATCAAAAATCACATTTGTCGATGGACAGTTAAAAGATTTTGATGCCGTTATTGCTACTGGAAGTGATAACACTGCGCGTTATTTTGAATACTATTTTAGAGAGGTTCCATCTATTATTCGAAATAATAGAAATT
Organism: uncultured Flavobacteriaceae bacterium; assembly: GCA_905479065.1. GTDB lineage: Bacteria > Bacteroidota > Bacteroidia > Flavobacteriales > Flavobacteriaceae > CAJQLB01. The sequence continues at coordinate 24,625 of CAJQLB010000031.1, read as the reverse complement.
CTGTTGCGGTTTTAAATGGAAATGAAACCAAGAACGATTTAGAGGCTTTGTCAATTGATATTTTTAGATATTATGGGCTAGGATGTAGAAATGTATCAAAATTATTTGTTCCTAAATCTTATGACTTTAAAGATTTTTTCCAGTCCATTTATAGTTGGCATCCAATCATAAATCAGTCAAAATATGCCAATAATTATGATTACAACAAAGCTGTTTATTTAATGAGTGAATTTGACATGTTAGAAAATGGATTTCTGATGCTTAAAGAGGATCATCGTTATTCTTCACCTATCGCTACCCTATTTTATGAATTTTATGATTCGAAAAAAACACTTAAAAAGAGACTAAATAAGGACCACACTAAAATTCAATGCGTAGTTGCCTCAAATTTTTTAGATTCAGAAATAAAATTTGGCTGTACTCAAACACCTAATTTGTGGGACTTTGCAGATAATGTTGATACAATTGAATTTTTGTTAAAAATTTGATGACAATTTTATCATTTTATTAGTTTTTAATTGACTAATATTTCAGACTTTTACCTTTTTAAAAATAATTTTTATTCATAACAATGAAAAAGCATAATTTTAGTGCAGGCCCTTGTATATTGCCTCAAGAGGTAATTATCAAAGCATCTGAAGCTGTAATGGACTTTAATAATAGTGGGTTATCGCTTATTGAAATATCTCACCGCAGTAAAGAATTTGTAGATGTAATGGAACAAGCAAGAAGTCTCGCTATAGAACTTCTTGGCCTAGAAGGTAAAGGCTATAAAGCACTCTTTCTTCAAGGTGGTGCTAGTACACAATTTTTAATGGTAGCATTAAATTTACTTGAAAAACGTGCTGGTTATTTAAACACAGGAACATGGAGTGATAAAGCTATTAAAGAGGCAAAAATATATGATGATATTTACGAAGTAGCGTCCTCTAAAAGTGGTAATTACAACTATATTCCGAAAGGATTTGATATCCCTGAGGAGTATGACTATTTTCACTGTACTTCTAACAACACAATTTTTGGAACTCAAATTAAAGAATTTCCAGATTGTCCAATCCCAATGGTTTGTGACATGAGTAGTGATATTTTTTCCCGACAATTAGATTTTTCGAAATTTGATATTATTTATGCAGGAGCTCAAAAAAATATGGGTCCAGCGGGGACAACTCTCGTAGTAATCAAAGAAGATGTTTTGGGAAAAGTATCGCGACACATTCCATCCATGATGGATTATAAAATACATATGAATAAAGGTAGTATGTTTAATACACCACCTGTATTTGCGGTATACACTTCAATGTTGACGTTGCAGTGGCTAAAAAATTTAGGAGGGATTGAAGCTATAGAAAAGGAAAATGAAAAGAAAGCTCGTTTAATGTATTCTGAAATTGATTTAAATCCATTGTTTAAAGGGTACTCTAGTAAGGTAGATCGATCCATGATGAATGCTACTTTCACATTAACTAATGATGATTTAAAAGAGACATTTGAAACAATGTGTCATAGTGCTGGTATCAATGGCATCAATGGGCATAGAAGTGTTGGTGGATATAGAGCCTCTATGTATAACGCACTACCACTCGAGAGCGTTCAAGTCTTAGTAGAAATAATGAGTGAATTAGAAAATAAAGCATAACAAATGAAAGTTTTAGCAAACGACGGTATATCTCAAAATGGCGTAGACGCCTTAACAAGAGCAAATTTTGAAGTTCTCACAACAACTGTGGCTCAAGAGCAGCTAACCAACTACATTAATGAAAATAGCATCGATGTCATCCTTGTAAGAAGTGCAACAACTGTTAGAAAAGATCTCATAGACGCATGTCCTTCAATTAAAATTATTGGTCGAGGAGGTGTTGGTATGGATAATATTGATGTTGACTATGCGCGTTCAAAGGGCATTCACGTTATCAATACACCCGCAGCATCTTCTAACTCTGTAGCTGAATTAGTATTTGCCCACCTTTATGGTGGGTCTCGATTCTTATACGATTCGAATAGAAATATGCCATTAGACGGTGATACCAAATTTAAAGCCCTCAAAAAAAGTTATGCCAAAGGAACAGAGCTAAGAGGAAAAACTTTAGGCATTATAGGTTTTGGTAGAATTGGTCGCGAAGTGGCTAAGATTGCCTTGGGTGTTGGCATGAAAGTAATCGCTAGTGATAAATTTGTAGGAGAAGCAACCATAAAAGTGGAATTTTACAATGGCCAATTTATCAATATAAACATTGAGACGGAACCGATGGAAGAGGTTCTAAAACATTCAGATTTTATCACCCTACATGTTCCAGCTCAAAAAGACTATGTCATAGGGCAAAAACAATTGGATCTCATGAGAGAGGGATCTGGTATTATAAATGCTGCGAGAGGTGGTGTTATCGATGAAGTAGCTTTAATCGAGGCTTTAAAATCAAATAAAATTGCCTTTGCTGGTTTAGATACTTTTGAAGAAGAACCAACTCCAGCAGTTCAAGTTTTAATGAATAACAAAATATCATTGACACCTCATATTGGTGCGGCAACAAATGAAGCTCAAGATAGAATTGGAGAAGAATTGGCTTCTCAAATCATTAGTTTAATGTCTAACTAAGCATGATTACTCTTCTCTGTAAAAACAGTAGTTGTGCCCTTGATAGAAAATGAAATCACAATTGATTATCGGAAACTCACACTCAAAAAAGTTGTTCATCAAAGCATTTCTGATATGCCTTCTGACACTTATTGTCACGACGTGTAAAACGAATCAAATTCAAACAAGTAAATCTGTCGAGACAGCAGTAGCGGCTCAAGATACTATTAAAATCTCTCATGATTCTCTCACCTACGACATCATGATTATAGAACCGGGATTTGGCTCATGGCTAGAACGGATGGCAAAACCATCAGGTTATTATTCTTTAGAATTTCTTGAAGGCAGAAATCAAGTTTACGTGTCAGAATGGAATCGTCGCGTACTACAAGCTTCAGCACAATATGCACATTTGTATGAAATGCAAATTAATTACAACGTCCATTTAAAATACGGTTATGAAGTAAATTATAAGCTTTACAATTACTTTATTTATTTTCAATTACGACATGAACAACAATTATCAGGAATACTTCCCAAAATTTAATTTCAGTTGTATATTTGCAAAGAATTTAGTTTTATGCAAAAATTTAAAACACGCTGGGAAATTCAACATAATTGGCAGTTGTTTTTTCCTTTTTTAGGTACCGTCTTGCTACTTTACAGTTCGTACAAGTTGGCAAGTACTATTTTTGACAGGCAAAACCCATCTGATTTGTTTTTTTTGATAACAACAAGTCTTGTTATTTACGCGCTCTTATTAAAATTCTTTCTGTTTTGTTTTAAGCGACTTGAAAATAAATGGGTTGTTACGTATCGGTGGGAAATGATTCGAATTTTTATTGTCTTTGCAATTACAGGGTCATCTTCTGTGTTTGTGAGTAAACCCGTTATGGCGTTCATAGGTATTACAAAAACGAATTTAAATGAAATCATTTATTGGATACTTTATGTGGTCATAGGTCTTATCTGTTATCAAATACTCCTGATTTCCTTTGCTTGGCTATTTGGTCAATCACTTTTTTTTAAAAATTTCTTAAAACGATTTGCAAAACGTATGGGATTTGGCAAATTTATTAAAGGCTGATTAAAAATAACAACAACACTTACAGATTACTTTGTAAGAGCTGCCTTACCAAACATTATTTGTCACACCATTATTTTAAATATTACTGAACAACATTCTCATTCTAAATAGTGATTTTTCATTCCAATAACATTTACAATTGCAGCAACACTTGCATTTTTTTGAATCATGTTACGTCCACTTTAGATGTTTCAGAAGGTCGCTTCAAACTCCAAATATGACTGGTTTTTTTTAACATTTACTTATGACAATAGAATTAATACGAATAGTAGATTTGAAATTATGAATTCAAGCGATTTTAACAAAATTAGTTGCTTTTACAATGTATGTCGCGCATGACTTGTATAGCTCGGTTTAGTTGTGCCTTACTTTTTATTCTTAGCTTCAATATGTGTCTTGATGCACAAGAAAAAAAAACTTACACAATAAAAAAGACTGATAATCCTCCAAAAATAGATGGAGTTTTAAACGATACCGCTTGGACAGCCTCAAATATAGCCACAGATTTTGTCCAGTATAATCCCGAAATGAAGGTCTCTGCTAAAGAGTATCAAAGGACAGCAGTGAAATTGACCTACGATGATAAAGCTATTTATATATCTGCCTACCTACACGATCGTCCAGAAAACATATTGAAAGTATTTTCTCCACGTGATGATTTTGGGCAAGCAGACTATTTTGGCGTGACCTTTAACCCAAACAATGATGCACAAAATAACATTAAGTTCTATGTTTTGAGCTCAGGAACTCAGGTAGATATAATCGGAGGGGCTAGTGGTCGTCGCGGCGGGGGTCCTGGTCCAAGAGGAGATAGAGGATGGAATGCTGTTTGGGACAGTTCAGTAAAATTTGTTGAAGACGGTTGGATTGTTGAAATGAAAATCCCTTACGCTGCGCTTCGCTTTGCAAATCGAGAAGATGCAACATGGGGAATTCAATTTTTTCGCAAATTTAGAAAAGAGGGGCTTGACTACAGTTGGAATTCCATAGACAGAACTGTAGGTAACGAAGGCCTTTATGATGGTCTTTTAAAAGGTTTAAATAATATTTCTCCTCCGACAAGGCTCATGTTTTACCCATTTACTTCATTTACTGCTGTTTCAGAGAAGGGAGAGATACCAATTAACAATGTTGGTTTTGGCATGGACTTAAAGTATGGAATTACAGAAAGTTTTACATTAGATGCAACACTTGTTCCAGATTTTAGTCAAGCTGCTTTTGATGATATTGAGTTAAACCTTGGTCCATTTGAACAACGTTTTGATGAGCAGCGACAATTTTTTAAGGAAGGAATAAATTTATTTAGTAAAGGTGATTTATTTTATTCAAGACGTATTGGAAACTCCCCAATAGAGAGGAATTCTGTTGATGATGACTTAATTGAAACTGATGAAGTCGTGGAAGAGGTTGTTGACAATCCAAGCAGTGTTAAGATGCTTAATGCCATAAAAATATCAGGACGTAATAAAAATGGATTGGGCATTGGTGTCTTCAACGCAATAACAGAAAAAACAGTAGCACGGATAAAAAAAACATCCTTTTCTTATGATACCAATAATCAAAAAATAGATTCTACGATTACCTACCGGAATCGAACAACTGAGCCTTTTGCTAATTATAATATCATTGTCTTGGACCAACAATTTAATCAAAATTCTTCAGTATCAGTCATCAATACCAACGTTACACGAGAGGGGTCTTTCAGAGATGCCAATGCCACAGCGCTACTCATGAGCCTCACTGATAAGACAAATACTTATAACTTTAGCGGTCAAGGAAAAATAAGTGCTATCAATGAAATGTCGAATACTGACATAGGATTTGATGCTGGATTTAGTTTGCGTAAAATAAGTGGTACATTTCAATATGGATTAGAGGGTACTATTCGCGACAATTCTTATAATGTTAATGATATGGGTTTTTCGACACGTAATAATTTTAAAAGTCTTGAGACTAATTTTAGATACCAAACATTTGAGCCAAAAGGTCTGCTAAATAGCTTTAATATCCGTTTAGAAAGCGAACTAAATTGGAGGTACAGCAACAATGATTATACAGGAAATAACATAGAGATAAGCATTAATACTAGAACCAAAAGCTTAATGTATATAGGCGGAAATATTGAAGCTTCTTTAGGTGAACAAAAAGACTATTTTGAACCACGAGATCAGGAAAATGATCGATTTTACACATTTAAAAATTTTGTTGGTGGTAGAACTTATTTTTACACCAATAGTAACAAAGCCTTTTCATCAAGCGGTAATTTCAGTTATGCTACAATCATTGATAAAAATTTTGACTTCAAAGAATACCGCGTAAGGTTTGGGCCTGAATTTCGTTTCAATGATAAATTTACACTAGAATATGATATTGAATACCAACGGAAATTTGGTAGTCGAGGTTTTGTAACCCAACTAGATAACGACGATATTATATTTTCAGAAAGAAATCAAAAAACTATTGAAAACTCTATATCAGGTATTTATAATTTTAATTCTTTAAACGCACTACGGTTGTCGTTTCGTAATTATTGGTCAACAGCTACCAATGATGAGAATTTGTATTTACTCGAATTAGACGGCTCACAATCACGTGATGATAATTATACAATTACAGGCTTGGATTTAGATCCAAATAGAAACTTTAATATTTGGAATTTTGATTTGAGTTACGAATGGCAATTCGCACCAGGAAGTCAATTGGTTGCACTGTATAGAAATCAATTATTTAATTCAACATCAAAATCACAGGATTCTTTTAGTGACAGTTTAACTGACTTATTTAATGAAAACATACAACACACATTTTCAATAAAAATGGTCTATTTTTTAGATTACAACACCATGAAAGAGCTGTTTCAGAAAGATGATTCAATCCTTGCTTCCCCTTAACTGAAAGTTCTGATTTTTTATCATGACATATTATTTTGCATTATTGTTTTTTTAAGCTAAATTTCAACATATGATTCAAGCAAAAAATATTCAAAAACACTTTGATGATTTACACGTGTTAAAAGGAGTTGATTTACACATTAAGCAAGGAGAAATCGTTTCTATTGTTGGAGTTTCTGGTGCAGGTAAAACAACTTTATTGCAAATTTTAGGAACTTTGGATCAGGTTTCTAATTCGAACGATGCTTCACTTACAATTAATAATACCGCTGTAAATACATTGGGAGAAAAAGAATTGTCCAAGTTTAGAAATGAAACACTTGGGTTTATTTTTCAATTTCATCAATTATTACCAGAGTTTAGTGCGATAGAAAATGTGTGCCTTCCTGCTTTCATTAAAGGGACGGATAAGTTTAAAGCAGAGTCTAAAGCAAAAGAATTACTTGATTTTTTAGGATTATCATCAAGATATAATCATAAACCAAATGAACTCTCAGGGGGTGAACAACAACGTGTCGCTGTGGCAAGAGCTTTAATAAATAATCCTAAAATCATATTTGCAGATGAACCATCAGGCAACTTGGATAGTGAATCTGCAGAAAATTTACACAATCTGTTTTTTAAACTTCGTGACACATTTGGACAAACATTCGTCATCGTTACCCACAATCGTGAATTAGCAGATATGGCTGATAGAAAACTAACAATGTTAGATGGCACTATTCTAAATGACTAGTCTTGTTGCACAACTTACGAAAACTGAACTCAAAGATTTTCTTGATGAGAAGACCGTAAAATACAATAACATTAAATTTATTGAAAGTGATCCGATTCAAATTCCTCATGAATTTACAGTGAAAGAGGATATTGAAATAGCTGCTTTTCTTGTTGCCACCATCGCTTGGGGAAACAGAAAAAGCATCATCAAAAGTTCACTAAAAATGATGGAACTGTTAGAACAAGCTCCTCATGATTTTATAATGAACTACCAAGCTAAAGATTTGGAAAAGTTGTATCCTTTTGTTCATAGGACTTTTAATGGTACAGACTTTATACAATTTATTAAATGCTTGCGTCATATATATAGCAAACATGGAGGATTAGAAGCTGTTTTTTCAAAATTTGCAGACAAACATTCATTACAAGTGAGCATTCATCATTTTAAACAAGTGTTTTTTGAACTTCCGCATCAAAAAAGAACAGAAAAACATGTCAGTGACCCCTTCAAAAACTCAGCAGCCAAAAGGATTAATATGTTTTTAAGATGGATGGTAAGACAAGACGTAACCGGTGTTGACTTTGGTATTTGGACTAGCCTCTCTCCTAGCCAATTGTCTTGTCCACTAGATATACATTCTGGTAATGTAGCCAGAAAACTCAAGCTTATTAAACGAAAACAAAATGATGCAAAAGCGTTGCAAGAATTAGATATTTCTCTTAGGGAATTTGACTCAAATGATCCTGTAAAATATGATTTTGCATTGTTTGGATTGGGTGTGTTTGAAGGATTCTAATGTTTATTAACCTCATACCTTTGCGCAAAATAGCATTTGAATTATTTACAAAAATGTAGTGTATTACGAACATGTTCTTGTGACTTATTATTAAGAAAAAATCTAATGTTTTTGCTTTGCATCAGTGATCTCTCTGGCAAAAAATTTAATATTCATAGATTTATAAATGATGTACATGAACAATTAGTAATTTTTTCATATTATTTATTAAAATCATTTACCTTTAAACCTATTAAACATCAAAAACATGCACTCATGAAAAAATTTATCTTTCTATTCGTTTTCGGAACTTTCGTTTCTTACACCCAAAATCGCACAATTCCTGTTGATACGATGGTTGTAACAACCCATAATATTACTGTCAAAGGTCAAAATTTTTCCTACACCGCTGAAACTGGTATGCAGCCGGTATGGAATGAACAAGGAGTACCACATGCTTCTCTTTATTACACCTATTACACGAGAAATAATATAAAAAACATAGGAAATAGGCCTTTAATTATTTCTTTTAATGGAGGACCAGGCTCTGCCTCTGTCTGGATGCATATGGCTTATACGGGACCTAGAATATTAAATATTGATGCTGAAGGCAATCCCGTGCAACCTTATGGATTTAAAAGTAATCCAAATTCGATTATTGATGTGGCTGATATTGTTTTTGTCAACCCTGTTAATACCGGTTATTCAAGAATGATTCCAAATGATAAAGGAGAAATGCCCGATAAAAAATTATTTTTTGGGATTAATGCAGACATCAAGTATTTAGCCGAATGGGTTAATACCTTTGTCTCTCGTCATAACCGTTGGGAATCTCCAAAATACATCATCGGTGAAAGCTATGGAGGCACCAGAGTTATGGGCTTATCAAATGAACTACAAAGTTCTCAATGGATGTACTTAAATGGTGTCATCTTAGTGTCACCGGCAGATTATAATGCCTATAATACAGATGGTCAACCTGAGTATAATGCTCTTGATTTACCTTATAAAACTGCAGCTGCTTGGTATCATAATATGTTACCATCTCATCTCCAAAATAAAGATTTAACTGACATGTTACCTGAGGTCGAAGATTATGCGATAAACAAATTAATGCCTGCGATTGCTAAAGGAGGATTCATTTCAGAGGAAGAACGTGAAAGTGTGGCTGAAAAGTACGCTGAATATACAGGTTTAAGTAAAAAAGCAATTTTACAGCATAATTTAGTAGTTCCAAATAATTTTTTCTGGAAAGACTTGTTACGAGATAAAACCGGTCAAACCTTAGGACGCTTAGATTCGAGATATTTAGGTGTTGACAAGACTGAAATTGGTATTCGTCCGGATTACAGCCCAGAACTGACATCATGGTTGCATTCATTTACACCAGCGATAAATCATTACATAAAAAAGGAATTGAAATTTGATACTGATGTCAAATACAATATGTTTGGTCCTGTTCATCCTTGGGATAACAACAACAATACAACGCGGGATGACTTGAGAAAAGCCATGGCAACAAACCCCTATTTACATGTGCTTAATCAATCCGGTTATTACGATGGAGCCACTACTTACTTTACAGCAAAATATACGCTTTCTCAAATTGACCCTAGTAGTAAAATGAAAAATCGTATGATTTTTAAAGGCTACAGAAGTGGTCATATGATGTATTTAAGAAATGAAGATTTGATTAGTGCAAACGAAGATTTACGAGATTTTCTTAAAATATCAGCTGCAAATGGTAAGCCTGCGAAATATTAGCTTTTACGGAAAGCTTTCAATATGGTTATGCATTGGAAGCTTTCTTATCTTTAATTCTTGCGTGTCAACACCTCACGAAAAATTAATTACTCTTGAGGTTCCAACTTCAGGAATTAATAACTCTGAACCCTATTTACATCATTCAGAAACAGGTGATTTATACCTTAGCTGGGTTGAAAATGATGAAACCAATAAAAGTGCTTTGCGATTTTCAAAAATCACCAACAATGGTTGGTCTGTACCTAATTTAATTGCTAAAGGTGATATGTGGTTTGTCAATTGGGCTGATTTCCCATCAATAGCCACGTTTGGATCATCCAATATAACCGCACATTACTTAGAAAAAAGTGCTGACGATACTTATGCTTATGACGTTAAGATTACTCAGTCAATAGATGGAGGAGAATCTTGGCAAAAATCATTTAAGCCACACAACGACAATACCAATACTGAACATGGATTTGTTAGTAAATTGGCTGTAGATGATGATACATACATGGCACTTTGGCTAGATGGAAGACAATATGCTCTAGCAGATAATGATTCAACAATTTCAAAGAGAATGACCTTAAGAGGTGCACTTATTAATTCTAAAAGTACTTTACTAGAAGAATATTTAATTGATAGCAGTGTCTGTGACTGTTGTCAAACAGATATGGCGATGACAAAAGAAGGTCCAATTGTGGTTTATAGAAATCGCACAGACACTGAAATTAGAGATATTTATTACGCCAAAAAAAATAATGATTTATGGACTGAGCCAAAACCAATTTTTAATGACAATTGGAATATTGCAGGTTGTCCTGTGAATGGTCCTGCCATATCAGCTAAAGACAATCTGGTGGCCGTTTCTTGGTTTACGATGGCGAATGGCATACCCACAGTAAATATTGCTTTCTCGAATAACAGTGGTAACACCTTCAACCAGCCCATCGAAATAATTAGAAGTTCAACTATGGGGCGATTAGACGTTGTACTGTTAGATAATGGAAATGCTATTGTAAGCTCGATGAATAACAATGATGGAACTTCGGAAATATTATTACATCATATTACACAACAAGGACAGGTTTCGGATCCATTAATCGTTTCAGAAACTACAAACACTCGATCTAGTGGTTTTCCAAGAATGGCACTTCATGACAATAAAATTTATATGGCTTGGACAAGTAAAGATGACCGTCTCAATGTGCACTCTGCTGAAATTAGTCTCATAAATTTCATCAAATAATTGACCGCGTTGATTAGTATTCTTGTTCCTTTTAAAAACACTTCAAAGTACCTTGCTGACTGCTTACATTCTATTTTAAATCAATCATATACACAGTGGGAATTGATTATTGTAGATGATCATTCAACTGATGAGAGCTATACCATTGTAGAAGAGTTCTCAAAAAATGATTCTAGAATTAAATTACATAAGAATATTGGTTCTGGTATCATTGACGCCTTACAATTAGCTTACAAGAAAAGTAAGGGTGAATTTATTACCAGAATGGATAGTGATGATGTTATGTCTACAAATAAATTAGAGGTATTGCATAACTCCTTGAGACGATACGGTAAAGGACATGTCTCTTTGGGTTTGGTAAAATATTTTTCTGATTCAGGAATTAATGATGGATTTTTAACTTACGAAACTTGGCTAAACAAATTAACATTAAAAGGTTTAAACTTTACTGAAATTTATAAAGAATGTACGATTGCATCACCATGCTGGATGTTGTACCGAGAGGATTTTGATAAATGTGGTGGATTTGATTCATCGATTTATCCTGAAGATTACGATTTAGCTTTTCGTCTTTACAGAAATAAAATAATATGTATTCAATCATCTGACATTATACATTATTGGCGAGATTATGCGAATCGATCTTCGCGCGTTCAGAAAAATTATTCTCAGGAAAATCTTTTAAAGATTAAATTATTTTATTTTTTAAAGTTGGATTATAATGTAAATAAATCACTCGTCATATGGGGTGCCGGTAAAAAAGGGAAAAAAGCTGCAAGTTTTTTTATTAGAAACAATGTTCCCTTTTACTGGATATGTGATAATCCAAAAAAAATTGATAAAAACATTTATGGCATCAAGCTTCAAAGTTTTGAATCATTAAAAATGATAGCTAATCCTCAAAGTATCATTACTGTTGCAAATCGTGAAGCTCAAAAGAATATTCAGCAATATCTAAAACATCATCATATGAAACCGATAGAAGATTATATTTTCTTTTGCTAAATATGACATAAATTCTAAGAAATTGTTCTAAAACATTTCATTTTATAAGTTTGCATTTATTTATATTTGACAAATAAATTTTTCAATGCAGTTTAAATATCCTGAAATTCTTTATACGTTATTTCTGCTTGTTATCCCCATACTGATACATTTATTTCAGTTAAGAAAATTTCAGAAAACAGCTTTTACAAATGTGGCTTTTCTGAAAAATGTCACCATCCAAACTAGAAAAAGTTCTCAACTTAAAAAATGGTTAATTCTTTTAATTCGATTGCTGCTTTATGCGGCTATTATTCTTGCATTTTCAGAACCTTATCGCAGTCAAAACAATGACCTTGCACGTCCTGTAGAAACTGTTTTATATTTGGACAACTCTTTTAGTATGGAAGCGAGAGGAACTCAGGGAGAGCTTCTAAAACGAGCTATTCAAGACATTCTAGCATCTGACTATATAGATAATGACCTTGTAATATTTACCAACAACGCTACGTATAAAAACAAAAAATCAAAAACACTTAAAAATGAACTACTCCAAATTGACTATAGTTATAACCAGTTAGATTATAACGCGGCACTTTTAAAGGGTAAAAGCTTATTTAGTCGTAACAACAAAAGTTTAAAAAATTTAATTTTTATCTCTGACTTTCAAGAATTGAGACAAGCATTTCGTATAGACTTAGACAGTTCAATCAATCTTCATTTAGTCCAATTAGAAGCACAAAAATTGACGAATGTAAGTATTGACACCACTTACATTTCAAAAATTAATTCTTCCAATATTGAACTCACTGTAAAGCTAAGTGGTTTGTCAGAATCCACGACCGACATACCGATTTCTTTATATGATCAAAATAAACTTCTTGCAAAATCAGTGGTCAATGACTTAGAGACTCAGTCAGCAACATTTAGTGTGTCAAAAAACCTTCCGATTAATGGCATTGTGACCATCGAAGATTCGAGTCTTCAATATGACAACACACTTTATTTTAATATTAATAACCGCTCAAAAATAAAAGTTCTGGTTATAAATGACGGTGATGCAGACTTTTTGAAGCGAATTTATACTGAAGATGAATTTATTTTCCAAAAGGTGTCGAGTAAAAATTTAAATTTTAATACTATTCCTGAGCAAAATATCCTTGTTTTAAACGAATTATCTTCGATTTCTTTGTCATTGTCAAATGCCTTAAAAAACTTTGTAAATAATGGTGGCTATATCGTGCTTATTCCCTCAGAAAATATTGATATAAGTAGCTACAACCGAAGTTTAAGGGATATCGCCGATATCTCATTTATAAATAAAATAAGCCTTCCCAAATCTCTTACGTTTATTAATTATAAACACTCACTATTTGACAATGTTTTTAATGAAGAAATTTCTAATTTTCAATATCCGTTTGTCAATGAGTACTATCGTTTAAACACTTTCGATGATTTCATTTTAAACTTAGACAATGGACAACCCTTTCTTGTACAATCTAAGAATACATTTATATTTACTGCAGCACTAAATTCCAACAATTCAAACTTTAAAAATTCACCTTTAATTGTCCCTAGTTTTTATAATTTTGGTAAAGAAAGTTTAAAGCTTCCTAAATTATACTTTGATATTGGCGAAGAAAATAAGTTTGACATTAGTACGATTACGGAACCTGACGCTATTTTAAAACTCAAATTAAAAGATATTGATATCATTCCCCGTCAACAAGTACTTGCGAAAAAAGTAAACATCAGCACTCAAGATATTCCAGAAAAATCCGGTACTTACGCCGTCACAAAAGAATCGGATACTTTAGAATGGATTAGTTTTAATTATAACCGATTAGAAAGTGAATTACGCTTTTTAAAATTACCTTTAAATCCCAACGTCACCGTTAGCAATTCACTACCAGAACTATTAAATAATATAAAAAGTGACCATAAAATTCATGCTCTATGGAAATGGTTTATTATTTTTGCATTGTTATTTCTAGTCTTAGAAATACTCGTCTTAAAATATTTTAAATGAATGTACTTATAAAATCTGCTACAATTATTGATTCGGAAAGTGCTTTTCATAATAAAAAACAAGACATCTTAATAGAAAATGGATTGATTACTCAAATCGCAGATTCTATAAAAAATTCAAACAGTTACAAGGAAATTTCGAAAGATAACCTACACGCTTCTCAGGGTTGGTTTGACAGCAGTGTTTGTTTTGGGGAACCAGGTTTTGAAGAACGAGAAACGATTAATAATGGTCTAAAAACAGCAGCAAAATCTGGCTTTACCGCTGTTGCCATCAACGCAAACACACAACCAATAATTGATACCCACTCAGACGTTTATTTTTTAAAAAGCAAGTCAAAGTACAGTCTTGTTGACTTATTACCAATTGGTGCATTAACAAAAAATAGCGATGGTAACGAGTTGGCAGAATTATTCGATATGACATCTGCAGGTGCAGTTGCGTTTGGTGATTATAAAAAATCGTTATCAAGCTCTAATCTCATCAAAGTTGCTTTACAATATGTTGAAAGCTTTAATGGTTTGATTTGTTCGTTTCCACAAGAAAAAAGTCTTACTGAAAACAGTGTCATGCACGAGCATATAACAAGTACCTCAATTGGTTTAAAAGGAGCTCCATCTATTGCTGAAGAGCTACAAATCGCAAGAGATCTAGTTTTGCTTGAATATACCAATGGCAAATTACACATCCCGACAATTTCAACAGCAAATTCTGTAGAATTAATAAGAAATGCTAAAAGAAAAAAATTAAATGTTTCCTGTAGTGTTGCAATTCATAATCTTATTTTTACTGACGCCGTATTATCCGATTTTGATACTAATTTTAAAGTAACCCCTCCACTCCGTTCTGCAACTGACATAGATGCTTTAATTACAGGGTTAAAAGATGGCACCATTGACATGGTAACCTCAGACCATAATCCTTTAAACATTGAGTTAAAAAAAATAGAGTTTAATGATGCTAGTTTTGGAACAATTGGCTTAGAATCTGCATTTGGTGCACTAAATAAAATTTTCTCTACCAAAACAGCCATCAAATTGCTTACTAGAGGTAAAAAACGTTTTGGTCTCTCTCCTCAAAGTTTAGACATTGGGAATAGGGCTAACGTAAGCTTATTTAATCCAAAGGGTGATTATACTTTTAATAAAAATCATATATCCTCAAAATCAACAAATAGCATTTTTATGGGGAGCAAGCTAAGTGGACGTGTTTATGGATCGATAAACAACAACAAACTAGAATTAACTTAATAATGACAGAAAAAACCATTACTGAAGGTAAATCTAATGCTATCATTAGCTATTGTACCATCATTGGGACCATTGTCGCCTTCTATTTGAACAATGATAAAAAAAATGAATTTACAAGTTTTCATCTGCGTCAAGCATTAGGATTATGGCTAACCTTTTTCGCTTTAGGCTATATTGTTGGTGGATTTGATAGTTGGATGGTAACTCTATCATGGTATGTCTTTTTTGGTGTTTTATTTTCGTATGGTTTGATAACAGCCGTGACAGGTCGCACAAATCCGACACCAATTTTAGGTGAATTTTATCAAAAGTTGTTTAAAAGTGTAGGACATTAATGTCATGACAAATCTTTCGCTAACTTATACTTACAGAGCCTCAGCACTTAAAAATAATGCGCCATTAATTCTCATGCTTCATGGGTATGGCAGTGATGAAAATGATTTGTTTTCCTTTGCATCAGAACTTCATGAGAATTTTTGTATCATATCTGTAAGGGCTCCTTATCAGTTACAACCTTATGGCAATGCCTGGTACGCTATTAATTTCGATGAAGAACAAGGAAAGTGGAGTGATCATGAACAAGCTAAGAGATCCCGGGATTGTATTGTTAAATTTATAGATGAGGTACTTCAAACATACGCCATCGATAAAAACAATATCACATTATTAGGTTTTAGTCAAGGCTCCATACTAAGTTATTCCATAGCACTGAATTATCCTGAAAAAATCAGACATGTAATCGCCCTTAGTGGTTATGTCAACTTAGATTTGAATTTTTCAAACTATGTGGATAATGACTTTAGCAATCTCGATATATACTGTTCTCATGGATCACAAGATCAAGTAATTCCAGTAGAATGGGCACGACGAACACCTGCCATTTTAAATAAACTAAGTATATCACATGTTTATGAAGAATACCCTATTGGACACGGGGTATCTCCTCGTAATTTTTCCGCTTTTAATAAATGGATCGAAAGTAAACTTTAATTTGTTCTTATTGGATACATAAATGACTTTGCGAGATTAAATATTATTTTTTCATCATCATTAATGACATAGGTAATAAACAACTCTCCCCAATACTTACCATCTGAAAAGTCTGCAATAATCCATTTATGATTTAAAAGCTTCACCTTGTTGATCAACATGCGACCTTCTGTCATTGAAACATAGGGCACTAATGGGTGACCGCCCCTTGTTTCATTAAGCTTATAAATTTCATCTTTAATGAAAGGTATGAGCTCGGTGGTATCGTAACCATCATTTTCAAAATAGGTTAAGGCATCATCATTGTGTTCTAAACTAAAATATCTAAGATTAAGAATATCATCTTGCAATGTCACTATCGAATCCTTATAAACTTGCTCGCGATCTACTAACTGAACTAGCTTTTGTTCATAGGAATTAAAAACATTTTTAGAATTAACATATTGAAAAATCACCAATAAAATTGTAAATAGCAAGAGGTAGAGGTATATTTTATTTTTCATAGTCTTTTGGCTTTATTTCTATCTGTAAATTATCATAAGCCAAATACACGTTTTGAGGTAATGTTTTTTCAACATCATCATGAAATCCTAATGCATGACTTATATGCGTTAAATAGGCTTTTTTTGGCTTTACTGTTGCTATTAATGCGAGTGCTTCTTCCAAATTAAAATGAGAATGATGTGGTTCAATTCTAAGAGCGCTAACGACAATCACCTCCAAATTTTTAAGTTTATTAATTTCTTCTATCTCTATTGTTTTTACATCAGTCAAATAAGCAAAATTATGAAATCTATAACCAAAAACTTGCAATTTGTTATGATATGCGTTGATAGGTGTTACCGTGACATTATTCAAGATAAAAGGCTCATTTTTGACCACTATTGTTTTCACTGAAGGTGCACCAGGATAACGGTTTTTAGTTTCAAAAACATACGCAAAGCGCTCATGCAAAGAATTAATTACTCGATTATGAGCATAGATTGGAAGAGCACCTTGTCTAAAACAATAAGGTCGTATATCATCAAAGCCAGCTACATGATCTGCATGTTCATGTGTGAAAATTAATGCATCAATTTTATGACAATTGGCACGGAGCATTTGATACCTAAAATCAGGTCCACAATCAATGACATAAGTACATTCATCTAACTCTATTAATATGGAGACGCGTAAGCGTTTATCTTTCTTATTGTTGCTTAAACAAACAGGATGTTTGCTACCAATCACTGGAATACCTTGTGAAGTTCCAGTACCAAGAAACGTAATTTTCAACTGTGTTAATTTTGAAACAAAAATAAGCTTTATTTTTTCATTGCGTGTCTATTTTGATACCTTTGTAACCATTCTTAACACAATAAATGTCAATGGAAATTACCTTAAAAGGAGATATGAAAATCGAAAATGTGCCTTCTCTGAAACAGAAAGCACTTCGGATAAATCTAAATGAAAACATTTACGGTACTTTTGCAGAAATTGGCGCAGGTCAGGAAACAGTAAGACAGTTTTTTCGTGCTGGAGGCGCTTCGAAAACAATTGCTAAATCGATGTCGGCATATGATAAGGATTTTAGTGATTCTATATACGGTATTGAAAGTGATAAACGCTATGTCACAGAGGCTCGCTTACGTAAAATGCTCAACCATGAAATTGGGTTAATTGAACAACGAATTTCACGTGATAAACATCCAAATAAGTTATTTTTCTCATTTGCAAATACGGTCGCTACAATAGACTTTGCAAAAAAATTTAAAGGTCACGGTTGGGTTGGAATTAAATATCAAGTAGAACCTGATCAACCTTACAACGATATTGTTTTACACTTACGTTTTAAGGAAAATGATGCACGATTACAACAAGAAACTTTAGGCATTTTAGGAACAAATTTGATTTATGGAGCTTACTACAAGTATAATGAGCCAAAAAAATTATTGCGTTATTTATATGACCATCTAGATAAGGATCAAATTGAAATTGACACCATTAACTTTTCAGGACCAGTCTTTGAAAAAGTTGATAACCGTTTAATGAGTTTACAATTGGTGAAAAATGAAATGACTGATGCGGTGATGTTCGCACCTGATGGAAATAATGTCCTACCAGCAAGAGTCCTTTACAAAAAAAATATTTTAACGCTACGCGGAAGTTTTAGACCAGTAACGAAGGTGAATATGGATATGTATGAAAAATCATATAATATGTTCATCAAAGAAAATCGAGTTGACACAAAAAAAACTCAGGTTATTTTTGAAATTACCTTATCAAACTTAAGAGCAGAGGGAGAAATTGATGAGCAAGACTTTATGGATAGAGCCCGTCTGTTATGCTCTCTGGGACAAACTGTGCTAATTTCAAATTTTCAAGAATATTATAAACTTGTGGAGTATTTTTCACAATACTCCAAAAATAGAATGGGGCTAGCAATGGGAGTTAACAATCTTATTGACATTTTTGATGAAAAATACTACCGTCATCTGAGCGGTGGCATTCTAGAAGCATTTGGAAAACTATTCTTCAAGGATTTACGTGTTTACCTATACCCAATGGAGCATGACGATGGATCCATTACTAATAGTGAGAATTTAAAAGTTCATCCAAGGATGAAAGAATTGTACAAGTTTTTTAAATACAACGGAAAGGTTGTTGATATCGCCGATTTTGATCCCAATATACTTTCGATTTTCTCAAGAACGGTTTTAGGTATGATTTCAAATAATGAACCGGGTTGGGAAGAAATGTTACCAAAAGGTGTTGCTAAACTCATTAAACAGCAAAGTCTTTTTGGTTGTGAAACAGAGGAAGTTTTACATAAAAAAACTAAGATCTCGAAAACATAACTTGTACACCCCTACTTAAATTAATTCGAGTATTTGTTCAGCGTGGGTTTTTGTTTTCACTTTGTCGATAACGTGCGTTATAACTCCATGTTCATCAATCAAGAAAGTTTTTCTGTGAATCCCATCATATTCTTTACCCATGAATTTTTTTAAACCCCACACACCAAAATTAGTGATTACCTCCTTATCTGTATCCGCCAATAATGGAAAGGGGAAATCGTACTTCTGACTAAAATTGTATTGTCTTTTTTCATTGTCAGCACTAACACCTAAGACCTCGAAACCACGCTCTTGCAACATGACATAGTGATCTCTCAAATTACAAGCCTCTGCAGTGCAACCTGGGGTACTTGCTTTAGGATAAAAGAAAACAATTAATTTTTTATTTTTGTAATCACTAAGTTTAATTGCGCGACCTTCTTGATCTTTAACTTCGAACTTAGGAACTTTCTCACCAACTTTTAATGTCTCCATATTTATTAACTTTACTTTTCACAAATATAATCCAATGACAAAGCAAGAAAAAATAGAATATGTTATAAATACCTTAAATAAGTTATATCCCGAAATACCAATTCCACTTGATCACAAAGATCCTTACACGCTCTTAATAGCAGTTTTAATGTCGGCACAAAGTACTGATGTCCGTGTCAATAAAATAACTCCTTTATTATTTGAAAAAGCTGATAATCCTTATGATATGGTGAAGTTATCTGTTGAAGAAATAAGAGAAATTATTAAACCCGTTGGTTTATCTCCAATGAAAAGCAAAGGGATATTTGGTCTATCAAAAATCCTTATTAACAAGCACAATGGTAACGTTCCTAAAAGTTTCGAACTGCTTGAGGAGTTACCTGCCGTTGGTCATAAAACTGCTAGTGTTGTGATGTCTCAAGCTTTTGGCATTCCTGCATTTCCAGTTGACACACACATTCATCGTTTAATGTATCGATGGAATTTGAGCAACGGGAAAAATGTCATACAAACTGAAAAAGACGCTAAACGATTATTTCCAAGACACCTTTGGAATGATTTACATTTACAAATAATTTGGTATGGTAGAGAATTCTCTCCTGCTCGAGGTTGGAACTTAGACAAAGACCTTATTACCAAAACTGTAGGAAGAAAGTCAGTCATCAAAGATTATTACAAATCAAAAAAGCCCTGATTTCTCAGGGCTAATTTTCGCCAAAGTTTAGTTTAAAAGCGCTTCAAACTTTAATTTATTTTTACTACAGTCAATAACAGTTAAAGCTTGAGAATAATTCAGAAGAAATTTAACCGTTTCTTCACTCGGTTTAGTGGTTTCATAACATTTAAAATTTTCAGTGTAAAGTTTTGCCATTTAAATATTGTTTTTTGTTTTGATGATAACGAGAAAAAACAACATTTATTATATACTTATAATTAATTTGTTAAAACAATATTATTTTTATCAATGACTTTTCTGAGATTGATTAGTGCATAGCGCATCCTTCCTAGTGCCGTGTTAATACTCACACCTGTATTATCAGATATTTCTTTAAAACTCATATCACAATACATTCTTAATTTCAGAACTTGTTTTTGATCCTCAGGTAATTCCTCTATAATTCGTCTTACGTCCTCCTCTACTTGTGATTTAATCAAACTTTTCTCAGCATTTAATGACGAATCACTTATCACAGAAAAAATATCGAAGTCACGATTATTATCAAATTTAGGCATGCGATTATTTTTTCTAAAGTGGTCAATAACGAGATTGTGAGCTATTCGCATCACCCATGGCAAAAATTTACCTTCCTCATTATATTTGCCTAATTTAAGTGTTCGGATAACTTTAATAAAAGTATCCTGGAAAACGTCCTCCGCGATATCCTTATCAAAGACCTTCGAATAAATAAAACTGTAAATTTTTTGTTTGTGTCGATTAATTAAAATTGACAAAGAATTTTCGTCACCTTGGATGTAATTACTAACCAATACGGCGTCCTGTGTAAGCTCTCTTTTCATTTCATTACTTTTAATGCACATTTAAGTGAAATATGCTGGGGTTATCATTAAAAAAGTAATGTTATGCGATAGGCTAATGTTTTAAAATACTGTTGCTTACATATCAAATATAACAACATTCATTGCTAAAATGCAAAAAGAATTGGTTTTTTTTAACATTTTAACTGACAAATTGTTCGTTTTTATTGTAAAAATAGATGTGTTATCTTCGCATGATTATTTCATGTGATAGGTAAATGCAAACAGATATTTTAAGTAAAAATCCCAAAACAAATATCATCATTAAAGGTGCCAATTTACACAACCTAAAAAACTTAGATGTTGCAATACCTCGGAATAAATTGGTTGTCATTACTGGTTTATCAGGGTCAGGTAAATCGAGTCTAGCCTTTGACACATTGTACGCCGAAGGACAAAGACGCTACGTGGAAAGCTTATCTAGCTACGCGAGACAATTTTTGGGACGTTTGCACAAACCAAAGGTCGATTATATTAAAGGAATCGCACCGGCAATAGCAATCGAACAAAAAGTGAATTCCACGAATCCTCGATCTACCGTTGGAACCACTACGGAGATATATGATTACTTAAAACTGTTATTCGCAAGAGTTGGAAAAACCTATTCCCCAAAATCAGGTAACGAAGTTAAAAAGGATTCGGTTTCTGATGTTATTAACTTCTTAAAAACCTTCGAGGAGGGTGAACGATTATTACTTCTTGCTCCTATTTGTTTGGAAAAAAATCGAACGCTTCAAAATAAGCTTAACACCTTGCAGCAACAAGGATATTCACGTGTTAAAATCAACGGAAAAGTTGTTAGAATTGAATCTGTAAATGCGACTGATGACCAACAAGTTCAACTTGTTGTTGATCGTATAATAATAACTCATGATGAAGATTTCTATAATCGACTAGCTGATGCTGTTCAAATGGCCTTCTTTGAAGGTAAAGGAGCATGTTATATCGAAACACTATCTAACAACCAGCTTAGACATTTTAACAATAGATTTGAGCTAGATAATATCAAATTTGTTGAGCCTAATGTACATCTTTTTAGCTTTAATAATCCTTATGGTGCCTGTGCTAATTGCGAAGGGTATGGTGATGTCATTGGAATCGATGAAAGTTTGGTAATTCCAAATACGAGTTTATCTATTTATGACAATGCAATTTATGCATGGAGAGGTGACAGTATGAGTTGGTATCGAGATCAATTAGTCAATAACTCACATAAATTCAACTTTCCAATTCACAAACCGTTTTTTAAATTAACCAAACATCAAAAACGACTTATTTGGACTGGTAATGACTATTTTGAAGGACTGAATTCATTTTTTTCAGAGTTGGAGTCAAAAGCCTATAAAATACAAAATCGTGTTATGCTCTCACGATATCGTGGAAAAACTATTTGTCATATTTGTCATGGTAAACGATTAAGACTCGAAGCTAATTATGTGAAAATTGCGAATACGACCATTACTGAATTGGTTGAAATGCCATTAAATGTCTTGACTGATTTCTTTAATAATTTGAAACTTGACGAACACGATTTACAAATTTCTAAACGCCTCTTAGTTGAAATCAGTAATCGCTTAAGTTTTCTAACAAATGTAGGATTGGACTATTTAACATTAAATAGAAAATCAAATACACTGTCAGGTGGTGAAAGTCAGCGTATTAATTTAGCAACCTCATTGGGTAGCAGTCTTGTAGGCTCCATGTACATACTCGATGAACCAAGTATTGGACTTCATCCAAAAGATACTGAACGACTTATCCATGTTCTCAAAACTTTACGAAATTTAGGTAATACTGTCATTGTTGTAGAGCATGATGAAGACATCATGTCTGAGGCCGATACTATTATCGATATTGGTCCCGAAGCTGGTACTTTAGGAGGTTCTGTTGTTGCTTTTGGAACTTATCAAACAATTTTAAATTCAGATTCGCTTACGGGCAAATATTTAAGCGGCAAAGAAAAAATTGCAATTCCCTCTCAAAGAAGAACTTCAGATTATTATATAGATATTAAAGGAGCTAGAGAACATAATTTAAAAAATATTGATGTAAGATTTCCTTTAGCCATGCTCACTGTAGTTACAGGTGTTTCAGGAAGCGGCAAGAGCACCTTAATAAAAAACATCTTATATCCAGCTTTGATAAAGCATATTGCTGGTTTTGGTGATAAGCCGGGTGAGCATTCCTCGATATCTGGCAGATTTGATAACATTCAAAAGATTGAGTTTGTTGATCAAAATCCAATTGGTCGCTCATCACGCTCTAACCCTGTAACCTACATAAAGGCCTACGACGACATACGAGCTCTTTTTTCAAAACAGAAATTGAGTAGTATTAGAGGATATAAAGCAAAACATTTTAGTTTTAATGTTGACGGTGGTCGATGTGAAACTTGTAAAGGAGAGGGTGAGGTTACTATAGAAATGCAGTTCATGGCAGATGTTCATTTGGAGTGTGAACATTGTAAAGGAAAACGTTTTAAAAAAGAAGTTTTAGAGGTTTTGTTTTTTGACCAATCAATTGATGATATTTTAAATATGACTATTGATGATGCTATTTCCTTTTTCGATAAGCACAAACAAACTAAAATTGTAAATAAATTACAACCTCTCAAAGATGTTGGTTTAGGCTATGTGACTTTAGGTCAAAGTTCCTCAACGCTTTCTGGTGGTGAGGCTCAACGGATTAAATTAGCGACATTTTTAGGAAAGGGTACGTCAAGACAGTCTGCCCTATTTATTTTTGATGAACCAACAACTGGTCTCCATTTTCATGATATTAAAAAACTTTTAAAATCGTTTAATGCCTTAATTAATAATGGTCATTCTGTTATCGTCGTAGAGCATAACCTAGAATTAATTAAATGTGCTGATCACATTATAGACCTTGGCCCCGAAGGTGGAGAAAATGGAGGAACTGTAGTTGTTTCAGGAACACCTGAAAACATTGTAACCTCTAAATTATCGCATACTGCTCGATATCTGAGAGAAAAACTTTAGTAAGACACAAACATTAAACCAACAATCATAAAGGCCACTGGGACAATTAGCATCATGCAAATAGTCGTCATGACGCTCGCTTTAAAAAGACTTGTCATGAGACGCTGCTCATAGAAAGTTCGCAAAGCCACAACGAAATATATGAACGTGATTAATACCGCGAAAAAAATCATCCAACTCGTTAAATCAATGGCATAATTCACTAACAATAACATACACATGAAAGCAAAAATAAATGAGAAAAAATAAAAACTAAACACCAAATGATGTGCGAATAATCGGCGTTTAAAAAATAAGATTTTCAGTATCACGGCAAAAATTGGTAAAATAAGAAACAAAGACAATGGAATACTATCGAACAGTGCTCCAAACAAACCTGATCCCTTATTACGATATAACTTCAAACTTTGAGTATATATCTTTTTTTTAAAATAGTTAGTGTTTTCCGTTACTCCAAAAATACCTAATTGATCTTTTTCCGAAGCATT
>CAJQLB010000030.1 GCA_905479065.1 uncultured Flavobacteriaceae bacterium | reverse complement strand
TACACTTGTGGAAGAGTAGGTCACCGCCTTTTTTGAAACCCTTACTATGTATTTAGTAAGGGTTTTTTGTGTTATATTGGTAAATAATTAATCCAAACATAAAAGGGTGGCGATAACTAAAAAGTTTTATCTCATAATATTCATAGTTGTTTCAGTTATACTGATGTCAACCTCGCTTATAAATAACTATTTAGAAAAAACAGTCACTTCAAAACTTAATGGTTTACTAGGTAATCAGAACAATACCGAATATCAATTAACGATGGGCTCTATTTCTTCGTCAATATTTAGGAGTAGATTGATAATTGATAGTATCCATATACATTCAACAGTAGACATTTCTCATATACGTGCACATAAACAATTGTTTAATGTTGCACTAGACCGACTCACATTTGAAGGTATAAGTTTCACCGCGTTACTATTTAATAAATCAATTGTAATAGATGGTATTGTATATGATAATTTAAGAATTATGTCAACAGCTACCGATTTAAAATCAGATAGTAACACCTCTAGAAAACGGTCAACGACAAGTTATTTTATTGCTGACGACATCAATAGTATCGATGTAAGTAAAATGACCTTTAGAAATACCGTCTTTAATTTAGAACAACCTATTAACACTATTCAAAATAATTTAATTTTTCACACAACTCCATTAAATTTTCAAATGGATGATTTGTCATTAAAAAAGGCCAATGATGGTAAATTTTATCTGAAGGATATTGAAGTAGATTTTAACTTGGACAAAGGATCGGTACTTTTTGATAAACAGAATTATAAGTTATCCTTTGATAATTTTCATGCGAGTGTTACTGATCAACTTATAAAGGCTAAAAATATTACGATATATCCAACACTAAGCGAAAAATTGCTTGCTGATAAATTTCAATATAGTCAAGAAATATACCATACATCCTTTGATACCTTAGCAATTACTGGTGTTGATTTATCATCTTTTTTAATCAACAAAACGTTCACATCATCGTCGATTGATTTATCAGGATTCGATGTGTCTATTTATAAAGACAAGAGAAAGCCTCAAAATAAGCTCAAGAAAATTAAATTACCAATTTCACACTTAAAACAGCTTACGTTTCCTATTTCTATTGATCATGTTAATATTAGGAATTCTAAGATAACTGTAAGAGAACAAATTCCCCATAAAGACACAATAGTGCAATTTTATATAAATAGAATTAATGCCCAAATAAATAATATCAAAAATTATAGTAATGAAAATCTAAATCTCAATATGTCATTACAAGGTCGATTGATGGGAAATGCTCCTGTTCGTTTAAAATTGGAAAACTCTCTGTCCAAAAAAGACAATAAAATGTTTTGGGAAGGGTATGTAGGCTCATTCAAATTTCACACCTTGGATAAGGTTCTTTACCCAATTTTAGGACTAAAGATCCTAAGTGGAGAATTACATAAGATTGATTTTAAATTTGAGAGTGATGACATTCAATCAAAAGGCGAGATGACAATGCTTTATAAAAATTTGCATGCCAGTATTTTAAAATCTAAAAAAAGTTCTGAGAATCATTTATTAACTTCTATCGCCAACGGATTAATTCGTAAGTCAAATCCGAATAAACGAGGTAAAATAAAGACAGTTAGGATGAACTTTAAGAGAGATGAATTTAAGGGGCTTGGAAGTTATCTATGGAAAACAATTCAAAACGGAATTATTAATACAATTACTCCTGTCAGAAAACGAGTTCGTAGATTGAAGTGACGCTACGATAAATAAAGAACGTATTATGATTTAATGATACTTCTAGAAATCACAATTTTTTGTATTTCACTTGTTCCTTCATAAATTTGGGTAATTTTTGCATCACGCATCATCCGTTCAACATGGTATTCTTTAACAAAACCATTTCCTCCTAAAATTTGAACGGCCTCGACGGTTTGTTCCATGGCCACTTTACTTGCATATAACTTTGCCATTGCACTTGATAAATCATAATTATGGCCGTTGTCTTTGTCCCATGCAGCTTTCATAACCATATGTCTTGCAGCTTCAATTTCTGTGTACATGTCTGCTAATTTAAAGGCAATTGCCTGATGATTATGAATTTCAGTTCCAAATGCTTTACGTTCCTTCGAGTATTTTAAAGCTAAATCGTAGGCCCCTGAAGCGATTCCAAGAGCTTGAGCTGCAATACCAATACGGCCACCTGACAACGTTTTCATGGCAAACTTAAATCCAAAGCCGTCATCACCTATTCTGTTTTCTTTTGGAACTTTAACATCATTAAATTGTAGAGTATGTGTGTCGCTCCCACGAATTCCTAATTTATCCTCTTTAGGTCCAATCTCAAATCCGGGCATACCTTTCTCTACAATGAACGCATTTATTCCTTTATGACCTTTGTCTCTGTTGGTTTGTGCTATAACAATATAAATATCTGCGCGACCACCATTGGTAATCCAGTTTTTTGTTCCATTTAAAAGATAATGATCTCCATTGTCAATGGCGGTTGTTGCTTGTGATGTCGCATCACTTCCTGCTTCTGGTTCGCTTAGGCAAAATGCCCCAACAAAAACTCCGGTTGCTAATTTACTGAGATATCTTTGTTTTTGAGATTCATTGCCAAAAGCCTGAAGACCATAACAAACTAATGAATTATTTACAGACACAATTACAGATGCTGAAGCATCTATTTTTGATAGTTCTTCCATAATTAATACATAAGAAATTGTGTCCATACCGCTTCCACCGTACTCAGGATTAACCATAATACCCATAAAACCAAGATCTCCCATTTTTTTAACCAAGTCATTTGAGAATTCTTGCTTGTTATCTCGATCGATAACTCCAGGTAATAATTCGTTTACAGCAAACTCTCTTGCTGCGTCCTTGACCATTAGATGCTCTTCTGATAGGTTAAAATTCATTTTTAGATTTTATTGATGAATTGTTAAAAAATGTATGCAAAGATAAAGTTTTATTGCGTTTTTTTTAACACAAATGCATATTTTTACATGATATGATAAAAAATAAATATAAAATGATTGGCGTCATGTCCGGAACCTCAATGGATGGTTTGGATCTGGCTTATGTTCAATTTATATTGAAGGACAAATGGTTTTTTAAAATTATAGCATCTGAAACTATACCGTACAGCGATAGCTGGAGAAAGGTTTTAAAAAATTTAGTTTTTAAATCACCTGTAGCGTTAGAACAGATTGATCAAGAGTATTCCATACATATTTCAGATTTGATAAATCAATTTATTGAAAACAATAATATCAGTGATTTGGACGCGATTTGCTCTCATGGCCATACAGCACTGCACCAACCAAAAGAAGGTTTGACTTATCAGATAGGAAATCAACAGTCATTGAGTACACAAACTAATCATACGGTTATTTGTGATTTCAGAATTCAAGATGTTCAATTGGGAGGACAGGGAGCGCCTTTGGTCCCAATTGGAGATGAATTATTATTTTCTCAGTACGATTTTTGTATCAATCTTGGGGGGTTTGCTAATATTTCGAGAACCATGATGGGTAATCGAATTGCTTTTGATATTTGCCCTGTGAATTGTGTACTCAACTATTATGTTTCTTCTTTAGGATTACATTATGATATGGACGGACAGATGGCTGCTTCAGGAAAATTAAATAAGCCGTTATTGTATAAATTAAATAACTTGAATTTTTACAATAAAGAGTTTCCAAAATCTTTAGGTATCGAATGGGTTAATAGTGATGTGATTCCGTTAATAGACAGCTGTGATTTAGAGGTGAGTGATATATTGAGAACCTATGTAGAGCATTGTGCTGTTCAAATTACCAAGGAAATTAGTAAAGTAGAACATGCATCTGTCCTTATGACTGGAGGCGGTGTCTATAATATTTTTTTAATGAAGAGAATAGAAGAGTTAACTCATCATAATATTGTAATACCTTCCGAAGATATCATCGATTATAAAGAGGCGCTAGTTTTTGGCTTATTGGGGGTGTTAAAATTAAGAGGGGAAAATAATTGTTTGAAATCTGTAACTGGTGCTAATGTAGATCATAGTTCAGGAATAATCTATAAGCCTTAATTATTTAGTTATATCTTAACAAAACTTATTTAGTTTTTTATATTTGTTAGCAACATTAATCTTGGAGATAATCATATGAAAGAATTACTTCAGAAGTACGAAAAAAAAGCACCAGAAATTGTATTTAATTGGAAAGATCCGGAGACAGAGGCTGAGGGTTGGACTGTGATTAATTCGTTACGGGGAGGTGCTGCAGGAGGTGGAACTCGGATGCGTAAAGGTCTTGACATGAACGAGGTTTTATCATTAGCGAAAACAATGGAGATTAAGTTTACCGTGTCAGGCCCTGCCATAGGCGGTGCTAAATCTGGTATTAATTTTGACCCTAAAGATCCGAGAAAAAAAGGAGTATTGGAGCGATGGTATAAAGCAGTCTCACCTTTGCTGAAAAGTTATTACGGAACAGGAGGTGATTTAAATGTTGATGAGATTCATGAAGTAATTCCAATAACTGAAGAGTCAGGAGTTTGGCATCCTCAAGAGGGAGTTTTTGCTGGACATTTTAAGCCGACAGAAGCTGATAAAATTAATCGTATTGGGCAACTTCGTCATGGTGTTATAAAAGTCATAGATAATGTAAATTATTCGCCAGATGTATTAAAAAAATATACAATTGCTGATATGATTACTGGTTTTGGTGTTGCCGAGGCACTTCGGCACTACTTCGATATTTATGGAGGATCGATAGTTAATAAAAGGGCAATCGTGCAAGGGTTTGGAAATGTTGGTGCTGCAGCTGCTTTTTATTTAGCAAAAATGGGTGTGAAAGTGGTTGGTATTATTGATATAGCTGGTGGCTTAATTAGTGAGAACGGATTTACCTTTGAAGAGATTACAAACTTATTTTTGGAAAAAACAAGCAATACCCTTGAGAGTGATTATCTTATTCCGTTTAAGGAAATTAATGAGAGTATATGGTCACTTGAAGCAGAAATTTTTGCTCCCTGTGCTGCCTCTCGACTAATCACAAAACAACAAATAGATTCTTTGATTGTTAATGGTTTAGAGGTGATTTCTTGTGGTGCGAATGTCCCGTTTGCAGATAAAGAAATTTTCTTTGGTTCTATAATGGAATTCACAGACAGTAAAGTCAGTTTAATTCCAGATTTCATTTCTAACTGTGGTATGGCAAGAGTTTTTGCCTACTTTATGGAACGACGTGTTGAAATGACTGATGAGGCAATTTTTGATGATACTT
Source organism: uncultured Flavobacteriaceae bacterium (assembly GCA_905479065.1). Lineage (GTDB taxonomy): Bacteria > Bacteroidota > Bacteroidia > Flavobacteriales > Flavobacteriaceae > CAJQLB01. The sequence goes on along the minus strand of CAJQLB010000030.1, from coordinate 43,263 downwards.
CAAATATCATAAAAACAGCGATACAAAATATTTATGATCACAACCATCATAAAACTGAAATTAGTAAAACTGCTTTTACACTAGCGCTAAGTGAGCTGGTATAATTATAAATAGATAACAAATGGAAGCAGCAATTATCATTGTATTTGTGGTGGGTTATCTCGCTATAACTCTCGAACATAATATTAAAATTGATAAGCTTATCCCTGCTTTGGTAATGATGGCAATTAGTTGGGCTCTTATATCCCTAGGAATTGACTCATTTACGCAGTGGTTTGATTCAGCAAGTCATGGATTAGTGACTGATTATACCTCTTTAGATCATGAGAATAGAATGCACTTACTAGAAGAAACTTTACTACATCACTTAGGAAAGACTTCTGAGATATTAGTGTTTTTATTGGGAGCGATGACAATTGTAGAAATTATTGACTATTTTGACGGATTCTCAACTATTAAAGGTTTTATTACAACCAAGAAAAAAACACAAATTTTATGGATTTTTGCGATGCTTGCATTTGTATTGTCCGCAATCATTGATAATTTAACTGCTACAATTGTTTTAATTTCAATTCTGCAAAAGATTATAATTGATAGAAATGTCCGCATATGGTACGCTGGATTAATCATTATTGCGGCTAATGCCGGAGGTGCTTGGTCACCAATAGGGGATGTCACAACGACCATGCTTTGGATAGGTAATAAAGTGAGTACAGGATATTTGGTAGGGTATCTTCTATTGCCATCATTTGTGTGTATGACCGTTCCAACCTTGATTGCCACATTTTTACCGGCTTTTCAGGGATATATAGATGTTGATAAAGAGTCAAAAGGAAAACCAAAAAGTAATTTTAGTTCAACAATGTTGTTTTTAGGACTCGCTGCGATTGTATCTGTGCCTATTTTTAAAGTAGTGACTCATTTACCACCCTACGTAGGTATGATGTTGGCACTTGGTGTTGTTGCTATTTTTGCAGAAATTTATAGTAATTCAAAGTTTAGTTTAACAGTTATCGATAGTGAGGAAAGTGATGAGAATGCACATCACAGTCCTGTTCATCATTCTCTTTCTAAAATTGAACTTCCAAGCATATTGTTTTTTCTTGGAATATTAATGGCTGTTGCTGCATTAGAATCTCTCGGAGTGTTATTTGATTTTGCATCGTTTTTAAAACTGAATACACCGTTGCTGGGTACAGAAATACATGACGGAGGAGTGTCTGATCTGGTTGTATTGCTATTAGGCGTTGGGTCAGCTGTTATAGATAATGTTCCGCTGGTGGCTGCTAGTTTAGGTATGTTTTCAGAGCCATTGGACAATGAATTATGGCACTTTATTGCTTATTCTGCTGGTACAGGTGGCAGTATGCTCATCATAGGATCGGCAGCTGGAGTAGTTGCAATGGGAATGGAAAAAATTGATTTTTTCTGGTATTTAAAAAAAATATCATGGTTGGCTTTAATTGGATTTTTAGCTGGAGCTTTTGTATTCTTTTTTACAAGAACACTCTTTTAAATACTTAATTAATAATTCAAGCGTTATACATCAAAATTCAATTCTTTAATGATATGTTCTATTTAAAGCTCGCGATGTTAAATATGGGTCAAGTTATCTCTGAAACTCTCAATGATCAAGAAACTGTTGAAAAAACACTATCTGTTTTAGAGCTTATAAAAAGTGGTGGCCTTGCAGGACAATTAATAATTCTGATTTTATTTGTTTTATTGATTGCGGCTTCATACATCTATTTTGAGCGATTATTTACACTAAAATCTGCTTCGAAAATAGATGAAAATTTTATGAATCAAATTAAGGATTTGGTGTCAATCGGTAATATTGAGGGAGCTCAAGTTTTGTGTACTCAAGAAGACTCCCCTGTTTCAAGGCTTATCAGTAAAGGGATTTCCCGAATTGGAAAACCTCTTGAAGATATCAATACAGCCATAGAAAACGCAGGTAAATTGGAAGTATATGGTTTAGAAAAGAATGTAAGTGTTCTAGCGACAATTTCTGGTGCCGCACCAATGATTGGTTTTCTAGGTACTGTTATTGGTATGATACTAGCGATTTTTGAACTCGCAAATGCCGGTGGGACAATACAGATGGATGTTTTGGCTAGCGGTCTATATACCGCAATGACAACCACGGTTGCTGGTTTAATTGTTGGAATTATAGGGTATATTGCCTACAATCATTTAGTTGTAAAAACGAATAAAGTGATTCATCAAATGGAATTGAATTCTGTAGAATTTTTGGATTTATTAAACGAGCCAATTTAACATGAATTTTAAAGGAAGAAATAAAGTAACCACAGAATTCAATATGTCCTCCATGACTGATATTGTTTTTTTATTACTGATTTTTTTTATGTTGGCATCCACTTTAGTAACCACCAGTGCTATTGATATTATCTTACCTAAAGCTAGTGGAAAAACTGAAAACAAAAAATCTATTTCGGTTAACATTACAGAAGATTTAACCTTCTACATCGATAATAAACGTGTGACAGAGAATATGCTCGAAAACGAATTGATAAATACCTTGTCAAATGAAGAAAAACCAACCATTGTTCTTAGATCAGAAAAAACAGTACCTGTTCAATATGTTGTAACTGTTATGGATATTGCTAATCGAAATAAGTTTAAAGTTGTTTTGGCTGTAACTCCTAATTAATGAAGTTTTTTAAAACGAAACATGAAGAACATTCTGCATTAATAACCCTATTATTAATGTTCATCCTTGTTTTTTTAGTATTTATTGTTGGACTTAAGTATTTAGATCCACCTGAGGAATATGGCGTCGCTATTAATTTTGGAGTTTCAGAGAAGGGCCAAGGAACTCTTCAGCCAAAAATGTCTAAATTCCAGCCAAAGGAGCTAGATGAACCGCCAAGTGAAAATCAGCAATTAATCACTCAAAATTCTAAAAACAACGAGGTAAATCAAGAAAAGTTATTGGTGACAGATCAAGCTAAAGCAATTGCAATAAATAAAGAAAAGATTAAGAAGGCCACTGAAAAATTACGTTTAGAAAAAGAAGCTGAGCGTCTGAAGCATGATTTAAAATTGCGACAAGAAAAAAAGAAAAACTTAGACCAATTAATTGGAGGTATCGCTAATAATAATTCAAACTCACTTGGTGAAGGGAATGATAATATGTTGGGTGATAAAGGACAACTTAATGGTGACCCTTATGCCCCGTCATATTTTGGTGAGGCTGGTTTAGGAAAAGGAGGTAATGGTTATGGATTAAAAGGACGAGGTCAACCTACAAAAAAAATATTTACTCCAGATTGTGATGAAGAAGGCATTGTTGTAGTCGAGATAGAGGTGAATAAAAACGGAAATGTCTCTAATGCTAGTCCTGGAAAAAAAGGAACAACAGGACCATTATGCCTTTATGACGCAGCAAGAAAAACTGCAATGACGTATAAATGGCCTGCAAATGACAAGGCGCCTTCAAAACAGATTGGTTTTGTAATTATAAATTTTAGCGTAACTCAGTAATATGAAGTACGAGGATGTTGTTACCTGGATGTTTTCAAAATTACCTATGTACCAAAATAAGGGTAAGGTGGCTTTCAAAAAAGATTTAACTAATATTCATTTGTTTAGTGAATATCTCAATCATCCAGAGAAAACATTCAAATCTGTACATGTCGCGGGAACCAATGGAAAAGGCTCAACAAGCCATATGTTGGCATCTATTTTACAAGAATCAGGTTATAAAGTTGGCTTGTATACATCTCCTCATTTGAGAGATTTTAGAGAGCGAATTAAAATTAATGGAAACCCTGTAAGTAAGCATTATGTTGTTGATTTTATTCAATCTAATCGAGATTTTTTAGAAACGAATTCACTCTCATTTTTTGAAATGACAGTTGGGATGGCTTTCAAGTTTTTTTCTCATCAAAATGTTGACATTGCTATTGTTGAAGTAGGCCTTGGAGGAAGATTGGATTCAACAAATATTATTATTCCAGAAGTTTCTGTAATCACTAATATTGGTTTTGATCACACACAGTTTTTGGGAGATTCTTTGGAGAAAATTGCTGCTGAAAAAGCAGGGATTATTAAAGAAAATATTCCTGTAATCATAGGAGAAACAAATGTAGGTACAAAACCCGTATTTCAACAAATAGCTTATAAAAATAAAGCACCGATATCTTTTACTGATGAAGTGTCTCAAATGGATTACGATTCTGATTTAAAGGGTTCTTATCAATCTTTGAATATTAAATTAGCTGTAAAAACCATTCTTGAATTAAATAAAAAAGGATTTAAAATTCATGAAAAAGGTATTGTAAACGGTCTCAGAAAAGTGATCACAAATACGGGCCTTAAGGGCCGTTGGCAAATTATTGAAAAGAATCCAACAATCATTGCAGATGTTGCTCATAATCGGGAAGGTTTGGTGTTTACAATGAATCAAATTAAAACAATGGACTTTCACAAATTACATATTGTTTTAGGTGTTGTCAATGATAAAAACCTCAACACCATCATTGACTTATTTCCTATTGAAGCTCAATATTATTTTTGTAAGCCCAGTGTGCAACGTGGTTTAAGTGAGATACTCCTGAAAGAATATTTTACACAAAAAGGTTATCGCGGAGAGGCATACAACTCAGTTAACGAAGGTCTTGAAAATGCAAAAAACCGCGCTCAAATAAATGATTTGATTTATGTGGGAGGTAGTACCTTTGTTGTGGCTGAAATTATTTAGAATTTTATTTAAAAATATTTGGTAGAATGAAATTCTGACTTATATTTGCAATCCACAAAATAGGGCGACTAGCTCAGTTGGTTCAGAGCACTTGGTTTACACCCAAGGGGTCAGGGGTTCGAATCCCTTGTCGCCCACAAAAGTTCACTACCCAAGTGGGCTTTTTTTTATTTTAAATGGGTCATTAACTCAGTTGGTTCAGAGTGTTACCTTGACAGGGTAGAAGTCACTGGTTCGAATCCAGTATGACCCACTATATTAAACGTCTCAAGGGAATTTTTAGACACGATTCTTCCTCTGTTATTGCATAAAACGGCGATTGATTTATCAATCTATCATCGCATTGATTTATTTTTTTTCATGTCGCTTGGAACCAGTGGATTGATGATAAAAAACCATAGAGGTGGTATAAAGCTTAACAAAATTGAAGCAGGGTATCCCAAAGGAAGTGTTGGACTGTTTTCATAGCTTTCTAAAATTTGGTATTTTTTTGTTGATTTATAATGGTGGTCGCTATGTCGTGTTAGTTCGTACAAGACAATTCTTCCTATATTAAAGTTTGAATTCCATGAATGATAAGGTTGTACTCTTTCGTAGCGTCCCGAACTGCCTTTAAAACGCTTCAGACCATAATGTTCTATATAATTGATGCTTTCTAAAAACAAAAATGACACAACTGCAATACCTATCGCAAAAAGCATGACGTTTAATGAAAAAACATAATAAATTAACAATAAGTAAATTGGTTGAATTAGGTGATACCATAACATGTCGTTTTTAACCGAAACAAATGATGATTTTTGACTTTTCAACAATTGCATTTGATGTCTCCAAGCATCGATATATTGCTTTGAAACAGAGGTTATCCAAAAGGAATATAAGCTCTGATTGTATTTTGCAGTAGCACCATCCTCCGACGTTGCTACGTTCAAGTGATGTCCAAAATTATGTTCTATATAAAAATGCATGTAAAGACAAGGCATGTATAAACACTTACTTATAAATCGGTTGATATAGGTTTTTCTGTGTCCAAGTTCATGTGCGACATTGATACCATTAGTCGCTAATAGGATTCCTGCTGATAAACCCAAGCCAATTATTTCATAGGTCAGATATTCATTTTGCTCAAATTTTGAGAACACATGAAATAATAATCCAAAAACAAGGGGGAGATTCAGATACAACATTAAATCAAAAAGCCATTTATTCTTCTTATTTCGTGCATCTTCTTTGGTTAGGTTAGAGGAGTCCTCTCCAAAGATTAAGTCAAAAGCTGGGAGCACTACAAAGGCATATAAAACAGCAGCATAAGTTCCAAATCCATGTGATTCAAAAGAAATAAAAGCCGACAAAGGTACCGTATAAGCAAACAGATATTTTAGATCTTTCATATGTTAGAGTTGAAAGTGTTAAATAAAAAACGCATTAATTCTCTAAAATTACAAAAATCATTTTTATTTAACTACAGAGCTGTCATGATGTTATGAATTGGCAGGAACAAAGAATTCAAAACATATCTAAAATACGCTCTAAAGCCATCCCCCTTGATCCTTTAATTAAAATTGTAGTATTTTCAAGTGATGAAAAATCTACATTATGCCTAAAACATTCAAAGGATTTAAATGTAGGACCATCAGTATTTATTTTCAAGAAATTTTCACCTATGAGGTACACTTTATCTAAGTTGAGACTATTACAATAATCAGCAATAAATGTATGCTCTTTATGAGCATCTTCACCTAATTCAAACATATCCCCTAAAATGACAATTTTAGTAGTAGTTTTCATTTTAATGAAATTATCAAGGGCAGCCTTCATACTGGTTGGATTAGCATTGTAAGCGTCTAAAATTATACTGTTTGAACGTTTGCTAATGAGTTGTGATCGATTGCTGTTAGGTTCAAATTGTTCAATCGCATCCTTTATCGAGTGTATATCTATTTTAAAGTAGTTACCTATGGTTAAGGCAGCTGAAATGTTCGAAAAGTTATAACTGCCAATAAGTTGACTATTTATAATCGTACTTTTAAATTTTGAAACTACGAAAGGATTGACATCGACAAGATGTATAATTACGTCATTTTTAGGATGAGATCCAAAGGAAAAGGTTGATTTGTAACCCTTCAATATCTCAACTTGTTTGTTATCATTAGTATTTAAAAATATCAGTTTATTATTCGTTATTAAATGATGATAAAGCTCGCTTTTACCCTTAATTACTCCTTGGACACCTCCAAATCCCTCTAGATGAGCTTTACCAAAATTGGTAATATAGCCATAGTCTGGTTGCGCTAGGTTACAAAGAAATTCAATCTCTTTCAAGTGATTTGCACCCATTTCAATAATTCCTATCTCCGTTGAATTATTCATGTTTAATAAGGTTAAGGGTACGCCAATGTGATTATTTAAATTACCACGTGTTGCTATCGTTTTGAATTTTTTTGAAAGGACTGTATGAAGTAATTCCTTGGTTGTTGTTTTTCCGTTACTTCCTGTAAGTGCGAGTATTTTGATATTAAGATACCTCCTGTGAAATGCAGCGAGTTGTTGTAAAGCACTTAATACATCATCAACTAAAATACAACCCTCTGTAGTCTTGTAATTTTCGTCATCAATAATAGCGTGTGATGCTCCTTTTGCAATCGCTTCTTGGGCAAACAGATTTCCATTAAAGTTTTCTCCTTTTAAAGCAAAAAATAAATCATTTTTTTGAACCTTTCGAGTGTCTGTACAGACAGAATTAGATCTTAGGAAAATTTGATGCAGAATTTCGATGGTCATAGAAATAAATGTAATAAAAAAAGTCCTAACGAAATATCGAAAGGACTTAAATTATTGATACAATTCAGTATTAATTTTTTGTTTTGTTTTTTGCTTTCGACTTTGATCCTAACCTCGACATTGCGCAACGGAATCCAATAAAATCTGTTGCCATATCTTGAGGATAATAGCGTCGTTGAGCAGGGTCAAGCCAATACTCACGGTCTTTCCAAGAACCACCTTTGTAAACACGAACTTCATCGTTAATCATGGAAGTTCGATTGTTTTCTTTGTCGTACTCTTTAATTAGTTGACCTGAGGCATCTCTTTCTACATTATGTTTTGGAGAGTTGTACATTTTTCTTGTAGAAGTCTCTTCACTTTCATCATCATTGAAGTCTTCAAAATAACGAGATGAACGCTTATCACCGTCCCTGAAATTTCTGTTGTCACTCCTATCGAAATTATTTCTTAAATAGGTCTCATTATCATCGACAGCTATTTTTTTAATCTCCCCAGGTAAATTTCTTGCAATTAATTTTCCATTTGAGAGTGTATCAAATTCCACTTCGTTAGGTAATACTATTTTTACAGTTCCATCATCATTTATGGCATTTTTAGTGTAAACATTACCTCTGTAATAATTAAAGTCGTTGAATTCATCATCTACAATGGGTCTGTAAACATCAGCAACCCATTCAGCGACATTTCCCGCCATATCATACAATCCGTGATCATTTGGCGCATAATTTTTTACTTGACCAGTATGATCAGCTAAATCATCAGACCATCCGGCTATACCGCCATAATCTCCTTTTCCTTGTTTAAAATTAGCTAATTGATCTCCTCGAATTTTTCGATTTCCGGATCTTGTATACTGACCATCCCAAGGATATTTTTTTCTACCTCGATAGACATTATAATCTCTTAATTCACTGAGCCCTAATGCAGCGTACTCCCATTCAGCCTCTGACGGTAATCTATATTTAGGTGAGATAATACCAGTTTCACGTGAGGCGTAAACATTAATGGTATCTCCAGCAGCGGTTGTGGTGACTCGTCTTCTCGATTTTATTGGATTGGTAATACTATCATTACCACCATAAGACATTGACGGAGCAATAAGATAGGTGTCAGTACTAAAATTCGCTTCTGAATTCGCAGCAATTTTTGCATCTCGTTCTATATACCCAGCATCTTCTAAATAAAGTTCATTAACTCTGTCTGAACGCCACGATGCAAATTCTACAGCTTGTATCCAACTGACTCCAACGACAGGGTATTCAGCATAGGCAGGGTGACGTAGATAGTTATCTACCATCACTTCACTGTAACCTAATCGATTTCTCCATACCAAAGTATCCGGTAAAGCACCCTCATAAATGGCTTTATATTGAGGCTCACTTGGTGGATAGACTGCTTTTATCCAATCTAAGTACTCGAGGTACATCATGTTGGTAACCTCAGTTTCGTCCATGTAGAAAGACTGCACGTGTTGTTGATTCGGTGAATTGTTCCAATCATGCATTACATCATCTTGAACTCTTCCCATTGTAAATGTTCCTCCTTCAATAAAGACAAGTCCTGGCGCAGTTGCCTGTTCTTCAAAGTCAGTATTGTATTGAAATCCTCCTTCTTTGGCATTAATTTTCCATCCAGTTGCTCTTGAGCTATTTTTAGAGCTCGAAGATTTTTTACAACTGAACATGGATAAAGACAGTATAAAAACTGTTATTATCCTTAGTGTCATAGTGTTTTTCATATCCATACTTTTACGTAAGTCGATTAAATTTCGGTGGTGCAATATAACTAATATAGCTCATACTACAATGCTTTTTTGATAAAATTCACGAAAAAAAGTGCATTTCATCCTGTTTTTTGAACAGAACATCGGATTTTTGATGCAATTTTGACACGATATTATCTCTTCAAAACGTCAGACAAACTAATTTATTATCGTAAATTTGAAAAAAAATTAATTCATAATACTAACACATTTTTTTAGACGTTTATTGTGTATGAAAAAAATTATTTTTCTTCTTTTTACATGCCTTACAACGCTCACTTTTTCGCAAACTAAAAGCTTTCAAATTAATTGGAAAGGCGTCAAGACTTTGTCGCTTGAAACCTCTGACTTTCAAGTTCCACAATTTAATAAAGAAAATTTTAATTTTTCATCAGAAAAAGGGCTGTTGTTTTTTGCTCAATGGAAGTCAAATAGCCATATAGATGAAGCGTCTGTTCTGTTAGACGAAGTAAATTATACGTCAATATCTAGAGCAGAATTAGGAGATGTAGATCCTAAAACCATTCCGGTTAAACCTATATATGTACTTAAAAATTCAATTTCAAGAGATAAACATTGGCTACATTTAGAAATGTCCCCAGTGATTCAGGAAAAAGGAGTGTTTAAGAAAATCACCTCTTTTAAAATTAAATACAGTTCAAGTCAAGGAAACCAATTTAATAGAAATTCCCAAGAAATTGTGAATTCTGTATTGAGTCAAGGCACCTGGTATAAATTTCATATTGATACAACAGGGGTGTTTAAGTTGTCTAAGAGTTTTTTGTCTAGTTTGGGAGTAAACGTCAATTCTGTTAACCCAAAAGCAATTAAAATTTATGGTCATGGAGGAAAATCACTTCCACTGTCAAACAATGAATTTTATCCAATTGATTTAGTAGAAAATGCAGTTGTCGTTAAAGGAGAGGAGGACGGGGAATTCAATAATAATGATTACATTCTTTTTTACGGTGAGGGACCGAAAGGATATAACTCTGAAAACAATTCAAATATTAATCCTTATTCCGATAAAGCACATTATTATGTCCATATTGGAAGTGGATTAGGTAAACGAATTCAATCTTTGGTTGAACCAAATGATCCTGTTGACTTTGAAATTGATACATTTCAAGATTATCAATTTCATGAAGTTGATGAATTTAATTTAGCAAAACTAGGTAGACGTTGGTTTGGTGACAGGTTTGATTTTGACAGTGATAAAGTGTTTAATTTTGATTTTGAAAATCTGATTACCTCCGAACCTGTAAATGTCAGGGTATTCACTGCAGCAGTCGGAGCAGTTCCCACCTCAATGCAATTAAAAGTGAACAGTGTAGATATTGATAATTTTTATTTCGCAGCGATTAATGACCCAGTTTTAGCAACTCAAGACAGTTTTGTAGGAGATTTGATTGTAAATTCCTCACCCATTTCAATCAATTTGAGTTATGAAAATAATGGTAACCCTTCATCAACGGGCTATTTAGATTATATTGGAATTGAAGCAACAAGAAGCTTGACTCATACTGGGAATCAATTTATTTTTAAAAACAACATGGTAGCTTCAGAAAGTGGTGTAGCTCAATACTCTATTTCAAATGCTTCAAATATAAGTGAAGTATGGGATATAACCGACAAGTATAATGTGACAAGAAAACTGAATACCGATGATGATTCGGTGTTAAGTTTTAAAGCACGATTAGGCGAAATGAGATGCTATTTGGCTGTAGACCCTTCAGACTATTTTGAGCCAAAGAAAGAGGCAAATACGAGTGTCAACAACCAAAATATCAAAGGAACTGTTTTTAAAGACAATAATGGGAATTTTCAAGATATTGATTACATCATAGTCACAAGAAATGACATGTTTTCACAAGCAGAAAGACTTGCTCAAATTAATAGAGATCAATATGACCTGAATGTGAAGGTATACGATCTCGATGACATTTATACCGAATTTAGTTCTGGGAATCAAGATATATCTGCCATTAGAAATTTTATGAAATATGTCTATGAGAATGCGAGTACACCTGATAAAAGAATAAAATATTTATGTCTTTTTGGGGATGCATCGTTTGATTATAAAAACAGGATTTCTAAAAACACTAATGTTGTTCCTGCTTGGAATTCTTTAAATAGTTTTAGTTTGTCTGCATCATTTGTTTCAGATGATTTTTTTGGTATGATGGACGAAAATGAGGGATCCATGTCAACATCAGATAAACTGGATATTGCTGTAGGACGAATTTTGGCCGATACACCTCAGCGTGCTAAAGAATTGGTTGATAAAATTCAATCCTATTACGATGAGGAGGCCTTTGGGAGTTGGAGAAATAATTTCATCACCATTTCAGATGATGTTGATGAGTCTTGGGAAACGATTATTCAAGGTACAACAGATAACATTGGACAAATTGTAACAGAAGATAAACCTAATGTGAATGTTATTAAAATCCACTCGGATGCCTTTGTTCAAGAATCTACTGCAGGTGGTGAACGTTATCCGGATGTAAACAAGGCGATTTTTGATGCAATTGAGGTTGGAGCTTTGGTCGTTAATTACTTTGGTCATGGTGGCGAGGATGGTATCGCACGTGAGCGAATTTTTGATAAAATTAATGCGCAAGAATTAAAAAACCCTTGTAAACTCAATTGTTTTGTCACAGTTACATGTGAATATACAAAATTTGATAACCCACTCCGCCCGGCTGCCGGAGAATACTTGTATTGGAATAAAGAAGGTGGTGCGATTGGCCTAATAACAACAACAAGACAAATATTCGTAAGCGTTGGTGTTGCGTTTAACGTTGTTTTAGAAAAGTATTTGTTTGCATTTGGCTCTGATGATTATCCTTCTATGGCTGAAGCCCTGAGGCTTACGAAGAATGACCAAATTATCGGGGGCATTGAGCAAAGGCGACTTGTCTTTTTTATTGGAGACCCAGCGATGAAATTGGCGTTTCCTAAGCCAAATATTCGTTTAACAGAAATAAATGATACTCCAATCAGTGGTCAAATAGAGCCATTAAATGCTTTGAGTAGAGCAAAAATAAAGGGCGAGATTGTTGATGAACTTGGTGTAGTTTTGTCAGATTATTCAGGTGTTTTAACAGCGACAATTTTTGATAAGGATATTCAACGCTCTACTTTAGGAAATGATGGCACAACGCAAAACGGAGAATTGATAATATTGGATTTCAATACTTTAGGAGAAACTATTTTTAGAGGTCAAGCGACAATTACTAACGGGGTTTTTGAGTTTGATTTTGTAGTTCCTCGAGATATTACTTTAGAGGAAGGTAATGGGAAAGTTAGTTTTTATGCTAAATCTTTAGATGTCCTAGAAGATCGTGGAGGTGCTAATTTTGATATAAGAATTGGGGGTGTTAATGAAAATGCACCCGAAGATAATGAAGGGCCAGAAATCATGTTGTTTATGAATGATGAAAATTTCATTTCGGGAGGGATTACTAACGAATCGCCAACGCTCTTGGCAAAATTAAAGGATGAAAATGGCATTAATACAGCTAGTGGTATTGGTCATGACATTGTAGCAATTATTGATGGAGATGAGACCAATCCTTTTAAGTTAAATGACTACTATCAAAGTGATATCGATGATTACCAAAGTGGGTCATTATCTTATCCTTTTAGGGATTTAGATCCTGGTTTGCACACAATATCTTTCAAGGCATGGGATGTTTATAATAATTCAGCCTCGTCAGAACTTCAATTTGTAGTTTATGATCAGAATGAGTCTTTGGTCATAGATAATGTTTTAAATTATCCAAATCCTTTCGTGAATTATACAGAATTTTGGTTTAATCACAATAGTTCAGAGGTTTTAGACGTTTCAGTACAGATATTTACTGTTTCTGGAAAGTTGGTCAAAACAATCAATGGTCAAACCTCTGGGGGAATTAAAAATACAACGTCTGTTTCGAGAGATATCACTTGGGATGGGAAAGATGACTTTGGTGATAAAATAGCCAAAGGAGTTTACGTTTATAAACTTACTGTAAGATCAAGTCAACTCAATAAACAGGTTGAAAAATATCAAAAACTTGTAATACTATAAGAAACAATTATATTTGTGACCGATTAATGTTAGTGATAACAATAATTAAATTTAAATCAACATGAAGAACTACACGACAGCTTTAATGGTAATTGGAATACTTTTTCAAGTTAAAGCTCAAACCTTAACCGAAATTATTCCTTACTCTAATGATACCAGAGTAATAACGACTGGCGTACCATTTTTATTAATCGCATCGGATGCGAGAGCTGCCGGAATGGGAGACATGGGAGTGGCGACATCAGCTGATGCCTATTCTCAGCAGTGGAATCCAGCCAAATATGGGTTTTCAGAAACTAAATCGGGTTTAGGAATTAGTTATACGCCTTACCTAAGTAAATTAGTAAATGATATTTTTCTTGGAAATATAACTTATTACAATAGATTGAGCGAAGGCAGCGCTTTTGGGTTGAGCTTAAAATATTTTAGTTTAGGAGAGATAGAAATTGTACAAGATGAATTTTCAGAGGCCTTGATCGAAAAGCCAAATGAGTTAACAATTGATGCCTCTTATGCGTTACGTTTAGCGGATCAATTTTCCTTAGCAGTAGGTATGCGTTATTTGCGATCAGATTTAAAAATACAAGCTGTTGATGATAACGCCAGCGCTGCAAGCACTTTTGGTGTTGATATAGGAGGATATTATCAAGGTGAGGAAGATGCTTACAACAATTTTAATGGTCGCTGGAGAGCAGGTTTTGCGATTCAAAATCTTGGTCCAAAAATTAAATATGATGACGCAGGGCGAGAAAATTTTCTACCAACAACACTTAGGTTAGGAGGAGGATTTGATTTTATTTTTGATGATTACAATAGATTAAATGTAACGGCTGAAATTGCAAAATTAATGGTTCCTACACCACCAATTTTGGGTGTTGAAATAGAATTTGAGGATGATAATGGTAGTGGAAGCTATGAGGAAGGTGAAGATACCTTGATAAGTGAAACAGAAGATGTAATTATTTCAGGGAAGTCTCAGGATGTTAGTTTTATCTCTGGTGTTTTTCAATCATTTGGTGACGCACCTGGGGGTTTTAGTGAAGAATTAAAAGAGTTTACGTACGCCTTAGGTGCAGAATATCAGTATCAAGATTCATTTGCGCTAAGAGCAGGATATTTTAATGAAAGTGAAGAAAAGGGAGCGAGAAAGTTTTTTGCTTTAGGGGCAGGTTTTAAATACACTGCAATCAATATAGATTTATCTTATTTGTTTTCGGCTTCAAAAATCCAAAGTCCATTAGAAAACACACTGCGTTTTTCATTGACTTTTAATTTTGGAGATGGAGAGTACAGCGAATATTAAAAGATGCTGGTATGTTATTTTAAAAAAACTATTGTACTTTACAATAGTTTTTTTGTCTAAAAGAGTTTTATTTTTTCACAACCCAAAAAATAGGTAAACATGAAGGAAGTAAATATAAAATCAACTTTTTTTGTTTTTGATGATTTAACAGAGACTCCATTGCAAATCCAAAATTTAATGAAAAAAGCGATGACGGCTCGAGAAAACGCATATGCACCTTACTCTAAATTTCACGTAGGCACAGCAATTTTGTTAGACAATAATGAGATCATTACTGGCAATAATCAGGAAAACGCCTCATACCCTTCAGGATTGTGTGCTGAACGAGCTGCCATTTATTACGCTGGTTCAAATTATCCTAAAACTAAAATTTTAGTAATGGCAATAGTTGCTGGATCAATTAAAAACACCACTTCAAAACCAATTCCTCCTTGTGGTGCTTGCAGACAAGCAATTGCAGAATATGAGGTGAAGCAAGAAAGTCCCATTGAAATTTATTTTAAAGGTGAAACAGGTAAGGTCGTTAAGTCAAATTCTTTAGCAAATTTACTACCTCTTTTATTCGATAAGGCAGTACTATAACGTTTGCGATTGCGCAAACAGAATTTTATTCAAATTTTTACAATTATCAGTTTTTTTTATTACTAGTTAAAGTGTTACTTTTGTAATCCTATTAACAAAAAGGTATTGTTTGCGATGCAAAAAGTTACTAAGAAAACATACTTAAAGTGGTATGAAGACATGTTGTTTTGGAGAAAGTTTGAAGACAAACTTGCTGCTGTGTATATACAACAAAAAGTAAGAGGTTTTCTTCATTTATATAATGGACAAGAGGCTGTTCTAGCTGGAGCACTGCACGCCATGGATCTGTCCAAAGATAAAATGATTACTGCTTACAGAAATCATGTTCAACCAATCGGTATGGGGGTAGATCCCAAAAGGGTGATGGCAGAATTGTATGGTAAATCAACAGGAACATCTCAAGGTCTTGGGGGATCCATGCATATTTTTTCAAAAGAAAAAGGGTTTTACGGAGGTCACGGTATTGTTGGAGGTCAAATACCTCTTGGAGCAGGAATGGCCTTTGGAGATAAATATCACAACACAGGTGCTGTAACACTATGTTGCATGGGAGATGGTGCTGTTCGTCAGGGATCACTTCACGAAACATTCAACATGGCTATGAATTGGAAATTACCAGTTGTGTTCATTTGTGAAAATAATGGTTATGCCATGGGAACATCCGTCGAAAGAACTTCAAATCACACCGATATTTGGAAACTCGGATTAGGCTATGAAATGCCGTGTGGTCCGGTTGATGGAATGAACCCTGTAAAAGTAGCAGAGGCCATGCATGAGGCTATTGAAAGGGCAAGACGAGGTGACGGCCCTACATTTTTGGAGATGAAGACATATCGCTACCGAGGTCATTCAATGAGTGATGCTCAACATTACAGAACCAAATCTGAAGTTGAGGAATACAAGAAGATTGATCCAATTACTCAAGTAAAGGATATTATACTCGAAAAGAAATATGCTTCAGATTCAGAGATACAAGAAATCGATAAGCGGGTGAAGAACTTGGTAAGTGAATGTGAAAAATTTGCTGACGAATCTCCATATCCTGATAAAAACCTTATGTATGACGCTGTTTATGAGCAAGATGATTACCCATTTTTACCACATAAATTATAAATTATGGCAGAAGTAATTAATATGCCGCGTTTAAGCGATACGATGGAAGAAGGAACGGTTGCTTCTTGGCTTAAAAAAGTTGGAGACACTGTAGAGGAAGGAGATATATTAGCTGAAATTGAAACAGATAAAGCGACAATGGAGTTTGAATCGTTTTATCAAGGCGTTTTATTGCACATCGGTGTTGCTGAGGGAGAAACGACAAAAGTAGATGAGTTGTTAGCCATTATTGGAGAAAAAGGAGAGGATATATCAGCGTTTCTAGAGGGAACTAAACCGTTAGAGAGTTTAGAAAACGAGGTTGTATCTGAGGAGGCTGTTGAAGAAGTTAAGACAGACGTAGCAGAAATACCTGAAGGTGTAGTTATGGTGACCATGCCGCGTTTAAGTGATACAATGGAAGAAGGAACGGTTGCTTCATGGCTTAAAAAAGTTGGAGATACTGTAGAGGAAGGAGATATTTTAGCTGAGATTGAAACTGATAAGGCAACAATGGAGTTTGAGTCGTTCCAGTCAGGAACATTATTACATATTGGCCTAGAAGAAGGTGAATCGGCAAAAGTAGATTCTTTATTAGCTGTTATTGGTCCTAAAGGGGCTGAAGTGTCACAACTTGTCACCAATTTTAAGGTTGATGGTATTACAGATAGTCAAGTTGAAACTGTTGCTGAGACGATTGATATTCCTGAAATTCAAACCGTTCCAGAGGTCAAAAAAACTGATATACAAAATATGCCCAAAGTCAATAGTTCAGGCAGATTATTTGTATCACCACTTGCTAAAAAATTAGCAGAGGAAAAAAATATATCATTATCCCAAGTTCAAGGTTCTGGAGAAAATGGTCGAATTATTAAACGCGATATTGAAAGTTTCACACCTGTTGCTTCAACCTCAGCCTCTGTTGCTAAGTTTATACCCGTTGGCCAGGAAGATTTTGATGAAATTACTAATTCTAACATGCGCAAAGCAATTGCTAAAAATTTAGTAAAATCCAAGTTTACAGCACCGCATTATTATTTAAATGTTGAGTTTGATATGGATAACGCTATTGCCTTTAGAAGTCAGTACAATACACTCCCAGAGACAAAAATATCCTTCAATGATATGATTGTAAAGGCTTGTGCTCTTGCACTGAAACAACATCCACAGGTAAACTCACAATGGTTTGACGACAAGATGCGAATGAATAATCATGTTCATATTGGTGTTGCTGTTGCAGTTCCTGATGGTCTAGTTGTTCCAGTTGTGCGTTTTGCAAATGAGCAATCATTGCCGCAAATTAATATCGCTGTAAAAGATTATGCAGTAAGAGCACGTAATAAAAAGTTAGCACTTGATGAGATGGAGGGAAGTACTTTTACAATATCTAATCTTGGTATGTTTGGTATTGAAAGTTTTACATCCATAATTAATCAACCAAATTCGGCAATTCTTTCAGTAGGAGCAATCGTACAGAAACCAGTTGTTAAAGATGGACAAGTAATTGCAGGGAATACTATGAAACTTTCAATGGCGTGCGATCATAGAACGGTTGATGGTGCTACAGGAGCTCAGTTTCTTCAAACTTTAAAAGGATATATTGAAAATCCCGTCACAATGCTTATTTAAATGTTGCTTTTTTAGGTGTGTTGTTGAAGATATTTTGAGGGTAAAATTTTAAAATTGTGTTTAAAGCATTTCGAAAAGTAAGCTGGTGTGTTAAAACCTGTTTTATTCGATATTTGAGCAATATTGCCTCTTTTATAATGTAGCATTACCAAAGCTCTGTTTAGTCTAAAATCTCTTAAAAAAGTGCTTGGAGATTTTCCTGTTAATTGTTTGAGTTTTCTATAAAATTGTGAGTTGCTCAAGCTTAATTTATGGCTAAATTCAGAAACTTGAAAATCGGGATTGTTCCAAATAGTTTCCAGGTGGTTCATGAGAAGGGTCAGAAACATTTCCTCTTTTAATTTTAAAATTTTTATACCCTCTCTACTAATAAATTTATTGTTGTTTTCTTGGTTGTAAGCTACTTTTACTTCTTCTGAAATCACAAACTTATCGTTTACCACGACTTCGCACATTCTTGTTGCTAGAATCTTT
Source organism: uncultured Flavobacteriaceae bacterium (assembly GCA_905479065.1). GTDB lineage: Bacteria > Bacteroidota > Bacteroidia > Flavobacteriales > Flavobacteriaceae > CAJQLB01. Next base: position 24,836 of record CAJQLB010000030.1, on the reverse strand, counting down.
GACTTTTTTGACTTTCCTTGAGTAATTCCTAATTTTAAATCACGAATAGATTTGTCAAATTTTGGAGTAATATATTTGAAATTTGATTGTAATTTCAAGGCACATAACACGGCATTTGTAACGCTGTTAAAAGTGACCTCGTAAGTGTTGTCATTATGTTTAACAATAGTTGCTTGAAATCGCACTAAGAGATTATAAATACCGTTGTGGAGTTTCTGTGTAAATAAGTTAAATTGATTGGCTTCAATACGATGTAAAAAATCACTAGTCTCGATAACCATTGAATATGATATTGTTTTGACTGAAGACATTTGAAGAAATCTTTATTGCTACAATTTAATCATTTTAGATGAATTATGCTCTATTACCACCTAATGGAAGTGTTCTCATAAACTAAGGTTAAAAAAGCAACTAGATACCTTTTCATTTTTTTATCTTTATGACCTATGAACACATTTATAAGAAATTTATTATCAGTCTTAGGAGTTTTAATTGTTTTTAACTGTAATAGTCAAGGACAAATAAGCATTGATAATCATGAGATGTCTGCGAACGAGATTAAAAGCATGGTTGGTTTTTTAGCTGCAGATAATGTTGAGGGACGGGACACCGGAAGCCACGGCATAGAGCAGGCGGCATTATACATAGAAAAAAAATTATTATCCTACGATGTTACTCCTTATTTTAGCACGTATCGAGATTCCTTTAAAATAAATGACTTAGAAGCTTATAATATTGTGGGTTATTTAGAAGGAATAGATTCAATTCTAAAAAAAGAGGTAGTCCTTATTGGAGCACATTATGATCATATTGGTTTTAGAGCGCGTCCAGTTACAAATGATACCATCGCAAATGGTGCTAATGATAATGCCTCTGGAACAGCCACTGTTTTGGCTATGGCAAAGTATTTTGGTGCTACGAAGAATAATAAACGAAGCATTATTTTTGCCTTGTTTACTGCTGAGGAGCTGGGTTTGAGAGGTTCAAGACATTTAGCAGAACGCCTTTCAACTGAAAAATTAAACCTGTACACAATGATTAATTTTGAAATGATGGGAGTGCCCTTTTTAGATAGAGACTATCAGGTCTTTGCCACGGGCCATGATTTATCTAATATGGCCGAGGTTTTAAATAAATACGCAGGAAATAAACTAGTGGGTAAATCAGAGGAAGCCGCTAAGTTTAATTTGTTTAAACGCTCAGATAATTATGCATTTTACGAACAATTTAATATTGCTGCTCAAACCATATCCTCATGTGATTTGACTAATTTTGATTTTTATCATCATGTTGACGATGAGTCTGATAAATTGGATTATGAGCACATGGCTAGTGTTGTAAATAAGTTCTTACCAACATTAGAAAGAGTGATTAATTCAGAGGTGCAAGAAATAAAAATGAATAATGAATAAGAATATAATTATTACAGGAACCAGCAGAGGTATTGGATTTGATTTGGCGCGGTTGTTTGCAAACGCAGGACACCAAGTTTTAGCACTCTCCAGAAATACGAAGGCAATACAGGACTTAGCTTCTAAAAATATAAAGTTTATGACGTTTGATTTGTGTGATCTTGAGGATTATAATAGGGTCGAGGAGTTTGTTCAAGTTGTTTGGAATAACAAAGTTGATGTTTTAATAAACAATGCAGGAGTTTTATTAAACAAATCATTTGCAGAGACAACCATGAATGATTTTGAAATGGTTTACAAAACCAATGTATATGGGGTTGCTGAACTTACAAGAGTTGTTTTGCCTTTCATGAACAATAATTCCCACGTGGTAACTATTAGCTCAATGGGAGGTGTACAAGGGAGTATGAAGTTTCCCGGTTTAGCAGCTTATAGTTCTAGTAAAGGAGCTGTGATTACCTTAACAGAGCTTTTGGCTGAAGAATACAAATCATCAGGAATTTCGTTTAATGTATTAGCTCTTGGTGCTGTGCAAACAGAGATGCTTGAGGAAGCCTTTCCGGGATATGAGGCACCAATATCCTCTCTAGAAATGGCACATTATATCGTCGATTTTGCACTAACAGGAAACAAGTTTTACAATGGAAAACTCTTACAGGTGTCAAGTTCTACTCCTTAAATTGATTTGATGAGTACCTTTAGTTGGTGCAGCTTCTAGATACAGATCATCGTTTAATTCTGTTTTGTAAGATTTAAAAATCTTCGTGATTTGAAACAATTGTTATGTAAGCGCAATTTATTCACTTATTTTTGTTCTCATGCAAGAGTTGCTCAAACATTATATACCACAAAAAGCGATTCCTTTAGTTCTAGAACTTTTGGTAAATGATAATCTTGAAATAAAAGTGAAAAACGAGCGTAAAACTCGTCACGGTGATTATCGGCGTTTGAAGAACGGAAAGCATCAAATTACGGTGAATTCAAATTTAAATCATTATCGTTTTTTAATGACACTGATTCACGAAGTTGCGCATTTTGAAACGTACAAGACCTATGGGCATTACATAAAACCGCATGGAGTTGAATGGAAACGCACTTTTCAGCACTTGATGTTACCCTTTTTAAACCCCCAAATATTTCCTAATCATTTACTGTCAATATTGGCTAAACATTTCAAAAACCCCAAAGCATCAAGTGATACAGACTTAACGTTATCATTGGCTTTAAAGCAGTTTGATGAACCGAGTGACCAATATTTTGTTTTTCAAGTACCCGAAGGTGGCATATTTAGGCTTTATAATGGTAGAATTTTCAGAAAAGGGATAAAGAGAAGAAAACGATTTGAGTGCATTGAAGTAAAATCAGGAAAGTTGTATCTTTTCAATGCAAATGCAGAAGTCGAATTATTAAATAGTACAAATGAATAAAGATTATTATGCCATATTGATGGCAGGAGGAGTTGGGTCAAGATTTTGGCCTGTAAGCACAGAGAGTTTCCCTAAACAGTTTCACGATATGTTAGGGACAGGAGATACGCTTCTTCAGAAAACATTTAAAAGACTCAGTAACGTTATTCCAAAGGAGAATATTTTCATTCTAACAAACAGGCGTTATAATGATTTGGTCTTTAAACAGCTTCCAATGGTTACAAAACGACAAGTTGTTTTAGAGCCTGCAATGAGAAATACAGCTCCATGTATTTTATATGCTTCTTTGAAAATTCAAAAGGAAAATGATAATGCTTTGGTAATTGTTGCACCGAGCGATCATTGGATTGAGGACGAAAACGCTTTTAAAAAAAATGTAGAACAAGCTTTTGAGTTTTGTAAAAATAATGATGCATTAATGACGCTAGGCATTGTTCCAACATTTCCAAATACAGGATATGGCTATATCGAATACAATGATTCTTCGAAGAATGATGTTAAATCAGTTATACAATTTAGAGAAAAACCTGACTATGAAAATGCCAAAAAGTTCATAGTTCAAGGAAATTTTCTTTGGAATGCAGGTATTTTCATGTGGAGTGTTAGCAGTGTGATTGAGGCATTTAAGAAGCATCAATTAAAATTATATGAATTATTTGAGTCAGGTATGAGTTCGTATAATACTAGTAAAGAAGATAAATTCATAATGGAGAATTACGGTAATTCAAGTAATATTTCCATTGATTATGCGATCATGGAAAAAAGCAACAATGTTTATGTAATACCAGCAGTATTTGATTGGAATGATCTGGGGACATGGGGTAGTTTGTATGATAAATTGGAGAAAGACACTGATAATAATGCCATTGTTCATACCAAGGTTTTAGCAGAAGAGGCATCAGGGAATATGATTAGAGCTCACCAAGATAAGATTGTTGTAGTTGATGGTCTTAAAGATTATATCATAGTTGATAACGATGAGGTTTTATTAATTTATCCAAAAACAAAGGAGCAAGACATAAAAAAAGTACTGCTAAAAGTGAAAAATAAATTTGGTAATAATTATGGATAATCAAGAAAGTAAGTTCAATTTTTCAAATGAAGAGCAGAGCGCAGGAACAGCAGAACAAAGAAAAGAAGCTATTAGACAAGATGCAAAGGGACTTTTTACGAGTTTGAAATCTTTTTTTATTGAACTGTTAAATTTTAGAGATGATACTGATAGAGACGCCACTGTTAATGCAATAAAGGAGGATATTCCATTTCAAGGAGCAACAGCGTGGATTTTAATTTGTTCTATTTTTGTAGCATCCATAGGATTGAATGCTAATTCAACGGCTGTAGTAATTGGGGCAATGTTGATTTCTCCTCTAATGGGACCAATTTTGGGAATTGGTTTATCTATTGCGATTAATGATATAGATACGTTGAGAAAATCATTAATCAATTTGGCAACAATGATAGTCTTGAGTTTGCTGACCGCTTTTTTATTTTTTTGGTTATTCCCTTTGAGTGAGGACACTTCAGAACTTTTGGGTAGAACTACACCAGATATTAGGGATGTTCTAATTGCGTTTTTTGGTGGTTTGGCTCTTATCATCGCTAGAACCAAAAAGGGGACAATTGCCTCTGTAATTTTTGGTGTTGCTATTGCAACAGCACTGATGCCGCCATTATGTACCGTTGGCTATGGTTTTTCAGTTATGGCAGATGGTGACTTTGAGAGAGGATTTGATTTTGCAAAAGGAGCGATGTATTTGTTTACCATCAACACAATTTTTATTGCTCTTGCTACTTTTGTAGTTTTAAAATTATTACGTTTTCCAATGATTCGTTATGCTAATTCTGCGAAACGTAAAAGAATAGCGAGGATTGCGTCACTTGTGGCTATAATCGTTATGATTCCGGCAGTGGTAACATTTTTAACGGTTCTTAAAAAAAGTCAATTTGAGCACGACGCAAAAAAATATATTTCCAACGAGTTGCAGGTGCTACCGAATGCGAATTATATTAAGAAATATGCCACATTCGTTTATAATCCTGAGGGAGTGTCAAAAATTGAACTTACCACATTTGGAGCTGATATTATTTCTGAAGAGACAATAGCTGTGTTAGAAGGACGATTTTCAAGCTACTCTAAATTAGACAAAAGGACTAAATTATTTGTGAATCAAACAAAAAACAAAGTGGTTAATAATTTAGAATACATGGAAGAGCTAAGGACCAGAGATTCCCTTGATTTAATGTCTCAAAAAGAGAAAATAGTATTTTTAGAAGATCGGCTACAGAAACTAATGAAACTGGAGCGAAATTATTTTCAATTTGAGGATTTATCCAAAGAGGTAAAAGTTAACTATGAAAATCTTCAGAATTTTTCGTATTCCAACGTTATTCAATCTAATTTTTCAAAGATTGACACCATATCTGTGTTTTCGTTGAAATGGATTGATTCATTAACGACAGACAACCGTAAATCTGAAGATTTAAGAAAGATTAAAGCGTGGTTAAAATTGAAACTAAATTTAGATACCCTCGTGGTGAAAGATTTAAATTAAATTCACGAGTTTTCCTCTAAATACATTTTTCGTACTTTTTTAAATAAATTGGACGAATAAACGAAATCTGTTACGACCTCGTTGTCAGTTTTAAAAATGGTATTTTTACTACCAATCCAAGCTTTACGACCATCTTTCAGGAAAAGAATTGTTTCTCCAATTTCCATAACAGAATTCATGTCGTGTGAGTTGATGACCGTTGTGATGTTATACTCTTTTGTAATTTCTTGTATTAAGTTGTCTATAACAATTGCTGTTTTTGGATCTAGTCCTGAATTTGGCTCATCACAAAATAAATATTTTGGATTATTCACGATAGCCCGAGCAATTGCGACTCGTTTTTGCATACCACCAGAGGCTTCACTTGGCATTTTATGATGCGCATCGGATAGATTTACTCTTTTTAAAACTAAGTTTGCACGATCTTGCATCTCAGATTTATTCATATTTGTGAACATGCGTAACGGAAACATTACATTTTCAATAATCGTCATTGAGTCGAATAAAGCACTTCCTTGAAATACCATACCTATATCACCACGGAGTGTTCTTTTTTGGTCTTCTGTCAACTTTGAAAACTGTTTTCCCTCATATGAAATAGTGCCTCCCTCGTATTGAAATAAGCCCAGTAAACATTTGATTAATACAGTTTTTCCTGAGCCACTCTGACCAATGATTAAATTAGTTTTACCTTTTTCAAAAGTTGTGCTTATTCCTTTTAGTACCTGAGTTTCCCCGAACGACTTTTGTAAATTAGTGACTTTAATCATTATCCTAAAAGCATATCAGTTAATACATAATTTAATAAAATAATGACCACAGCTGTCCAAACAAACGATGTGGTACTTGCTTTTCCAACCTCAAGTGCGCCACCTTTCATGTAATAGCCATAATATGATGGAATCGTGGCTAAAATGAACGCAAAAATAAATGTCTTGATAAAGGCGTAAGTCATATGAAACCCATCGAAATCAGTTTGAAGGCCTAAAATATAATCCTCCAAAGAGGTGTACCCACCATAAACACAAGCTGCCATGCCTCCTAGGATTCCTAAAAACATGCCTACTGCAATGGCAAACGGATAAAGCATTAATGCGGTCACTTTTGGAAATATCAAGTAATTTAGGCTATTAACTCCCATAACCTCAAGGGCATCAATTTGCTCCGTGACTCGCATAGTTCCAATACTGGAGGTAATAAAGGATCCTACTTTACCGGCCATTATGATTGATGTAAATGTTGGTGCAAATTCTAAAATAATTGATTGTCTTGTTGCAAAACCAACAAGGTATTTTGGAATAAGTGGATTATTGATGTTGAGCGCTGTTTGAATTGTGATGACACCACCTACAAAAAAAGAGATAAAAGCAACAATTCCTAGCGATCCAATAATTAAATCATCAATATCTTTTAAAATTAAATGTTTCATGACAGACCATTTTGTGGGTTTCTGAAACATTTTTTTTATCATTAAGAAATAGCGGCCAACATTATGGAGGTATATCATATGAAATTTAAGTTAGCGCTAAATTAAAAAATATAACTTTTATCACGCAATTTATTGATAAAGAATGACGTCTTTGCTCTTGTTTTAATCAAATGTTAAAAACATAAACTACGAGTAGAGCTATTTAACTCGTCGTTAATTAGATTTAGAAGTTTTTGTGATGTCGTAGTTAATGGAGTCGATATACGATAATAAGTCTTTTTTGCCAATGCTTTTTGATGAGGACGTTACAAAATACTGAGGAAGTTCTTCCCAAGTTTCAAGTAAAATATCTTTATATGAAGTCAAATATTCATCGACGTTCTTTGGCTTTAATTTATCAACTTTAGTAAAAATTATAGCAAAAGGAATTTGATTTGACCCAAGCCATTCCATAAAATTTAAATCTATTATCTGAGGTTTATGTCTAATATCTATCAAAACAAATGCGGCAATTAACTGCTTTCTTTGTTCAAAATATTCGGTAATAAATTTTTGAAATATGCGTTTAGATGATTTTGATACTTTTGCGTAGCCATAACCAGGTAAATCAACTAAGTACCAAGCATTGTTAATAATGAAATGATTAATTAATTGGGTTTTTCCTGGTTTTCCTGAGGTTTTAGCAAGACTCTTCCTGCTGGTAAGCATATTAATTAATGATGATTTTCCAACATTAGAGCGACCAATAAAAGCATACTCAGGAATCTTATTTTGTGGACATTTGGCAACATCTTGATTGCTCACTAAAAATTCAGCAGATTTTATTTTCATAAGGTTTAAAGATTAAAAACCTCGCTCGATAAGCCATTGATGGAGAATTTTATTAAATTCATTTGGATGTTCCATCATGGCTGCATGGCCGCACTTATCAATCCAAAATAAATTTGAATCAGGTAATAGTTTATTGAATTCTTCTGCAACATCTGGAGGTGTGACAGTATCATTCTTACCCCATATGACACACGTTGGGATATTCAGACTGGGTAAATCTTTTGCCATATTATGGCGTATGGCGCTTTTTGCAATGGCAAGTGTTTTCACAAGTTTTTTTCTGTCATTTACTGTCTCATAGACATCATCAACAATAGCCTTTGTTGCAATTGCAGGATCGAAGAAGACGTCCTGTACTTTTTTCTTGATAACTTCATAATCACTACGCTTGGTGTATCCGCTACCCATAGCACTTTCGTAAAGTCCTGAACTACCTGTGAGGACTAAGGCCTTTACTTTGTCACGATAAAATTTTGTATGGTACAGGCCGATGTGTCCTCCCAATGAGTTTCCGAGCAAGATAACATCCTCATACTCTTTAAATTCAATAAAATCATGTAAATATTGTGCAAAACCTTTGACGTTCGTTTTGATTAAGGAGGTTGTGTATATGGGTAATTCTGGAATAATAACGCGATAACCGTTCACACTAAAATAATCGGTAAGGGCATGAAAGTTACTGAGGCCGCCCATTAGGCCATGAAGTATCAGAATTGGCTTTCCGCTACCCACTTCTATATAGCTAAAATTTCCTTCTGTAATAAGTTTGTGCATCATTAATTTTAGTCAATTCTCTTCGAAGCAAATCTACATAAATTTATTTAACATAAATAATACCTATTAACAAAAATGAACGCCTTCTGTTCATTAAAACTACCATTTGATAATCACTTGATTCACAAGGTGTCAAAGGCAGTTAGTAATGATTTTAACCGATATAATTGGCCTTTTGTAGAATTTTATTAACAAAGTGGTAAACTGTGGTAAATTGTGGGAATATTTTTATTAGATTAGCAATTAGATAGAAAAGCGAAAAGAAGTGAATTCATTAATAGGGACATACGAGTGTAAAGCTGATGCTAAAGGTAGATTTATGCTTCCAGCTGCATTGAAAAAGCAGTTGTTGCCTGTTATTCAAAATGGGTTTGTTTTAAAACGAGCTGTTTTTCAGCCTTGTTTGGAGTTGTATCCCTTGAAAGAATGGGAAGGATTAATGCAAAAAATCAACAAACTCAATCGTTTTAAAAAGAAAAACAATGACTTTATAAGACGCTTTACAGCAGGAGTGAAAGTTGTAGAGGTTGATGCTTCTGGACGATTATTAATGCCAAAGGATTTGACAGTGTTCGCAGGCATACTGAATGAGCTTGTAGTTTCTTCTGCAGTGAACATTATTGAGATTTGGGATAAAGGTAATTATGAAAAGGCCATTGATGATGCTGCGGTAGATTTTGCAGATTTAGTTGAAGAGGTAATGGGACAAGATGACAACGATGACGGAATATCATAATCCTGTATTGCTAATTGACACTGTTGATGGTTTAAATATAAATGATAATGGAACTTACGTTGATGTGACCTTTGGAGGAGGAGGTCACAGTAAGGAGATATTAAAAAGACTTGGTTCAAACGGACGATTATTAGCATTTGATCAAGATCAAGACGCTCTTTTAAATAGAATTGATGATAGCAGATTTACGCTGATTAATGAAAACTTCAGATATCTAAAACGTTTTTTGAAATTTCATGGCGTAATGTCAATTGACGGTATTCTTGCTGATTTTGGTGTGTCATCACACCAATTTGATGTTCCTGAGAGGGGTTTTTCAACTCGATTTGAGGCAAACCTCGATATGAGAATGAATCAGCAAGAAGAGCTGTCAGCGTTTCATGTTGTAAATGAGTACAGTGAAAGTCAATTGAAACAGATTTTTTGGCAATACGGAGAGCTACGAAATGCACCGAAAATTGCAAGGGGTATTGTAAACGAGCGTTCAAATGGTGATATACTTACTTCAGAACATTTAAAATTAATTTTAAAAAAGTTCACGCCTCCTAGAAAAGAAAATAAAATCTTGGCTCAAATCTACCAAGCGATTCGAATAGAAGTGAATCAGGAAATAGAGGTTTTAAAGGAATTTTTATTGCAAACACCTGATGTTTTAAAAAAAGGAGGACGATTGAGCATTATTTCCTATCATTCTTTAGAAGATAGGCTGGTAAAAAGATTTATTCGAAGTGGCTTGTTTGAAGGAGAGCCAGTGAAAGACGTTTTTGGACGCATAGATGTTCCTTTCAAAAAGGTTGGCAAATTAATAGTTCCAAATGAAGATGAAATAAAATTGAATAATAGGTCAAGAAGCGCAAAACTCAGAATTGCAGAAAAATTATAGAAGTGAAAAAAAATATTTATAACGTTTTAAGAGGTACTTTTTTAATTAGTGATGATTCTTTTAAGAATTGGAGATTAATTATGTTTTTGTCTTCACTTGCCATCATTATGATAGCAAGCTCGCACAGAGCAGATAGAAAAGTATATGAAATAGCAGGTTTAAAGGAAGAGGTGAAAGAGCTTCGTTCCGCGTTTGTTGATGGAAGGCAAAGTTTAATGCAATTGAGAATGGAGTCGTCTGTTGTTAAAAAGTTAAAGGATCAGGGATTGGCTCCGTCAGAGGTGCCGCCAAAAAAAATAAAAGTTAAAAGAACAAATTAAAGTAGCAGGTTGATAGCGAACGAGAAGAGCATATTAAACCGATTGTATTTTGTAACTGGATGTATGTTCGTCCTAGCGATATCAATTGTTGTGCAAATTGTGAAAATTCAATTTGTACAAGGTGATGAATATAAAAGTTTAGCGCAGAAAAGAACAATCCAAAATGTCGTTATTCCTGCTAACAGAGGAAATGTGTACTCTTCTGAGGGTAACCTTTTAGCAACGTCAGTTCCTAAGTACGATATTCGTTTTGATGCAATAACTCCAACTACGAAAAGATTTGAAAAGCACATTCAGTCTTTAAGCGATTCGTTGGCCATTTTTCATGGTAAAAGTTCGGATTATTATGAAAAAGAGCTTCGAAAAGCGCGAGTAAATAAAAACAGATACCTCTTACTAGCACGAAATCTTGGATACTCTAATTATTTAAGAATGAGGAGTTTTCCGCTCTTAAGTATGGGTGGTAATTCTGGGGGTCTTATTGTTGAGCAAAAAACCAAAAGAGAACACCCAATGGGTGGTATCGCACAAAGATCCATTGGTTATGAGCGTGTTGATGATAATCATAATATTACACGAGCTGGTATTGAGGGAGCTTTTGGTGAACAATATTTACGAGGATTAGATGGAAGGCGATTAAAGCAAAAAATAGGTAAAGGTCAATGGAAACCAATAGAGGATTATGACCAAGTTGAACCCCAAGACGGCTTTGATTTATATACAACCATTGATGTAAATATCCAGGACATTGCTCATCATGCATTACTTGAGCAATTGGAAAAGTATAAGGCTCATCATGGGTCAGTTGTGGTTATGGAAACAACAACAGGAGAAATAAAAGCAATATCAAACCTGGGGAGAAATACAGCTGGTAATTATTATGAGCGCTTAAATTATGCTGTAGGAGAATCTCACGAGCCAGGATCAACGTTTAAGTTGATGGCCTTAGCAGTTGCATTAGAAGATAAAATTATAGATACGTCAACTGTTGTCGATACTGAGAAAGGAATACTGTCTTTTTACGGAAAAAAAGTAAGAGACTCAAAGCGTGGTGGTTATGGTAAGATTAGTGTTGCGAAAGCTTTCGCAGTGTCTTCGAATACAGGAATAGTAAAAGCTATCCACGATAGTTACAAAGAGGATTCAAAGCAATTTATTGATGGTTTGTATCGCATGAATTTACAAAACACACTCGATCTGCCTTTAACAGGGGAAGGACTACCTGTGATTCCCGATCCAAGAGTAAAAAACAACTTGTGGAGTGGTATTGCCCTTGAGTGGATGGCGTTTGGTTATGGGGTGTCTTTTACGCCTTTACAAACACTAACATTTTACAATGCGATAGCAAATAATGGAGAGATGGTGAAACCTCGGTTTTTAAAGGAAGTAAAAGAATTCGGTAGAACCATTAAGTCATTTGATAAAACCGTAATTAATGACAGGATTTGTTCTCCTGAAACTGTATCAAAATTACAAGCGCTGTTGTCAGATGTGGTCAATAAAGATTATGGAACGGGTCACGGTCTTTACTCAAAAAATTTCTCAATGGCAGGTAAAACTGGAACATGTCAAAAGAATTATAAGGTTAAAGGCAAGCATAATTATATATCGTCTTTTGCTGGATATTTTCCAGTAGAAAACCCGAAATATTCTTGTATTGTAGTCATTCACGAGCCTGATAAAAGCGTTGGATATTATGGAGCCGACGTATCGGGTCCTGTATTTAAAAAAGTAGCACAAAAAATTTATACCGAAACTCCAATTATCGATGTTATAGATGATTTAGAAGTTCAAGACACTGAAATTACAACCAACTACGAGAGCTATTTTGATATGGCTAAAAAGTATAAAACAATCATGCCAGATTTGCACGGTATGTCTGCTATGGACGCAATTAGCTTGTTAGAAAACATGGGAATGAGAGTCGAGATTATTGGCAGAGGTAAGGTGAGAAGTCAGTCTATTGCCAAAGGTGCTAAACTGAATACAAACATAAAGATTGTACTTAAATTATCATGAAAGTATTAAAAAACATATTGTATAAAGTGACGCTGGAGACCGTAGTTGGTGACACTGGAATTAATATAAATACAATTCAATTTGATTCACGAAAGATTGACGCTAATGATGTTTTTATTGCAATTAGGGGGCATGTTGTTGATGGACATGATTATATTGAAAGTGCTTTAAATAAAGGAGCATCTGCTGTTATTGTTGAAGAACTTCCGAATGATTTCCGCGATAATGTGACTTATCTTAAAGTGTCAGATTCTAGTATTGCGTTGGCGATTATGGCATCCAATTACTACGAGTCACCATCTGAAAATTTAAAACTTATTGGGGTTACAGGAACAAATGGCAAAACAACCATAGCATCCTTACTTTATGAATTATTTAAAAAAGCAGGTTATAAAGTTGGTTTAATTTCAACGGTCAAGATCATAATTAATGATACGGTATACGAGTCGACACATACAACACCTGATTCGTTGGCAATTAATCAATTTCTGCATAAGATGAATGTTCAAGGTGTTGAATTTTGTTTTATGGAAGTGAGTTCTCATGGCATCCATCAAAACAGAACAAAAGGGCTACATTTTTTAGGAGGCATTTTTACAAATTTATCACATGACCATCTTGATTATCATGAAACATTCTCTGAATATCGGGATGTTAAAAAAATGTTTTTTGATGAGCTACCGTCATCATCATTTTCTTTAGTAAATGCCGATGACAAAAATGGTCTATTCATGTTGCAAAATACAAGTTCAAAAACACATACGTATGCATTAAAAACCATTGCTGATTATAGAGCTCGAATATTAGAAAATCAATTTAATGGACTACTTCTAAATATTAACGGAAATGAGGTTTGGACCAAGCTTATAGGGAATTTTAATGCCTATAATGTTCTGGCCATTTATGGAACTGCCAACCTTTTAGGGTTAGAAAGCTCGGAAGTTCTTCGGCTATTGAGTGAATTAGAAAGTGTTAGAGGGCGATTTCAGTACTTAATTTCAAATAATATTACTGCTATTGTTGATTATGCTCATACTCCAGATGCTTTAAAAAATGTTTTAGAGACAATCAATTCCATCCGTACAAAAAATGAGGAGCTTATTACGGTTGTTGGTTGCGGTGGTGATAGAGATAAAACGAAGCGACCAAAAATGGCAAACATTGCCTCAGCGTTGAGTAGTAAAGTTATTTTTACTAGTGATAATCCAAGAACTGAACTACCTGAGCAAATTATCCAAGAGATGGAGATCGGTGTTGCTCCTCAGAATTTCAAAAAAACATTGTCAATTACAGATAGAAAACAAGCAATTCATACAGCTTGTCAATTAGCTCAACCCCATGATATTATTTTGGTGGCAGGAAAAGGACATGAGACTTATCAAGAGATAAATGGTACCCGTAATAGTTTTGACGATTACAAAATATTAGAAACATATTTAAAAAATATATAACAGTCGTATGCTTTATTATTTATTTGAATATTTAGAAAAAGAGTTTCAATTTCCTGGAGCATCACTCTTTGGATTTTTGACTTTCAGGGCTGCTATTGCTATAATTATGTCATTACTAATTTCTACGATTTATGGAAAGCGCATTATTAGTTTTTTACAAAGGAAACAAGTTGGTGAAACTATTAGAGATTTAGGTCTTGATGGGCAAGCCCAAAAGGCTGGTACCCCAACCATGGGAGGCCTAATTATTATATTTGCCACATTAATCCCAGTAATTTTATTAGCAAAGCTCGATAATGTTTATGTTATTTTATTATTGATTACAACCTGTTGGATGGGAGTGATTGGATTTATTGATGATTACATTAAGAAATTCAAAAATGACAAAGAGGGTTTAAAGGGTAGGTTTAAGATATTAGGTCAAGTTGGCTTGGGAATTATCGTTGGTGCTACACTTTATTTTAATGAAAATGTAACGATCAAAGAAAAACTTCCTTTAAGCCAGCAACAAGAGCTAATTGCCTCTAATCCAAATATTTCTTCATTTAAGTTATTTAAAAATGAAGAGAAGTCCACTAAAACAACGATTCCTTTCGTTAAAGGAAATGAATTTGACTATGCAAGTTTGGTTACTTGGATAAGTCCAAAACTCAAGCCTTATTCATGGGTTATATTCATTTTAGCTGCCATTTTCATTATTACGGCCGTATCAAACGGAGCCAATCTGACTGATGGAATTGATGGGTTAGCAGCAGGTACTTCGGCGATAATTGTTTTAACATTGGGAGTGTTTGCTTGGGTTTCTGGAAATATTATTTTTTCAGATTATCTTAATATCATGTACATACCTCGGGTTGAGGAAATCACTATTTATATTGCTGCATTTGTTGGAGCTTTAATAGGATTTTTATGGTACAATGCGTTTCCTGCGCAGGTGTTTATGGGTGATACAGGGAGTTTGACGATTGGCGGTATCATTGCAGTTATAGCGATTGCCGTAAGAAAAGAATGGTTGATTCCTGTATTGTGCGGTATTTTTCTTGCCGAAAATTTATCGGTTGTCATGCAAGTAAGTTATTTTAAATATACACGAAAAAAATATGGTGTAGGAAAGCGAATTTTTAAAATGTCTCCATTGCATCATCATTTTCAAAAGTCAGGATATCATGAAAGTAAGATTGTAACACGATTTTGGATCATTGGTATTCTATTGGCAATTATTTCAATCGTAACATTAAAAATTAGATAGATGGAGCGATTGGTTATTCTTGGGGGAGGGGAAAGTGGTGTTGGAGCCGCGCTTTTAGGCAAGAAACATGGTTTTGATGTATTTGTTTCTGATGGAGGGCCTCTAAGAGAAAAATACAAGGAAGTTCTTGTGCAAAATGAAATTGAGTGGGAAGAAAATCAACATTCTGGCGATGTAATTCTAGGAGCTGATGTTGTTGTGAAGAGTCCTGGAATATCTGATACTGCAAAATTGGTTATGCAATTAAAATCAAATGACATTTCGGTCATATCAGAGATTGAATTTGCATCAAAGTTTACAAACTCTAATATCATTGGAATCACAGGGAGTAATGGAAAAACAACTACCACAAGTTTATTGCATCATATTCTTAGCGCCTCTGGAATGAGTATTGGAATAGCTGGTAATATAGGACATAGTTTTGCCAAACAGGTTGTTGAGAACTCGTATAAAAATTATGTCTTGGAACTGAGTAGTTTTCAATTAGATGGTATTCAAGAATTCAGACCAAATATTGCAATTATTACCAACATAACTCCAGATCATTTAGATAGATATGATAATAATTTTGAAAATTATATAAAGTCTAAGTTTAGAATCACACTAAATCAGACAAACGAAGATATTTTAATTTATGACGGAGATGATCCTGTCATAGTAGATTATTTAAGTAAACACAAAATCCAATCAACCTTGGTGCCTTTTTCTTTAGTCAAGAGTTTAGAGCAAGGGGCTTTTTTGGATAAAGAGAACATAATAATAAAAATTGATAATAGCCAAACAATTATGCCAACAGCAAACTTAGCACTTGAAGGAAAACACAACATTAAAAATGCGATGGCAGCTGCTACAGTTGCCCAATTATTGAAAATTAGAAAACATACTATTCGTGAGTGTCTAGAGAATTTTCATGGAGTGGAACATCGTTTGGAACATGTTCTAAAAATAAATAAAGTGCATTATATTAATGACTCAAAAGCGACAAACGTAAATGCAACTTATTATGCTCTTGAGAGCATGGAGTCACCCACCGTATGGATTGTTGGTGGTGAAGATAAGGGTAATAATTACGAGGAGTTATATCCTTTTATCAACGAAAAAGTGAAGGCAATCATTTGTTTGGGTGTTGATAATAAAAAATTATTCGAAAATTTTGGAAATATGGTAGATATCATCGTTGAAACTCAATTCATGAGTGAGGCGGTGAAAATTGCATATAAAATTGCTGAAGCTGATGACAATGTGTTGTTATCTCCTGCTTGTGCCAGTTTTGATTTATTTAAAAATTATGAAGACAGAGGAAGACAATTTAAAGATGCTGTTAGACAATTATAAAATTTAATGGGAACGTTGTTTAAAAATATAAAAGGAGACAGGTTAATATGGGCAATCGCTGCATTGCTTGCAATATTTTCATTTCTACCTGTTTATAGTGCGGCAAGTAATTTAGCTTACGCAAGCGATAACGGTCATACTTTTAATTATTTCATCAAACATTTTGTTCATTTATTTTTAGGATTTGCCATTATATATGGCGTTCACAAAATACCATATCGTTATTTTAAGGGATTATCAATGATAATGATTCCTGTGGTATTGGTTTTATTGATGGTTACGATGTTTCAGCCTGACCTAGCAGAGAGCGCAACAAACGCAAGGCGTTGGATTCGTGTTCCATTAGTAGGTTTTACGTTTCAGCCCTCAACACTAGCCTCAGTGGTATTAATGGTCTATGTGGCTCGTTATTTGTCAAAGATTCAGCATAAAGAAATTTCTTTTAAGGAAACATTACTGCCTTTGTGGGCTCCTGTTTTTTTGATATTAGTTTTGATTCTTCCTGCTAATTTTTCGACTACAGCGATGATTTTTACAATGGTCGTAATATTGGCGTTTTTAGGAGGGTATCCTTTACGTTACTTAGGTTTAATTGTTGGATCTGGATTAATAGTGTTCACATTCTTTATTCTTTTGGCAAAGGCATTTCCTGACATGATGCCTAATCGTATTGATACTTGGATGAGTCGTATTGATAATTTTTCTAATGGAGAAGATGCCGATGCTAATTATCAAATTGAAAAAGCAAAAATTGCTATTGCTTCCGGAGGGATCAAAGGATTAGGTCCAGGGAAAAGTGTACAAAAGAATTTTTTACCTCAATCTTCTTCTGATTTTATTTTTGCTATAATTATTGAGGAATATGGTATGATTGGAGGGTTGTTTTTGTTATTGTTTTATATGCTTTTACTTATCAGATTAGTGATTGTTTCTCAAAAATCAGAAACTGTTTTTGGAAAATTATTAGTAGTTGGAGTCGGACTGCCCATTGTTTTTCAAGCATTAATTAATATGGCAGTTGCAGTAGAGTTATTTCCAGTAACGGGTCAAACATTACCATTAATTAGTAGTGGAGGAACATCCATTTGGATGACCTGCCTTGCTATCGGTATTGTTTTAAGTGTTAGCGCAAAACGTGAAGAAATTAAATCTCAAGAGGGTCTTGTAGATAACCCTCTTGAAATATTAAGTGAAACAATTTAAGACTTGAATATAAATACAACATATAGAGTAATTTTATCAGGTGGTGGAACTGGAGGTCATATATATCCTGCAATTTCCATTGCCAATGAATTGAGAGGTCGTTTTCCTAATTCGAAATTTTTATTTGTTGGAGCTAAGGATAAAATGGAAATGGATAAAGTTCCTGAATCGGGCTTTAATATTGAGGGCTTATGGATTTCAGGGCTTCAACGAAGGCTCACGTTGAGAAATTTATTGTTTCCTTTCAAATTAATTGTGAGTTTACTACGCTCGCGAAAAATATTGAAAGAATTTGATCCTGATATTGCTATTGGGACTGGAGGTTTTGCCAGTGGTCCTTTATTATTTATGGCAGCTTTAAGAGGTGTCCCAAGTATCATTCAAGAACAAAATTCTTATCCTGGAATAACGAACAAATTATTAGGTAATAAAGTCAATAAAATATGTGTGGCCTATGATAATTTAGAACGATTTTTTCCTGCCAATAAAATTATTAAAACAGGAAATCCTGTCAGACAAGACTTGCTTTATCTAACAGATAAGTCTATTGAAGCGAAAGATTTTTTTAATGTTAAGCACAGCAAGACAATTTTATTGGTTTTGGGAGGTAGTCTTGGCGCACGTGCTATTAATAATTTAATTGAAAGTAAGCTTGAGTTTTTTCGAAGAAATAATGTAGAGCTTATATGGCAATGTGGAAAATTATATGATCAAGAGTTTGGAGTTTATAACGATAGAAGTGATGTTCAAGTTCATCCTTTTTTAAACAGAATGGATATGGCATATGCTGCTGCAGATATTGTTATTTCAAGAGCAGGAGCTAGTTCAGTGTCAGAGTTATGCATCGTAGGGAAGCCAGTAGTTTTCATTCCATCTCCTAATGTAGCTGAGGATCATCAAACAAAAAATGCAGATGCAATTGCTGACAAGGGTGGAGCTGTTTTAATAAAGGAGGCTGTTTTAGAAGTTGACTTTGAAAATAAGTTTGCAAATCTTTTACAATCAAAAGAACTGCAAAAAGAACTAGGTGAAAATATAAAAAAATTAGCTTTTGTGAATGCAACAAAAGATATCGCAGATACCATAGAAAAATTATTAATAGTTTGAATTTAGATAAAGTACATAACGTTTATTTCATTGGTATAGGAGGTATCGGTATGAGCGCATTGGCTCGATATTTTTTATCATCAAATAAAAATGTTGCGGGTTATGATAAAACAGAAAGTGATAACACTGAAGCCTTACGAGTCTTGGGCGCAGTTATTCATTTTAAGGATGACGTAAAGATGATTTCAGATCAATATTTAGATAATGGTAACACATTGGTTATATACACCCCAGCTATTTCTGAAAAGCACAGTGAACTTCAATATTTTAAAAACCATCAATTTAACGTACATAAACGATCAACAGTGTTGGGTTTAATAACAGAAAATTCTATTTGTTTAGCTGTGGCAGGAACACATGGTAAAACTACAACGACGAGTATTTTAGGACATCTAATGAGTGATTGTGGTGTAGAAATGACAGCTTTTTTAGGTGGAATTTCTGAAAATTACAATTCTAATTTGATTCAGAGAGGCACTAAGGTTACGGTGGTTGAGGCTGATGAATTTGATCGTTCATTTTTAACACTATCACCTGATTATGCTTGCATCACTTCTATGGATGCTGATCATTTGGATATTTATGGAAATTCAGAGCATCTCAAAGAGTCATTTATAGCCTTTACTAGAAGGTTAACCCCAAATGGAAAACTTTTTGTAAAAAAAGGACTGCCACTGTTGGGTATCACCTACGCTATTGAAGAGGAGGCTGACTATTCTGCGTACAATATAAAAATTGAGAATGGTACATACATCTTTGATGTAAAAACACCTCAAGAAAATATTAAAAATTTAAAATTTAACCTACCTGGTAGACATAATTTGTCGAATGCATTGATAGCGCTGGCGATGGCTGTAGAATTTGGTTGCTCTCCAAACAGGCTTGCCAGTGCACTCGCATCTTATAAAGGAGTAAAACGACGATTTACTTATCAAATTAAGACAGAGAATTTAATTTTTATTGATGATTACGCCCACCATCCTGAAGAAATTAACGCTGTTCATCAGGCTGTTAGAGAAATGTATCCTAATCGTGAAGTGTTGGTTGTTTTTCAACCTCATTTATTTAGTCGTACAAAAGATTTTGTTGAAGAATTTGCAATAAGCTTACAGCAATTTGATCGTGTGCTGTTATTAGATATTTATCCTGCAAGGGAATTACCTATTGAAGGGGTTACTTCAGCGTGGCTTTTAAGTAAAATTAAGAATCCAAATAAAAAATTAATAACCAAAGCAGAAATTACATCAGAAATTAAAAAAAGGGACATCGATATAATCATTACACTAGGTGCAGGTGATATCGGAGAAGAAGTAATAAAAATAAAAGAAAAATTAAGTGTTGCGAGTTAATTGGAATTATATAAAAGGATTGATTTTATTGGGTTTAGTAGCCTTCTTATACGCGTTTTCGAGTCAACGAAATGCAGCTAAAAAGGTGTCCTATTTTGATGTGAAATTTTTGGGGGAGAATAATCTTTTTATTACTCATGATTCGGTTAATAAATTGTTAATACAAAATAATGAAACCCTTGTAAATGTGCCTAAAGATATTTTAGATTTGAATAGTATAGAAAATATACTTAGGTCAAATTCTATGATCAAAACAGCTGAGGTATACTTCGCTGAAAATGACGGAATTTGTGCTGATATTATTCAGCGTAAGCCTATTGCAAGAGTTCATTCAAAGGACTCTTATTATATAGATGAGGTTGGGGATTTTATGCCTTTATCAAACAATTATACGTCGCGTGTACCACTAGTTACTGGTGTAGTAGACAGAAATAATTTAATCAATGTGTTCAACATTGCAGAAGAGATTTATAAAGATGAATTCTTAAGAAGTCATATAACCGAAATTCATCAAGATAAAAATCGATTGATAACCTTAAAAATAAGGGTATTTGATTTTGATATTATTATTGGAGAATTAAAAAATTTAAAAGAAAAAGTAAACAATCTTAAAGCATTTTATCAAAAAGCACAAAAAGATAGGACATTGAATATTTACAGTAAAGTCAATTTGCAATTTAATAATCAAGTTGTTTGTACAAAAAAAGAAAACCATGGGTGATAATAAAATTTCAGTTGGATTAGATATTGGAACAACAAAAATAGTTGCGATGGTTGGCCGTAAAAACAACTATGGTAAGTTGGAAATATTGGGGATTGGCAGAGCCAAAAGTCTTGGAGTGCATCGAGGTGTAGTAAATAATATTACCCAAACTATACAATCTATACAACAAGCAGTTCAAGAGGCCGAAGCCGCTTCAGGAGAAAAAATTGAAGAGGTTACAGTCGGAATAGCAGGGCAGCATATTAGAAGTTTACAACACAGTGATTACATCACAAGAGAGAATTCTGAATTAGTAATTAACGAGGAAGATATTGACCGTTTAATAAACCAGGTTCACAAATTAGTGATGTTGCCAGGTGAGGAAATAATTCATGTATTGCCTCAAGAATACAAAGTTGATGGTCAAGCTGAAATTAAAGAGCCAATTGGGATGTATGGAGGAAGGCTTGAGGCAAATTTTCATGTGGTGGTAGGTCAAGTATCTTCAATAAGGAACATTGGACGATGTGTGAAAAGTGCTGGACTTGAGTTAGAAGGTATCACTTTGGAACCGCTGGCCTCAGCTAATGCTGTATTGAGTCAGGATGAGAAAGATGCTGGAGTCGCTTTAATTGACATAGGAGGTGGAACTACAGATTTGGCGATTTTTAGAGATGGGATAATTAGGCACACAGCAGTTATTCCTTTTGGAGGAAATGTCATTACTGAAGATATAAAAGAGGGTTGCTCGATCATTGAAAAGCAAGCAGAGTTATTAAAAATTAAATTTGGGTCAACATGGCCAGGTGAAAATAAGGATAACGAAATTGTCTCTATTCCTGGGCTGAGAGGTAGGGAGCCGAAAGAAATAACCCTTAAGAATTTATCTAAAATAATTCATGCAAGAGTTGTAGAAATTATAGAACAGGTTTACGTAGAAATTAAAAATTACGGACACGAAGAACAAAAGAAAAAACTCATTGCAGGAATTGTTTTAACAGGGGGAGGAAGCCAATTAAATCATTTAAAACAATTAGTTGAATATATCACGGGTATGGATACACGTATAGGCTATCCCAATGAACACCTTGCGGGAGATTCTGATGATGATGTAACAAGCCCATTGTTTGCAACTGCTGTGGGATTGGTAATGGATGGATTGAAACGGCAAGAAAAGCGTAAAATAGAAGCTGATGCTCAAAGAGCATATGACGAAAGCATGTCTAACAATAACTCTGATGATGTTGATGTTGCTGAGAGGCCTGTAAAAGAGAGAAAGACCTTTTTAGATAAATTAACTGAGAAGCTTAAAGATTTTCTAGACAATGCAGAATAAACTAAAAAATAACTAACTAATCTCGTAAAAACTAATTATATGAATAGCAACAAAGATTTTGGAATTACATTTGATTTGCCAAAGAATCAATCAAATGTCATCAAAGTTATCGGTGTTGGTGGTGGTGGGAGTAATGCCATCAATCACATGTTCCAACAAGGAATAAAAGGGGTAGACTTTGTCATCTGTAATACCGACTCACAAGCTTTACAAAACAGTGGTGTCCCCAACAAGATTCAGTTGGGAGTTAATTTAACTGAAGGACTTGGTGCGGGTGCCAATCCTGAAATAGGTGAGCAGGCAGCTCATGAAAGTATGGAAGAAATTAGAACCATGCTTGATACAAATACAAAAATGGTTTTTATTACTGCTGGTATGGGTGGTGGTACAGGGACTGGTGCAGCTCCTGTCATTGCGAAGATTGCCAAAGAAATGGATATTCTCACAGTTGGAATTGTGACAATGCCATTTCAGTTTGAAGGGAAAATTCGTATTGCACAAGCTCAAAAGGGTATAGAAACATTACGTACCCATGTTGATTCTCTAGTAGTTATTAATAATAATAAGCTTCGTGAAGTGTATGGTAATCTTGGTTTTAAAGCAGGGTTTTCTAAAGCTGACGAAGTACTTTCAACAGCATCCCGAGGAATTGCTGAAGTTATTACACATCATTATACACAAAACATTGATTTACGAGATGCCAAAACCGTTTTGAGTAATAGTGGAACTGCAATAATGGGTTCTTCAACAGCTTCAGGGACAAATCGTGCAAATGAAGCGATTATGAAAGCCCTTGATTCACCATTATTAAATGATAATAAAATTTCTGGAGCTAAAAATGTATTGTTGCTTATCGTTTCTGGGTCACAAGAAATAACTATCGATGAAATTGGAGAAATAAATGATCATATTCAGACTGAGGCAGGATTTGGTGCTAATATTATAATGGGTGTAGGTGAAGATGAGTCTTTACAAGAATCTATTTCAGTCACCATAATTGCTACAGGATTTAATGTAGATCAACAAGATGAGATATCAAATACAGAGGTTAAAAAGGTAGTCCATTCTTTAGAGGACGACCAAAATCAACAAGATTTACATTTGGATCGAGATCCTGCAATTATTAGGCCTGATATTATTTTAGAAACTCAAGATCATAAAATTGTACATAGTCTTATTACAGAAGAGGATATTGTTCCAGAGGTAGAATTAATTGATACAACGGATGTTATAAGAAATATTAGTGTTGTATATGATGAGGTTTTAGCAAATGTAGAGGAGGAAGAATTTATAATTCATGAGGTTGCTTCAGCAGAAAGTGAGGTAGAAATTCCCTCAAGTTCTAGTCAAGAAGATGAACAAACAATGCTCACATTTGACCTTCCTCTTACGTCCTTGGATACCCAAAGTCAGACCTTAAACACAAAAGATGAAGACAACGCCAAGATTTTTAATTTAGACGACGATGATGATATAAAAGAAATCCCGGTTAAAGATTACATTGAACTTATTGCTGTAACTGAGGCGAATGAGGAAGGTGAAACTAGATACGCTTTAGATGATTATATTATGTTAGAATCATCAATGAATAGTAGTGAAAATGAACAGGGACAAGAGCAAGTTGTTCTTACTGAAGTTGAAGAAGATATTGTTTTTGAGAAAAAAATAATCGAAGAAATTGAAACTAAAGAGTTTGTTGAAGACTTAGACCCAATGAATAGTCCAATTTCGGAAATATTAAAAGAGAGAGCTGATGAGAGAAGGCAAAAGATGAAAGAGTTTAATTATAAATTTAATAATGCTAAAATTGATGATATTGAAAAAGAACCCGCTTATAAGAGACAAGGAGTGAATCTGGATGCGGCGCAACATTCATCTGAGACTAATGCATCTCGATTGTCTCTAGGGACAGACGATAATGACGACATTCAACTACGAAGTAATAATTCTTTTTTACATGACAATGTAGATTAATAGCAGGTCAATTATTTGTCATTTACTTCGTTTTATAACCCAAATAGCATTAAAACGTTATTTGGGTTATTTTGTTGCTGTAGTCATCAAATCATTCAGTAATTAATACATACTTTTTTATATCTTTACGACTTAAAATTTATTATCAATGAGTTTACAGGAGAGCATTATGGTTGCCTTAAAAAACGCCATGAAGGAAAAGAATCAAACGGCACTAACAGCGCTGAGAGCAATCAAATCCTCTATTTTATTAGTTAGAACAGAGACTGGATCAAGTGTAGACTTAACCGAAGAACAAGAATTGAAAATTTTACAAAAGTTAGTAAAGCAACGAAAAGATAGTGCTGCTATTTATTTGGAACAAAACAGGAAAGATTTGGCATTACCTGAACTCGATGAAGCTAAAGTAATAAGCCAATTTTTACCTGAATCTTTAGATGACGAGGAAATTGAAAAGGTCGTTGTTATGGTAATTGAAAAAATTGGAGCTAAAGGCATGAAAGATATGGGGAAAGTCATGGGGTTAGTGACAAAAGAAATAGCTGGTAGGGCTGATGGAAAGACAATATCCACAATTGTTCGTCATAACTTAAATCAATAAAGATAAAACAAGGCCTCGTAGTTCAACTGGATAGAATATCAGATTTCGGCTCTGAGGGTTGGGGGTTCGAATCCCTTCGAGGTCACAAATTATCTCCAAGAATAAAAAATTATTTTTGGAGATATTTTTTTGGTATCCTTCC
>CAJQLB010000029.1 GCA_905479065.1 uncultured Flavobacteriaceae bacterium | reverse complement strand
CTTACACAATCATTATCAAGAACTATTGAAAGTCACAGATTTTGTAAAAGATTTATCTCCTAACTTATTTATTTAATATGAACAAAACAGTTTCAGAAGCCATTGCCTACAGGCGTTCTTGTAGAGTATACACAAACGAAGACATCGAAACCTCGAAAGTCAAAGAGTGCCTTAAAAATGCTGTGTTAGCACCTACAAGCAGTAATTTACAACTATGGGAATTTTATCATATTACCAATAAAGAAGTGATAAAAAATATAGCTCATGCCAGCTTTAACCAAAATGCTGCGAAAACAGCACAACAACTTGTGATAGTCGTTGCTAGAAAAGATTTATGGAAAAAACGAAGTAAAGCCAATATTACATTCATAAATAAGGTTTTCGATAAGCCCAACATGGAAGAACGTCTGGTAAAACGTAAAAAGGTGGCTTTAAATTATTATCAAAAGATAATCCCAGTTACCTACTTTGACATTCTAGGTATTCTCGGTATCCTTAAATATGTTGTCTTTCAAATTATAGGACTATTTAGACCCATTTACCGACAAGCAAGACTGAGTGATATGCGAATTGTTGCGCATAAAAGCGCTGCACTAGCTGCTCAAAATTTCATGATTAGTATGTCAGAAATTGGATATGACACTTGTCCTATGGAAGGATGTGATACACTACGAGTAAAGCACATTGTTGGAATTCCAAAAACAGCAGAAATTAACATGATAATAAGTTGTGGAAAACGAGATGATAAAGGAATTTATGGTGAGCGATTTAGAGTGCCATTTGGAGATGTTTATCACGTGATTGATTAATCATTCATCGCATCAATTTTTAATTTTAGCGACTCTAAATGTTGTAACTCTTTTTGAATCTCTTGACTTCTTTCTCTTGCTTTTCGATAGAATTCATCACGTTGCTTTTGTCTGTAATCCATTTCTGTTTTAAACTGTTGTTCTCGTTTTTGAGATTTACTATGTCGCCGTTCTGAAAGCAGTTTATCGCGATACTTAGTAAAACCTTTTGTGCCAAATGAGTAGACAAAAATACTCAAAATAAACAATCCCATGACAATAAATAAAATCAATTCTCCTCTCATATATATTTGAAATATAAACATTCTGAATTACTTTTTAATGGTTATCATAAGATACGAAATCTTTCGATACCACGAGAATACAACCTCTTGTCTTTAGTTTCATAAATTTATCTGTATAAACCCAGAGTTCATCGTTAAACAGAAAATTATAGCACATTGAAACGATTAAAAACCATCATAATTATGCTAAAGTTAGTTCACTATAATCTTTCTAATTTGATGTCAAAACTCTATTTTTGTGATCTAATTTTATTATTTATGACGTTATTATTAATGGCTGCCGGAAGTGGAAGTCGCTATGGAAAATTAAAACAATTTGACGGTTTAGGACCGTGTGAGGAATTTTTATTAGAATATAGCATTTTTGATGCGATTTCTAACGGTTTTAATCATATCGTAGTGATTACGAAAGCGGAAAATCAGGAATATTTAAAGGAGTATTTATCTGCCAGAATTCCAGAAACAATAACCTTGGATGTTTTAGTACAAGACATTAATAATCTACCGACAGGAGCATCTGTGACAACCGAACGCATTAAGCCTTGGGGAACAGCTCATGCTGTATGGTGCGCTAAGGATGTTATAAATGATGATTTTGTGATTATCAATGCAGACGATTATTACGGGAAGAATGCCTTTAAAAGTGCCGCTCAATTTATTAATTCTCTTGAGTCAAAGAATACTTATGCTCTTGTGGGTTATAATTTAAAAGACACGCTTTCAGAACATGGTTCCGTTTCACGAGGAGTTTGTAATGTTGATGGCAACCATCTTTTATCTATTCAAGAGCACACCAAAATTGGAGATATTGATGGTCGTATTGTCGATGAAGATTCGAACAATGAATTAGATCCTGACACCATTGTTTCCATGAATTTTTGGATTTGTAACGCATCAATTTTTGAGTATATAGAAACTTATTTTAGTAATTTTTTAAACGTTCCTAAAAACTTGGAAAAAAGTGAAATTTATTTGCCTTTTGTAGCACAAGAAATGATGGTTAATGGTTTAATTAATATAGAGGTCATCGCAGCCAACAGTGATTGGTTTGGCGTGACGTATTATGAAGATAAAGCTGAGGCAGTAAGTACTTTAAGCAACTTAACGAAACAAGAGCAATACCCCTCTCCTCTGTGGTCATAATACCCCATAACCCATGGATGATTTAGTGTTAGCGTTTATATTAGATCAATTTAAAGTTAAACTTAAAAAAGTTACGATAAGTCCTATTAACGAAGGCTTTATTAATGATACGTATTTGATCAGTGATCTCAATGGGCCACATTATGTTTTACAAAAAATAAATCACACTATTTTCACGGATGTGAATGCCTTACAATTAAATATTAAACAAGCATTACATGTTTTAAAAAATAGTGATTACACGACGTTTTCCATCATTAAAACACTTGAAAACAGTCTTGTTTACCAACACAATGACACCTATTGGCGATTATACTCCTTTGTACCGAACAGCGAGGTTTTTAGTTATACAAGTGATGTCAACATAGCCTTTGAAGCTGGGCGTTTACTTGGAAATTTTCATTCTTTATTAAAGCATGTCAATATAGATAACTTTACAACAACTATTGCAAATTTGAATCATTTACCGTCAAAAATAAATGAGTTTCAAGAGTCACTTGAAAAAACATCCAAGCAATTACATAAAACAGCTAGTAACGAAATAACATTTGCTTTAACAAACAAAGCTTATTTTGAAACTTTTTACACAACCAAACTACCGTGCCGTCTTTGTCACAACGACACCAAATTAAATAATATTCTTTTCGACAAGACATCTAAAAAAGCACTGTGTCTTGTAGATTTAGATACGCTGATGGCGGGTTATTTTCATTATGACTTTGGAGATGCTGTAAGAACTGTTGTAAGCGAATCAAAAGAGGATGAGCAAGTTATTACCAATATTAATTTTAATTTAACCTTATTTGAAGAGTTCGTTAAGGGAATGTTTACTCATAATTTCAAATTAACAGAAAAAGAAATTAAATTACTACCAATATCTTGTGCTTTAATGCCTTTCATGCATGGATTGAGAGCATTGACGGATTATTTAAACGGAAATATTTATTATAAAGTTAGTTACAAAAATCAAAATTTAGATCGTTGTATCAGTTTATTTGAGTTTACGAAGAAAGCTTTGAAATATCAAGATGACATCACATATATCATTGAAAAGCAATTAATACAGAATAATTTCTAATTTTCGGAGTTTACAATTACAGGGTTATTTTCTGCCTTCCATTGAATGATACCGCCTTCTAAATCATATATTTCTTTAAACCCTATTTCCAACATCAAGGTAGCACATCTACCACTTCGTCCGCCAGAGCGACAATAAATAACAATAGGTTTTGATTTGTCTAAAGTTTCCATCTCCTCTTTAAATGTATCAGATAGATAATCCATATTTCCATAACCTTCTATGTAACCACTCTTATATTCCTCAGGCGTGCGAATATCTAATAGTTGAACATCTCTTAACGCGTCTAATTCCTTAAATTCTTCAACAGTTACGAGTTTTATGACACCCTTTGAATCAGCTTTATCACACCCAATAGGACAGATAATTATTAAACACAGTAACATATAAAACTGTTTCATGTTTCGACTATTAATGTTGAATTATAGGTCCCTCCCATTCTGTAATTCCTCCTAATAAATTATAAGTTTTTTCAAAACCCATTTGATTCATTAAAGCACATGCTTGACTGCTGCGACTACCTGATTTACAGTAGATGTAATAGCTTTTTTGTTTATCTAAAGAGGCCATTTTATCCATAAACTTTTGGGCCTCATAAAGATCTAAATTTATTGCATTTGAAATATACCCCTCATCAAATTCATAATCAGTTCTGACATCTAATACAACCGCATCAGTTGCTTCATTGAGCTGCAGTTGCCACTCGTTTTGTGTTAAATCCACGACTTATCTTTTTTTACGAAGTTACTATTTCTTTTCATTTTATGTGAAAATTAGCACTTATACCATCCTTAATTTCAAAGTTATTTAACTTTTTATAGAACATCCAATTGTTCGAGTCTTAGATTCTTCAATAGCATTGCCATTTTTTAACGCTTCAATAGCTTCCTCAACATATTTTGTGTTAACCAATTTAACGTCTTTATAGTTATCATCAATAGCCCCAATATATCTCACAATATTACCTTCGTTTGTTTTTTCCAATAAATAGACTTGAGGTGTCTTAGTGGCTCCATACTGAGGATATATTTTTTGCCCTTCGTCAAATAAATAAGGAAATGTGAATCCTTTTGAGGTTGCTCTAGCTTTCATCGCTTTTGGATTGTCCCCTGTTTTTATGATCGGGTTATTCGGCATAATCGCAATTACCGGGAATCCTTGATCAACATATTTGTTATTAAGTGCAATAATTCTATCCTCATATTGAACGGCATAGGGGCAGGTATTACACGTAAAAATAATTATGAACCCTTTGACATTTTCGTAATCTGCCAACGTAACCATCTGGCCATCAATATTTCTTAATGAAAAATCTGTGGCAATGTCACCGATATCATATCCTTGAATAACAGTAGGTGTATTTACATTGGTAAAGGCACTTAATAGAAACGCCGTTATTACCAGCGTGATAATTTTATTAAATCTCATATTAACTTAGTTTATAAATTGTTTTAATTCATTTTCTAACTCTGCATAATCAAAGGTTCTGTCATAAAATTGACGTTTTCTCTTATTATAAATAAGTGTTACAGGGATAGCACCATCCCAATTGCTATCAACCTTTGGTATCCAGCTATTTTGATCAACGTCATCAAGAACCAAAATTTTTGATTTTAATTGATGTTTTTCAATAAACGGTTTTAATTTTTTATCATACTGACTTGGAAAATCTAAACTGACGAGCAGAACCTCAACATTTTGGTTTTTGTATTGATTATTTAACTTCTCAAAATGAGGTAATTCTTTCACACAGGGTGCACACCAGGTTGCCCAAAAGTTTACAACATACGTCAAAGAGTCTTCTTTTGATAAATATGGTTCCAAACCTGCATAATTTAAAATTTCAAGACTAGGGACATCAATTGACTGTGTTTTTTCAACAGTAAGTAATTTTAAAGCCACCTCATCATGCTTATCGGTTTTACACGACACCCCTAATAAAATCAAAAAAATAAGCAGTAGTTTCATGTCTTAAAAATAATAATCTCACTGTAGTAATCAGAAATTTTAACACACTAATTTATGATTTAACACCAACTCCTCATTGGTTTAAAGATATTTTTGACAAAAACATTTGATAATTTAAAATTCATTTCTACCTTTGATTAAGAATTAATGAAAAATAATTTAAATCATACATGGTGGTGGTATTCTCGAGACGTAAGATTCGTGAACTAAACCAGTATATATAAATCAATATATCAAGGCTTGTCATTCACGACAAGCCTTTTTTTTATGTTAATAATATGTATCAATTAAACACTCATTACAAAAAAATAGTAGCCGATACGATTACCCCAGTCAGTATTTATTTAAAAATCAGAGACCGGCATCCCAATAGTATCTTACTTGAAAGTAGCGATTACCATACTAACGATAACAGCTTTTCTTATGTATGCTCTAACCCAATTGCTTTTTTTAAAGTTGAAAACAACCTGATAACACAACAATTTCCGGACGGCATTCGCTCCATTAAGGAAACAAAAGATAGTGACGTAACTACCGAAATTCACAACTTTACGCAACAGTTTAAAGCAGATACTAAAGAACAATTTAAATTTATAAATAATGGTGTTTTTGGTTACACCGCTTATGATGCAGTGAAGTATTTTGAAGATATTGATATTTCAAAAAAGGAAAACTCCCTTAATATACCAGATATTTATTATGCTGTTTATCAAAATATTATCGCTATAGATCACTTTAAAAATGAAGCTTATATTTTTGCACATTGTTTTGAAAGTGACAATAATGTTGATGACTTACTACATTTAATACAAGCTAAAAATTTCGCTTCCTATGGATTTAAAGCAGAAGGAGATATTCACTCTAACTTAACTGATAACGACTACAAAGAACATGTAGAGCTTGCAAAACAACATTGTGCAAGGGGCGACGTATTTCAATTGGTATTATCCAAAAAGTTTCATCAAAGTTTTAAAGGTGATGAGTTTAATGTTTACAGGGCACTTCGAAGTATCAATCCCTCTCCTTACCTATTCTACTTTGATTATGGAGACTTTAAAATATTTGGGAGTTCCCCAGAAGCTCAATTAGTTGTAAGCGATCAAATAGCTGAAATTCATCCCATCGCAGGTACATTTAAGAGAACTGGTGATGATTTAAAAGATGCTGAATTGGCAAAACGCCTTGTCAATGATGTCAAAGAAAACGCTGAACATGTGATGCTTGTAGACTTAGCGAGAAACGATTTAAGCAGAAACGGTCATGAAGTGGTGGTTGAAAAATACAGAGAAGTCCAATTTTTTTCTCATGTGATACATCTTGTCAGTAAGGTGGTAGGGAAAAAACATTCGAATGTATCAACCATGCGCATTGTTGCAGACACATTTCCTGCAGGAACCTTAAGTGGTGCACCAAAACATAAAGCCATGCAATTAATTGAACGCTATGAAACAACAAGTAGAACTTTTTATGGTGGCGCTATCGGGTTTATGGATTTTGAAGGCAATTATAATCATGCCATTATGATTCGAACCTTTTTGAGCAAAAATCACCAATTACATTGGCAGGCTGGTGCTGGATTAGTATCAAAATCAAACCCTGATCATGAATTACAAGAGGTTTACAACAAATTAGGAGCTTTAACCAAGGCTATCAAACTAGCCGAAACAATTTCATTATAATGACAGTAATAGTAATCGATAATTATGACAGTTTTACCTATAATTTAGTTCACTATTTAGAGGACCTAAATTGCCAGGTGACTGTTGTTAGAAATGACCAATTAATTTTAGAGGATATTGAGAATTTTGATAAAATTTTATTGTCCCCTGGGCCTGGGATTCCCGATGAGGCTGGTCTTTTAAAAACCATTATCAAGACGTATGCTTCAAACAAACCTATTTTAGGAGTTTGTCTTGGTCAACAGGCTATTGCTGAAGTGTTTGGAGGCACCCTTCTCAACCTTAAAAATGTCTATCATGGTGTCGCAACCAAAATTAACATTACCGTTGAAGATGAATATTTATTTGACGGATTGGATAAGACCATTGAAGTTGGACGTTATCACTCGTGGGTTGTCTCATCCAACTTACCTGATTGTTTGGAAGCGACTTCTCTTGATGAGCAAGGTCATGTTATGTCTCTTAGGCATAAACACTACGATGTAAAAGGTGTGCAATACCATCCAGAATCTGTTTTAACGCCTCAAGGGAAAAAAATTCTTGAAAACTGGATAAAATATTAAATTATGAAACAATTACTTAATAGACTTATAAATCATGAGAGTATTTCTAGCAGTGAGGCAAAAAATGTGTTGGTTAATATTTCCAAAGGGGACTATAACTCGAATCAAATTGCATCATTTTTGACCATTTACATGATGAGAAGTATCACTCTTGAGGAATTGGGTGGTTTTAGAGATGCTCTCTTAGAATTATGTGTCCCCGTTAATTTAAAAGATTTTAACCCCATTGATTTATGCGGTACTGGTGGAGATGGCCAAGACACTTTTAATATCTCAACACTCGCATCATTTATTACTGCAGGAGCAGGAGTTTATGTTGCTAAACACGGTAATTATGGTGTTTCGTCATCATGCGGATCATCAAATGTGATGGAATTTTTAGGAATAAAATTCTCAAATGATATTGATTTTCTAAAAAAATGTATTGACCAAACAGGAATCTGTGTATTGCATGCGCCACTATTTCATCCAGCTATGAAAAATGTGGCTCCCATTAGACGTGAACTTGGTGTTAAAACGTTCTTTAACATGCTTGGACCAATGGTGAACCCTTGTTTTCCAAAAAACCAAATGGTAGGTGTCTTTAATTTAGAATTACAACGATTGTATGGCTATTTATATCAACAAACAGATAAAAATTACAGTATTGTACATGCCCTTGACGGATACGATGAAATTTCATTAACGGGACCAACAAAAATTATTTCCAACAAAAGTGAAAACATACTACACCCAGAGGACTTAGGTATTGGTAAAATTAAGCAAAGTGAAATTTCAGGAGGTCATACGATAAAAAATGCAGCGACAATATTTATGAATGTCATAAGTGGCAACGGTACTCACGCCCAAAACAATGTCGTTTGTGCCAATGCGGGATTGGCGATTGCCACAGCCAAACAAATGGACCATCAACATGGTTTTGAGCTTGCAAAAGAATCCCTGTTAAGCGGAAAAGCAAAAACTGCATTAATGAATTTAATAGAATTAAGTAAATGAATATATTAACACGTATCGTCAAAGACAAACGAAAAGAAGTGGAACTTCGTAGCCGTTTAATTCCAATTAATCAGCTAGAGCAATCTATTTTATTTAACCGTTCAACATTCTCATTGGTTCAAAATTTAAGTCAGAGTGCAACGGGGATCATCGCTGAACACAAGCGACGTTCACCTTCGAAAGCAGTCATAAACCATAATTTGAATGTTCAAGATGTTGCGATAGGTTATGAAAAAGCTGGCGTTTGCGGGATGTCTGTGCTCACTGATAGTAAATATTTTGGTGGATCCTTAGATGATTTATTACTTGCAAGAGCAAGTTGTGAACTACCTCTTCTGAGAAAAGAATTCATCATCAGTGAATATCAAATAATAGAAAGTAAAGCCTTCGGTGCCGATGCGATTTTATTGATTGCTGCGATTTTAAAAAAAGATGAAATAAAGCGTTTTTCAGAACTTGCCAAAAGTTTACATTTAGAAATTATTTTAGAGGTACACAATACCACAGAATTAACTAATTCACTCATGCCGTCACTCCAAATGATTGGTGTAAACAATAGAAATCTAAAAACATTTGAGGTTGACATAGCGCACAGTAAAAAACTCAGTAAGGCCATTCCCAGTGAGTTTGTAAGCATCTCAGAGAGTGGTATTAGCTCAATAGAGGCTATTAAAGAACTTAAACCATTTGGCTTTAAAGGGTTTCTCGTTGGAGAGAATTTTATGAAAACGGATAACCCTGGTCAAAGTGCATCAAATTTTATTAAAAATTTAATCGTATGAAACTCAAAATTTGCGGCATGAAACATCCACATAACACGGAAGCAGTTGCCCAACTTCAGCCAGACTTTATGGGTTTTATTTTTTATAAAAAATCTCCAAGATTATTGGAAGAAGCAATTCCAAAAATATCAAAATCTATATATAAAGTGGGTGTATTTGTAGATGAAGACATAGATTTTATTATGGCCAAGGTAAATCAACATCAACTAGATATGATTCAACTTCATGGTAACGAAAGCCCTCAATTTTGCGCCCAATTAAAATCTAAATACCATTTGGAATCAGAGCGTTGGAAACTAAAAAATCAGGAGCCTACTAAAGATAAACAAAGTAGTGAGGGCTTACAAAATATTAAAATCGTTAAAGCTTTTTGTGTAGACGATACGTTTAATTTTAATGCCTTGAACCCCTTTGAGAAACTTGTAGATTATTTTTTATTTGATACTAAAGGTAAACTACCAGGGGGTAATGGCTCATTATTTGACTGGGATATCCTATTAAATTATAAACTAACGAAGCCCTATTTTTTGAGTGGCGGTATTGGATTAAAACAAGTAAAACAATTAAAACAATTCCAAAGAACAGAGATTTCAAAATACTGCTTTGCTCTCGATGTAAATAGTAAATTCGAAATCAAACCTGGAATAAAAGATATAGAAAAATTAAAAAAATTTAAATCATCAATATGAGTTATCACATAAACGACAACGGTTATTATGGAGATTTTGGGGGTGCTTTTATACCTGAAATGTTACACCCAAATATTGAAAAATTACGTCAAAATTATCTTCAGATAATGTCAGATTCAGAATTTCAAAAAGAATTTAAGCAACTCTTAAGAGATTATGTTGGCCGACCTTCACCTCTATATTATGCTTCACGTTTGTCAAAAAAATACAACACGAAAATTTACTTAAAACGTGAAGATCTTAACCATACAGGTGCACATAAAATTAATAATACTGTGGGGCAAATTTTACTGGCACAACGATTAGGAAAGACTAGAATCATCGCTGAAACAGGTGCTGGACAACACGGTGTTGCAACAGCTACTGTTTGTGCATTAATGGGAATCGAATGCATCATCTACATGGGGGAAATTGATATAAAAAGACAAGCACCAAATGTAGCTCGAATGAAGATGCTAGGGGCAAAAGTAATACCCGCAATGTCAGGTAGTCGCACCTTAAAAGATGCAACAAATGAAGCCATGCGTGATTGGATTAACAATCCCTTGGACACCCATTATATCGTAGGAAGCGTTGTAGGGCCTCACCCCTATCCTGACATGGTGGCACGCTTTCAGTCTATTGTCTCAGAAGAAATACAATGGCAATTGAAAGACCAAGAAGGCACAACAAAACCTGATTATGTCATTGCCTGCGTTGGTGGTGGTAGTAATGCTGCCGGAGCATTTTATCATTATTTAGAGGATACGAGTGTCCAATTAATCGCTGTAGAAGCCGCAGGTAAAGGTATTCATAGTGGAGAAAGTGCTGCAACGTCTATTCTTGGCAAGGAAGGTATTATCCATGGAAGTAAAACGCTGTTAATGCAAACAAAAGACGGTCAAATAACAGAACCTTACTCTATTTCTGCAGGATTAGATTATCCTGGTGTTGGTCCAATGCATGCACATCTTTACAAGTCAGGACGTGCAGAGTTTATGTCAATAACCGATGATGAAGCTATGAAAGCAGGATTGGCCTTAAGTCAATTAGAAGGAATCATTCCTGCAATTGAAACCTCCCATTCCCTTGCTATATTTGATCATAAAAAGTTCAAAAATGATGATATTATAGTCATAAACCTATCAGGGCGAGGTGATAAGGATTTACAAAACTATATTGATTATTTTAAATTATAACAATGAATAGAATAAAGCAGCAACTACTTACTGATAAAAAACTATTATCAATTTACTTTACAGCGGGTTATCCAAATCTAGAAGATACTGTATCAATTATTAAAAGTTTAGAGAGACATGGTGTTGACATGATTGAAATTGGAATGCCTTTCAGTGATCCTTTGGCAGATGGTCCAACAATACAGGATAGCTCAACAAAAGCTTTACAAAACGGCATGACGACTGAAATACTTTTTGAGCAACTACAAGCGATTCGTCAGTCAGTTTCTATCCCACTTATTATTATGGGGTATTTTAATCCAATTTTGCAGTACGGTGTTGAAGCATTCTGTGAAAAGTGTCAAAATATTGGTATCGATGGCCTTATCATTCCAGATTTACCAATGGATATCTATGAAAGTGATTACAGGCAAATTTTTGAAGCTCACGGACTCATCAATGTTTTTCTAATAACACCGCAAACTAGTGAAGAAAGAATTCAATACATTGATGCTAACTCGAAAGGGTTTATTTATATGGTGAGTAGCGCAAGTACAACAGGAGTTCAGGTTGGTTTTGGAGATGAACAAACATCTTACTTCAAGCGTATTGCTGACATGAATTTAAACAATCCTCAGATAGTTGGCTTTGGAATTTCAAACAACATGACCTTTAAACAAGCTACCAACCAGGCCAAAGGAGCTATCATTGGGAGTGCCTTTGTTAAACACCTAACTACTGAAGGTATTGATTCGATTGATAAATTTATAAATACTATCTTAGGTGAATGCCACTAAACATTGTACTCATAGAACCAGAAATACCTAATAACACAGGGAACATTGGTAGACTATCATTAGCGTCTGGCTCAAACTTACATTTGGTAAAACCCTTTGGTTTTAGTATTGATGATACACGCCTAAAACGAGCTGGGTTGGACTATTGGCAGCATTTAAACATCAAATATTACGACTCCGTTGAACATTTTTTCAGTATTAACAAGAACGTCAATATGGTATTTTTATCGAGTCATGGAAACAAGCTTCATTGGCAAATTCCCTTTGAAAATGATATGTTTTTGGTCTTTGGAAAAGAATCTATTGGGTTACCAAAATGGTTAATTGAATCACATCCTGAAAAGGTTTATAAAATTCCTGTAATGAGTAAATATGTTCGGAGTCTCAATCTGGCAAATGCAGTGAGTATAGTCACTTATGAAGGACAACGACAACTTAGTATAGGGACACATGATTGATAAGGCTTGATGCCATCAAAAAACAAATTAATGGCCTACCAACGATTTGAAACCATGTTTTAATGTTAAAGAAACTTGACAATACAAAACTTACTACTGCTGAAAACATGCACCATGTTTTTCAAAAATCTTATACCGTGGAAGCAGATCTACTGGAAGCCATTAATTTTCCACCATTACAAAGAACTATTGAAAATTTCGCAGTCTGTAAAAATGATTTTTTTGGATATTTTAAAGATGATACGTTAGCGGGAATCATTGAAATAAAACATCATACTTCGTATACCCACGTGCAAAGTCTTGTTGTTCTTCCGTTTTTTTTCAGACAAGGTATCGCTTCACAATTAATGTCTTTTGTTTTTATGCATTACCGTAAAAAACCTTTTTTTGTGGAAACAGGTGTAAAAAATAAACCCGCCATCAATCTTTACAAGAAGATGGGTTTTGTAGAGGTCAAACAGTGGGATACTGACTACGGCATTAGAAAAATAAGATTAAACAAAGGCTGATATATGCCTGTCATCTCTGTTTTTCCAGCATATCAATATAAAATTCTTCAACCTTCTTTCTTGCCCAAGGTGTCCGTCTTAAAAATTTCAAACTGGATGCAACTGACGGATCGTGAGTAAAACATCGTATACTAATATTATACCCTAAATATTCCCAACCATAGCGATTTACCAGTGTGTTTAAAATGTGTTTCAATGTGACGCCATGAAGTGGATTATTTGGTTGCGACTCCATAAAATATTTGTTGCTATATTAATTTCTATATCTGTTTCTGTGCCTTTTAGATCGTCTTGATTTGTGCGATTGCTCAGACGTATTTTTCCCTTCTCCAGTTTTTCGAGCTTTTGAATGTCTCGATTGTCGTTGCTGCTTTTTTACTGGCTTACTAGGTGCATTGGGATCAGGCTCAAAGCCCTCAACAATTGATGTTGGTAGTTTCAGTCCAATTAACTTTTCAATGTCGCGTAAATAGCCTCGTTCCTCACCGCAAACCAAAGATAATGCTTCACCACTAGCTCCCGCTCTTCCCGTTCGTCCAATGCGGTGTACGTAATCTTCAGAAATATTCGGTAATTCAAAATTTATTACGTGCGGTAAAAGAGGAATATCTAAACCACGAGCTGCGATATCAGTGGCAACTAATACTCTCACGGTACCATTTTTAAATCCATGAAGTGCCTTCGTTCGTGCTCCCTGACTTTTATTTCCATGGATAGCAGAGGCAGAAATACCAGCACTAATCATTTTTTTACACAGTCTATTCGCTCCATGTTTTGTTCTGTTAAATACCAAAACTTGTTTCCAATTACCCTCTGAAATTAATTTAATTATTAATCCTGTTTTTTTTGCCTTAGCAACTCGATAAACTTTCTGCTGAATAACATCCACTGTACTATTTTCGCGTGCTACTTCAATCGTCATAGGATTGTGTAAAAATTCACTTGCCAATTTCTTAATTTCTTTGGAAAACGTTGCAGAAAACAGCAAGTTTTGTCTCTGCTTTGGCATAAAGCTTATGATTTTTTTGATATCTCTTAAAAAACCCATGTCAAGCATACGATCAGCCTCATCCAAAACTAAAATTTGAATATTTGCAAGTGATAAAAATCCTTGGTTTTGTAAATCAATTAATCGTCCAGGAGTTGCAATTAAAATATCAACTCCATTTTTAATAGTTGCTACTTGAGGTCGTTGATTAACACCTCCAAAAATCACAGTGGAGCGAAGATCCAAGAATTCACTGTAAGAGTTTACATTGTTATAAACTTGTGCTGCTAGTTCACGAGTTGGTGTTAAAATCAACGCTCGAATAGGTCTTTTTCGTAATGATTGCCCTTCTGATAATATTTGAAGAAGGGGTAAGGTAAAGCCCGCAGTTTTTCCAGTTCCCGTTTGCGCAGAGGCCAAGAGGTCTTTCCCTTCCAAAATCAAGGGAATGGACTTACTCTGAATTGGAGATGGTGTTTTGTAACCTTGCTTTACTACTGCTTTTAGTAAGGCATCAGATAGGCCTAATTGATTAAATGACATAACGATAAATGAATTAATGACAATTTAATTTAGAAAGTCATTTTTTATTACATTTCAAAGTTACGCTTATTTATAAATTGTATTCATATTAATCGAACTTTATTAAATATTCAGTAGATTGGTTTCACAACTTTTTTTTTAAAATGAAGTCACTATTAAAAAAACTTAAATACCCGTTAATACTTGATGGTGGTCTGTCAAACGTACTTGAATCGTTTGGTTGCAATTTAAATCATGAGTTATGGGTTGCGAATTTATTAGACAAAAACCCTAAGGCGATCATGGATACACATCTTGCATATTTAAACGCTGGTGCTCAAATAATTTCAACAGCGAGTTATCAAGCAACAATTCCAGGATTTATGAAGCTCGGCTTTTCGCGAAGTGAATCTGAGGGTCTCATTTTAAAATCTGTAGATTTAGCTCGAAGCGCCATCAATCAATATTGCACAAAATATAAATGTCAAGACAAACCCTTGCTCGCTGGAAGTATTGGGCCCTATGGTGCTTATTTGGCCAATGGTTCTGAATACCGTGGTGATTACAATGTATCAAAAAATAATCTATTAGAATTTCATTTAAAACGAATTCAATTATTAGATGCCTCAAATTGTGATCTTATCGCTCTCGAAACTATTCCATCTTTTTTTGAAACTCAAGTTTTATCAACCATCCTAAAAACCATTAAAACTCCGTCGTGGATTTCATTTTCATGTAAAGACGGACAATACCTTAATGACGGTACATCCATAAAAAAAGCAGCTTTACTATTGAAAAACCATCCTACAATTTTCGCCTTCGGAGTTAATTGTACAGCTCCAAAATACATATCATCGTTAATCCAGGAACTAAAATCAATCAAAACTGATAAAAAAATAATTATTTATCCAAATGCAGGAGACTCCTATCATGTAGAGTCAAAAACATGGATGAAAAATTCAAATCCAAAATATTTTACCGCGATGTCTAAAGAATGGTTTTTGCTTGGAGCAGATATTGTTGGAGGTTGCTGTCAAATTGGTCCATCACACATTAAAAGTCTTGTGAAAAGCAATAAAGAATCTTGTGAAAAGCAATAAATTAAATTTTTACAAAAATTGTTAATTTACATTGTTTTAAGCACATATTTTTATCTTTTTGGTCGATTCTGTAAACATAAGTGTCGTTTTTTTTGTAAATTGCCTTTAAGACATTTTATAGTTTTTAATTACATACAAATATGAAAACCCTTATTGTTGAAGATAACAAAATCGTCACTTTAGGAATTCGAAAAACGTTGGAATCTGAATTCCCAAGCATCTCTATTGACACTGCTGAAAACGGTGAAGAAGCATTAGATCATTTAAATAAATTAAATCAAACAGAACTGCCCTTTTTTATTTTACTCGATATAAATATGCCAATTATGAATGGTATTGAATTTCTTGTTGCTATAAAAAAAATAGAGAAGTACTCGCGTATACCTATTATTATTCACACAACGAGCTCAAGTGCAGAAGATTATTTTAAGTGTAAAACTTTAGGCGTCTGTGGTTATTTTGTTAAACATATTGATTTTAAAGAATACAAAAAGAATTTAATACTTATTACCGAATATTGGATGCGATCTTATACAAATAGGACATAGGATATGAAAGGCTTTATATTTACCGAATTCATACGTTTTGTTGAAGAATCTCATGGGCTAGCGATCGTCGATGAGATGATTGAAAGTTCAAATTTACCTTCAAGAGGAGTCTATTCCGCCTTTAACAGTTATCCTTTTGACGAATTAGCAACCATGCTGACGTTTATCTGTAACAAAACAAAAGATTCTGCAGAGTTTCTTTTGGAAGAATTTGGGAAATTTGTATTCCCATACCTCATTGGAAAACATTCCTATATTATTAAGGAATATAAAAATCCATTAGATTTAATTGCTGGTATAGAATCACATATCCATATTGAGGTTAAAAAGTTATACGAAGATGCTGAATTACCGGAATTTCGCCTGGTTGAAAAACAAGATAATAAACTTGTAATGATTTATGATTCCAAAAGAGGACTTACCTATTTTGCTATTGGATTGATGAAACAAACTCTGACGCATTTTGAAGTTAATGGTAAGGTTTGGATAGATTCAAAATACAAAGAAAATACCGGTGTAAAGCTTATCGTTGAAATCAATGAATAAAGAAACTGAGTATCTTATTTGTTTTTCATCGATAAAATATACATTTAAACGATAATCTAAACATGTTTTAATATATTACGAAAAATTCAATTGTTTTGTCCAATTCCAGTGTTGACATACTTAAAAGAGCTTTAGAAAGAGAGCGAAAAGCAAAACTTATTGCAGAAGACTTTGTGGAAAAAAGACTTCGCGAACTTTATTTAGAGAATGTCAGTCTAACTCAAAATCTTTCTACCCAAGAAGAATTTCAAAAATACTTAATTGATAATCTTGTTGATGCCTTATTCGTAGTTGACTTTAAAGGTAATATTTTAAAAGTCAACAAAGAAGCAAAATTACTTTTAGGCGTTGACGACGATAATCTCCCAAACAATATAAATGAATTTAGTGTAGTTAATAGAGATAGAATTAATAAATATTTCAGTAGATCAAACTATAAGGAAAATCATTCAGAATTTCAATTTCAGTTTTACAACAGAAAAAAAGAACACAAAGTTGTTAGGATCAAATCAAGGATATTGATTAATACCAAAAATAAACCTTATGCCTACCAAGCAATAGTTAGAGATGTAACTGAAAACTACGAACTCGATTTAAAAATCAAGGAGCAACTCGAGGTTAAAAAGTTTGAGGCATTAATCTTAAAAGATTTATTGACATCAAATGATATTTTTAACAATGCATGGACCTTAGTCAATCATATTGCTAATTTTTTAAAAACTGATGATTGTGTTTTTTATGGTCTTGTCAATAATAAGCTCATACAATTAGCAGCTACAGGAAATAAAATTAGTTCAGATAAAACGATTTTAAATAAATTAAAAATTCCAATAACCGATGGTGTTATTGGTCAGGTTGCTCGATCAAAAAAAGGAATTATTGTAAAAGATACTACTCTGCATGATTCATATATTGTTGATGTCGAATCCAGATTATCAGAAATTGCGGTTCCTATTTTATTGGATGAAGAGCTAATTGGGGTCATAGATTCAGAACATATTGAGAAAAACTATTACAAAACATCGCATTTAGAATTTTTATCAAACATCTCGTCTTTAATTGCATTTCAAATAAAAAATTCAGTTAATCAACTAGAAAAACGCCTAAAACAAGATGAGCTTGAAAAGACAAGAAAGCGATTAGAGATTATTTTTAATAGTGATCACAATGCAGAAGTCATTGAATCAAATGACGGTTACATTATTGACATAGGTGATGGTTTTTTAAAAATGTTTGGTATGCCACTGTCAATGAAAAACAAGTTATTGGGAATGCGTTGTTCAAAGGCGAGAGAGCAACTAAAAAATTTATTTATTGATGAGGACAATTACTCTAAAAATATTAGTGACAGGATATCAAATTTACGTCCTGTCCTCAATGAAACTCTCGAATTAAAAGATGGGAGATTTTTAGCGCGTGATTATGTTCCTATTTTTTTCAAAGGTAGAATAGAAAGTCACGTTTGGCGCTTTCGTGATATTACCTTAAGTGTCAACTATGAAAAAAGTATAGAGGCTCAAAATAGAAAATACAAAGGTCTTATTGGCAACATGAATTTAGGCTTGATGGAAATTGATAGCGACAACACCATTTTAACTGTCAATAAAGCATTTTGCGCGATGTATGGCTATGAATCAAAAGAGCTCTTAGGGCATAAGGCTGATGACACCCTTTTAAATACTCAACACAATTTGTGCAAGTCAAAAAGTGAAGATGACATCAAAATAAGTAACAATGATGTTAATGAATTAGAGATTATTACCAAAAATGGAGACATACGTTACTGGCTTGTTAATCGTAATTCAAATAAAAACATTAACAATAATGTCATTGGTTCAATTTGTATTTATTTAGACATTACGGAGTTAAAGCAATTAAATATCAAAAATGAAGGATTAATTAAAAATCTGACTGCGAGTAATGAGGAACTGTCTCACTATGCACATTTGGTTTCTCATGATTTAAAAACACCGTTGAGAACAATTTCTACATGTGTCTATTGGTTACAAGAGGATAATAATGATATATTAAGTGCGGAAAGTAATGATTTCATAACAACTATCAACGATACGCTTAAGGATATGGATAAGTTGATTACGAGTACTTTACAATTTGCAGAAATAAGAATGGCAAATAGTAGTATTGACGAAAACATCGATTTAAACGCGGTTTTAGAAACCTATCGAAAAAATAAGTTTTTAGACTCGGATGATGAGTTTACATTTACTATTGAAAAACCACTACCAACTATTGTATTTAATAGAGTACAAATTCAACAAGTGTTTCAAAATTTAGTTGATAACAGCTATAAATACAAAGATGAACAGAAACAATCTTATGTCAAAATCAATTGGGAAGACCAAGAAGAATTTTTATTATTTAAAATATCTGATAATGGTATCGGTATAGCAAAGGAGCACAGCTCATTTGTATTCGAAATCTTTAAGAAAGTTGGAAACAGAACTGACTCTACTGGTGTAGGGCTGTGGATTATCAAAAAAATTATTAATTCAGCTGGAGGCAAGATTTGGTTTGACTCTAAATTGGGTGTGGGAACCACCTTTTACTTTACTATTAAAAAACAATAATCCGTCAACATACTATTTTTTTTAAGACCTATATTTTAAGATGAGAATTGAATAATATTTTTTAATTTTCAATAATAATTCTTAGGTTTATTTAACAAACAGTTAATTGAAAGATAGAACATGATTTTTGAAATATTTCAAATAGATGCTTTTACAAACACATTATTTGGAGGTAATCCAGCAGCCGTTTGCCTCTTAAAAGAGTGGCTTCCCGACACTACTTTACTGCATATTGCGCAAGAAAATAATCTCGCTGAAACCGCTTACGTTGTTCATGAAAAGAATAACACTTTTAA
The DNA here is from genome assembly GCA_905479065.1 of uncultured Flavobacteriaceae bacterium. Taxonomy (GTDB): domain Bacteria; phylum Bacteroidota; class Bacteroidia; order Flavobacteriales; family Flavobacteriaceae; genus CAJQLB01. Next base: position 94,097 of record CAJQLB010000029.1, on the reverse strand, counting down.
ATTACGATGGTTTACCCCTGAAATTGAAATTGACCTTTGTGGTCATGCTACCCTGGCAACTGCCTTTGTAATTTTTAATTTTTTAAATTTTGATAATGATGTTATTTTTTTTAAAACCATGAGTGGAGATCTCGAGGTTAAGGTAGACCATGGGTTCATTGAAATGAGATTTCCCTCCCGCCCTCCTGAAAAAGCAGCCTTGCCCCAAACTATTGCAAATGCCCTCAGTAAGCAACCAAAAGAAGTTTATAAAGCACGTGACTATATATTAATGTATCCGTGTGAAGAGGACATTCAGCAACTAAAGGTTGATGCCTCAATTTTAGCAAATATAGATTTAAATCTAGGTGGTATTTGTGTGACAGCCAAGGGAAATACTACGGACTTTGTTTCACGATTTTTCACACCTGGTGCGGCTATTTTTGAAGATCCAGTAACGGGTTCAGCACATTGTTCACTAGTGCCACTATGGACTAAATATCTTAAAAAAGACATCTTTCATGCACGTCAAATTTCAAAACGACAAGGTGAGTTATTTTGTCAATTAATTAATGATATTGTTCTCATTAAAGGTCAAGCTGTAAAATATTCACAAGGCTTTATCGAAATTTAATTTACTTCAAAATCAAAATAAACGTCAGGAAATGGTTCATTTTGTAGTGTAAAGTGCCACCACTCTTTCTCATAAAATGCAAAACCATATTTAACCATGATCTCACGTAATCGCAATCGATTAGATTTTTGCTCGTCACTCAACAAATTGTAGTTAAACCAGGATTGCATCCCAAAAAAATCAAAAGAACTGCCCATGTCTAAAGCTTCACACGTAGTCAAATTTATCAGAGTAACATCTAAAGTACTACCTCTAGAATGTCCTGATTTTGAAGAAATATAGCCCTCTCTAAACAAGTATTGCTTTTGAATTTCTGGATAAAACTGTTTTTTTTGTAACGTGTCTTTCAAATCTTTACTCCAACGAACAAAATGATTTACTGCGACCTGCGGTCTATAGCCATCGTAAATTAGAATAGACAAGTTTTCTTGAAGTAATTCATTTTGAACATTTTGTAGAGCTTGTGCTGCTTTTTTTGTGAGTATCGCCGTATTTTTATTGTAACCGTCAACCTTTGTTCCTAAAAAATTTTGTTGAGAGTAATAACGTAAATCAACCTGAATCGATGGTATAATATCCTTTACATAAACAAAGCCAGGAGGTACTTGAGCCAATGTTATCCCTGTCATGATATGACATAAAAAAATAAATTTAATTCTCACCATATCTCATTTTATGCTAATTTAGAAAAATAATTGTTTGAATAAAATGCAAATAAATCTAAATTTAAAAGATGCTGAAGTCTTTTATTATCCAAATTATTTCACAAAGAATGAGAGCATGTCCTTGTTTCAAATTTTAACGACTGAAACCCTTTGGCAACAAGACGACATTAAGGTATTTGGTAAGACTTATAAACAGCCCCGACTCACCTCACTTTATGGAAGCAACAAAAGACCTTATTCTTACTCTAATATCACGATGCATCCACACAAATTCTCAAGCACACTTTTAAAAATAAAATCAAAAATTGAAGATACCACAAATGAAATATTTACCACCTGTCTACTCAATCAATATCGTGACGGACAAGATAGCAATGGATGGCATGCAGACGACGAAAAAGAATTAGGACAGAATCCTGTCATCGCCTCAGTAAGTTTTGGGGCTAGTAGGATGTTTCATTTAAAACACCGTTATGATAAATCACATAAATGTAAATTATTACTTGAATCAGGAAGTTTACTGCTAATGAAAGGCACTACACAACATTTTTGGCTACATCAAGTACCTAAAACTAAAAAACAAATTGGTTCAAGAATAAATTTAACGTTCAGATATATAAAATAAAAAGCCGAGTTCCCTCAAACTCGGCTTTTTTCAATTTGCTTTTTTTACTATGCTGTAGATTTAGGGTCTCTAATTCCTTAACATAAGGCAAATATTAATTAATTAATCCATTGAACTAAAAACTAAATCTTAGTACACCTCAAAAATAAAAGATAATTTCAAATCATCGTTAAAAAACATTAAATAATCGATGAAATACATTAAATTTTAACAAATAAAGATATAAATAGCTTTTTTATCGATGAAATGCGCTACTTATTTTATAAATTTCAAACCTTATAGCATCCATAAAATGTCATAAAGCTGGTCACAAGAATTACTTGGCATAAAAAAAAGCACCCGTAGGTGCTTTTTTGAACTAACTAAACAAATGTTTTACCACTATTTAATAGGGTAAGTCTACCTCGGGAATTATTTCTACGTGATAACATTTAACAGTCACCAATCATCATGCCAAAAGATTAAATAACACCTCTAAAATAATTTTATCACGTGGTCTAAAACGGGTTATGAATAAAGGATTCAATGTGATATAGTTTTAAAACAATGTAAATCACATTACAACAATGCCTCTTTAGTTGTGCAGGGTTTACTTTCACTAAATCTTAAAACAATGCTAAATTTTGATTAAATTTTTATTTCAATTCAATATTCGTGTTACATTTGATTTTGTATAATTTTTTGTGTTGAAGGAATTTTTATTCATAACTTTTTTAAGTGTTACTGCATTATGTGTTTCTCAAAAAAACAACAAGACAGTTCATGTCAAATATATTACAGAAACTATAAAAATTGATGCTTCTTTAGACGAAGGTCCATGGGCATTAACAAAACCAGCTACAAATTTTTGGGAACATTTCCCTACCGATAAGAAACAAGCAAAACAACAAACTGAAATTAAAATGATGTTTGATGATTTGAATTTATATATTGGAATAAAAGTAAATTCAGCATCAAACAATTACATTGTGCCATCTTTAAGACGTGATTTCAGAGCCTCAGGAAATGATAATGTCACTTTGTTATTCGATACATTTAATGACGGGACTAATGCATTTTTCTTTGGCACGAACCCTTTAGGCGTAAAAAGGGAAGCTCTTCTTTCTGGAGGTGGTACAGATTTACGCGGATTTAATTTAGCCTGGGATACTAAATGGGTTTGTGAAACCAAAACCTACGACAACTTTTATATTTCTGAAATAAAAATACCTCTTTCCGCATTTAAATATCGAGAAGGTGAAACTAAATGGCGCTTTAACAGTTATCAATTTGACACCATTGACAATGTGCGTAATACATGGATGAATATTCCACAAAATCAAGACATTTTTAATTTAGCCTACATGGGTGATATGATATTTGAAAAGCCCTTAGGAAACTCAAAAACACCAATATCATTCATTCCCTTCATGAACACCTTTTTGGGTAAAAATTACGAGACCAACACATCCACCTCTGACATAAAATTTGGGGCTGATGCTAAAATGACCATTGGCAATAGTCTGAATTTAGATATAACCATAAATCCTGACTTTTCTCAAGTCGAGGTTGATCAACAGGTCACAAACCTCACTAGATTTGAAATTTCTTTACCCGAGAGGAGACAGTTTTTTATTGAAAATAGTGATCTTTTTTCAGATTTTGGAAATAATAGAGATGCCAATCCATTTTTTTCAAGGCGCATTGGAATCGCTAAAGATTTGGATGGGAATAATATTGAAAATAATATTATCGCAGGAGTAAGACTTAGTGGTAAAATTAATAACACTACACGTATTGGGCTTCTAAACATGCAAACAGCTGAAGATTTACCAAATGAAATCCCTACAACAAACAACGCTGTTTTAACCTTACAACAAAAGCTTTTTAGTCGTTCAAATCTCAGTGTCATGTTTATCAATAAGCAAGCCACAAAGAATTATGGATTTTTAGCAAATCAAGACCGTTACAATCGTGTTTTAGGTATTGATTATAATTTAGCCTCTGCAGACAATACATGGGTCGGTAAATACTTTGTTCATAAATCATTTTCTCCTGATATCACTAACAAGGACATGTCTGCTGGAGCGTCAACTCAATTTAGAAGCCGCTACTGGAATCTAAGGGCTGGCGCTGTTTTTGTAGGACAAAATTATAGGTCAGATTTAGGCTTTATTCGTCGAACCGATGTTTTCAAAATAAGTCCAAAAATTGAACGTGTTTTTTGGCCAACTAAAGGTAAAGCTCAAAAACATGCGCTTTCAATATCACCCTTTATATTTTGGAGACCAGAGCAACAATGGAAAATTTCTGATTACACGATTGTAACTAGTTGGAATACCAACATGCGCAACACATCGAGAATTGAAATTCAGATGTTCAACCGATTCACACGTCTCTACGATAATTTTAATCCAACGGGAATTGATAATGGAGTCGCATTACCACCGGGAGACTACAGGTACACGAGCCTTGAGGCCATGTTTAATTCAGACCAAAGAAAACAACTGTACTTTAGTTTTGGGCCTTCTTATGGCGAATTTTACAATGGGAAAAAATATTCATTTGAGAGTCGTCTAGTGTGGCGTCTTCAACCCTTCTTCACAGGAAGCATGAACATCAATTATGATGATATCAAATTACCCAAACCCTACTCAAGTGCGAAAATTTGGCTTATTGGTCCAAAATTAGATATTACTTTTAATAAAAATTTGTTTTGGGCGACATTCATTCAATATAGCACACAAAATAAAAATTTTAGTGTTAATTCAAGAATACAATGGAGATTTGCTCCTTTATCAGATTTATTCATTGTTTACAATGATAATTATTTTACAGATAATATATTTGCACCAAGAGTACGTTCATTTAATGCGAAGTTGACGTACTGGTTAAATATTTGAATAATGGAAAATAACATACCCGTCTTTACTGATGACACGATTATCTTTGGTTTATTAATGCTTACTCTTGGATTCGTCTTTTATACCGAATCTCGTTCCTCTGGGTTTTGGTTTAAATTTTACAAAATTGTTCCAGGATTATTCATGGCTTACATGTTACCTGCAGTATTGACAACAACCGGGCTTATTGCACCTGAATGGCAATCGAGCAATGAGACCGGCCAGATCATTGAGCACAGTTCCAATTTATATTTTGTTGCTAGTCGCTATTTATTACCAGCAGCACTAGTTTTGATGACCTTAAGTATCGATTTAAAAGCCGTCTTTAATTTAGGTTGGAAAGCTTTAATCATGTTTTTCACAGGAACTTTAGGTATCGTTATTGGTGGTCCAATAGCGATTTTGTTGATTTCCATGATATCCCCTGAAACCGTAGGAGGCATTGGGCCTGATGCTGTATGGAGAGGACTTTCAACGTTAGCAGGAAGTTGGATTGGTGGGGGTGCTAATCAAACTGCGATGTTAGAAATCTATGGTTATAACCAAAAGCTTTATGGAGGAATGGTTTTTGTTGACATTGTTGTTGCCAACATTTGGATGGCTATTTTACTCATTGGCATTGGCAAGAGAAATAAAATAAATAATTGGTTGAAAGCAGACACATCGTCTATTGAAGCTTTAAAGGAGAAAGTCTCTAAGTTTTCTAAAAAAGTTCAAAGAAATCCCTCATTAACTGATCTTATGATCATTGCTGCTATTGCATTTGGAACAGTAAGTATGGCGCACCTATGCTCCAATCTTTTAGCTCCTTTGTTCGGTGACATGATCACTAATATAGAAGGAGCAACAATACGAAATATTTTTACTTTTTTAGGTTCTAAATTTTTCTGGATGATAAGTATAGCAACCATTATTGCCATCGCGCTGTCATTTACTAAAGCCAAAAACTATGAAGGTGCTGGAGCTAGTAAATTTGGGAGTGTTTTTATTTATATTCTAGTTGCAACCATCGGCATGAAAATGGACTTATCGCTCATATTTGACAATGCTGGTCTCATAGCAATAGGTGTTGTTTGGATGACCATCCATGCTGGGTTATTAATCATAATGGCCAAATTAATCAAAGCACCTTATTTCTTTTTAGCAGTTGGAAGTCAAGCGAATGTTGGAGGAGCAGCATCAGCACCCATTGTAGCTTCAGCATTCCATTCATCTTTAGCGACTGTAGGAGTTTTATTGGCTGTTTTTGGTTATGCTATTGGTACAGTAGCGGCAATTGCATGTACCATTCTGATGGAATTAGCTGCGGTTAGTTGAAAATTAGATTTTTGTGTAGACGAATATTTTCAATTCACCATTTATTATATGATATTTGCCATTCAATTTAGTTTATGAAACAGCTTATTCCATTTTTATTAGTTTTGACTATTTTCTCTTGCAGTAAAGTAGAACCAAACATGACGGTGACAGGTCAAATTAAAGGTCTTAAAAAAGGCAAGTTGTACTTGCAACAATTGAAGGATACCATACTCGTTGTTTTAGACTCTGTTATTTACAATGGGGAAGATGATTTTGTACTAACAAACGATTTAAAAGCACCTGAAATGCTTTATCTGACTCTTGATAAAAATGCAGGAGATGATATCCCAAGAATTTCATTTTTCGCTGTACCAGGAATGATAACTATCAACTCAACGCTGAAACGTTTTGAATTTGATGCTAAAATCATGGGGTCTCCTCTAAACGAAAAGTTAGAGGAATTTAAAAGTATTAACAGCAAATTCAATGATCAGAATCTTGAATTAATTAAAGCAAAGTTTGATGCTCAAAAAAGCGGTGATGACATTCTAGTAAGTCAAGTAAACAAGGATTCAGAAAACTTAATGAGAAGAAAATATTTATATGCGATTAATTTCGCCATGAATAATAAAGATAGTGAAATAGCGCCCTACATAGCGCTTTCAGAGATTTATAATGCCAAAGTCACATTTTTAGATACTATTTACAAAGCGCTTCCAACGAATATTGCTAATTCAAAATATGGTTTACAACTTGATGAATTTATTCAAGAGAGGAAAAAAGAAGATGCGATAAAATAAAAAAGGCGCTTCAAGCGCCTTTTTTATTTTATAATTTATTTATTTTATCAATAAGTCCTCTGCCTTTTTCTTCAAGCTCTTTATTGATAGTTTTAAAATGCGACTTCGCATTTTCAACGCTTTTATCGTTTACTTTCGCAATTAAATCATCAAAGATTTCAATTGCCTCATCAATAATAGACTCACTTTTTTTAGTGTCCTTATCTGTGTTATTATATTCCCACACATAGACGGCTTCAATGATGTCACCGAGGACGTAATTAATATCTTTTTTTAAGTTCCTAACGTTTGCCATTTTTATAAAGTTATTTTATGCAAAATTAAGGAATTTTAAACATAAACTTCCAAAAGTTTTACATTGTTTGAATTAATAACGAACTCCTTAAGAATAGCTGGAATTAAAATAGTTTCTCCCTTTTCGATAACTTCAGAGAAATTATTTGATTCAAAATGTGCTTGCCCCTCTAAACAAATATAAATGATGAAAGAATCAAATGTATTTAGTTTTTGTATGGTCTTTGATAACTGTAAAAAATTTGTTTTGAAGTACGGACAAGTTACCATTTCATTAGACTCGTTCGCATGCTTAGAATATGACACCCTGAAATCATCTTTCATATCAAAATCAATCGCGTCAATTGCTAAATCATTATGTAATTCACGTAAATGTCCGTTAACGTCTGTTCTATCCCAGTCATAGACACGATATGTGATATCACTTGTCTGCTGTATTTCAGCTAGCATAACTCCTGCTCCAATAGCGTGAACACGACCTACTTCAATAAAATAAGTGTCTCCTGGAGCTACTTTATCAATATTTAAAATATCAGTTAACGTTTTATCTTCTAAATGTTTAAGGTAAACTTCAGGAGTAAGTTTTTGATTAAAGCCTACAATAAGTTTTGCATCATCATCAGCCTGCATAACATACCACATCTCGGTTTTTCCAAATGAATCGTGTCTTTTGGCAGCTAGCTCGTCATTGGGGTGTAATTGAATTGACAGATCTTCTTTGGCATCAATAAACTTGATGAGTAAAGGAAATGTGTCACCAAATAAGCTAAAGTTAGAATTCCCAATAAGTTTGTTTTGATAGGTTGATAAAAGTTTCTTCAGTGTGGTTCCTTTTAGAGGTCCATTTGAAACAATTGAAGACTGTTCATGGACATCACTAATTTCCCAACTCTCGCCGATATTAGGCTTTTTATCATTCTTATTAAGTAGCAAATCAAGCTTTCTACCTCCCCATATTTTTTCTTTTAAAATGGGGTGAAATTTTAACGGATACAAAGCAATCTCCATCCTTTATAATCCTGAGTAAGAAACAAAGTTTCTTGGGGTTTCGTACAAAGTCACCTCTAATTCGAGTGAATCATTAATTTTACGCTTTAACTTATCGTAAATGACTACCACCATATTTTCAGCAGTTGGATTTAACGTTTTAAACTCAGGAACTTCAATATTTAAATTTTTATGATCAAAAACATCCTCTATTTCACTCTTGATGATATCCTTTAAAATTTTCATGTCTATAACGTAGCCAGTTTCTGGATCAATCTCACCCGTAACACTCACAATTAACTCATAATTATGACCGTGAAAATTGGGGTTGTTGCATTTACCAAAAATTGAATTATTCTTTTCATAACTCCAGTCCTCTCTGTACAGACGGTGTGCAGCATTAAAATGTGCTTTTCTACTTACTGTTACTTTCATCATTAATTACATTTAAGTTGTCGTAAAATTTACTAAAAATAATTTTAAACCATGCCGTAAATTTATCAGGTGATTGTGATAACTGTGATTTCAACACCTCGATATCAATCCATTTCCAATCAGCAACCTCTTTCTCGTTAATGACTGGATCATCGTTATAATTACCAATCAAAATGTGGTCAAGTTCATGCTCTGTTAATCCATTATCGAAGGATGCTTTATAAATAAATGATATAGAATCCTTAAGTTCGGTATTAAATCCCATTTCCTCTTGTAAACGCCTCTGTCCTGCCTGAATATTTGACTCACCAACTCGTTGATGACTGCAACAAGTATTTGTCCATAAGCCAGGAGAATGGTACTTACTTCGAGCTCTTTGCTGTAACATTAACTGATTTTGATCATTAAAAATGAATACTGAAAAAGCTCGGTGGAGTATACCTTTTTCGTGTGCCTCCATTTTTGGCATCAAGCCTATGGGCTCATTGTTTTCATTTACTAAAATGACTTGCTCTTCACTCATATGGTAAAAGTACTGAGATAATTATTAAAAAACACATCTCCGTATAGATTTAAAAAGGCACAACATCAATTATATTTATTATGATGAATAATCCTATATTTGCAACCCATTTAGCAAATAATTTTTATGAGTTTTTTACAAGAAATAGAACGCCGACGCACATTTGGCATTATCTCTCATCCAGATGCTGGAAAGACAACACTGACAGAAAAATTATTGCTTTTTGGAGGTGCAATTCAAGAGGCTGGTGCAGTAAAAAGTAATAAAATAAAAAAAGGGGCCACAAGTGATTTTATGGAAATTGAACGTCAGAGAGGTATTTCTGTGGCAACATCAGTATTAGCATTTGAATATGATGGCATTAAAATTAATATTCTTGATACCCCCGGACATAAAGACTTTGCTGAAGACACCTTTAGAACATTGACAGCAGTGGATAGCGTCATTGTAGTAATTGATGTCGCCAAAGGGGTTGAGGAACAAACTGAAAAATTGGTTGAAGTATGCAGAATGCGTAATATTCCAATGATTGTTTTTATCAATAAATTAGACCGTGAAGGTAAAGATGCTTTTGACCTTTTAGATGAAGTAGAACAAAAATTGGGCTTAAAAGTTGTTCCTTTAAGTTGTCCAATTGGGATGGGATACGACTTTAAAGGGATTTACAATCTTTGGGAGCAAAATATTAATCTCTTTAGCGGAGATAGCCGAAAAAATATAGAGGACACAATTAAAGTGTCTGATTTAGATTCTAAAGAGCTAGAAAACCTCGTCGGTCTAACAGCAGCAAAACAATTACGTGAAGAAATAGAACTCATACAAGGTATATATCCTGCGTTTGATAAAAACGCCTACCTACAAGGTGAATTGCAACCAGTATTTTTTGGATCAGCATTAAATAATTTTGGTGTTCGTGAACTTTTGGATTGTTTTGTGCAAATAGCACCTCAACCAAGACCTAAACAAAGTGAAGAACGCTTAGTATTGCCAAAAGAGGAAAAATTTACTGGTTTTGTGTTTAAAATACATGCAAATATGGATCCAAACCATAGAGACAGACTTGCATTTGTAAAAATTGTTTCAGGAACTTTTGAACGCAACAAACCTTATCTTCACGTCAGAAATGGAAAAAAATTAAAATTTTCGAGTCCAAATGCTTTTTTTGCAGAAAAAAAGCAAATTGTAGATATTTCTTTTCCTGGAGATATTGTTGGATTGCATGACACTGGAAATTTTAAAATTGGTGACACACTGACTGAAGGAGAGCACATTAATTATAAAGGAATCCCTAGCTTTTCACCCGAACATTTTAGATACATCAACAATGCTGATCCATTAAAATCTAAACAACTTTACAAGGGTATCGATCAGCTTATGGATGAAGGTGTCGCACAGCTTTTTACCTTAGAATTAAATGGAAGGAAAATCATTGGTACTGTAGGTGCTTTACAATATGAAGTTATTCAATACCGTCTTGAACACGAATATGGGGCAAAATGCACTTATGAAAATCTTAATGTACACAAAGCTTGTTGGGTAGAACCACAAGAAAAAAACAATGAAGAATTCAAAGAATTTTTACGTGTAAAACAACGCTTTTTAGCAAAAGACAAGCAAGATCAACTTGTTTTCTTGGCTGACTCTCATTTTACTTTGCAAATGACTGTACAAAAATACCCAAGTATAAGTTTCCATTTAACTTCAGAGTACCATTAATAACTCATTCGTTTTTATGAAACAAGAGTATTATTTATCCTAAATTGAATGCGCAATGTCAAGGATAATTAACCATGGTCAGATCAAAAGTAATTTTAGAACTAAGCCTGTCCTGTTGGCCCAAAATTTAATGGTATCGGTGTTTTTTCGTAATCTTTAATTTCACCGTGTGCTTTTTCAAATCGATGGACGTTGTCACCTAAAGCCTTTACAAGACGCTTGGCATGCTGCGGTGTTAAAATAATCCTTGATTTTACTTTACTTTTAGGTGTTCCTGGCATAATACTAACAAAATCTAAAACAAATTCTGAAACAGAATGATTAATTATTGCTAGATTAGAGTAAGTTCCCTCTGCTACTTTTTCGTCGAGCTCAATATTAATTTGCCCTTTTTTATTTTTTTGATCCTCAGCCATTTTTAAATAAATTGTATTGTACAAAAATAGGCATTTCCTTTTTTATTTGATATTAAAAAACCTCCAAACAACAAGTGCTCGGAGGTTTTAATTTATCAAAAGCTTTTTTAAAGCCTCTCTTTTTAGTTATAGTTCATTTCTTGTTTAGCTTGCATCATCTCATCAAACTCTTCTTTCGAACCAACTATTATGTCATCATAGCGTCTCAAGCCAGTCCCCGCTGGGATTTTATGTCCAACGATTACATTCTCCTTAAGACCTTCTAACGAATCAACTTTACCAGCTACAGCGGCTTCGTTTAATACTTTAGTCGTCTCTTGGAAAGAAGCGGCAGAAATGAATGACTTTGTTTGAAGCGAAGCCCTTGTTATCCCTTGAAGAATTGGTGTTGCAGTTGCAGGATTTGCATCTCTAGCAACAACTAACTTTTTATCTTCACGTCGTAAAATAGAGTTCTCGTCTCTTAGTTCTCTCGAAGTAATCATCTGCCCTGCTTTTAAGTTATCAGAGTCACCGGCATCTTCAACTATTTTCTTACCAAAAATTTCATCGTTTTCTTCAATAAAATCAGATTTATGAACTAATTGGTCTTCAAGGAATATGGTATCTCCAGAATCTTGAATTCTAACTTTACGCATCATTTGTCTTACAACAACCTCAAAATGCTTATCATTAATCTTTACTCCTTGGAGTCTATAAACTTCTTGAACCTCGTTAACAAGGTATTGTTGTACTGCAGACGGTCCTTTGATATTCAAAATATCATTTGGAGTAATTGAGCCATCTGATAGTGGCATACCTGCTTTTACAAAATCATTCTCTTGCACAAGAATTTGATTTGATAATTTTACAAGGTACTTTTTAATATCTCCTAACTTAGATTCAACAATGATTTCACGATTACCACGTTTTATTTTTCCAAATGAAACAACTCCATCAATAGCACTAACAACAGCTGGGTTTGAAGGATTACGCGCTTCAAATAATTCTGTCACTCGAGGTAAACCTCCAGTAATATCACCAGCCTTCGCTGATTTACGAGGTATTTTAACTAAAATTTTACCAATTTTAATTTTCTCACCATCATCGATCATTAAGTGAGCTCCTACTGGTAAATTGTAAGATCTAATAACATTACCCTTACCATCTTCAATATGAAGCGTTGGAATAAGCTTTTTGTTTCTTGATTCTGAAATTACTTTTTCTTGGAATCCAGTTTGCTCATCAATTTCGACTTGATAGGTAATTCCTTGTTCGATATTTTCGTAGCGTACTTTACCGGCAAATTCTGAAATAATAACTCCGTTATAAGGATCCCATTGACAAACAATATCTCCTGTTTTTAACTTAGAACCATTTTTCGCATAAATAGTAGATCCATAAGGGATATTATTAGTACTTAAAGTAATACCTGTTTTGGTATCAACTAATTTAAGTTCAGAGGTTCTAGAAATGACGATATCTATGTCATTTCCTTCACTATCAGTCCCTTTAACTGTTTTTAAGTCTTCTATTTCTGCTTTACCATCAAATTTCACAACTAATTTATTCTCCTCAGAAATGTTACCTGCAATCCCTCCAACGTGGAAGGTTCTCAATGTTAACTGTGTTCCTGGTTCACCAATAGACTGAGCTGCCACAACTCCAACAGCTTCTCCTCTTTGCACCATTTTTCCAGTTGCAAGATTACGACCATAACATTTTGTACAAATTCCTTTTTTAGCCTCACAGGTTAATGGGGAACGTACTTCAACAGCATCTACTGGAGAATCTTCTATTCGTTTTGCAACATCTTCGTAAATATGTTCGCCAGCGCCAACTATTAACTCTTCAGTAAGCGGATTAAACACATCGTGTAATGACGTTCTTCCTACAATTCTCTCCTCCAAAGTTTCAACAACCTCTTCATTCTTTTTCAATGGTTCTACAGTAATACCTCTTAACGTACCACAATCCTCAGAGTTTACGATAACATCTTGAGAGACATCAACTAAACGTCTTGTCAAGTAACCAGCATCTGCTGTTTTAAGCGCCGTATCTGCCAGACCTTTTCGAGCACCGTGGGTAGAAATAAAATATTCAAGAATTGATAATCCCTCCTTAAAGTTCGATAAAATTGGATTTTCAATAATTTCTCCACCGCCAGCATTAGATTTCTTTGGCTTTGCCATCAAACCTCGCATACCAGTTAACTGACGAATTTGTTCCTTAGATCCACGGGCTCCAGAATCTAACATCATAAACACTGAATTAAATCCTTGTTGATCTTCCCGTATACGCTTCATTGATAACTCTGTCAATTCAGCATTAGTAGAGGTCCAAATATCAATCACCTGGTTGTATCGTTCATTGTTCGTAATGAGTCCCATGTTATAATTACCCATGATACCATCAACTTCCTTATTAGCCGCATCAATCATCGTATGCTTTTCGGGTGGAATGATAATATCACCAAGACTAAAGGACAGGCCTCCTTGGAAAGCAAATTTGTATCCTAAGGTTTTAATTTCGTCAAGGAACGCTGCCGTTTCAGGAACACTAGTTGCTTTTAAAATACCATGGATGATATCTCTTAACGACTTCTTTGTTAATACTTCGTTTATAAATCCAGCTGCCTCTGGTACTTTTTCGTTAAAAAGAACACGTCCAACTGTAGTTTCAATAATTTGTGGAGCTAATTGACCATCATCATTAAAGTCAACAGTTCTTACCTTAATTGATGCATTTAACTCTACTTTCTTCTCATTGTAGGCGATAGTCACCTCTTCAGGTGAGTAAAATGTAAGCCCTTCACCCACAACCTTATGGTCTGAAGTTGACTTACGCAACTTGGTCATATAATAAAGACCAAGTACCATATCCTGAGATGGTACCGTTACCGGAGAACCGTTCGCAGGATTCAAAATATTGTGAGAGGCTAACATTAACAACTGCGCCTCTAATATAGCTTCAGGTCCCAGCGGTAGATGAACAGCCATTTGATCTCCATCAAAATCAGCATTAAATGCAGTACACACTAGAGGGTGAAGCTGTATTGCTTTTCCTTCAATAAGTTTAGGCTGGAATGCTTGTATGCCAAGTCTGTGAAGTGTAGGAGCACGATTTAAAAGAACAGGATGTCCTTTTAAAACATTCTCTAAAATATCCCAAACTACAGGTTCTTTTTTATCTATAATTTTCTTTGCAGACTTCACCGTCTTAACAATACCTCTTTCAATTAATTTACGTATGACGAAAGGCTTGTAAAGTTCAGCTGCCATATTTTTTGGCAATCCACATTCAAATAATTTTAACTCAGGACCGACAACAATTACAGAACGTGCAGAATAATCAACACGTTTACCCAATAAGTTTTGACGAAAACGCCCTTGTTTTCCTTTTAACGAATCTGACAACGATTTGAGCGGTCTATTCGAGTCTGTTTTAACAGCAGACGACTTACGCGTGTTGTCAAACAAAGAATCTACAGATTCTTGTAACATACGTTTTTCATTTCGTAAAATTACTTCTGGTGCTTTTATTTCAACCAATCGCTTTAGACGATTGTTCCGTATTATCACACGTCGGTACAAATCATTTAAATCTGACGTTGCAAAACGACCACCATCCAATGGCACCAATGGACGCAACTCAGGTGGTATCACAGGAACCGCTTTCATAATCATCCATGAAGGATGATTTTCTCGATTAACATTCGCTTCCCTGAACGCTTCAACAACCTGTAAACGCTTCAACGCTTCAGTTTTTCTTTGTTTCGATGTTTCAGTATTTGCTTTATGACGTAATTCAAATGAAAGTTCATCAAGCTTTATTCTTGATAACAATTCAATTAAACACTCAGCACCCATTTTTGCAACAAATTTTTCTGGATCCGTGTCATCCAAGTACTGATTTTCTTGCGGAAGGGCTTCTAAAATATTTAAATATTCCTCCTCAGTCAAAAAGTCCATTTTCTTGAGTTCTTCACCTTCAGCATTTTTGGCATTACCAGGCTGGATTACAACATAGCGCTCGTAATAAATAATCATGTCTAATTTCTTTGAAGGCAGACCTAATAAATAACCAATCTTGTTTGGTAATGAACGAAAATACCAGATATGAGCCACTGGCACAACTAAATTTATATGACCAACACGGTCACGACGAACTTTCTTTTCCGTAACCTCGACACCACATCTGTCACAAACGATGCCCTTATATCGTATACGTTTATATTTTCCGCAGGCACACTCATAATCTTTTACTGGGCCAAATATACGTTCACAAAATAAACCATCACGCTCAGGTTTATGAGTTCTATAATTAATTGTTTCTGGTTTTAAAACCTCTCCACGAGATGCAGCCAAAATTGACTCTGGCGATGCTAAACCAATTGAGATCTTATTAAATCTCTGTACTGTATTCTTATCTTGTTTTCTTGCCATAATAAATGGTTGTGATAATGAATTAATTACTCTTCTAATCTAATGTCTAATCCAAGACCTTTCAATTCGTGCATTAACACGTTGAATGATTCTGGTAGTCCCGGTTCAGGCATCGGCTCTCCCTTAACAATTGCTTCGTATGTTTTGGCTCTACCAATAACATCATCCGATTTAACTGTTAGTATCTCACGAAGAGTACTGGATGCTCCATATGCTTCTAGAGCCCAAACCTCCATTTCACCAAAACGTTGACCTCCAAATTGTGCTTTACCACCAAGAGGTTGTTGCGTAATGAGTGAGTATGGTCCTATCGAACGAGCATGCATTTTATCATCGACCATGTGACCTAATTTTAACATGTAGATAACACCAACGGTCGCTGGTTGATCAAAACGATCACCAGTACCTCCATCATACAAATAAGTATGACCATATCTAGGAATACCTGCTTCATCCGTAAATCCGTTAATCTGATCAATTGTAGCACCATCAAAAATTGGCGTCGCGTATTTACGATTTAACTTTTGACCTGCCCATCCTAGAACAGTCTCGTAGATTTGACCAATATTCATTCGCGAAGGAACTCCTAAAGGATTCAGAACAATATCAACTGGCGTACCGTCTTCTAAGAATGGCATATCTTCTTGACGAACAATTCTTGCAACAATACCCTTGTTACCGTGTCGTCCCGCCATTTTATCCCCTACCTTTAACTTACGTTTTTTAGCGATGTAAACTTTTGCCAATTTAATAATCCCTGCAGGTAACTCATCCCCAACCGAAATTGTAAATTTTTCACGACGCAAAGATCCTTGTAAATCGTTCTCTTTAATCTTATAATTATGAATAAGATCTGCTACAAGTTTGTTAGTATGCTTGTCTGTTGTCCACTTTCCTGCTACTAAATGCGCATAATCATCAACGGCATTTAACATCTTAAGTGTAAACTTTTTACCCTTAGGAAATACTTCTTCTCCTAAGTCATTTTGAATACCTTGAGCAGTTTTACCACCTACTATGGCGAACAACTTATCAACAAGAATTGCTTTTAAGTCATCAAACTTATTGTCATAAATATCCTCAAGCTGAATGATATCTTCCTTATCTTTTGCTCTTTTTCGCTTGTCTTTAATCGCCCTAGCGAATAATTTTTTATTAATTACAACACCGTGTAATGACGGAGAAGCCTTTAAAGATGCATCTTTCACATCTCCTGCTTTGTCTCCAAATATAGCCCGAAGTAATTTTTCTTCTGGTGTTGGATCGCTTTCTCCTTTTGGTGTTATTTTACCAATTAATATATCTCCAGGTTTAATTTCAGCACCAACTCGAATCATTCCATTTTCATCAAGATCTTTTGTAGCCTCCTCTGAAACATTTGGAATATCATTTGTTAATTCTTCATTACCTAGTTTTGTATCTCGAACCTCCAAAGAGTACTCATCAATATGAATGGACGTGAATACATCATTTCTAACCACTTTTTCCGAAATCACTATGGCGTCCTCAAAATTATACCCCTTCCATGGCATAAAAGCAACCTTCATATTTCTACCAAGAGCTAATTCTCCCGCCTGTGTGGCATAACCTTCACATAATACTTGACCTTTAGCAACCTTATCCCCTTTTTGAACAATGGCTTTCAAATTAACCGAAGTTCCTTGATTTGTTTTTCTAAATTTTGTCAATGGATAGGTTACTGTATCAGAATCAAAACTTACTAGAGCTTCTTCATCTGTACGATCATATTTGATGACAATTTCATTAGCATCAACATATTCTACAGCACCATCACCAGCAGCGTTCACTAAAACTCGAGAATCTGAGGCAACTTGACGCTCTAACCCAGTCCCTACAATCGGAGATTCCGGCAATAATAACGGCACTGCTTGACGCATCATATTTGATCCCATCAAGGCTCTGTTTGCATCATCATGTTCTAAAAACGGTATCAATGATGCTGATATTGAAGAAATTTGATTTGGTGCAACATCTGTATAATGAAGACCGCTAGGATCTATAACAGGGAAGTCACCTTCCTGACGAGCAATGACCTTATCATGAAGAATTTTCCCTTTATCATCTACCTCAATAGTTGCTTGAGCAATCATCTTCTCTTCCTCCTCTTCAGCACTCAAATATATTGGATCACTTTTTATGTCAACAACTCCATCAGTCACCGGACGATAAGGTGTTTCAATAAAGCCCATTGAATTTACTTTCGCATACACTGATAGTGAAGATATCAAACCAATGTTTGGACCTTCTGGAGTTTCAATAGGACAAAGACGCCCATAATGCGTGTAATGCACATCTCGAACCTCAAATCCAGCTCTTTCTCTTGACAGTCCTCCTGGTCCAAGAGCAGACAAACGACGTTTGTGTGTAATCTCGGCTAACGGATTTGTTTGATCCATAAACTGAGACAGCTGGTTGGTACCAAAAAACGAGTTAATGACTGAAGATAACGTCTTCGCATTAATCAAATCGATGGGAGTAAAAACTTCATTGTCTCGAACGTTCATACGTTCTCTTATGGTTCTCGCCATTCTAGCAAGACCGACACCAAATTGTGATGATAATTGCTCTCCTACTGTTCTAACACGACGGTTAGATAAGTGATCGATATCATCAATTTCTGCTTTTGAGTTAATTAGTTCAATTAAATATTTTACAATCGTAATGATATCCTCTTTGGTCAAAACTTGTTTGTCCATTCCGATATCTAATTGTAATTTTTTATTCATTCTGTAACGACCTACCTCACCTAGGTTGTAACGCTGGTCACTAAAGAACAATTTATCAATAATACCTCTTGCTGTTTCTTCATCTGGCGGCTCAGCGTTTCGAAGCTGACGGTAGATATGCTCAACTGCTTCTTTTTCAGAATTGGTTGGATCTTTCTGTAATGTATTGTGGATGATAGCATAATCTCCTTGCTGTGAAATTTCTTTGTGAAGCAGAATGGTCTTTACACCAGCTTCAAGAATTTCCTCAATATTTTCTTTATCAACAACCGTGTCACGGTCTAAAACAATTTCATTTCTTTCAATTGACACAACTTCACCTGTATCCTCATCAACAAAATCTTCATGCCATGTGTTTAAAACTCTCGCCGCTAGTTTTCTTCCAATTACTTTTTTAAGTCCTGACTTGGAAACTTTAACCTCTTCTGCTAGATCAAAAATTTCAAGGATATCTTTATCTCTCTCAAAGCCAATAGCTCTAAATAGTGTCGTAACTGGTAATTTTTTCTTTCTGTCAATGTAAGCATACATGACTGAATTAATATCCGTCGCAAATTCAATCCATGAACCTTTAAAAGGAATGACTCTTGCTGAATACAATTTCGTTCCATTAGCGTGAAAAGATTGGCCAAAAAATACTCCAGGTGATCGATGTAATTGAGAAACAACAACTCGTTCTGCTCCGTTAATACAGAAGGTTCCACTTGGGGTCATGTAAGGAATAGTTCCCAAATATACATCTTGAACTATAGTTTCAAAATCCTCGTGTTCAGGATCTGTACAATACAACTTTAGTCTAGCTTTCAGTGGCACACTGTAAGTTAGACCTCGTTCTATACATTCTTCTATTGTGTATCTTGGAGGATCGATAAAATAATCCAAAAACTCCAAAACAAATTGATTACGCGTATCTGTAATCGGGAAGTTCTCCATGAAGGTATTGTATAAACCTTCATCACCTCTTTCTTCTGATTTTGTCTCTAACTGGAAAAAATCCTGGAAGGATTTAATCTGAATATCTAAGAAATCAGGATATTCTGTTCTATTAATTATAGATGAGAAATTTAATCTTTCAGCTTGTGTTGCTAACATCGACGGACGAATTTATGATTAAAAAATAATTTTACGTGCACATAACAATTATATACACAAAAGGGTTTAGGTCCTAGAGACTATACTCCAGACCTAAACCATAATTTGTAGGTTGGTTAAGCTTACTTAAGCTCAACTTCAGCTCCTGCTTCTTCTAAAGAAGTTTTTAAACCTTCAGCTTCATCTTTTGAAACACCTTCTTTAATAGCGCTTGGTGCATCATCAACTAAACCTTTAGCTTCTTTCAATCCTAAACCAGTTAATTCTTTAACTAATTTAACAACAGCCAACTTAGAGCCTCCTGCTGCTTTAAGGATTACATCAAATTCTGTTTGAGCTTCTTCAGCTTCACCACCACCAGCAGGACCAGCAACAGCAACTGCAGCAGCAGCAGCAGGCTCGATACCATACTCGTCTTTTAATATAGTTGCTAACTCATTTACTTCTTTTACAGTAAGGTTAACTAATTGTTCTGCGAAATCTTTTAAATCTGCCATTTTCTATCGTTTTAATAATTTTTTAATAATAATATAATTGTAATAAAGTGCGTACTTTTTTTAAACTATCCTTCTTTTTCAGATAGTGTTTTAATGATTCCTGCTATGGTTCCACCACCAGACTTCAGTGCTGAAATTACATTCTTAGCAGGTGATTGTAATAATCCTACAATTTCTCCTAGCAATTCTTCTTTGGATTTGATATCAACTAGCATGTCTAACTGCTCATCTCCTAAGTAAATTGTCTCTTCAATAAATGCTCCTTTCAAAAGTGGTTTATCCGACTTCTTTCTGAAAGCTTTTATAACTTTCGCTGGTGCATTGCCAGTTTCAGAATACATCACGGATGTATTTCCTTTTAATACTGTTGGAAGATCTCCAAAATCTCTATCAGAGGCTTCCATTGCTTTTTCAAGTAACGTGTTTTTCACAACCGCTAATCTTACGTTTGCTTTAAAACAAGCACGACGTAAGTTTGAGGTAGTGTCCGCATTCAATCCTGATATATCTGCTAAATAAATATTTGCATTATCAGCGAGCTCTGCGGTGAGTACTTCAATTACTTTTGATTTTTCTTCTCTTGTCATAATATAAAGTTTTACCGCTTAGTCAATTTTTGGATTAATCGCTACACTTGGACTCATGGTGCTAGACATTGCAATACTCTTAACGTAAACACCTTTTGCCGTTGTAGGCTTTAACTTCATTAGTGTAGACAGTAACTCTTGAGCATTACCTGCGATTTTATCAGCACTAAATGACGATTTTCCAATTGCAGCATGTACAATTCCTGTTTTGTCTACTTTGAAGTCAATTTTACCAGCTTTTACTTCTGTTACCGCTTTGGCAACATCCATCGTTACTGTACCAGTCTTTGGGTTTGGCATTAAGCCTCTTGGTCCAAGGACACGTCCTAATGGCCCTAATTTACCCATCACACTTGGCATTGTAATGATGACATCAACATCAGTCCAACCACCTTTAATTTTGTCAAGGTACTCGTCTAAGCCAACATAATCAGCACCAGCATCTTTTGCTTCTGCTTCTTTATCGGGTGTAACTAATGCTAAAACCTTCATATCCTTTCCAGTTCCATGAGGAAGAGATACAACACCTCTCACCATTTGGTTCGCTTTTCTTGGATCTACACCTAAACGAACAGCTAAATCTACAGAAGCGTCAAATTTTTCATTTGAAATCTCCTTTATCAACGCTGATGCTTCATCTACTGAATACAACTTTGTTTTGTCTATTTTAGCAACTGCTTCTTTCTGTTTTCTTGTTAATCTTGCCATTTCAAAAAATAATTTAGATTAATTAGGTGCTTCACCACCTCTTACAGTTATCCCCATTGATCTTGCAGTACCTGCAACCATTTTCATGGCAGAACCAATAGTAAACGCGTTTAAATCTACCATTTTATCTTCAGCAATTGTTCTAACCTGATCCCAAGTTACTTTCGCAACTTTTTTCCTGTTTGGTTCACCTGAACCCTTTTTTACTTTGGCCGCTTCTAATAATTGTACTGCTGCAGGAGGAGTTTTAATGACAAAATCAAAAGATTTGTCTTTATAAACCGATATCACGACAGGTAAAACCTTTCCAGGTTTATCTTGAGTTCTAGCATTAAACTGCTTGCAAAACTCCATGATATTTACTCCAGCGGCACCTAAAGCGGGTCCAACCGGTGGCGACGGATTCGCTGCACCTCCCCTTACTTGTAGCTTAACTACTTTTCCTAACTCTTTTGCCATTTTTAATAATTTAATTCAACTTGTCTTTAACATTTGGAAGCGATAAAAACAATCTTATCTATGTAACAATTATTATACTTTTTCAACTTGCATGTAACTCAATTCCAGTGGTGTTTTTCTACCAAAAATCTTGACCATCACTTCAAGTTTCCGCTTTTCTTCATTAATATTTTCAATGGTACCGTCAAAACCGTTGAAAGGACCATCGATAACTTTCACTGTTTGTCCTTTTACAAATGGTATAGCCACATTAGCGTCGGCTTCAATTGAAAGCTCATCCACTTTTCCTAACATTCTATTCACTTCAGATTGACGCAATGGAACAGGATCCCCTCCCTTTGTCTCACCTAAAAATCCAATAACATTAGTTATCGACTTGATAATATGAGGTATTTCACCACTAAGATTCGCTTGAATCATAATGTATCCTGGGAAATAAACTTTTTCTTTATTCACCTTTTTCCCTTTTCGGATCTGAATGACTTTTTCAGTAGGAACTAGTACTTGTTCTACGAAATCCGAAAGTCCTAACCTTGCGATCTCATTTTCAATATACGCTTTGATCTTATTTTCTTGACCACTTACCGCCCTAACTACATACCATTTTTTGTCAGTACTATTCTCTGCCATAACTAAATACCTATTTTAATAAGTTAAAATATTCTTTAATTATTCCACTAAATACGGTGTCAACACCCCATATGGCTAAAGAAAATATAATTGAAAAAACCGCAACAAGAATGGTCAAACTTTGAGCCTCAGCTAAAGTTGGCCAACTCACATGATTTTTTAATTCATCAAACGATTCTTTTATGTAATTAACAATTCCTGCCATGTTATATATTTTTATCGATTAAGATCTTTCTTATCAAATTAACTTTCTCAACCTGTATTTTATAGCACGGGTTGAGAGACTCGAACTCCCGACACCTGGTTTTGGAGACCAGTGCTCTACCAACTGAGCTAAACCCGTAAATATAAGTCAAGGCATTTCGAAAAAATCGAAACGCCTTCACTTTATATACTAACTTTTAATTAGTCTAAAATCTCAGTAACCTGACCAGCTCCAACAGTTCTACCACCTTCACGAATCGCGAAACGTAATCCAACATTCATTGCAATTGGCTGTATTAACTCAACGTTAATTGTTAAGTTATCACCAGGCATAACCATCTCAACTCCATCAGGCAAACCAATGTTACCTGTAACGTCTGTTGTACGAACGTAAAACTGTGGACGATAGTTATTGTGGAATGGTGTGTGACGACCACCCTCTTCTTTTTTCAAAATATACACCTCAGCTTTGAACTTTGCGTGTGGTGTTACAGAGCCTGGCTTACAAATAACCATACCTCTTGAAATTTGAGTTTTTTCAATACCTCTCAATAAGATACCTGCATTATCTCCTGCTTCACCTCTATCTAATATTTGACGAAACATTTCAATACCCGTTATAGTAGATGCTAATTTTTCAGCTCCCATACCAATAATATCAACTGCATCACCTGTATTGGCAATACCTGTTTCAATACGACCAGTAGCTACTGTACCTCGACCTGTAATTGAGAATACATCCTCGATTGGCATCAAAAAGTCTTTATCAACTTCTCTTAACGGCTCTTCGATCCAATTATCTACAGATTCCATTAATTCCAATACAGAGTCAACCCACTTTTGTTCTCCATTCAAAGCACCTAAGGCAGAACCGGCAATCACTGGTCCATTATCTCCATCATAATCGTAAAAAGATAAAAGATCTCTGATCTCCATATCCACTAATTCAAGTAATTCCTCATCATCTACCATATCCACTTTGTTCATGAATACAACAATACGTGGAATACCGACTTGACGTCCTAACAAGATGTGCTCACGAGTCTGTGGCATTGGGCCATCAGTCGCAGCGACCACTAAAATTGCACCATCCATTTGAGCCGCACCAGTTACCATGTTTTTCACGTAATCCGCGTGACCTGGACAGTCAACGTGTGCATAGTGACGATTTTGTGTTGCATATTCAACGTGTGATGTATTAATTGTGATACCTCTTTCTTTTTCTTCAGGTGCATTATCAATCTGATCGAATGATTTTGCTTCTGAAAAACCTGCATCAGCTAATACTTTAGTAATAGCAGCAGTTAAAGTTGTTTTACCGTGATCTACGTGTCCAATTGTACCTATATTAAGGTGTGGTTTTGAACGATCGAAAGTTGCCTTTGCCATGTTTAATTTATTTTAATCTTAATTTATATTAGTACTCAATAATTTACTTACTCAAAAAAGAGCCAATGACGGGATTTGAACCCGTGACCTCTTCCTTACCAAGGAAACGCTCTACCCCTGAGCTACACCGGCGTAAAGTGTTTACTTTCTCATTGTTTAGATGAGATTCCTGCCTTCGCAGGAATTTAGAGCGGGAGACCAGGTTCGAACTGGCGACATTCAGCTTGGAAGGCTGACGCTCTACCAACTGAGCTACTCCCGCAATATAATACACATTCATATGAATTTAAGTGTGGGGAGAGCAGGATTCGAACCTGCGAAGGTAAAACCAACAGATTTACAGTCTGTCCTCGTTGGCCGCTTGAGTATCTCCCCAATGTAAAATTCATTATTTTAAAGAACTTGAGCCGATGGAGGGACTCGAACCCACGACCTGCTGATTACAAATCAGCTGCTCTAGCCAGCTGAGCTACATCGGCAATTTTGTTACTTTTAGGCAACAAAAAAGTCCGCTATTTCTAACGGACTGCAAATGTAAATATATTTTTTATGTTTCAAAACATTTTTTAAAAAATTTTATCTATAAATAAGTTCTTAATTTTTCTTTTCGTTTTTTTAGTTGTCTTTCCAACGAACTGACCGCTGAATCTGCGCCCTCCTCGAAGGTTTTACATACTTTTTTCACAACAAAACTATCTCCTGGAACATTAACCCTAGCTTCAAAAATTTTGTTTTCCTTGTCACTTGTATTCTCAACTTTCAAAAAAACATCAGATTTAATCACTTTATCGTAAACACGATCTAATTTATCCATTCTGTCTTGAATGAAATTTAAAAGTTTTTGATCGGCATTAAAATTAACTGACTGTGTATGTACTTTCATACTGTTATTGGTTTAAGTTTGACAATGTTTTATGTCTTTGAATTTCTAGGATGACTTTGAGCATAAACTTTTTTAAGTTCTGCTATGCTATTGTGCGTGTAAACCTGTGTTGATGCTAAGCTCGTATGACCCAATAATTCTTTGACCGCATTTAAATCTGCACCTTGGTTAAGTAAATGTGTTGCAAAAGAATGTCTCAATATGTGCGGACTCTTTTTCACTTTTGTAGATGCTTTACTAAAATAATCATTTATCACGCGGTAAACAAGAGTTTCATAAATTTTAACTCCTTTTTTTGTTAAAAAAAGCACTTGTTTATCATGGCATACAGAAAGTTTTTTTCGCTCCTTTATGTACGCATTAAGACATTTTATCAATGAAGAAGTAAGTGGTAAAATACGTTCCTTATTCCTTTTCCCCAAAACCTTTAACGTTTTACTTGAAAGACTTATATCGCTTAATTGAAGATGTACTAATTCTGTTCTTCTTATTCCAGTTGCGTACAATAATTCAATCATGAATTTGTTCCTAACGCCTTCAAACGTATCCTCGAAATAAATATCATTCAAGACAGTCTCCACTTCCAATTGTGAAAATGGTACCTGTATTTTTTTGTCAGTTTTAAGAGCCTTGTGCTTTGCTAGGGGATTAACATCAATTGACTTTGTTTTCAAAAGAAACTTAAAGTAGCTATTTAAAGATGATATTTTTCTATTGATAGTTCTATTTGAAATTGTAGACTCTACTAGGTAAATAATCCAGTCTCGTATCTGGGTATATGAAACATCATCTATTTTTTCAAAATCATGCTTGCTCATACAAAAGCTTTGAAAACTTTCAAGATCATTGATGTAAGCCGTCACCGTATGCTTTGAATAATGTTTTTCTAATTCTAAGTACTCCGAAAAATAATGAAAGGCCATCGCATTTAATTAAACTTAAAAATACAAAACTTATTTTACTTCTTTTCAAAGAAAAACCCGCACTAAAAGTGCGGGTTTTTATGAAATTTTTTGTCGCGAACTAAATAGTTTCTGAATCTCTAAGTCCTTGTATATATTGCGCTTTTTGAATCTGAGCTCTACGCACTATAGATGGCTTGTTAAATTGCTTGCGTGTTTGAAGCATTCTTTTTGTTCCAGTCTTATCAAACTTTCTTTTAAAACGCTTTAACGGCCTGTCTATATTTTCTCCTTCTTTTATTGGTATTATTAACATAGTGCTTAACCTCCCTTCTTTTGTGATTTTCAGGCTGCAAATATATAAACTTATTTAAAACTAGCAATTAAAAATATTTTATTTTATGTTATTGGTTTGTAGTCTTTCTTGTCGATTACAATTTTAGCTATTATTTCTCTTAGAATTTCACTTGTTCCACCACCAATAGGACCTAATCTACTATCTCTAAATAATCGAGCCATTGGATATTCTTCCATATAACCATAGCCTCCCAAAAATTGTAAACATTCATATACAACCTCATCAGCCATTTTAGTTGAACGAAGTTTGGAAATAGTGGCTTCCTTTACGACATAATCACCGCTATTTAATTTCTGAGTCACAGCATAATTATAGGTTTTACAAATTTCCATATCAGCATGTAAATCTGCAAATCGATGCCGTAACGCTTGGTACTTATTAATAGTTTTTCCAAAAGTTGAACGCTCCGACATGTACTGAAGTGCATATTCGAGAGCAAATTCAGCTCTAGCATGTGCATTAACGCCCATGATTAAACGTTCCAAAGCAAAATGCTGCATTATATATGAAAATCCTTTGTCTACCTCCCCCATAAGATTTGATTCAGAAACGATAACATCATCAAAGGATATTTCTGCAGTGTCTGAAGCGCGCCATCCTAACTTATCTAATTTGGAAACATTGACACCGTCTGTATTTCTATCAACAATAAATAAACTAATTCCTTTATTACCTTGATTAGGAGTTGTTTTAGCAGCAACAATCATGTAATCACAATATACTCCATTAGTAATGAATGTTTTAGAGCCGTTTAGTATATAACTATCTCCTCTTTTTTCAGCCTTTGTGCGAATACCAGCCACATCACTGCCCCCAAAAGGCTCCGTCACACATAAACATCCTATCTTTCTCCCCATGACACTCGGCTGGAGGTATTTGACTTTTTGCTCGTGATTGGCCTCTTTATTTAAATGAGTCATCGCTAGATAAGCGTGTGCCCAGATTGCCGCAGCAAAACCACCAGAGTTTATTTTTTGTAATTCTTCTAGCAAAATGACGGTGTAAAATAAGTCTAAATCAAGACCATCATAGCTCTCCGGTGTTGATAATCCAAAATACCCCATGCCTCCAAACTTTTCCCAAATGAAGCGATCTATTGAGCCGGAACTTTCCCATTTTTCAATATGCGGAACGACTTCTTTTTGCAAAAAATCCTGAAGACTTTTTCTAAATAATTGATGCTCCTCAGTAAAATACATGTCATTCATATAAGGCTTATTAATTTAAAGTCAAATATAGCTGAATTATATCAAGTTTATCATTTGGAAAGTCCTTTACTTTTGTTAAATCATCAAAAGAATTAAACCCTTGCTTAAGTGTTCTTTGATTTATTATTTCGTAAGCTAACTCGTAATCAATATACTGCACAGTGACCAATTGTTCGACTGTCGCACTATTCAAATTTATGGGTTTAATCTTTCTAGGAGTTTTTACCGTGAATTGGCGTAACAAACGTTCTTCGACTTCGGGTGAAATTCCATATATATCCTGAAGCTGTATGTCTGCAATAAAACCACCATCAAATTTATTTCTATAATTGATAATTCGTTGTGATAAAACTTTGCCAATTCCAGGGATTTGTTGCAGTTGTTGTAGAGAAGCAATATTGAAATCCATTTTCTGCTCAAAGGTTTTGTTTTGAACCTGTTGCTTTTTAAAATTAATAGGTTTCTTGGGATTGGTTATCCATTCCGGAAATTTAAAAAAAGGTGAAATTTGATTTAACAAGGAGTCAGAAACTTTTGTAACTTTCTGAAATTGTGATATCGAGTTAATCCATTTATTCAACTTCCTAAACTCAAGCAATCGGTCAATTTCTTGCGAGGACATGCCTATACTATAACCTTTGTAATCGTCTATAAAGTTTGGATTAAAAGGAAATATTTTTGGTTTATTATTCTTTAGAGTCAACTGTTTAAGTGAATCGATTTCTTTTTGAAACTCCTCGTAGTTTGGTGGTATCAGAACTTTATGATCATCAGGAAATTCAATAAAAGCGTTCACAAACTGAATCACAACGATAATTAGTATAAGAAAAAAAATCCCATATCGTTGTCCTTTTGTGAACTTGAAATGGGATTTTTTCATTGATGTATGTTTTACATTTATTTTGTGCCTTTAATTGCATCTGTATATCTTGCAAGCTGTTTTTTAACAACTGGAAATAAGAAATATAGACCAACCATATTTGGGAATACCATTGCAAAGATCATCGCATCAGAGAAGTCCCAAATAGATTTCATACTAGCAGCGGCGCCAATAACAACAAACAAACAAAACAGTAATTTGTAAACTATATCCGCTGTCTTCCCTCTACCAAACAAGAATTTCCAAGATTGCAATCCATAATAAGACCAAGAAATCATTGTAGAAACTGCAAATAACACAACAGCAACTGTTAAAAATATATTTGAGTACGGAATATATTCTGCAAATGCCGCAGACGTAATTCCAGCTCCTTCTAACCTTGCTCCTTCTATAAATACTCCACCACTTCCATCTCCGCCGTATTGAAAGATTGTTGCTCCTGATGCATCTCCACCAAAATTAAAAATAATAATTACTAAAGCCGTCATTGTGCAAATCACCACTGTATCAATAAATGGTTCTAATAAGGCGACTAATCCTTCAGATGCTGAATATTTTGTTTTCACGGCTGAATGGGCAATGGACGCAGAACCAGCTCCGGCTTCATTACTAAATGCAGCTCTTTTAAATCCAACTAATAAGACACCAATAAAGCCTCCTACTCCAATTGCAGTTGGATTGAAAGCCTCTCTAAAAATTAAAGAAAATGCATCACCAATTAAAGAAAAGTTAACTCCTAAAATATATAGGCAAGCTAGCACATATAATACAGCCATAAAAGGAACTACTTTTTCTGTTACAGAGGCGATTCTTTTAATTCCGCCAATAATAATAACTCCTACTAAAATTGCCAAAATAATTCCAATCCATGCTCCTGCAGCGGTACTTTCTAAACCTAATAATTCCTTTAAAACTACGGTTGCTTGGTTTGATTGAGCAGCATTACCACCTCCAAAAGACCCTCCAATACAGAAAATAGCAAAAATAATTGCGGCTATTTTCCCTAACATTCCAAAGCCTCTTTCTTTTAATCCTTTGCTTATGTAATACATTGGGCCACCATACACAGTTCCATCTTCTCCTACATCTCTGTACTGTACTCCTAACGTACATTCAACAAATTTTGTGGACATCCCAAGAAAACCACAAACAACCATCCAGAAAGTAGCTCCCGGACCACCAAGAGCAATTGCCAATGCAACACCAGCTATATTACCATTTCCTACAGTTCCAGAAACTGCAGTCGCTAATGCTTGAAAATGACTCACTTCCCCTTCTTCACTTTCATCTCTTATCGTTTCAATTGAATCTCCTCCTGGGGTTGAATCTCCGTAAGCTGGTTCAACAACAGGGTGATCTACTTCATCATATTTTCCTCTAACAACATCAATCGCTGTTTTAAAATGAAAAATATTTGGGAATTTAAAATAGACTGTAAAAAACGCAGCACTAGCTACTAACAGAAGAAGAACAAATGGAATCTCTATACTTTCGCTTTTATAAATAGGAAAGAAAATCATACCACTAAAAAAATCTGATATTGGCTTGAAGGCTTCATCAATTTTCTGGTCCAGTCCTTTTTCAACTTCTTGAGCAAACGTTAAAAGTGGTAATATTAAAGTAAATAATGAAAGAAGATATTTCTTCATAATAAAAAATATTAATTAGTTTAAATTTTTAAAATTGTTAGTTTGACTAGCAAGAAACTAAAAATAAATGAGTTTTTAAAGTATAATAGTATTTTAACATTGTCCTTCGCCGATTAAAAGACTACTTCACTTCAATATTGTAAAGTGAATTAAGCTTTTGTATTTGTTCTGGTCTTCCAAGTACGATTACCTTAGAATTTGGAGCTAATTTAAGCTCTGCTTCTGGGTTTATAAGATACTTCCCATTGTCATTTTTATAACCAATTACATTGCAACCCGTCTTCTTGCGCAAATCAAGATCTTTAATG
This sequence comes from uncultured Flavobacteriaceae bacterium, assembly GCA_905479065.1. GTDB lineage: Bacteria > Bacteroidota > Bacteroidia > Flavobacteriales > Flavobacteriaceae > CAJQLB01. The sequence continues at coordinate 63,917 of CAJQLB010000029.1, read as the reverse complement.
GTTTTTAATTTAGAAGTATCATAAAGTTGTTCCACTGCAATTTCTTCAATATTAATGTTTGATTCACCTACAATTGAAAGATTGTCAATGAACTCTAATAAATCAGGAACAACCACTAAGGAAGCCATGTGATCCCCACCAATTTTATCAGGTAATATTACATTATTAGCTCCGGCGAGCTTAAGTTTTCCGTAGGTGGTTTCCTGAGAAGCACGACTTATTATTCTAATTTTATCGTTCATTTGTCGTGCTGAAAGCACAACAAAAACATTGTCAGAATCACTTGGTAATGCCGAGATTAAACATTTTGCTCTTTCAACACCCGCTCTTTGCAAAATGTCATCTTCATTAGCATTTCCGTATATAAAAGGAACCAAAGCGCTTTGATATTTCTCAACTGTTTCTTTGTTTGCCTCTATAACAACAAAAGATCGTTTATGTGCTAACAATTTTTTTGCTGCCTGCTTTCCATTTCTACCATATCCACAAATGATGACATGGTTACTAAGTGCATCAATCTTTTTTTGCATTTTTTTCTGTTTAAGTTCTTCAATATTATTCTTTGTGAGTATGTATTCAGTAATTACCTTGATAGCGTAACCAACAATTATAACACTTGTCAAAATTAAAAATATCGTAAAAATTTTCGAATCATCATCTAATGGGTTTACTTCTCCAAAACCCACTGTGGTTATCGTAATGACAGTCATATACACTGCGTCAATCCAGGTATAGTTAGTCAATATCCTAAAACCAACAACACCAATAATTAACAGTATGATTAACAACGCGATGGCGGTATTAATTTTAGATCTGAAAACTTTAAAAAAAGGGTTTTCCATAGCTATAAATCAAAAACAGAACTGCGTTTAGTGTACAACAGGTCTTTAATTCGAATCCAAAAAGCAATAAACAGATATAAGGTAAACCCAAAACCCAGCGTTACAAAGGTTAAATACATAAACGACGTACGCACTACTTTGGCTCTTATTCCAAATCGATCTGCTATTCGTTGACAGACATAGTAACCGTGTTTTTGAAAATATAATACCGCATTATAGATAATTGTCATAGTTACAAAGTTGATAAATTTTATGTGTAAAAAAAAGTTGTCTAAACATTATCTAGCAGTAAAACGATGTCTTCTTGATGTAAACTATTAATTTTAAGATATTCTACGTATCACACAAGCTTACATGATTGAAGAAAAAAAACTAAATTAGTATCAATTTTTTGCTATGTTAATGATATCGAATGGTTGATAAAAAAAATTAAAAGAACCTTGTAAAATAAAAACTAAAAATGAAACACATCTTCTTTCTCTTATTGCTAATTGGATTTTCAATTTGTTTAAGTTGTAACAGTGAAAGCTCAAAAATCAGCAACACTACAAAAAAAATATCAAAAAACTTAAATAATTACACTGACTTAGAAAACTTATTTGTTAACTGGCGAACGTTTGAAAATCCTCCCAAAAATGAGGGTGCTCCAGATTACACGAAAAAATCTTTTGAGAATCGCTGGCCTAAATTTTTAGAATTAAGATCAACATTACTATCAATTGACACAACGAATTGGAGTATTGATAAACAAGTTGATTGGATGATTGTATGGGCTGAAATGAATGGTTACGATTTTAATCATAACATACTTAAACCCTGGAATCGCGATCCTGCATTTTATAAATCTGTTTGGAGTGCGAGAAGTGATGTGCCTGCACACGAAGGACCAACTCATCACCATACTACAGAATTGTGGACTTATCAATTTCCACTGAATAAATCTGAACGAATTCGTCTAATAAGTGATCTTCAAGTTATTCCATCATTAAACAAACAGGCTCAGTATAATTTAACTGGAAATGCAAAAGATTTATGGATTACTGGTATTCGGGACATTGAACGACAAAGTATTGTCCTCAATGAATTAAAAAATAAGGATTTCTTAAAAACCGACACTGAACTTATATCACATATCGACCATGCCATTGTTTCAACAAATAGTTTTGTTACATGGTTAAAACAAGAAGCTGCTTCAAAAACAGGTCCTTCTGGTATCGGGCGAGATAATTACACGTGGTATATGCAAAATGTGCATTTAGTTCCACTAACTTGGTCTGACGAGGTCATGATTCTAAAGCGTGAGTTAGCTCGAGCGTGGTCTTCATTAAAATTAGAGGAACATCGAAACAGAAATATACCTCAATTAAAAGATGCCATATCAGTTATGGAATATGAAAAACTGGCTGATGAAGGAGCAACGAGTCTCATTAATTTTCTTGATAAACAAGAGATCGTCTCCGTAAAACCCTATTTTGATACTGCCTTGCGAGAACATCTTGGAAGTTATGTCCCCAGAGAGCAACGAAATTTTTTTTTAATCGGGGAACACTACGATCCGAGACCTTTATATTCTCATTTTTATCATTGGTTTGAACTTGCACGAATGGATACAGAACCAAATCCAAGTCTTATACGCAGAGGCCCCTTACTATATAATATTTTTGATTCTCGAAATGAAGGAACTGCGACAGCTGTTGAAGAAATGTTCATGCAATCTGGCTTATATGATAACAGTCCAAGAACTAAAGAAATTGTATACATCATGATTGCACAGAGAGCAGCGAGAGGCTTAGGTTCTTTGTACGCGCATGCAAATTTAATGACCATGGAGGAGGCAGGAAGTATTCATTCTGATTATACGCCAAGGGGCTGGATGAAAACCGAAAAAGAACTACTTATATTTGAACAACATTTATATCTAAGACAACCAGGTTACGGAACAAGTTACATTACGGGAAAATATTTACTGGAGGACACCATGGCTAATTTCGCAAGGATTAAAGAACGTGATGGATTACAATTTAAAACAAAGGATTTTTTTGACACTCTCAACACTATCGGTAACATCCCAATATCTTTAGGACATTGGGAAATGACTGGAAATAAAAATCATATGAGCCCCATATTAAAAGGGCTGTCAAAACATTAATATGAATACTTTAAAAACTAAATCACAACGTATTGTCGTTAGATACGCAAATATTACAGACCTCCCTAAAATAATCTTCATTTTGAATCAAGCAATTGATGCTCAAGCAAATGGTATTTTAATAAAAGAAACTGTGGAAAGTAAATTAAAATGGTTTCATGAATTTGATATAAACACCCACCCAATTTATGTCGCCACACTTAATAAACAAATTGTTGGCTTTTGCTATTTATCACCCTATAGACGCGGTCGACAAGCCATGTCAAAGGTTGCTGAAATCAGCTACTATGTAGATTACAACCATCATCTAAAACAGATTGGATCAACACTCATGAAGTATGCAATAAAAGATTGCAAGCGGCTTAAAAAGCATAGTCTACTCGCTATTCTTTTGGACAACAACACCGCAAGTATCTCGTTATTAGAGAACTATAATTTTAAAAAATGGGGTCATTTTCCGGGTATTATTGATTTAAATAAAAAAGTTTGTGGTCAGTATGTTTACGGTCTAAAAATAGGTTGATAACTATCAATAACATTGTGACTGTTTTTTTGTCTAAACCCTCGTTTAGAGATAACTTCGTAAGAACTAACACCTAACTAAAACTAACACGAGATGTCTATTTTTGTTCCATTTAAAGCATATCGCCCACAACAAAAATATGCACAGAATATAGCGAGTAAACCATACGACGTACTTAATGCAAAGGAGGCAAAATTGGAAGCATTAAACAATCCTATTTCTTTTTATAATGTTATAAAACCTGAAATAAATTTTTCAGAGGATTCAAATTATTATGCTCCACGAGTATACGAAAAAGGTAAAGCTGTATTTGATGATTTTGTTTCAAAAAATATTTTAAAACAGGATTCTCATGAGAGCTATTATGTTTACGAATTGACTATGGGAAATCACACTCAAACGGGATTAGTTGGTTGTTGTTCCATTGATGATTATTTTAATAATACGATTAAAAAACATGAATTAACTCGTCCTGACAAAGAGGAGGATAGAAAAAATCATGTGCGTTACAGTGCACTAAATTATGAAGCTGTCTTTTTATCATATCCTCAAGTTACAGGCATTGACCAACTCGTCAACATTACTAAGAAAGAGAAACACCTATATGATTTCATTTCAGATGATGACATTCGACATCGATTATGGGCCATTACCAACAAAGAGATACTTCGAAAAATAACTGCCCTTTTTAAAACAAAAGTTCCAAAAATTTATATTGCTGATGGCCATCATCGCACCGCTGCAGGAGCTCTTGTAGGCAAAGAATTTAGAGATTCAAGAAATGGGAATCTTGACGATAAAAAAAGAGATAATTATTTCATGGCTGTTGTGTTTCCTGATAATCAGTTAAAAATTCTTGATTATAATCGTGTCGTAAAAGATCTCAACGGATTCACTAAAAATGAACTTATTCAGCGTTTAAAAAATAAATTTGACGTCGTGACTTGTGCAACACAGTATCGTCCTGAGAGTCTTCATACTTTTGGCATGTACTTAGAAGGCCAATGGTATAAACTTTCTTCATTACCCGATAGTTATGATGATTCTGATCCTATAGGACAACTCGATGTCACCATTCTTTCAAAAAATGTTTTGGAACCCATTTTTGATATCATTGACTTGAGAAAAGATATTCGAATCGATTTTGTAGGTGGTATGAGAGGTTTAAGTGAATTAGAAAAACGTGTAGATAGTGGTGACATGAAGGTTGCTTTTTCAATGTATCCAGTAAGCATGACACAACTTATTAATATCTCTGACAACGATTTACTGATGCCCCCAAAGGTGACATGGTTTGAGCCAAAATTAAGAAGTGGTTTATTTATTCATGATTTAACTGACTAATCCTTCTTAGGCGATATACCCCATTTTCCGCATCCAATCATTATTAAACATTTTGCCAACATAGCGACTACCATGATCATGAAATAAGACAACTACAACATCCTCTTTTTGAAATTTATCTTTTAATTGAAGTAACCCTTTGATAGCTGCTCCCGCAGAATTACCAAGAAACATTCCTTCTTTTTTAGCCAAAAGTTGCGTGTAGACAGCTGCATCTTTGTCGGTTACTTTTGTAAAACCATCAATCAAATTAAAATTCACATTCTCAGGTAAAATATCTTCACCAATTCCCTCAGTAACATAAGGATAAATCTCTTTTTCATCGAATTCTCCAGTTTCATGATATTTTTTAAAAACAGACCCATAAGTATCAATCCCCCATATTTTAATTTCCGGGTTTTGCTCTTTTAGGTATTTAGCAACCCCTGAGATTGTTCCTCCAGTGCCAACCCCGACAATAAAATGAGTGATTTTACCATCAGTTTGTTTCCAAATTTCTGGACCAGTGCTTTCATAATGGGCAATGGCATTACTAGGATTGTCATATTGATTGACATACCATGAATTTGGAGTTTCATCGCCTAAGCGTTTTGAAACAGAGTAATAGCTTCTTGGATCAGTTGGTTCAACGTCTGTGGGACACACAACAACTTCAGCTCCTACTGCTCTAAGAATATCCATTTTTTCTTTAGATTGTTTGTCGGACATCACAAAAATACATTTGTAACCCTTTACTATCGCAGCCAAAGCAAGTCCCATACCAGTATTTCCAGAAGTTCCTTCAATGATAGTCCCTCCTGCCTTTAAACGCCCATCGGCTTCTGCATCTTCAATCATTTTTAAGGCCATTCTGTCTTTTACAGAATTTCCTGGATTGAACGTCTCATATTTCGCTAGCACCAAGCACGGTAAATCTTCAACTAATTTATTTAGTTTTACCATGGGTGTGTTTCCTATCGTCCCTAAAATATTTTCTGCGTATTCCATAAGTTGATTTTGCTCTGCAAATTTAAGCTAAAACTACAGTACAAGAAGAATAAATCGATTTTATTTAGTCAAAGCGCATTGCCCTAATTGGAGAAATTCTTGAAATTACAATAGACGGGATGAACAACATTAAAAGGCATAAACTAAAGGTTCCTAGGTTTAACATAATTACATGTGTAAAGGTTATATTAACAGGAACTTGAGTGACATAATAGACATCAGGATTAAGTGGAAACAAACCGAATTGTTGTTGTACATATAATAATCCTAAACCAATTAAATTCCCCCAAAACATTCCAAGCAGTATAAGGTATGAGGCGTTGTATAAAAATAGTTTTCGCAAGCTGAAGTTTCGAGCTCCAAGAGCCTTCAATAGTCCTATCATTGGTGTTCGTTCGAGTATTAACACCAATAACACTGTTATCATATTTATACCCGCAACAAAAATCATAATTAAAATAATCCCATTTGTGTTATTGTCAAAAATACTGATCCATTCAAATATAGATGCATACTTTTCAGCAACAGTCGTTGTATTCATATGAGATGGTGTGTTTTTGTAAATCTCCTCAGCAATCACCGTTAAATCAGAATGGTCACGTATAAAAACTTCAAAATTCCCCACCTCTTCAGACTTCCATTTATTTAAACGCTGAACATGTTTGATATCTCCTATAAAATAAGTTTCATCCAGTTCTTGAAATCCTGAATTAAACACTCCAACAATATTAAATTTTCGTATTGATGGTACTTGATTCCCCTCATTTTTCATAAAAAACATCTGAAAACTACTACCAACAGTCAAATCTAATCGATTTACTAAATATTGAGAAATAAGAACATCATTATTAGTTCCTTTTTCGTAAGATGGCAAGGTTCCGTCAACAAGAAACTCTTTAAAATATTGCCAATCATAATCATTCCCAACACCCTTCATGACAACGCCTTCAAAATCATTTTCAGTTCTAATGATACCAAATTTTGCTGCTACTGCTTGAAAGTGTGTGACACCTTCAATATTCAAAACTTTTGAATAAAATTCTTCATCAAGTGACACAGGCACTTGAGATTCCTCAGACCGATTACTATCAAAGTTTGAAACAGTAATGTGCCCATTAAAAGCTACTGCTTTATCACGTATTTTTTGCTGTAAACCAGTTCCTGTTGCAATGGCAATAAGCATGACTATAATTCCGATGGCAATTGCAGTAATACCAATTTTTATTATTGGCGCCGATATACTACTTTTATACGACTTAGTTCCAATAATACGTTTTGCTATAAAATATTCGAAATTCAATGTTGCTAATGAAATTAGATAAAGTCAAAAATACTGTTTTATTATTTGTTCTCTTATTAATTTCATGTGGAAACAAATTCAAATCTGAAACATTTAAAAAAAACGATCATTCCATCATTGTTGGTGCCAATAATACGTCAACGTATGTCTCCCTACTTCAGGAAAAACGTATTGGCGTTGTCGCTAATCAGACATCAGTTATTTTTAAAGATGATCATTCTTACACCCATTTAATTGATTCACTTATATCTTTGAACATTAATGTAACTACCATATTTTCACCTGAGCATGGTTTTAGAGGCAACAAAGATGCCGGAGAAAGCGTGGAGAATGGTGTAGACATTAAAACAGGAGTTCCAATAATATCATTGCACGGCTCTCACAAAAAACCTAAAAAAGAAACGCTTGAAAATTTAGATATCATGATTTTTGATATTCAAGATATTGGTGTGAGATTTTACACCTATTTATCAACACTACATTACATAATGGAGTCCTGCGCAGAAGCGAATATTCCACTTGTCATTTTAGATAGACCTAATCCAAATGGGCAATACGTTGATGGACCAACTATGGAAAAAAAACATCGTAGTTTCCTTGGAATGCACGAAATTCCCTTAGTCCACGGAATGACATTAGCTGAATATGCACAAATGATTAACGGAGAAAAATGGTTATCTGATTCAAAAGTTTGCGAATTAATAATTGTTTCATGTTCTAACTATAATCACGACAAATCCTACAGTCTACCAATTAGGCCTTCTCCTAATATTCCCAATGACCTTGCTGTTAAGCTGTATCCTAGTCTGGGCTTATTTGAAGGAACTAATATTAATGCTGGTAGAGGTACTGAATTTCAATTTCAACGTTATGGTGCTCCATTTCTTGATTCAACAGTCATGAAATTTACCTACATACCTCATCCTAATTTTGGAGCAAAAAATCCAAAGCACAATGATATTTTATGTTTTGGAGAAAACTTACAAAATGTCCTAGTAAAAAAAGAGTTAACGTTAAAGTGGTTAATTAAGGCGTATGAAAATTGTAAAGATAAATCTCAATTTTTCTTAAAAAAAGGATTTACAAAGCACGCAGGAACTGTTACCCTGCAAACTCAAATAGAAAAAGGATTAACTGAAGAGGACATAAAAGCCACTTGGATAGACGACCTAGAGGCATTTAAAAAGATTCGAAAAAAGTATCTCATTTATGACTAAAACAACGCACGTTATTTACCTGTCATTATTGAACCAGAAACTTCATTTTCTCCATACACACGAACCACAAATACGATTTTGAGTAATTGTTGGACAACTACAAAAACATGTTTTCCTCTATTAAAATCTCTTAATGACAACTTATAATTTTTATTATTAACATGCTTTATTAAGTCGTGTTTTATTTGATTGTGAATCGTATAGATGGATTTGATATCTTTTTCGCTTTTAAGAAACAAGGAATCTTTTGTTGCATTTAACTCATGGACAAGCGAACGTGCTCGAAAATTAATATTTTTCTCTATTTCAGCAAAACCCTGTTGTGCGAATGTTTGAAGATTTGAGAGACAAAAAAACGCTATAACTAGCGTCGTTAATACTTTATACATATGTTCTAAATTAAGTTCAAAAAAGATTAAACTCAATGATTATTCCTATTCCCTCAGGATAAATCTAAATTAAAACATATGTAAACAATTAAAAAAACCTATGAAGTACACAAAAAAAGGGATAACCGCACATTATTAAAAAAAACAGGTCCTCTTATCTCACAATTTTCACACACATGAAGCAGCTCTATTTCTTACTTGGGATGGTTGTGGATTTTTGATATTTCTGAAAAGGCTGTTTTAATAAAACCAAAATATTTCCATTCTCTTTCTCATTAGGAAAAACATCAACACCATAAATCAATTTTTCACGATCAAGCTTCATAAAAGTTCCAAAACATCTATCCCAAATAGAAAAAATATTCCCATAATTTGAATCTGTGTAAGGTAATACATGATGATGGTGTACTTTATGCATATCAGGAGATATCAAAACTAATGAGATTAATGTATCAATATGTTTAGGGAATTTGATATTTGCATGACTAAATTGAGTCGCGACTAACGACAGAGATTGATATAACATAACAATTCCAATAGGAGCACCAATAACAAAAACACCCATTAACGTAAACGTATACCGTATAAAACTTTCAAGAGGATGGTGTCTATTTGCAGTTGTTGTATCAACCTTGTGATCCGTGTGATGAACTAAATGAATCATCCATAATGGCTTTATTTTATGTTCAAGGTAATGCGGCAGATAAGCACCAATCAAATCCATTAGTAATACACCTAGCGTTATGAATAGCCAAACAGGTATATTAGGTAGCCAATTGAGGATTCCAAATTGATTATCTGATACAAAATCAGATGATTTCAACAGTAAGAACGCAAGAGCAAAATTTATAATAATTGTGGTGATTGTAAAAAAAATATTAGGCGCTGCATGACGCCACTTTTTGTAATTAAATCTAAATAGCGGAAACAAACCTTCTAAAATCCAAAAAAAAGTCAGTCCACCCACAAGGATAAAACTTCTGTGTAAAGATGGTATATTCTCAAAATAATTTAACAAGGATTCCATAGCAATTAATTGTTCATTTTAATAATGAGATTTGCTTTTTTTAGATTAACATTAGAGAGCTTACTGAGGTGTAAAGCTGCTGAGTCATTATCTCCTAAGCACATAAAAGTAGTGTATTTTAAAAAATCATAAAGCTGTATATTAATTTTATTAATATCTGAAATTACTAGTTTCTTAAGCTGTCTCTTCGCTTTTTTTCCCGCATTTAACAGTAGGCTTTCTTTAATCGAAAGAAGCTTTATTCGTTGCAAATAAGCTTCACGATTATCTGTTTTTGTTTTGTCTAAAAAAGCAATTGATTCATTAAAATAAATATTTGCTAAAACAACAATTTCTTCTCTAGCATCAGTCTCAACAAACATCGCTAAATCAAGATACTTAGACGCTAAATTAAAGGCGGTTGTGAAATTTTTATGTTTTAAATAATTAGTTAAATCTTGTTTAATGAGTGTCGTCCTCAAGGAATAAGTTTTAATTATTTTTGATAAGTTTTGTTCAAAATTGAAGGGATCAGTACTATTAAAAATATTCATATTTACATCCATAATTTTAATACTGTCATCATTGAGTTTAGCTAAATATTCTGCCGATCGCCCTTCAGAAGTCTGACGTATTTTCTCGTAAGCTGATTCAGGTAATAATACGGGAACAAAATATTCCCAAATTAATTCATCAAAATTATTGTCTTGTGACAAATCAGTGATAATCATATCTCCCTCAGCAGTATTGTATGTTAATGGATATCTCTGAAATAAAGATTCTTCCCACACAACAAATAGCATCTTATCTTGAACCAAAGCCAATCTCTTAGCAATGTCAAAATTAGTAAACCACTCTTGTGATTCAAGACTCTGGAGGGGGAGAAGTAGGATGAACGTAGATAAAATTATATTTTTCATTTATTTGTAGGTTAATTCTTTTTATACTTTACTTCATATTCTTTTTGAGGGCTTCAACGATATTATATGCAGCTGGACAAATAGCCACATTTTTTAATGTCAAATTTGAAATTTGATAAAACTTTTTTCTGTTTGTGTGTGGGAATTCTCGACATGCCTTCGGTCTTACCTCATAAATCGAACAATAATTATCATCCCCCAAAAATACACAAGGTAAAGTATTTAAAACATAATCGCCTTCCTCATCAAACCTTAAATACTTATTAATAAACTGAGGAGCTTTTAGCCTCAAGTATTTTGAAATCCGATTAACATCCTTGTCAGTGAACAAAGGGCCTGTTGTTTTACAACAATTAGCACATTTTAAGCAATCTGTCCTTTGAAATTCATTGTCATGTAAGTCCTGCATTAAATAATCTAACTGCTTTGGTGGTCTTTTTTTTAATTTATTAAAAAACGCTTTATTTTCCTTATGCTTATCTTTGACAAACTTTGGTAGATTGTTAATTATTTCTTGCATTTAACAAAGGTAAAGTTTTTATATGAAAGATATTTTTGGAAAAGCGCTGGTAGATTTTTTATTAGGAACTAATGATAAAGATATCATTACGTCAACTTCTATCTCAGAAAATGACACCTTACCTCTTTCCTATTTGTTTAGAGATTATAATGATATGCCAATTATTGAAAAAAAGGCTCTAGACTTGTCTTACGGACGGATTCTTGACGTAGGCTGTGGTGCTGGAAGTCACAGTTTATACCTCAAAAGTTTGGGTTATAACGTCAAAGCGATTGATGTTTCAGAGGGAGCAATAATTGTAACGAAACATCGAGGTGTCATGAATGCACAAAAGTTGGATGTTTTAGATGTAATGGTACAATATGACACGATCTTAGTTCTTATGAACGGAACAGGTATTTTTCAAACTATTAAAAGCACTCCCAAATACCTAACCCATCTAAAATCATTACTCAGCCCAGGTGGCCAAATTTTAATTGACTCATCTGACATTAAGTACATGTATAAAGGACAAGAGAAACATTATTTAGTAGAGAATTCAGATAAATATTATGGTGAGTTGGACTATTATTTAAGTTATCGTGGTGTCAAAGAAATCCCAATGAAGTGGTTATACCTTGATTTTTTAAAATTAAAAACCTTGTCTAATTCTGTTGGACTAACGTGTGAATTAATGTTTCGAGGACCCCATCATGATTATTTAGCGAAACTTAGTTAATTGACTTTATTGTTTTTCTCCTCCAACAAAAATCGCGGTTACTTTAATATCTCTAATAACCTTTTCATCAACTTCCATGATATTTTTGTCTAAAAAAACAAAATCTGCAAATTTTCCATTTTCAATACTACCCTTCTCATTTTCTTCAAAATTAGAATAGGCAGCCCAAATAGTCATTCCCCTCAAGGTTTCCTCACGCGTTAACGCATCGTGTTTTTGAAATCCCCCTGACGGATAATTATTTCCATCTTGTCTTGCTACTGCAGCATGAAACGTGTAAAAAGGGCTCACATACTCAACAGGGAAATCAGTTCCTAAAGCAACTTTCCCATGAATATCTAATAATTTCTTATAGGCATACGCACCTTTCATACGATCTTTACCAATTCTTTCCTCAGCCCAATACATGTCACTTGTTGCATGGGTTGGTTGTATTGATGGAATAATATTTTTAAAATATTGAAAATCTGAAGGAGAAACAACTTGAGCATGTTCAACCTTCCAACGACGATCGGATGTTCCTTGTAAAACCTTGGTATATGTTTTTAGAACTGAATGATTTGCAGAATCGCCAATAGCATGTGTATTTAATTGATAATCCGATAATGCGATGCGCTGAGCTGCTTCATTAAAATATGCCATGTTGGTTACTGGCAGCCCATAGGTATCATGCTTATCACTATATGGTTTTCTCAAAAGAGCTCCTCGTGACCCCAAGGCGCCGTCTGCTGATATTTTAAATGATCGAATGTTTAATTGATCTGTTTTACTGGTACCTCTTTCAAGATAATAATCTAAATTGTCTTTATCACCTCCTGCAACCATAGCATAAATACGAATTTTTAAATCACCTGACTTATGAAGGCTATCCATAAGTTCAATAATACCTCTTTCTACACCGGCATCATTTACAGTTGATAAACCATATTTGAAACACTCTTTTTGTGCTGCTAATAAAGCTTGGATATTATCGGCTCTTGTTGATTTCGGCCAATTTCTCCAGACTAATCCTTGCGCCTTATCTACCAAAACACCCGTTAGTTTCCCTTTTTCTTTAATTATTTGTCCACCTTCAACAAAACTATTATTTGTTATGTCACCCAAATCTAATGCTGCTTGATTAAATAAAGCTGCATGACCGTCAACACGTGTCAATGCAACAGGCGTATTTGGGAATAATTTGTCAAGTTTAGATTTAGTTGGAAACTGTTTGTCCTCCCAATCATTTTGGTCCCAACCCCTGCCTCTTATAAAATCAAGATTCTTGTTCTTTTGAAAATCAATGACACGCTGAATCATCTCATCGTAACTTTCTGTTCCTACTAAATTCGCTTCTTGCATCGTCGTTCCCAAACGCATAAAATGGGCGTGCGCATCAATTAACCCTGGCACAATAGTTTGCTCCTGTGCGTCAATGATGTCTAGAGCTGTATATTTTGAGAAAATTTGTTCGGTGGTTCCTGTGTCAATGAATTTTCCATTGTAAACAGCAAAAGCTTCAATAGTATCAAAACCTTCATTTACTGTGTAAATATTACCATTAAATACAATGAGATCTACTTCAGATTTTGAAGAGCAACTCACAATTGACATAAAGATTCCAAAGTAAATTACTATTTTGCTCATAAGTCTAAAATTGAGTTTAAAAATATAAAAACTTTTAGAGTCAACACAAATAAATAAAACCTAAAAGTCAAATTTAAAGGTCGTTCCGGCTAAAACCTGAAATCCTTGAACTTGATAGTTCATCCAACGGTCATAATTTTGATTTGTAATATTGTTTGCCTTCATGAAAACAGACCATAAATCATTAACGTGGAATCCAACGTACATATTAGCGTCCAAATAACTCTGTAATGCAATAGTCCTAGTTGTTGTCATGACTAGAGGATCTATAATATAAATTTCATCCTTTCTTTTTCCTGTGTAAAACAAGTTGGCTCCGGCATACCAGCGGTCATTAAATTGCAAATTCATCAACAAGGATGCTTCAAAATTTGGTCGATTCCAAGCTTCAGACTCAGTATCGATTGCATATGTAATGTATTCTGCTGTCATACCAAGATTAAATTTATCACTGACACCCATATTTAACTCACCAAATAGACTAAACATTTTTAAATCATCGTAAACAACTCCAAATGAATTTCCATATTGATAACTCTTTGTTTCACCAAGTTGTACAACATTTGACTTAATTAAGGGACTATTATTTTCAGCCTTGTACACTCCTTTAATATGATAACTCAACGCTTGTGCTAACCTTCCTTTTAGTCCGACATAAACATCGTATTGTTGGTCTGTTGGAACTATAGACAGTGTGGGAGACATAAACGGATTTTGTTGTCTAAAAACATCAAACGTATTTTGAATTAAATCACCCTCAATACCCCCATACGTTAACAAAACATCATCAACAATACTATATTGCATGGTTATTTTCGGGAAAATATAAAATTTATTTTTCCCGAACTTCAAATCATTCATATAGTATGCAGAAACACCTAGATTTAAGATTAAGTTACTCTTTTTAATTTCATAATTTGGAATGACACCAAATTGAAAATTACTGTAATTAATGGGTTCATCATTAAACAATGATCTCTGAAATTCACCATCTAAATAATCTAATTTAAAGGTCGTGTTTACTACACCTTTTTGTAATTGAAAATTTATATTTGAATTTAATTGTAATCTATTTTCATGAGATTCAAATGCATCAATCAGCCGCGAAAACAGGATAGATCCGCTATTAAAAGCTTTATTTTCAAAATCTATGTGGGCTCCTAAATCGAAATCTATGAAATATTGTTTAGGCTCTAACGACTGAAGTACTGTATCTTCAAATTGATTCTCGGGAACTCCGTACCAATTAAACATTTCATAAGCCGCATCGAACTCTATCTCTAACGTATAATCACTTTGTTTTTTTAAATAATAACCCTTAAAATTGGTATCGAGAAAATTGTTATCCACAATACTTCCATCGATACCTCCCTCAGATGATTGATGACTTAATGAACTTCCAATAGTTTCATTGTTATTTATTGAGTGATTAAGATATAATTCAGCTAAAAAACTAGTGTAAGAGCCAACACCTGCAGATACATAATTATCAAATAATCTTAACGGTGCTGATTTTTCTATGGAGCTTGCCAAAGTTTTCGCAGGAACAAATGTTGAAGCAACAGGTATCGAAAAAATATTATACTTAATACTTTTTCTTTTTAAGGCCAAGTCTTCACTAATTGATGGAATTTCCTTCACTTTAAATGCATCAGAAATTTTTGGAGAATAAGGCTTTACAATATAAGTCGTTTCTGTAGTAATCGTGTCATTCTTCATTCTTGACGATTCTTGAGACATTATTCGGGAAGAAATAAGTCCTAGAAGAATGTATAGTATGTGATTTGTTTTTATTAACATAAATTTCTATTTACCATGGAAATAACTAATCATATGCCCGTTACGGAAAAAATTAATTTTGATCTTCGTTTATAATTACAGATGAATTTGTTTTTAATTCCTCAGATTTAATTCGGCTTAATTCAAGTTTTGCTTGATCAACAATATCCTCAAACTCCTGAAAATTTTCAGATATACTTTTTAAGATATAAGTAGCTTGATAAGGATCCTTTAATAAATAAAAATTATTGGCCATAACTATTAATCCTTTGGCTGCAAAGTATTTATATCCTGAAAAATCTCTCGCTAATTTTTGTATAACATTATTTGATTCGTTGTAAAGTCCTGATTTTGATTTAAAATAAGCCTTAAAATATAGTGCCTCAGCGGCTAATTCACCTGATGCAATTTGTTCAAGTTCTGAATAAGTTCTCTCTGCATTCTCGTCATCACCATGCGACATATAATTTCTAGCAATAATTGCATAAGCATCACTCTTAATGTAGTTATCAACTTTGAGATTTTGAAGTACTACTTTTGCATACATTACAGCGTTATCTGAACCTTCAGTCAAATCATAAATTTTCATCAAATTAGATTGAGCAAAAATTCTATTTTGTGAAAATTCGGACTCAATTTCAAGAGTCATTAGTAATGGTCTAGCATTATCCCATTGTTTATCATTGAGATAAATTTCTGATAATCTAAGCAGTGCTTGTTCTTTGTATTCTGAACTCATTTTCTCTACAACATATTTGTAATGAGGAATTGCATTTGTTTTTAAATCTTTTCCGTCATATAATTGCGCTAAATAAAAATGCGCTTTCAATGTATGACTACCAGCAGAAAATTGATTTAAATATGCATTAAACAGTTTTATTGCCTTTGATGTATTGCCAACCAAATACTGTTTTTCGGCTGCTTCATAGGAAGTATTATCAAGATCAGTATCTGAAACAATCACGTAATCTAATGTTTTTATCCAATTAGCATATTCAGTAACACGACCTAAATCTATATAAATTAAACGAGCTGAGGCTATCGCTTGATAAGCCTCAGACGTTTCCTTAAATAATGTCGTAATATGTTTAAATTTGTCTAAAGCCAATTCATTTTTTCCTTGATTATAAAGAATCAATCCTTGACGCAGCATTGATTTGACAACAAAAGAGCTTTGCGAATATTCCGAATTTAATTGATCATAGACACGCATCCCTTTTTCAGCCTCGTTGGCTTTCACATATGAATTCCCAAGCTCATATAGAGCGTCATCTCTGAGCATTGAATTATTAAAACGCTTTATGAAGGTCAAAAGCTCTTGTATTTTAATTGATTCCTCTCCGATATATCCATGGCTCATAGCCTTTTGAAAATATGCATAATCAGCTTCTAACTGGTCAAGTCTTATTGCACGATCGTAAGCCTCTATGGCTTTATCAAATTCGCTTTTTACAAAATAACTGTCACCAAGACGAAGTAACGCATCATTTAACCTAACACTGTCCTGAGAAGGGTTGTCAATAAAACTTAAAAAATACTTTACAGCATTATCATAATTTTGTTGTTTATAATAATTGTAGGCCAAATTATAATCAATATTTTTTATTTCTAGAGTTGATTCTGCCAGATTGAAGCCTTTAAATTGTTTATATCCTATCAATGCATCATCATAATTAGCCAGACTAAAGTCAGTTTCTGCTTTCCAAAAAGTTGCCTTAGCTGTATAGAATATATCTTGTGCTATTTTTAAAGATTTATTGAAATATATCTTGGCTTGTACATAATTTGATTCATTAAATAATTCTATTCCTCGGTAGAAGGCTACTATCTGATAGGTCACTTTATTATCAAAATTGTTATTTCGATCCAATAGCCTCATGGCCTCTTTGTAGTTTTTAGAGGTGATGTAGGAATTTATGAGTAATCCTTGAATTTCCTCCGTATATAAGGAGTTGGGATAGTTAGTTAAATAATCAGACAATACTTGAGGTACAGACTGGTAAGGATTTCCTATATCGTAGCTAATTTTAGCGTAATTAAGCCATGCATCTTCTTGAATCTTCAAATTAAAATCTAATTCAGAAGCATTTTTGAAGGCATTTAAAGCTTCTTGTTTTTTACCAACTTGGATGTAACATTCTCCCAAATGGTAATAGGCATTTTGAACCACATTATTCTGACCATCAATGATGTTATTAAATTCAGAAATAGCACGATCATAATGCTGTTGTTGGTAATAGGCATATCCCAACAAATAATAGTCTGTATTATTCCAACGTTCACCACGCCCTTCATATTTTTCTAGATAAGGAATCGCCTCATCGTAGTTATTAAGATTAAAAAAACTCTCTCCTATGATTTTTGAAAGTTCAGATATCTCTTCTTTACTACTAGACTCTAATTGTGCCTCTGCTAAAGCAATTGCTTTTTTAAAATTTCCTAATTTAAAGTTTAAATCTGCTTGGTAATAAGATATCTTTTTTGTGTACTTGGATTGATCACCTATTTGATTAAAATATCTGGTGGCTTCATCATAGTTGTCTTCACCATATGCAATAAATCCAATATAGTATTTTGCTTGAGAGCCATAAACTTCTGACGTTTCAACTTGTGATAAATATTTTTTTGCTTTTGTTGTTTGGTTCGTTTTATACAGTGAATATCCAAAGTTAAAATAAAATTCATCTCGTTTGTTTTCTGATAATTCTTTATCCTCAACATTATCATACCATTTCGATGAATAAGCAAATTGTGATTTGTCGAAATAATAATTTGCAATGTCTAAATAGGCAGTATTACGACGTATACTAACTGGATAGTCGGCAACGAATTTGAGAACTAGCTCTTCAGCGTTGCTCTGACTCAAACGAATTGCACAGTTAGCGATATAATAGTTACAATCTGACTGAATAGTTGTTTTTTGAGAAGCACTCAATACCTTAGTAAATAAATTTTGCGCAGCTTGATATTGTTGGTCATTATATAACAATAGTCCCTTTTGAAAATCAACCAACTGATGGGTATAAATAGCAGATTGTTGGGAAACTAAAGTGTGGTTATTGACTAAAGTAAATGCTAGAATTATGAATAGATTTTTTATCATTAAATACTTCAATTTAGACTTATCAAATATAATTTATCTCTTATCTTAAACGTTAAAATTTCGGGATAATTATGAAGGATTTATTAAATGTTAAATTTTTATTTGTATCTACCGATGAATTCATCTTGTTTTGTCTTTTGGCTTAATAAATAATACATTTACACAACTCTAAAAAGAAATGTCATTATGCCCGATACTGTATTAGAATTAAAAGATGCCTCAATTTATCAAGGGACGAGTCTCGTTCTCTCAAAGGTGAATTTTGCAATGAAGCAAGGCGATTTTGTGTATCTTATTGGAAAAACAGGGACAGGGAAAAGTAGTTTTATGAAAACTCTTTATGGAGATTTAGAACTCACCGAGGGTCAAGGACATATTGTTGATTTAAATTTAAGGAAGCTCAAGGAAAGTGACATTCCTTTTTTAAGAAGAAAATTAGGCATTGTATTTCAAGATTTTAAACTTTTAAATGATCGCACTGTAAATGATAATCTGGATTTTGTTTTGAGAGCAACAGGATGGAAAAATAAAAAGGATATCAAGATTCGAATAGACGAAGTACTTGACCGAGTTGGAATGAAGACTAAAGGTTTCAAATTCCCTTTTGAATTATCAGGTGGAGAGCAACAACGTATTGCCATCGCACGAGCTCTTTTAAATAATCCTGAACTTATTTTAGCAGATGAGCCTACTGGAAATTTAGATCCTCAAACAAGTATAGAAGTGATGGAGGTTTTGCAGGATTTAAATAAAAAGGGACATACTATTTTGATGGCTACACACGATTATGCCATGTTGCTAAAATATCCTCACAAAACACTTAAATGTGATGAAAATAAAGTTTTTGAGGTAGTCCAAAGAAAAGATTAACACCGCGTAAAATATCATAATTAAATCACATCGCTTGTTAAGAGAATGGATCAATCATGAACCATATAAAAGTATTTTAAAAAGATGTTATCAATTTTAATTCCTACATTTAATTATAATGCATTGCCATTGGCAAAAATTTTAGAGAGTCAAGCTCTAAAACTTGGTATTGTATTTGAATTGATTTGTATGGATGATGGGTCTTTTTCAAATAAGAATAGGCACAACCAACACATTAATTCATTAAGCCATTCAAAGTTTATCGAACATAAAAAAAATGTAGGAAGTAAAGCTAATAGGGGACGACTTGCAACATTAGCTCAGTATAATTGGTTATTATTTATTGATGCTGATTCAAAACCAAAATCAACATTATTTTTATCCAAATACATCGACATGTGTGACAGACCTTTTGATGCTATTTTCGGTGGATTTGCTTACGATTCAACTTTAAAAGATCCAAATCAATCACTTCGTCATTATTTTGGGAAAAATCGTGAAGAAATTCAATCAGCTAAAAGAAATAAAAACCCGTATAAAGTCATTATTTCTGCAAATTTTTTAATTCGTAAAGTAGTGTTTTTAAATGTTAGTAAGCACTGTAATCAAAATACCTACGGACTTGATTATTTGTTTAGCTCACAATTAAAAACAAACAATATTTCAGTTTTTCATATTGACAATGAAGTTTGGCATTTAGGTCTGGACAAGAATGAAGAATTTCTAAAAAAAACCCAAAATGCAGTAAAAGCATTATATACAGCGTCAAAATTACAAATGTTACCGGCACATAATATCAGCCTTCTTAAAACTTACAACGTCATTGTAAAATTAGGCCTTAAAACACCATTAAAATGGTTTTTTACGAAACTAAAATCAAAATTAGAACGACACTTATTTCGTCAAGAACCGAGTCTTGTCTTATTTGATTTGTATAGGCTTGGATATTTATGTAGCCAATAGATTATACTTGTGTAAATTGTTTATAATCTCTTATGTAATCCTCTTCGTCGTACTCCTCTGAGGCTAACACTAAACAAACTGCTCCAGATGAGAAATTATCTAGTTCCCTCCAAACACCTGTTGGAATTAAAAGTCCTTTGTTAGGTTTATTAAGCATAATTTTTTGCTTTGACTCACCATCATCTAACAAAACCTCAAAACTGCCGCTTAAAGCAATTATAAATTGTTTAAGCTTTTTGTGAGCATGTCCTCCGCGATAAGCATCACTAGGCACATCATATAAATAATAAACACGTTTTATTTTAAATGGTATTACATCCTTTTCGATAAAGGATAATTTACCTCTACCTTGCTCATCAATTATCTTAGGAATTTCAATAATCCTTACGTTATCCATGTGTGTGTTTTTCATGATTTATCTGATTTCCGTTCCATTCATTACGAGTAGCTTGTAATCGTTTATTCCATTTAATCCGACCCTGAATTTAGAGATAATTTTTGAAGGAGCTAATTTACCTCGCATTGATGTAATAATAAGATCTATTCCAATTTTGGCATAGGCTTTAAGTCCATAATATTTATAATACAAGGCACTTCTTCCATAAATCACTCTATCACTTGCACCGTCTTGTCCTGAACTAAAGTTGGGATGTGATAAGATCACTTTAGGCTCAAAAAAAATTTTAAGACCCGCATTGATGGCATTTCTTAAAAAAACAAATTCATTACCTACCTGAAATTGGGCACCTAATCCAAAATTATTATTAAAATGAACATTGCCTTTTACACTTTCTAATTTGAACGCAATGACCACAGAATTTACTGTATTGATAGTATTCTTGTCATGTTTAATGATATTTCTATAATCTCTAAAAAACTGCCCATCTTGATTAGTCATTTTAAATGTTATAATATCTGCCTCTTGATATTTTTCAAAAGCATCGAGAATAATCTCCTTAAAATTGCTCACATAATGAATGTCATCATCAGCGATTAAACAAATATCAGCAGAGGCATTCTCAATTGCTAAATTCCTACTTTGTGGCAACCCTTTATCAAGTGTATTTAAAACCTTTATATGATTTGAATTTGACACCAAAATTGACGATTCATTTGTTTGATTAACAATAAGCATATTAATGTTAGGATCGCTAATTGATGGGAGCATGTTGTTTAAAAATGACAACGAGGCTCTATTCATTGTTGAGATAAGTATTTCTAAATTATGACTTTTTTTAGTGGCTTTGAGCATTAAAAATTATCTTTGAAAACAAATGTATAAAATTTAAATGAAGATTTTATTGGTTGGTGAGTACAGCAGGCTTCACAATTCTCTTAAGGAGGGTTTAACGGCACTAGGACATGAAGTTGTCTTAGTTAGTTCTGGTGATGGTTTTAAAAAATACCCTTCCGATATCTTAATTAAACCATCTATATTTGATAAACCTGGCTTGAAAATATTTGCTAAGTTTTTTGATAAATTTTTTGACATTCAACTAAATAAACATGAATATTACTACAACATCAATAAACTAGTGCCAAGCCTATCTGGATTTGATATTGTACAACTTATAAATGAACAAGCATTTCGAGTCTCACCTCAACATGAAATCAAACTCATAACAAGATTAATTAAGCAAAATAAACACGTGTTTTTGTTGTCTTGTGGAACTGATTATACAAGCGTAAAATATGCTTTAGATAAAAAGCTAAAATATTCAATTTTAACGCCCTACTTTAAAAATAAAGCTCTAAAAAACCATTATCAATTTATATTAAAATATGTTTCAATCCCTAATAAAATATTACACAACTTTTTATTTAGTAAGATCAAAGGTGTCATCTCGTCTGATTTGGACTACCACATTCCACTCAATGGGGCACCGAAGTATCTTGGATTAATTCCAAATCCAATTAATATCGATGCCTTGAAATACAGACAATTACTAATTGGAGATAAGATTATTATTTTTCATGGTATTAATACAAATAATGCCATTAAGAAAGGAAATAAGTTTTTCACTGATGCCCTTAATATCATAAAACATAAATATCGAAACAAAGTAGATATTATTGCATCAGAAGATTTACCCTATGAGGCTTACATGAAAGCCTTTGAAAGTTGTCACATCTTATTAGATCAGGTATATTCTTATGATCAAGGATATAATGCCCTTGAGGCAATGGCAATTGGCAAAGTAGTTTTTACAGGGGCAGAAGAAGAATGGTTAGAGTATTACAATGTCGACGAGACAAAGGTCGTTATAAATGCACTACCAAATACTGATTACATTGTTTCAAAATTAGAGTGGTTAATCAATAACCCAAAAAAAATCATAGAAATTTCAAAAAATGCTCGAGATTTTATTGAGAAAGAACATGATTATATACATATTTCAAATGAGTATTTAAAAAAATGGACAAGCTAAAACATAAGCATATTCAATTGAAAAGCTTAATATTACAATTATGCAATAATATTCTGCATGTTTTTTTTGCAATTTATTGGTGTCTTTTTAGTAATCTTTAAACAACATGGAAGCGATTCAACCAAATCTTTTTATTCCCGGTGCCGCCAAATCTGGTACAACTAGCTTACATCAATTATTAGATTTACATCCAGACGTCACTATGTCTAGCAAAAAAGAACCTGTCTATTGGAATAGTGTCGATTATACAAGTGATGAAAAAATAAATCGTTACAATGCCTTATTTAACAATTCAAAATCAAAAATAATTGGAGAGTCAACAACATCATACATGTTCTACTCAAATTTCATTTTACGTGTAAGAAAACACTTCAAAAAATCTCCAAAATTTATTTTTATCTTGAGAAATCCTGTCGATAGATGTTATTCACATTATTGGTATCTCGTAGGAAGAGGCCAAGAAAATAGGAGTTTCAAAACAAGTTTTACAAATGATGCAAAAAGGGAGTTTTCACACTATGGAGACCTTCCCAATTATTATTATCATTTTGGAAGATATGCTCACTGGCTAGAGGCATTCTACTCTAATTTCGAATCAAAAAATATTAAAATAATAACTCTTGAAGATTTGAAAATTAATCCATTAAAAACAATAAATAGTTGTTTTTCATTTTTGTCAATTTCAGAGTTAACCACATTAAGTCCTATCAAATCTAATGTCACGGTAAGATTAAAATATCCAAAACTTTATCATTTAAATCGTAAAATATTAGCTGGGAAATACTCCATCACCAAGTTTTCAAAATACTTAATATCAAAAAAACAACGTGTATATCTAAAAAACAGACTCCAAACGAATACATTTTTCAAGACTCATAAACCCCTAAATTACCCAGAGCTTAGTGAACAGGACAGATCATTGATTAAATCTTATTATGAAAATGATGTCAAGAGACTCAAAGAACTAACAGGACACGCATTCAATGGATGGTGTGATTTTAATAACTAAAGATGAATTTTTTCAAAACATCATTTTTTTCAGGTATTGGTACAGCGATTAATTTAGTCACTAAATTAATAACGAATAAAATTGTGGCCGTATATCTGAGTACTGAGGGTATGTTTTTATTGGGACAGCTAAAAGATTTTTTAAAAGTATCTCACGTTATCAGCAATCTAGGAACTGTAAACGGCACCATAAAATACACAGCTCAATATCATCATGATGAGACACAATTCAAAGCTATTCTTGGAACCAGTTTTAAAATTCACTTCTACTTTTCAGTAATTGTTCTGTTTGTATTGTTAATGTTTAACGAGTCCTTGTCATACTACCTTTTCAAAAATACAGACTACGCCAACTTTTTAATTGTTTTGGGGTTTTCAATAGTCAGTGTTTCTATTCAAACACTTTTTTTAAGTATCCTTAATGGCTTAGGGCGAGTTAAAGTTTATGTCTTAATAAACGTAATTAGTGCCATTCTCGGAGCCATTATTATGGTTTTTCTTATTCTTAATTTTGATATTAAAGGAGCTCTTTATGCGTTCGCAATAAATCAATTTCTTGCATTTTTAATAACGGTAATTATCTTGTTAATCTATAAGCCCTTTCAGTTAACGTTACTTTTTTCTTCTTTCAATCTAAATCAATTTAAAAAACTATCGAAATATTCAATAATGGCAATTGCCGCACCAATCTGTTTGATTTCAGCAACGTACTTTGTGAGAAACTTTTTGTCACATGAATTTGACCAAAGTCACGCTGGTTCCTGGGAAGGTATGTGGCGAATTTCTGCAATGTATTTATTATTTCTTACCACAACTTTTAAATTTTACCTAATTCCTGCCTTTTCAAATTTACAAGCGTCAGAGTTAAGAACCGAAGTATTTAAGGTTTGGAAATTTATGTTTCCAGTCATCGTATTGATCACGCTCTCTGTTTATGTCTTGAGAGATTTTGTAGTAAATACTCTTTTGGATGAGAAATTTTATTTAATATCTATTTTAATTGGGTGGCAATTGCTTGGCGATATTATAAAAATTAATGCATGGGTACTTGGAAATATTCTTATAGCCAAAGCAAAAACGAACATCTTTGTTTTATTTCAAATTGAATGGGCTCTTGTATTTAGCGCACTCTCCTATGTTTTCGTCCTTCATTTTGGTTTCATTGGAGTTGGTATAGCCTATTTTACAGCATATTGTATTCATTTTACACTTATGAATATTTATTTCAGAAAACTGCTCTGGTCAAAATCTTAATGAATTAACTCATCATCATCTGGCAGTATGCCAAATAATGAACTGCCAAAAATCATCAAAATAATAATGTAATAAAAGACATAACTCACAAAATGTGCAATATTTGCACCTTTTACACCGAACAAATCAATAAAATAAATACTACTTACATATAACATGACAACTAGAAAAAGTTCAGTAATAATGAAATGCACCAGCATCTTTTTTGCTATGAACTGGTAGGCAATCACTACAGCCAATACCTTTACCAAATCACCAAGCAATTGCCAACCAAACAACGCCTCTACATGTGCAAACTCATCTGTTAAAAATAATGTAATGATAAACGTTCTTAATAAATATATCGCCAATAACCCCATTGCAAAAACAGGAATCATCGTTTTATAAAAATCAAAAACTTCCTTCCTAAATTCTTTTTTATTTTCTATTTCTTGGAAACGTGGAAGAAAATATAACGTCATAATTGAATTGACGAACATTAAATAATAAACAGAAATTCTATTCATCGCTTCCCAATATCCAGCCGCTTCCATGCCTTCAACTTTAATGATATAATTCCTAATCGCGATCATAACAAATGGCAGTGCAAAACCAGAAACAATAGCCATTAATGAAAAAGGGCTTAACTTTTTTATTAATTGAAAATCGATATTCGAGACTTTTAGATGCGAAATAAAATTTCGTCTATTAACGATCCCAACCACAGTAATCAAGAAAATTAATGATGGAGAAATCACCACAGATACTAATGCACCATCTATCTTATCCTGCCAAATTAAAATTAGGGTAACACATAGTCCCATTATTTGCCCAATTATATTGATAATCATCAAAAACTTATACTTGGCGAACCCATTCATTATTGAAAAACTAAACATGTTCAAAGCGTAAAAGGGTAGTGCAATAGCCAATATTTTTATAACGTAGCCGTAATTAAAACGATCTGAAAAAATGATATCATTTATGAAATCTGAATTAAAATAACACAACAAACTTATTGAGAACATGGATACAAATCCAATGTAATAAACGGTTGATAAGATTTTACTGAGTTTGGTCAAGTCGTTTTTGAATTCTCCAATAAACTTGACAATCCCATTATACAAATTTAGGGTTGCGAAAGACTGAACAGACGTTAGGAAATTTCTTAAATTACCTATTAATGCCAATCCTTCAGCACCGATAAAAATTGCAATAAATTTGGTGGTTAAAAAACCAGCAAAAATTTTAGTAAATACTGTTGCGGAGTGCAACCAAACAACCCTTACTAAAACTTTATTATTTATGTAATCAATTATTTTCTTCAATTAATAAGCGTTAAGTAGTTCCACTATCTTTTCTGAGTCGCTCCTATTGAGTGTTGGTCCAATTGGAAGACTAATTACTGTCTCATGAATTTCTTCGGTAATTGGTAAATCTAAGCTTTTATATTTAATTAATCCAGGTTGTTTGTGAGGCGGTACTGGATAATGTATTAATGTTTCAACACCATGTAATTTTAAATACTCTTGCAATCCATCCCTATCTTTTGTACGCAAAACGAATTGATGAAATACATGATCCAAATGACCCTTTGAATATGGCAGAAGTATTTTTTTATTATCAATTGAATCGGTATAAAATTTTGCCAATGAAATTCGTTTCGAATTATGCGTATCCAACAACGGTAATTTAATATTTAAAAACGCAGCTTGAATTTCATCTAATCGGGAGTTATAACCGGGAAAATCAACAATGTATTTTTTCGAACTTCCATAATTTCTAAGCTTATAAATAACATTATATAGTTCTTCATCGCTGGTTGTTACAGCACCCCCATCTCCCAAAGCACCAAGGTTTTTACTTGGATAAAAACTGAATCCTGCGGCATGACCAAAATCACCTGATCTAAATCCGCCGCTGTCTCGCGCTCCGTGAGCCTGAGCAGCATCTTCTATAACCAACAAATTATGGCTATTTGAAACAGCATTGATTGCAGTCATATCTGCCAGTTGCCCGTACAAATGAACAACCAAAACTGCCTTTGTTTTCGAGGTAATCGCGTCTTCAATATTTTTAGCAGATATATTAAAGGTGTGACTATTTGGCTCTGAAAATACTGGAACTAAACCTGCGTGAATAATGGCTAAAATTGAAGCTATGTAAGTGTTCGCTGGAACAACAACCTCATCTCCATCCTTTAACTTTCCGAGCTTTTTATAACCTTGAAAAATTAAAAAAAGAGCATCTAAACCAGTACCAGTGCCAATACAATATTTGGCACCAGTATAAGTAGCAAAAGAATTTTCAAATCTATCAACCTGATTTCCTAAAATATAATTTCCAGAATGCAAAAATTGCTGACAAACTCGCATAAATTCATCTTCAAATTGCGAATTAAACAATTGTAAATCTTGAAATTTTATCATATCAACGTATCCCTTAATTTATGATGATTTTTAGTATCTATGCTATAGGTATCTATGGCGATACTTCGAGCACCGAATGATTCTTTCCAAGATATTAAGCCCTCATTTACAAAGTGCCCACTACTTTCGTTAGAAATACCAAAGTCAAAATACTTTTTAGTTTTGTAGACGTTATTTATTAAATGGTCAAAAATCATGTCAAGACTACCAAGTTTTTGTTTCTCATCATTGCCTGATATGTACTGAACGTGAGCCACATGCTTTGATTCAAAAATAGTAACACCTGCAACCAGAGTCTGCTTATTAAAGACATTGAATTGTCTAATATTTTTGGGAAAATAAGCATGTAATTTTATTATCTCTTCTAGGCTGTGAGTTGGGGTAACTTGATGTCTTGACTTTAAATTTGGTATTAAAATATCATTCCAAAACATCTTAAAATCTAAAGACTCAAGTATCTCCAATTCTGCATTCAAAGCTCGTTTCAATCCTCTTTTACGATTAGATGACTGTATTTCTAGTGACCGTTGTGTTTCAATAACAGAACTTAAGTCTCGTCGAAGTAAATTAGCCTTTGTTTTAAAGAGTAAATAATCCATTTCATCAGATGGTAAATCATGATAGATTTTAGGAATAGTTTTAATTATTAAATTAGAGAAGCCATCGTCATTTATTTGTTCTAAAAGGGTTACAAAACTATTTAAGACATCTTTAAACTTCGCATCAGGTTGGAGAATTAACCCTCCATAACTTAACCCCTGGTGAGATATTAGTTTCTTTTTATTTTTATTTGCAGGAAGTAATGCAAAAGGTTTGGTCTTTTTGTAAATAATGTAAGAATGTTCATCAAATCTATCTTGGTGATATTCAATAAAATTACGTTGAAATAAAAATGTTGCGTTTTTAGATGAGGCAACAAATGCATTCCAAAGGTCCCTGTGGTGACTATGATATTTCTCTACCGAAAAAATGACTGCTAAGATTTCTAATTATATCGTGAAAGTACTAATTTTTCTTTACAAATAAATAATAGAAGTTAACACCAAAAATAGCAGTATTAGAAATGATTATTGGCCAGGATATGGCCAACATAAACCCATAAATCACAAAAAAAACACAAGCTAGCGAGTTGATAGCCCTTAACTTACGAAGATCTTTCATCGTAAATGAGATGAGCAATAAAATCATGGCTAAGTAGCCTATTAGTTCAGTGGTATTCAAACTTGGACGTCTTTATTAAAGGGATTTGTTTCGTTTTCTATCAACTTCCTTTAAAAATATTTTACGTAATCTCAAATGACTCGGAGTTACCTCTACATACTCGTCTTTTTGAATATACTCTAGAGCTTCTTCTAATGAAAATTTAATGGCCGGTACAATTTTTGCTTTGTCGTCAGCACCCGCCGAACGAACATTACTTAATTTTTTTGTTTTGGTAATATTAATGGTCATGTCATCACCACGAGAGTTCTCACCAATTACTTGACCTTCATAAATTTCTTCACCTGGATCAACAAAAAATTTACCTCTGTCTTGTAACTTATCGATTGAGTAAGGTATGGCTGTACCTTTTTCCATTGATACCAAGCTACCATTTTGACGCTCAGGAATACCACCCTTAATCGGTTGATACTCTTTAAAACGATGGGCCATGATGGCTTCACCGGCAGTAGCAGTTAATAATTGATTTCGCAAACCTATGATTCCACGAGAAGGCACTATGAACTCACAGATCATACGATCTCCTTTTGCTTCCATACTCATCATTTCGCCCTTACGCATCGTCACCATTTCTATCGCCTTGCCTGAAACACTCTCTGGTAAATCAATCGTCATCTCCTCAACTGGCTCACATTTCGCTCCATCAACTTCTTTGATAATAACTTGAGGCTGACCTATTTGTAATTCATAGCCTTCGCGACGCATGGTTTCAATTAGCACAGACAAATGCAATACACCTCGTCCAAACACCAAAAACTTGTCAGCACTGTTCGTGTCTTGAACACGTAAAGCTAAATTCTTTTCTAATTCTTTATTTAAACGATCTTTGATATGTCTTGAGGTTACATATTTACCATCTTTTCCAAAAAACGGAGAGTCATTAATTGTAAATAACATGCTCATGGTTGGTTCGTCTATAGCGATTGTTTTAAGTGCTTCAGGATTTTCTACATCTGCAACTGTATCACCAATTTCAAAACCCTCTAGACCAACAATAGCGCAAATATCACCAGCATGAACCTCATCAATTTTTTTACGACCAAGACCCTCAAAAGTGTGCAACTCTTTTATTTTAGATTTCACAATACTTCTATCCCTTTTAACCAATGAAATTTGTTGACCAACTTTCAGACAACCTCTCGTTAAACGACCAATAGCAATACGTCCAGTAAAAGATGAAAAATCTAACGAGGTAATTAGCATCTGTGTGTTCCCTCGTTGAATTTCAGGCTCAGGGATATGCTCAATTACCATATCTAATAGTGGTTCAATATTATCTGTTTCCTGTTGCCAATCATCACTCATCCAATTGTTTTTTGCTGAACCATAAACAGTAGGAAAATCTAATTGCCACTCTTCAGCACCAAGTTCAAACATCAAGTCAAATACTTTTTCGTGAACTTCTTCTGGGGTACAATTTTCTTTGTCAACTTTATTAATTACAACACAAGGTTTTAACCCCAAATCAATTGCTTTTTGCAGAACAAATCGAGTTTGTGGCATTGGCCCCTCAAAAGCATCAACTAATAATAATACACCATCAGCCATGTTTAGTACACGTTCTACTTCACCTCCAAAATCAGCGTGTCCCGGTGTATCAATGATATTAATTTTGGTATCTCGATAAACAACAGAGACATTTTTTGAGGTAATTGTGATTCCTCGTTCTCTTTCCAAGTCGTTGTTGTCCAAGATTAAATCTCCTGTATTTTCGTTTTCTCTAAACAGTTGACAGTGGTACATAATTTTATCAACCAAGGTTGTTTTACCGTGATCAACGTGAGCGATAATTGCAATGTTTTTTATTTGAGCCATAATAAAGCCATATTTTAAGCGTGCAAATGTACGCTTAATTTTATGATTTAATCGAATTTCACAAATATCAAACTAATAACACCTAAACTTCGTTTAAAAAAAATTACTGGACTTGGAAACTAATTTATTCAATTTAAGCATATTGAATGATGTAACCAACAAACAATCGCTCCAGCATCTTTAAGGAGATATCACACTTGAAACAAAGCCTCTAAATTATGTATCTTTGTCCCTTTATAAAACGAACAAATGAACTTACAGACAATTCCGAAAATAAAACATTCAGCATCCAATAATTTTTTCCTTTTAGCAGGACCGTGTGCAATTGAAGGTGAAAAAATGGCAATAGAAATTGCGGAACGAATTCTTAACATTACCGATAAATTAAAAATTCCATTTGTATTTAAGGGCAGTTTTAAAAAAGCTAACAGAAGTCGAATTGACAGTTTCACGGGTATTGGTGACGATAAAGCTTTAGAAATTTTAAAACAAGTATCAACACTATTAGATGTCCCGACAGTGACAGACATTCATGAAATTAATGATGCAGAAAAAGCAGCTCAGTATGTAGATGTTTTACAAATTCCCGCATTTCTTGTACGTCAAACAGATTTGGTGGTTGCTGCAGCTAAAACAGGTAAAATTGTTAATCTAAAGAAAGGTCAATTTATGAGCCCTGAGGCAATGAAGCACGCGGTAATAAAAGTAAATGATGCCGGGAATAATAACGCTTGGATTACAGATAGAGGCACTATGTTTGGATATCAAGATATGATTGTTGATTTCAGAGGTATTCCAACAATGCGAAAATTTGCACCTACAATTTTAGATGTTACTCATTCTCTACAACAACCAAATCAAACTGTTGGAGTCACAGGTGGGCGACCTGACATGATTGAAACAATTGCTCGAGCTGGAATTGTCAATAATGTTGATGGCCTATTTATCGAAACACATTTTGACCCTACGAATGCCAAAAGTGATGGTGCCAACATGCTACACTTAGACAAGCTTGAACAATTACTTATTAATTTAGTTGAAATTAGAAAAACAGTTAATAAACTCTAACATTAAGAATGTTTTAATTAGTCAGCCAGTCATAATTAAAGGATCATCCTTAAGAATCCTATTTTTCAAAATTAAACACTATGAAAACAAGTATCAAACACTCTCTATTTTTTGCTCTAACCCTGTTATCAATTATAAGCATAACCAGTATAAAGGCTCAAACTTATGCTAAAAATGGGATGGTCGTTTCTGCAAGTAAAATTTCATCTCAAACTGGTATCCATATTTTGAAGCAAGGTGGAAATGCCGTAGATGCCGCCATTGCTACTGCATTTTCTCTAGCTGTAACTCATCCAACAGCTGGCAATATTGGTGGAGGTGGTTTCATGGTGTTCATGAACTCTAATGGTGAAACTACCACCATAGATTTTAGAGAAAAAGCACCGTTAGCTTCATCTAAAACAATGTTTCTTGATGAAAACGGAAACATAAAAAACAACAGTAATCATAAAGGATTACTTGCAACTGGCGTTCCAGGTACAGTTGCAGGGCTTTTTTTGGCACATCAAAAGTATGGTAAGCTTCCTTGGTCAAAATTAGTTCAGCCTGCCATCAATCTTGCAGAACAAGGGTTTATTTTTAATTGGAATTTATATCGAGCTGGACAACGTTTTAAAGAAGCATCAGATCAATTTCCTTTCATGTCCTCCTATTTTGACAATAAAAAAGGAGAGTTAACACAACCTAATGAAATTTGGAAACAACAGGCTTTGGCCAATACTTTAAAGAAAATTAGAGATAATGGTAGAGATGGTTTTTACAAAGGTGACATCGCTGAGGAAATAGCAACATATATGAGCGCAAATGGAGGCATTATAACCACAGAAGATCTGGAAAAATACGAGGCTATTGAACGAAAACCAATAATTGGAACGTATAAAGGTTTTGACATTTACGGCATGCCACCGCCAAGTTCTGGTGGCATTGCCTTGATAGAAATGATGAACATCATGGAATTAGTCAATTGGGACACTATTGAATTTAATTCAAAGGAATATGTCCATATTTTAACGGAAGCTATGAGAAGGGCATTTGCAGACAGAGCTGAGTTTTTGGGAGATCCTGATTTTAACCTCGACATGCCATTAGAGCGCTTAATTTCAAAAAAACATGCAAAAAATCGATTTAAAAATCTAAATATGGAGAAAGCCTCAGTGAGTGATTCTTCAAAATTTGGTCAAATTTATGATGGCAAAAATACGACTCATTTTTCTGTTCTTGACAAGTCAGGAAATGCAGTTTCTGTAACCTACACATTAGAAAACAGTTACGGAGTCAAAATGGGATCGAAAGCTCTGGGATTTATCTTTAATAATGAGATGGGAGATTTTAACCCTGTTCCAGGAATTACAACCTCTGGATGGCAAATTGGGACAAAACCAAATTTAGTGGCACCACAAAAAAGAATGCTATCGAGTATGTCACCAACCATCGTTGCTAGGGACGGAAAACCCTACTTAATTATCGGAAGTCCGGGAGGACGGACCATCATCAACACTGTTTTTCAAACTACTCTCAATGTTCTAGAATTCGATATGCGCATTGATAAAGCCATCGAAGCAATGAAAATTCATCATCAATGGTCACCAGATGTTTTAGTTTTTGAAAAATATTTGATGTCACCAGACACTAGAAAAGAACTTGAGCTTATGGGACATAAAGTACGTGCAACCAATGGACTTGGAGCGTTGATGGGTATTACAATTGATCCAAAAACAAAAATAATTACGGGAGCGGCTGACTCCTCACGACCTGAAGGTGCAGCCATAGGATATTAATAACATATTTCAAATCTAAGTCATCTTAACAATTTTGAATTTTAATATGTCATTTTTAACATGCTTACTTATTTGAAATAGTTTAATCGTATGAAAAATCATCCAATCTTAATTGGCGTTATTATTGTGATCTTACTATTGTCAATCCCATTGATTGCGATGCAATTTACCGATAGCGTTATTTGGAGCATGGCTGATTTTATTCTAGCTGGAATTATTATTTTTAGTGTAACACAATTAATTTTAGTGGTACTAAAAACAGCTAAATATCCAAAAATTAAAGTGATTTTGGTCACTTTAATCATTACGATACTTTTTTTGACCTGGATCGAATTGGCCGTAGGAATTTTTGGAACCCCAATTGCAGGAAATTAATTGTAGCTATGAAGTGCCAAGTCCTTGGTAATAACATCCAAAATAATTAACGGTACTATTAAATTCTTAGTCATTGTGATATATGATAACGTTCTATTTTTTAATTTGAGGCGTATTTTTAATATCATTAAACCCATACTTATCAACTAAATACACTAATGCTGTCATTGTTGCCGCACCTAGTTCTAATTCACGCTTATTAATAGCCTCAAATGTATCATTGGCAGCATGATGATAATCAAAATATCGCTGTGAGTCTGGACGTAAACCTGCCAATACAACAGTCCCGTCTTTCAGCGGTCCAATGTCAGCGCCACTACCTCCTCTTTCAAAATAGTGAATCAAATAAGGATCAAACAGTGTTTTCCAATTCAATATTTGATTAAAACTTGTGTCATCGGCATCGAAAGAAAATCCTCGTGGTGTAAAACCTCCTGAATCACTTTCTAATGCAAATACATGATTTTCCGATTTTTGTTTAGCAATTTCAGCATACTTGTTCCCTCCTCTCATGCCATTTTCCTCGTTCATAAACATGACAACTCGAATAGTTCTTTTTGGCTTTATTCCTAATTTTTTTATAATGCGAATAACATCCATTGACTGAGTGCAACCAGCGCCGTCGTCATGAGATCCATCACCTAAATCCCATGAATCAAGATGTCCACCAACAACAATGATTTCGTTTGGAAATTCAGTTCCTTTTATTTCACCAATAACATTGTACGACTGGACATCGGGCAATTGTCTACAATTTTGCTTAAAATAAAATTTTAAATTTTTATCCATCTTAAGCATACTACTTAATAATTCTGCATGATTGGTACTGATTGCAGCAGCAGGAATACGCTTATTTACCGGAGTATCTCCATAATTTGTAGAGCCAGTGTGTGGAAAATCATCTAGGCGTAAATTCATAGATCGTACAACAACACCAACTGCCCCATATTTTATCGCCTCTTTTGCTCCTGATCCTCGTTGATCAACGCAACCTCCATAGGCTCTAAAAGTATGTATTAGAGTTTCATCCATAGGGCGATTAAAAAATACAATCTTACCTGCTATATTTTCACGTCCCAATAATTCCAATTCATCTAATCCTTGAACTTCAACGACTTGCGCCTTTAGTCCTTGAAGAGGTGTAGAAACAGATCCGCCAAGGGCACAAATATTTACAGAAAGTGTTTCTCCAGGCGCTGTTTCAATATAAGCGAATTCTGGATTACCTCTCACCCATTTTGGAACCATCACAGGTTGTAACCAAACTTTATCTAGGCCTAATTTTTGCAATTCTTCCTTTGTGTATGCCACAGCTCTTTCGGCACCTAAAGAACCCGACAAACGACTTCCTATTTGATTTGACAAATGATCAAGCCACTGATAACTTTGTCCGTTACTTAAAGAGTAACTGTAAATGTTTCGAATAACTTCAGTGTCAGTTTGAGAGGTCAACTGTAATGTAAAAGCACCATATAAAAGAAAAAAGACATATTTCATGATTCATTAAGTTTTTAATTAAAATGTAAGAACGCATTAAATATAAAGTATGATTATCTTATAATCAACTTCAAATTAAATTTGTTTGGAGCAATACTTTAGCATATTTATCAAAATATATAAATATTTGACTTTTTAAACTGATTAAAAATAACTCTATGTAATTAGGTAAAACTGCATATTTAGATTATTTTTCGACAGTGGTTGACAACCAAAATAGTCTTTACAGCAATAACCATCGTTACACAATTTTGATTTGATAAATATGATGAGAAACTCAGAAGTAACTAAAAAAAATAAAATTTGAATGCCATTATAAAAAGATCATGAAATCTATTATTGCTTTTTTAAATCAATATTTATTTGTTCTTACTTTATGTTTTTTAAACAGCATACACTCACAACGAACCGTGGTTGATTCGACCTCATTAATGTTTACTCAAAAAATTGTTAAGCCAAGTCTTATAGCATCACATCCATACGGTGTTTTTTTTTCCAGATGGGAAGGAAATTTTAAATCAAATGCACAAAAAAGCATCTCTTTTGACATGCAAATATCGAGCGCTAATATTTGGTCGCCACCGGTTGTTGGATACCTCCCAAACAATCCAAATGATCGTTTATTTGTAAGCCAATTTCCATGGCATGCTAGAGAGTTTACAGTCGATGTAGATACCTTGAACGCCAAGTCAATTGAGGTGCAAAATGATGGTGTTCTTAAAGGAATGAAAGTTCATGCAACAATGCCAGTAGGTCGTAACAGTGAATTAAAAATTGGCATCAGAACATTTCTTTTAACAAAAGGAAAATTACCTTTTTCATTAATAACGAATGATGAAACAATAGAGTTTTTTCATGATAATATTGCTGGCGGGAATGATCCCTTTGACAGAAAACTTTATGGATTAAATGAAGGGAAAATAAGGTATAAAGATCAAAACGATAATGTACTTAATATTGAAGCTGGGAACATAATATTAAGTGGTTTTGAATTTAGTTATTATTACTATTTAAGTAACAATCACGCCGCCAAGAACATTACTTATATGAATTTTGGAACACATGCTGGTGTAAATACGTCAAAATACAATCGTTCTGTAGATCTTGGGATTTCAACTAACCTCCTGAAAGTTTTCAATATTAAAAATCAAAAAAAATTGAATGTAGGGCTTAGTCTTGGAACATCTCGAACAAATGTTATCACATTGAAACAAGCTAATATAGAATTTAATAATAATCGATTTATTGGTTACCTTGAAGCAATCACTGAATTAACTTTTAGAACAAAGAAACCTACCAAGCATCGCATCGGAATAGACTTTTATTTTCAAACTAGTTTAAACAAAAAAAGTGAATTTAATTATTTAATACCAACAAAAAATGGTGTTTCTTTTAAATCTTGGAATTCAGGAATCTCAAATTTATACAAGAACAATAATTATTGGACTTTCATGTACTCCGTAGAAAAAAAACTCACAACAACTTTTTATTTACAACAAGATTTGACGGTAAACAATAATCCTGACATTCAAACAGGAATAAACGTCTCTTTTAATTTATAAAACAAAGACTATTTACTGGCAAATAATCTGACATCACTTTCACTTATTTCTTGTTCTCCCAAAATAATCAGTCGTTCCACAACATTTCTCAATTCTCGTATATTTCCTGTCCAATCATAAGCTTGTAACAATTTTATTGCACTTTTAGAAAAATCTTTTTTGACGTTACCTTGCTCAGTTCCTATTTTTCTTGAAAAATAATCAATGAGCAATGGAATGTCTTCACGTCTATCATTTAACGACGGTACCTTGATTAATATGACGGCTAGTCTGTGATATAAATCTTCTCTAAAATTTCCCTCTTGAATTTCTTTTTTTAAATTTTTATTAGTCGCTGCGACCACACGCACATTAACCTTTATGTCTTTATCACTCCCTACTCTTTGTATTCGGCTTTCTTGAAGAGCCCGTAATACTTTTGCTTGTGCAGATAAGCTCATGTCACCAATTTCATCTAAAAATATTGTACCTCCATTTGCTGCTTCGAATTTACCCGCCCTGTCCTTATTAGCGCTTGTAAAAGCCCCTTTGACGTGTCCAAAAAGCTCGCTCTCGATAAGTTCTGAAGGAATGGCAGCACAATTCACCTCAATCAGTGCTCCTTTTGAACGTGTACTTTTTTCGTGTAACCAATGAGCCACTAACTCTTTTCCTGTACCATTTGGACCAGTAATTAGTACACGGGCATCAGTTCCAGCAACTTTTTCAATAATCTCCTTTATGTGAGTTATGGCTTTACTTTCGCCAATCATTCTGTAATTCTTACTAACTTTTTTCTTCAAAAGTTTATTTTCAATAACAAGTTCTTTTCTGTCAAGTGCAATTCGAACCGTATTAAGTAGCCGATTTAAATCAGGAGGTTTTGAAATATAATCAAAAGCACCTAATCGCATGGTGTTGACTGCAGTATCCAAGTCACCATGTCCCGAAATCATAACAATTGGAATTTCAGGCTTAATTTTTTTAACAGCCTCAAGGACCTCAACACCATCCATTTTTGGCATTTTAATATCACATAAAATGAGATCATAATCATCATTTTTAACCTTCTCTATCCCCACTAATCCGTCTTCGGCTTCCTCTACTTGATAACTTTCATTTTCCTCTGATAATATTTTTATCAGAACTCGTCTGATAGCTGCCTCATCTTCAATGACTAATATTTTTGACATAATTTATACTTAATTATTGTTTGTATAAGTGAACTTCTCGTTGTGGAAATGGTATTGTTATGTTATGCTCTTTAAATAGTTTATCTATTTCGAATCTAATATCGCTTTGTGTAAATCTTGCATTAAAACTATCTTCCAAACTAAAAACTAGTTTAAAATTTAATGAACTATCTCCAAAATCTGTAAATAAAACGGTTGGCAAAGGTTTTGACAAAACACGGACATGGTTACCTGCTGCCTGTAACAACAATTGTTCTACCAAACGAATATCACTGCCGTATGCAACACCTACCGTCACACTTTCTCTAGTTATAGCACCATTTTGAGTCCAATTATAAAGACTGTTGGTTAAGTACAAATGATTGGGAATCACCAGTACTTTATTGTCTGCTGTTGTTGCTCTTGTTGTCCTCAGCTTTATTTCTTCAACGCGACCAACTTTTCCTTCTATTTCTATAATATCACCAACATGAACTGTTTGATCCACTAAAATAAATATCCCAGAGATAATATCTTGAAACAGTGTTTGTAATGCCAAACCTATACCTATAAGAAGTGCTGCTGAAGCAGCGAATACACCCGTCACATTGACACCAACTGAGTGCAGAGTAATTAAAAAAATAATGACATAGACGAACCATTTACCATATGAAAAAACAGCTTTAAATTTTAACTTATCATCATCTGGCATTCTTCTTGTCATCAATTTTCGAATCAAACGAAGAAGAACATTGGCTATGATTAAAACAACAATTAAAATTAAAATATCTTGAATCGATATCTCAACACCTTGCGTCAAATTAAATGATATGTTTAATAAGTCTTTTATGTTTTTCATTTATCCTTTAATACCTCAACCATTTATAAAGCTCCTTGTAGCTCGGTTTTTTACCATACATTAATATGCCTACTCGATAAATTTTTGCTGCAAACCAAACAATAACAATAAAAGTAGCAATTAGTATACCAAGAGCCAACAATTGCTGCCAAATAGGGACACCAAAAGGAATTCTCATAAGCATCACAACCGGTGAGGTTAGTGGTATAAATGAAAAAATTGTGGATACTGTGCCGTGAGGGTCTTCAATAACCGTAAAAACTCCAACATACACCGCTAATATTAGGGGCATCAGAATAGGCAACATAAATTGCTGTGTATCAGTTTCATTATCCACAGCAGCTCCTATCGCCGCATAAAGGGCACTGTATAAAAGATAGCCTCCAATAAAAAATAAAATAAACGCGACGACTAAGTTAGTCATGGGAAGATGATAAATAGCAGAAATCAAATTTTGCATTTCATTAGTTTCCACAGATTGTGCAGCTTGTTGCATAATCTCCTGCTGGGGTGTTTGCATTTCGGCAACATTAATTCCAAATACTATCGATACGACAGTCA
Organism: uncultured Flavobacteriaceae bacterium; assembly: GCA_905479065.1. GTDB lineage: Bacteria > Bacteroidota > Bacteroidia > Flavobacteriales > Flavobacteriaceae > CAJQLB01. Next base: position 24,675 of record CAJQLB010000029.1, on the reverse strand, counting down.
TTAAAACTCCTCCTAAAACAATCCAAATAACAAATTGAGTTATTCCTGCCAAAGAAGTTCCAATAATTTTACCCATCATTAGCTGAATTGGTTTGACAGAAGAAATAATAACCTCAATAATTCTGCTAGTTTTCTCTTCAATTACACTTCTCATAATCATATTACCATAAATGATAATAAACATAAATAGTAAATATCCTGCAAAGCCACCAAATGCCAATTTTATCACATTATCCATTTTAGAGGTTTTCTCGCCTTGATAGCTTTCCTGTACGACATCAATATAAGTTTTTGAAGCTTTAATTTGTGCAATGTCAACACCCGCTTGTTGTAATTTTAAATCAGTAATTTTTTTCTCCAACTTACTCTCAATTCTTGAGATCACCGTTAACGAAGGCGTATCTTCAGAGTAAAAACGAATGTCCTGAGCAATGTTATCTAAATTTGTATTATTTGGAATATGCAACAAACCATAATTACCGTTTAATTCTACCAAGTCTTTGGCTTCTTTCAAAGACATGTCTTCTAACATAGTGTACTTTGTGTTTTCTGTATTTTTGAAAATGACACTAATTTGACCAGATTCATCCAATATAGAAATAGTACGTTCTTTATTGTTGTTTAATTGAGATAAATAAGCAACTACAGCAAAAAGAGCCATCAATATGATTGGACTCAAAATAGTCATAATAATGAACGATTTATTTTTAACTTTAGTTAAATATTCTCTTTTAATAATAAGCGGTAGGTGGTTCATTATCAATAATTTTTTATGGTTTGAATAAAAATATCATTTGCAGTAGGAATTAACTCAATAAAGTGATTGACTTCTGCCTTTTGAGTTAAAAAAGATAATAAATCATTTGATGTTTCATTTGGTTTTAGCTTGATATTTAATTTCAGGTCATCATTTAACGACTTAAAATCTGCCTGCGCAATTTCAAAATTTTGCTGAATAATTTCTTTCAATCTATCTTCATTATCTGTAACCAAACCAACCTCAAAAGTATGTGTCTTATAGGTTTTTTTGATATCTTGTAATGGTCCTTCTAAAATCTTATTGGACTTGTGAATAAGAGCAATGTGATCACACAGTTCCTCAACAGACTCCATTCTATGAGTTGAAAAAATAACCGTGGATCCTTCATCTCTAAGTTGCAGTATTTCGTCCTTTATCAAGTTTGCATTGATCGGATCAAATCCTGAAAAAGGCTCATCAAATATTAATAGTTTTGGTTGGTGTAAAACGGTCACTACAAATTGTATTTTTTGAGCCATCCCTTTGGAAAGCTCTTGAATTTTTTTGTCCCACCAATCTCCAATTTCAAGTTTATCAAACCAATACTTTAAGCGTTTTTTGGCCTCTGCTTTGCTCATTCCTTTGAGTTGCGCCAAGTATAAAGCTTGTTCACCTACTTTCATGGATTTATATAAACCGCGCTCCTCAGGGAGATAACCTATGTACTGAATATCATTAGGTTGTAAAAGCTCTCCGTCTAATAAAACACTTCCAGAATCTGGCATAGTAATTTGATTAATAATCCTTATTAATGTTGTTTTGCCAGCTCCATTTGGTCCAAGTAGTCCAAAAATACTTCGGGTAGGGACCTCAATTGAGACGTCATTTAAAGCTTTGAAATTTCCAAAACTTTTAGAGACTGATTTCGTCACTAATAAATGCTTCATAAAAATAAATATTATAATAAGATTGGTCTCGCTAAGATATTAAATGTTACAGCATCATTCATAATTAATGTAAGATTTGATAAAAAAACAAAACCCACCCTCAAAATGAATTAAGGATGGGAAAAAATTGCTATGAAAAAGAAAAATTACCACTGTTAAAAACAGCAGTAAATCAAATATACTATTTTTTATTTTATTAACAGAAAATCATGTTGATTACTTTCTATTTCGAGACACATTTGAACACTTAATTTTTGTCCAATATATGTTTTTAAAATTTATGAAAACATATCTTTTACTTTCTCAAAAAACGACTTATCCGAACTTTCTGGTTTTGGTTTAAAATGCTCATCATTTTTCATATTTTCAAAAAACTCTTTTTGTTTTTTGTCTAATGTTTTGGGAGTCCATACATTGACATGAACTAATAAATCACCTTTTCCATAACCATTAATGCTCGGAATTCCCTTCCCTCTTAATCGTAAAATCTTACCTGACTGTACACCAGCATCAATTTTTATTCTAACCTTACCTGTAACAGTATCGATTTCGGTTGAAGACCCAAGTACAGCGTCTGGTATACTGACATACAAATCGTAATGTAAATTATCGCCCTCCCGTTGCAAGCTAGGATGATTTTGCTCAGTTATTGCTACCAACAAATCACCAGATATACCATTCCCTGGAGCGTCATTACCTTTACCTGACACCTTTAATTGCATTCCATCAACAACACCGGCTGGAATTTTTATAGAAACTGTTTCTTCATTCAATATTAATCCCTGTGAATCAGACCCCGCTGGTTTTTTATCAATCATTTCACCTGCACCACCACAGGTTGTACAAGGCGATGCTGTTTGCATACGTCCCAATATCGTATTTGCAATACGAGTTACTTGACCCGTACCATTACAAGTAGAGCATGTTTTGTAGGTAGTTCCTGGTGCTTTTGTTTTTCTTTTTACTTTTACTTTCTTTTCAACACCATTGGCAATTTCCTCAAGAGATAATTTTACTCGAATTCGTAAATTACTCCCTTTTACAACTCTTTGTCTTTGACCTCCAAAGCCCGAGAAACCACCACCGCCTCCAAAAGCACCACCAAATATATCTCCAAATTGGCTAAAGATATCATCCATGTTCATACCTCCACCAAAGCCGCCAGCACCCCCTTCAAAAGCCTGATGACCAAACTGATCATAGCGTGCCTTTTTATCTGAATCACTCAGAACTTCGTAGGCCTCAGCAGCTTTTTTAAAACTTTCCTCCGCCTCTTTATTGTTGGGGTTTTTGTCAGGGTGGTACTTGAGAGCCATTTTTCGATATGCCTTCTTAATTTCACTTGCACTTGCACCTTTACTAATCCCTAATATTTCGTAATAATCTTGTTTTGCCATTTGACTGTTTTTTTATTGACCAATAACAACTTTAGGAAAACGTATTACTTTATCACCAAGTTTGTAGCCTTTCTCTATAATATCTATGATTTTACCTTTTAAGTTCTCTTCTGGAGCTGGAATTTGAGTTATTGCCTCATGATCATCTGCATTAAACGCATCACCCTTTTCAATTTTCATTACAGATAACCCTTTTTGTTCAAGAGTCGATAGTAATTTCTGATAAATTAACATCACTCCTTTTCTTAAATCTTCTGCTTCTTTATCCTCATCAATGTGGTTTAAAGCGCGTTCAAAGTCATCTAGGATAGGTAGAAGTGACACCATCACATCCATACTTGCTGTTTTGAAAAGCTCTATTCGCTCTTTATTTGTTCGTTTTTTGTAGTTTTCAAATTCAGCAAACAGTCTTAAAAATTTATCATTTTCATTTTTTAATTCTCCTTGTAATTTTTCCTCTGTGGTGCCATTATCAACGTCATTTTTCGCTGCTTCATTAACATTACCTTTACTCGTTGACTTATCGCTAGTCTCTTTTTTTTTATTTTTCTTACCCATGGTGATATAACACTAATATTGAATTGTTTTTTCAAATTATTGTCAAAAGTACTGCCATTATGATATAAATGTCAAAATGTCATTAAATATTTTGATATTTTTTTAACAATAAATGAGTTATGGTTAATTAATTTTGAACGAAAATTAACTCATCATAATATTGAAACTATGTTGCACAAAATAACTATTTTAACCCTCATCACTATCGCCTTCTTAGGTTGTAAAAACAAAGCAGAGAAAGCCATTACTAAAGACGCCCTTAACGTTGCCACCTCTGAAAGCAATTCAACAAAATATAAAGCGAATGTGACTGAATCAGTCATTCAATGGACTGGATTCAAACCTACAGGTACACACTCTGGCACGATACAAATTGACTCTGGTAATTTGACTATTAATAAAGACCAAATAGAAAGTGGCACTTTTATAATTGACATGACTTCAATCAAAGATGATGACGGATCTGAAAGACTTGAAGGGCATTTAAAAAGTGCAGACTTTTTTGATGTTGAAAGTTTCGCGAGTGCCTCCTTTGGTATTACGGGGTACGCTTTAGAAAATGGTGTTAACACGCTCTCAGGAAACTTAAAGCTCAAGGATGTTGAAAACAACGTTACGTTTCCAGTGACGATGGTCAAAAATGGAACAACTGTAACTTTGACAAGTGAAGCTTTTACAATTGATCGATCAAAGTGGAATGTGAAATATGGTTCAAAATCCTTTTTTGATAATTTAGGTGATAAATTTATCAATGACGAGATAGAGCTTAAATTAACGATTAAAGTTTCACAATCTTAACACATAATCGCAATACAAAAACCACTCTCATCGAGTGGTTTTTTTTTATGATTAAAACTAGGTGTGGATTACGTGTTACTTTTCTTTTGTAATAAATCTTCAAGAGCATTATCTAAATGATGATATCTAAAAGAAAAACCAGTACTTTCAATTTTTTTTGAGCTCACTCGCTGGCTTCCTAAAATGAGTGTGCTCATCTCTCCTAGGATGAATTTCAAAACAAAGCTCGGTACTGCAGGTAGGAAAACAGGTCTTTTAAGGACCTCTGCTAGAGTTTGGATAAAATCTTTTTGTGTGACGCTATTGGGAGCCACAGCATTGTAAACTCCTTTAAGTTCATGTTTAATTACATGTAAAAATAAGAAGGCCAAATCTTCGATATGAATCCAAGATTGCCATTGATCCCCACGACCAAAGGCACTACCCAATCCATATTTGACTGGTGCTACTAACTTTGATAATGCCCCTCCTCTTTTTGACAACACAATGCCAATTCTAACCTTGGATATTAAGATATTCAGATTTTCAAAACGAGAAGCTTCTTCCTCCCATTTAATTACAACATCTGATAAAAAACTGTTATCAAATTCAGTGAAATTTTCCTGATAGTAACGGGTAAGTGAATGTGGATATACACCAATAGCACTTGCCGTAACTATATGTTTTATAGATATGCCTTGTTGTTTTATAGTGTCATAGAGCAACTTCATTGCATTTATTCTACTCGATAAGATGTCAATTTTGTAGCTTGCAGTCCACGGTTTTGCTATAGTAGCCCCAGCTAAATTTATGATAAATTCTACCCCTTCAAAACAATCTAAATCAATAAAACCTATTTTAGGATTCCATAAAAACCCGCGATAACTCTTTTTGTTTTCTAATTTCAATTTTGAGGTTGTTAGGTAATGCACCTGAATATTGTTCTCGTGACATTGTTTAACAATTTCCTGTCCAATTAGTCCTGTGGCACCTGTAATAAGTACTATCATAAAACAAAAATACGACAGAAATTGCGATGGGACTTAAACTTTATATAAGGTTTAACAGACATTTAAGTCCTGTTACGAAGATGACATTTTTATTTTTTTGTTGCTCTCAGCATGTGTCGTTTACCTGGCGGTCCTTGAAGGCGTTCAACCAAAAACCCCAACTCTATCATCTCCCTTTTTACTTGACCGATTGCTGCATAAGTTACCAAAACTCCATTTACTTTTAGCGCATCAAACATCTTTTTAAATATGTGTTTGGTCCAAAGTTCTGGTTGCACTCGAGCTCCAAAAGCATCAAAATAAATCATATCAAACTGATTAACATCAGTGATATCTGCAAAAAATTGTTGCCTTTTTGTCAGTTCAAAAAACGATGTAATTCTGACTTTTTTATTCCAATTACAACTATGAAGTTTATCAAAAATATGTTGATCTTGAGGAGAAATTAAATCGACATAGTTCAATTGACATATCTCATCTAAAGTAACAGGGTATGCTTCAACACCTTGATAATTTATTGTGAAATGATTTCTTTGAGACTCTAATAATGTTAGGAACGCATTGAGGCCCGTTCCAAATCCAATTTCAAGGATAGATAATTCGCAACGTTCGTGAGTTTCCAACACATGATGTAATCCTGCATTAATAAAAACATGACGTGCTTCCTCAATTGCACCGTGTTTTGAATGGTATACCTCGTTCCAATCCTCTAATTGAATTGTACGTGAACCATCGGCAGTTGTGATAATTTGTCGATGCAATTTATTGTTTTAATAAAACACCATTTGCCTCAAATGAAAACGTCTTTTCTGCTTTATCTATCATGGCAATCTCTTCCGAACTTTTACCTGCATCTTCTGCGTAATGTTTTAGTTCTTCTACAGATGTTTCCGACACATATGCTTTACCGTTTATAACAACTTCCCCAGTCGCATCTAATGGCACAAAAAAACCATAATCTTTAAAGCGAACCATCACTTCTTGCTCATTACCTAGGTCCAGTTTCATCCAACAACCCTTATTTGAACATACCTCATTAATGGTTGCTTTAACTTTAATGGCTAAAGTGTCTTTTTTACTCATATTGTCGTATTTAACTGCCATTTCTAATGCGGTTATTGCACCATCGACGTCAATTTCATCTCCAAAAGACGCATACGCTAAGTCTTGTGGCACAGCACTTGTCTCGTCAGCTTTTGTTTCGTTTTTACATGAAAAAACTACCATAATAATGGCTAAAGCAAAAATAATATTCTTCATAATTCACTAGTTATATTAAACCTACTAAAAAATTCAAAGATACAAATTTTAAGAGGCTTAATCATCTTATTTCATCTTTAAATTATGTAATTTTGCAACGTCAAAGTGATTCAAAATGATGACAAATATGAAAGACAATATCAAAATTACCACAACACAATCTTCAAGATTATCAAGCGTAGATTTCAATAATTTGAGTTTTGGAAATATTTTTTCTGATCACATGTTGATTTGTAATTTTAAAAACAGCTCTTGGGAAATTCCGCAAATTGTGCCTTATCAACCCATTACTTTGGATCCTTCATCGAAAATATTTCATTATGGACAGTCTATTTTTGAAGGTTTAAAAGCCTATAAAGATGTTGATGACAATATCTTTTTATTCCGACCCAAAGACAATGCACAAAGGTTAAATATTTCAGCTAAACGTCTAGCAATTCCAGAAATACCAGAGGAGTTTTTTCTAGAAGGTTTAAAAAAATTATTAGCTGTTGACAAAGATTGGATACCAAATAGTCCTGGTAGTTCACTCTACATCAGACCCTTCATTTTCGCTAGTGGACAAGGTTTTCACGCTTCTCCTGCAGACGAATATAAGTTTATCATAGCCACTTCTCCTAGCGGTAGTTATTTCTCTGGAAAGGTCAAGGTTCTTATTGAGGAAACGTTTTCACGCTCTGCAAACGGAGGTGTTGGTTTTGCAAAAGCAGGAGGTAATTATGCTGGGCAATTTTTTCCAACACAATTAGCGTTGAAAAAAGGCTATGACCAAGTCATTTGGACAGATGATACTTCACACGAATATATCGAAGAAGCTGGCGCTATGAACATTTTTGTTAGAATCAAAGACACCCTAATCACTGTTCCAACAAATGATAGAATTTTAGATGGAATTACCAGAAAAAGTATTCTGAAAATTGCTGAGGAAGAAGGCATCTCTGTTGAAATCAGAAAAATATCAGTTTCTGAACTTGTTGCATCTTCAAAAGCTGGAACATTAAGGGAAATGTTTGGTGCAGGTACAGCTGCTGTGGTATCTCCAATTTCTACGTTTGGTTTTCGAGGTATTGATTATCATATACCAGAGTTTGATAACACTTATGCTGATTTACTTAAAAATCGTATCACAGCAATTCAAACCAATAAAGTCGAAGACAATTACGGATGGAGAGTTAAAATTTAATTGTTTAGGATATCTTTTATGTTGGGCTTAAAGTAATTTGGTCCTTTGAGGACCTTGCCATCCTCGCGATAAATCGGTTGCTGATTCTCTCCTAATTTACTCATATTACTTCGCTGAATTTCTTCAAAAACTTCATCAATTTTGTGCTGTAATCCATGTTCTATGATTGTCCCGCACAAAATGTATAACATATCTCCCAACGCATCTGCAACTTCAACTAAATCATTGGCACTTGCAGCTTCAAGATATTCCTCATTTTCCTCACGCATTAATTTGTAGCGCAACGTATTTACTCTTGAACCTAAATCTGCTTTTGGTGAATCACGATATCCAATTTTAAAGGCTTCGTGAAACGCTTTTACTGATTCTATTTTATTCTTCATGGTATTTAATTAAATTTGCATAAAAATAAACATTTATGTTCAGTGTCGGTCAAATTTATTTTGGTATAATTTTCGCCATATGTTTCATCATCATTCTAATTTTGGCTTACAAAAAAGACACCAAACTCCACAAAAAATACTATCGAGGAAGTGTATGGGTATTGATTGCTTTTATCTCCTTTTTATTGTTTATCGTTGCGATTAAGTTTTTTCTAGGCTAAAACCTTATCATAAAAAAAAAGACCTCAATGCAACGCGTTGAGGTCTTTTAATTGTTCACTGATACCTTTTAATTTACTTCTGGTAAAAAGCCAAATTGTTTTGAATAACTGAGCATTTGACTTTTAAAGTCTACTGGTTGTTTGACGACTATTTGGGTAATGTTCCCCTCTGAATCCATTTCAGGAACAAGCACAGGATTCACAAAACCACTATAGGGTGCTGACTTAAACTGCCTGTTACGCTCTAAGACTTCAGCATGCATAGCTTGATTTACCTTAACGCCGTATCCCTCTACTAACGCTTCCACGGCATCGTAATCACCTTCAGATTTAATACGCTGGGTTTCCCTTAAAAGCTGACCGAATAATTCGTGAAGTTTATCATAATCATTGATATTATAATAGGTTTTTTCATCTCTAGTTATTTTTTCAATAACATTGTCAGCTTCACCCTGTTCAAATGCCCATGCCGATACCCATTGTCTATTTACCATGTGTGCTTCTTCAACATCATCTCCCAACTCTAATCTGATTAATTGGGTCATTAAACCATTACGAATGTATCCATCAAAAGCTGCTTTACCTACTGCCTTCCAATCATCAACCAAGCCTAATTCTTGAAGTTTTGGATTGTATAAATAGTAAAGACCAACTAAATCTGCTCTTCCTTCTTCTAAAGTTGAAGCATATTTTTTTAAAGTTTCTTTTGTTTCTCCAACACCAGGATTTAACTGTCCAGAAGCATGTCCCACGACCTCATGCAGTGCTGTGTGTAACTTATCACCCAACTGTCCATATTTTTTCTCCAACTCATACTCTTCGTCATCATGAACAAATTCTTTTAATCGTCCACTACTTCCTGCATTATTATAAGCATTGATGATATTGCCTAGAGACACTGACTTGCTTCCAACTTCGGCACGAATCCAATTGGCATTAGGAAGATTAACTCCTATTGGAGTGCTAGGTGATGCGTCTCCGGCTTCGCCCGCAACATTTACTGTTTTATAACTTACACCAACCACCTTATCTTTTTTGTGTTCCTGCATCAGTGGAGAATTATCTTCAAACCATTGAGCATTTTCTGATAATACCGCCATTTTTGCCGACATATCAAAATCCTTTATTTGCACAATTGTTTCGTAAGAACCTCTGTAACCAACAGGATCATTATACACTTCAATAAAACTATTTATATAGTCAATATTACCTTCGGTAGCAGCTGTCCATGCCACATTGTAATCATCCCATGTTTGTAAACTTCCTGTATTGTAATAATCAATAAGTAGTCCAAGAGCTTCTCCCTGAGCTTGGTTTTCTGCGACACCTTGAGCTAATTTTAACCATTTAACGATTTCAACAATTGCTTCACCATATAAACCCCCTGATTTATAGACACGCTCTTTTAAGACACCATTTTCCTTAACTAACATCGAATTTAAACCATATGATAAAGGCCTATCCGAAGATTCAAACTGCCCGTAAAATGTCTCAACGTCTTCAGTGGTCACATCAGCACCATAAAAATTTACAGCAGATGCCAAAACGTTATCAACGTTTTTAGACTTGTCTACCTTTTTAGCATCTCTATCGTTAAAAATAATTTCAAATGCCTCACCCTCTAAAGTCGTACTTGTTTCATCTAACAAGCTTTTTAAATAATCCTCTGAGAATGCTGGTTTAATTTTGGCGTTACTGTAATGATGATGTATTCCATTACTGAACCAAACACGTTTTAAATACACCTCAAAAGAGTTCCAATTATCAGTATTTTTATCACCACTAAAAGACGTATAAACTTGTTCCAAAGCAGTTCTTATTTTTAAATTATGTCTGTAATTCATATTCCACATAATATCGCGGCCAGACAAGCCTGCTTGTGTTAAATAATAAACCAACTTCTGCTCTTTTAAAGAAAGATCATTCCAACCAGGAATCTGATATCTTAATATTTTTAAATCTGCAAATTGTTCAACAAAATACGGAAAATCATTACTTGTAGTCTCGATAAACTCATTGCTACTGATACTATTTGATGTTTCGGACTTACAAGACCAGAACATAGTGACCGTTAAAAAAGCCACAATAATTACTTTAAATTTCATTTTATTTTTTTTAATAAATAGGTCGTCTAAAATAAGATTATTTCATTGAATTTTTTAAAGTTCAATAAATTATTTTAGAACTTTCTTAAAGAAAGTGAAATCCTTACCTTTGAGATTATTTACACATAACTAATTATTAAATAATCCTATTCCTAGAAGTTTAATGTCAATCTTTATGAAACAATTGTTACTTATTTTTATCGGCGGAGGTTTTGGGAGCACGTTGCGTTACGTCATTGGAATACAACTAAATTCCTCAGATTCAGGATTTCCATGGGGTACCATGTTTTCCAATGTTTGTGGAAGTCTTTTAATTGGTATTATATTAGGATTTGCTGCCAAAAACAACACACTATCTGCCAATCAAACGTTACTGTTGGTTACGGGTTTTTGTGGTGGATTTACCACATTTTCAACCTTCACCTATGAAAATCACTTGTTTTTAAAATCAGGTGATTTTACAAATTTTGCTTTATACACTATTGGAAGTTTTATTTTAGCCTTCCTGGCAGTTTTTGCAGGCCTCTTCATTGCAAAGCAACTTTAATAATGTTTAAATTTTTTTAATCCAGCCTTTACAGGGATGTCTATGTAGTTTTCTCTGGGTACGAGGGGACACGAAAATTTTTCATTGTAGTCGCAGTAAGGATTATAGGCTTGATTAAAATTAATAACAATTGAGTCTCCTTCTGGAATTATTAAATCTAAATAACGCCCTCCTGCATAACTTTCTTCACCATTAGTGTCATCAAGGAATGGAAGAAAAAGGTAGTCTTCGTTACCTGTAGATTCCATACTCTTCTCCCCTTGGTAAACATTCAAATGATAAATTTTATTTTGTAAATTGATTGTAATAATGCCAAAAACACGTTCTCTGGAAACACGATTTGTTGTTGTTTTCATTTCAAAAAATTCTGCATTTGGAGTGCGCTTTAATACTCCTTTAACCACAAAGGTTGAGTCCACTTCAAAAAATTTAAGATTTTTAAAAACTTTCAAATCTGAAGCAGACAGCGGTGATGTTGTTGCATCCTTAAATTTAGCATTCATCTCACGCTGAAAATCAGTTGCACCAACGATAGGTCTTTTACCATTATTACACGCATACGTAATAAATACAAACGCAATAATAATAGACTTCATAAATTTCATTTTACAAATCATGTATACTCAATATATTCATTTCAATTTATTTGAATGACCTTAAAACAAAATTATAAATAAAAATGACATGGTTATAACACTAAATATCTTTCCAATTACAACACTAACTAAAAGAATCTTACCCAGGTTTTTTATAGTTCATTGTTTAGCTTAATTCTATAAGTACCACTTCTCTAATACAAATACTTGGAAACTGTTAAATATATTTCATTTTTATTGTGAAGATCTTTTTTTACTTATTTTTAAAAGATTTTTATTTAAAAAACACCTCTTATGAAATCCTTTCCGCCTATTTTGCTAGCACTCTTTGCTGTACTCACAATAAATCCAATAGTCGCACAAGATTACTTTTTAAAAAACAAAGCTCCCTTTAATCCTGATATTCCATCACCTGAAGAATTTTTAGGAAGGCCTATTGGTGCGCAACACACAAGACATGATTTAATTGTTGCCTATTTCACTAAACTAGCAGAATTATCTGATCGTGCTGAGATAGAAGTATATGGTCACACTCATGAAATGCGAAAGCTTGTCATGCTCCGTGTTTCCGCTCCAGAACATTTAAACAATTTAGAAACTCTTCAATCTGAACATTTAAAATTTGTTGATCCCAATCAATCACCTAAAAATTATGCAGAATTGCCAATTTTTATACAACTAGGATACAACGTGCATGGTAATGAACCCTCAAGTTCTGAAGCTGCCTTGCTTACAGCTTATACGTTGGTTGCATCCAATAATCCTGAAATAAAAAATTATTTGGAGAATTCAGTCATATTTATAGATCCAACAATCAATCCTGATGGTCGTGACCGTCATACACAATGGGCGAATCAATTTCTTGCTAAACAAATAGTTTCTGATGGTGCTGACGCCGAACACAATGAAACATGGCCTAGAGGAAGAACGAATCACTACTGGTTTGATTTAAATAGAGATTGGTTATTAGCTGTTCACCCTGAAAGTCAAGGAAAATTAAAATGGTATCACAAATGGTATCCAAATGTTGTTACTGATTTTCACGAAATGGGAACAAATAGCAACCATTTTTTTGAACCTATGAAACCTATTGGATCTCTTGATCCAATTATGCCTGAGGAAAATTATGAAGATTTGAATAACTTATTTGCTCCTTATTTTGTAAGCGCCCTAGATGATATTGGGTCGTTCTATTACACTAAAGAATCATTTGATGGCACTTATCCTGGTTACGGTTCATCATATCCAGATTTACAAGGTGGTTTAGCACTTTTGTTTGAGCAAGCAAGTTCAAGAGGTCATCTTCAAGATACAGATTATGGTACAATGTCATTCGCTTTTACAATTAGAAACCAATTTGTATCTAGTTTTGCTACAATTAAAGCTTCTGTTGAAAATAAAGCATTTTTGAGAGAGTATCAGCAAAGATTTTTTAAAACGGCAATATCAAAAAAAGCGCCCACAGGATTTGCAGCTTATGAATTTGGTGATGCATATGACAACAATAGAAATAAAGCTTTTGTTGACTATCTCTTAAAACACAAAATTAAAGTATACAAAAACGGAACTAAATTTACAGTACCATTAAAACAACCTCAACGTCGTATGGTTCAAACCATGTTTGAAACCTACAGTAAATACCGTGATAGCGTATTTTATGATGCATCTGCTTGGAGTGTTGCAAATTTTTATAACATGAAATATCGTGGATTAAAAGCAGCTAATCTTGGAGAACAAATTATTTCAACAGAATCTCTGAATAGCGTTACCCCTGTTCCCAAAAGTGACTATGCTTACATCATGGATTGGGATGACTATTATGCCCCTTCAGCATTACATTACATGCAATCAAAAGGCATCATAGCTGCCTCAGCGTTTAAACCCTTTTCAAGCAAGACAAATGTTGGAAACAAAGACTTCAATTATGGAAGTATAATGATTCCTGTAACCAAACAACAAAAGCTTTCAATAGACAAAGTTTATGAAATTGTAAAACAGGCTCAAGAGAAATTCAATGTGCCAATATATTCGGCTAATACAGGGTTCAGCATTAAAGGAATAGATTTAGGAAGCAACAATTTTAGAGCCCTAAAAAAACCAAAAGCAGCAATACTTGTTGGTGATGGAGTAAACAGCTATGAAGCGGGTGAAGTTTGGCACTTATTAGATACCAGAACCAATATGCCTATAACAAAACTTCAGACGAATGGGTTTGGTCGCGTTTCTTTAGATAAATATAATACTCTAGTAATGGTTTCTGGTAATTATAAAACACTTGATTCCATTCAACGGAACAAACTAAGAGAATGGATTGCTAAAGGTAATACTCTTGTGACAATTGCTTCTGCCTCAAAATGGGTAGTTGATAAAAAATTAGTAAAAGAAAAGCTCACTAAAAAGGCCAAACCAAAAGACAAAAAAGATGAAGTAAAACTTGTCGATCGTTTACCTTACGTTGATGCAGGAGAAAACTTAGGAAAAGAGCGTCTGGGCGGTGGAATTTATCAAGTGAATTTAGATGTAACACATCCTATTGGTTTTGGGTACCGCAATAATTTAGTTCCTGTCTATAAAAATAATAATGTTTTTTTAGCTCCGAGCACCAATGCCTACGGTACAGTTGCTAAATACACAAAAAAACCACATATTGACGGTTATATTTCTGAAAATAACATGAATACTTACCTTAAACCTTCGGCATCGCTCATCATAAGTCCAATTGGTCAAGGTCGCGTCATTATGTTTGCTGATAACCCAAATTTTAGAGGAGCTTGGTATGGAACTAACAAGCTTTTTTTAAATGCTCTATTTTTAGGTAATCATATCATTCTTCCAAAAAAACGAAATTAATTAATTATAATACTATCACATGAAAAAGCTCATCATTTTATTATCATTTATCGTCAGTTTTAGTGCACTCGCCCAAGATGATTATCGTGGAGATGGACCTTACTCACAATTAATAATTAGAGGAATTACACTCATTAATGGCGATGGCTCTCCGCCAAGAGGGCCCATGGATATTGTCGTAGAAAACAACCTCATTGTTAATATGCAAATTGTGGGATATGATGGTGTTCCAATTAACGAAACGAGAAGACCCAAGTTAAAATCAGGCGGAAAAGAAGTAGATGCAAATGGCATGTACTTGTTACCGGGATTTATCGATATGCATGGCCATATTGGAGGTGGAGCACAAGGAGCAAGTCCAGAATATGTCTTTAAATTATGGATGGCCCATGGCATCACAACAGTCAAACAACCGAGTGGTAGAAATGCAATTGAATTGAAACGACAAAGTGCTGCAAATGAAATTATAGCCCCAAGAATATTTGAATATACTGGGTTTGGTTCTGGAAGTAAAAAACCTATTAGTACACCAGAAATGGCAAGAGAATGGGTTAGACAAAATGCTAAAAACGGTGCTGATGGTATAAAGTTTTTTGGAGCAGAGCCAGATATTATGATAGCGGCACTTGATGAGAATAAAAAACTTGGCTTGCGATCAACAGCACATCATGCACAATTAAGTGTTGCTCGATGGAATGTTTTGCACTCTGCAAGAGCTGGTATGACCTCTATGGAACATTGGTATGGTTTACCAGAGGCACTCTTTTATGATCGCACCATTCAAAACTACCCGCTAGATTACAATTACCAAAACGAGCAACATCGCTTTGAAGAAGCTGGTAAATTATGGGAACAAGCTGCTGAACCTTATTCAGATCATTGGAATAGTGTCATGAATGAGTTATTAAAATTAGATTACACATTAAATCCCACTTTCAATATTTATGAAGCGAGTCGCGATTTACAGCGTGCACGCCGAGCTGAATGGCATGAAGACTATACAATGCCATCACTTTGGAAATTTTATGAACCCAGCAAAATTAGTCACGGTAGTTATTGGCACTACTGGGGTACCGAACAAGAAGTTGCTTGGAAAAAGAATTTTAAATTGTGGATGACCTTTATTAATGAATACAAAAATAGAGGCGGTCGCGTAGCAGTTGGAACTGACTCAGGATTTATTTACCAACTTTATGGCTTCTCTTATCCAAGAGAATTGGAATTGTTACGTGAGGCAGGATTTCATCCATTAGAGGTAATAAGGGCCGCCACTTTAAACGGTGCAGAAGCTTTGGGTTGGGATGATAAAATAGGATCTGTACAAATTGGAAAATTAGCTGATTTCGTAATTGTAGAAGAAAATCCTCTTGTAAATTTAAAGGTATTGTACGGTACTGGTGCTATAAAATTGACTGATGACAACGAGGTGGTTAGAGTAGGAGGCGTGAAATACACCATAAAAGATGGGATCATCTATGACGCTAAACGGTTATTGGCAGATGTCAAAAAAATGGTAGATAAAGAAAAAGAAAAAACAAACTGGAAATTAAAGCAACCTGGAATTAAGGACTAATATGTTGTTGAATGTCACGATCATCAATAACGTTTGAAAGGATAATTTGTGTTTTCGTCTCACCATAGGTTATTAATTGATCAATAAATTGCTCTAGATGTTTTTGATTGATTAGGATAACTTCTAACACAATGTTTTCGTTACCCGTTATTCGATAGCAGTTGATCACTTCATCAAATGTCTTTATCTTTTGTAAAAATGGCTTTAAACGCCCCATAAAAGCTCGAACGGTTACAAGAGCTCTGAGCTGATAACCCAGTTCAAGAGGTTCAACCTTTGTTCGGTACCCTAAAATTATTCCCGCATCTTCAAGCTTACGAATCCGCTCCGCCACAGCTGGAGACGATATACCGACGTATGACGCAATTTCAGTATTAGAACGACGTGCATTTTTTTGTAAAAGTTTTAGTATTTTCCAATTAATCAAATCTACTTTCATTATTAACTAAATTAGTTCAAATATATTAAATTTTAAAGTATATTATATTTTTTGCATTAAAATTCAAATACAATATTTTGTTTTATCAATTAAATTTGTGTTAGAATTAAAAAAATCTAATGTATTCCTCAATCCCATCCCATTTACCAAATTTACCCGTGTATCAAAAAGCTCTAGAAATATTATTTTTATCGCGCCGTATATCGTTATATTTTATACCTGATCTTAATTATTTGAAGCAAGACGGTAAAGAGGATAATTCTATTTATTTTACAGGTGATATTATTCAACAATCAAAATCTTTGGTTCCTGAAATAATTAAAGCAGAAAGTGAGGTGTTTTCGGAGAACAGACACAAACATGCTCACAGTTTAGAACATCTCATAAATCTACTCATGAAAAATTGTTCACGTCTAGAGCGTACTCATAGCAATGGTAAAGATTTTATCCCAGTACTTAGAAAAGAATTAAATTTATTTAAACAAATTCAACATGCTTGGACACTAACTTTATAAGTGTTTTTCAACTCACATACGAAAAGTTAAATCAATGTCAGCTTATAAGTAACGCGTTGTGCATGAAGCTTATTTTTAAGCGTTCATATCTATTGTGCATGATTTCTGCACATATGACGTATTGACATTTCTGTATACTCTCCGTCACTCGATGAACATGGTCATTAATATTATCTCTTATCAAAAATTCTGCATCCTCTATCGCGAATAATTTTAATTCCCCCAGATGTAAACTATTTAAATAATATAATTTATTAAGCCGTTTTGGCGTAACAATTAAAATATCTACACCATAATAAATATCATCTCTTTGTTTATCTATATCATATTCCTCGTAGGCACAATAGAGTCTCAAATCCGTATTTTTTGTAAAGACTTCAAATTGCTCTTTCAAAGTTAATGCTGCTTCCTTGTTTTTGACCATGATTAAAGCTCGAGGCGAATCGCCGATAATTTCTCTACCTAATTTATGAATTGTATAGATAATTAAGGCAGTCGTTTTGCCGGATCCTCTGGGTGAGATTGCATAAATGCTAGCACCTCCTTTAAGTTTAGGCAACATTGATTTCTGAAACGACAAGGGTTCTTCAAAACCTAATTGAGCCAATCTTTCGGTGATTACTGTATTTAATTTTTTAAAAGACATCTGAAAAAAATTACATGTTTCGTCTATACTGACCTCCTACTTCAAATAACGCATTTGTTATTTGACCAAGAGAACATTTCTTACAAACCTCCATAAGGACTTCAAAAATATTATCATTATCAATTGCCTTCGATTTGAGATCTTGTAACAAAGACTCGGTGTTATTTATCTGATGTAAGTTCTGTAAAGTTTTTATCTGAAGCTGTTTCTCTTCCTCAGTAGCGCGAATTACCTCTGCGGGCAAAATGGTAGGCGATCCCTTTGAACTCAAAAATGTATTCACACCAATAATTGGGAATTTACCGTTATGCTTTAAGGTTTCATAGTACAAGCTTTCTTCTTGTATTTTACTTCGTTGGTACATAGTCTCCATAGCTCCTAATACACCTCCTCTTTCTGTAATTCTATCAAATTCTAATAAGACAGCTTCTTCTACTAAATCCGTTAATTCTTCAATTATAAAAGACCCCTGAATGGGATTCTCATTTTTATTTAAACCTAGTTCTTTGTTGATTATTAACTGAATAGCCATCGCACGACGCACTGACTCCTCAGTAGGTGTTGTGATTGCCTCATCATAAGCATTGGTATGTAGTGAGTTACAATTATCATATATGGCGTATAAAGCCTGCAAAGTTGTGCGGATATCATTAAAATCAATTTCCTGAGCATGCAAACTCCGTCCTGAAGTCTGAATATGATATTTCAGCATTTGTGCCCGTTTGTTTGCTCCATATTTATATTTCATTGCCTTTGACCAAATCTTTCTAGCTACACGACCGATTACAGCATATTCGGCATCAATACCATTTGAAAAAAAGAATGATAAATTTGGTCCAAATTTATTAATATCCATGCCTCTACTTAAATAATATTCTACATAAGTAAATCCATTAGAAAGTGTCAAAGCGAGTTGTGTAATTGGATTCGCGCCGGCCTCAGCGATATGATATCCTGAAATTGACACAGAATAAAAATTTCGAATATTGTTATTAATAAAATATTCTTGGACATCACCCATTAACCTCAAGGCAAATTCTGTTGAAAAAATACATGTATTCTGAGCTTGATCTTCTTTTAAAATATCAGCTTGAACAGTACCTCTAACTTGGGCTATCGTTTTAATTTTGATATCATGATAAATCTTCTTTGGTAATATCTGATCTCCAGTAACCCCCAAAAGTAATAAACCTAAACCATTGTTTCCCTTGGGCAAATCTCCATGATATTTTGGCCGCTCCTTACCTTTATAGATGTCGTTAATTTGACGTTCTGTGTCTTTAACTAAGTTATTTTCTTTTATGTAAATTTCGCATTGTTGATCAATGGCTGCATTTAAAAAGAACGCAAGAATCATAGGAGCAGGACCATTAATTGTCATGCTCACCGAAGTCATATTACTGGCTAAATCAAATCCTGAGTACAACTTTTTCGCATCATCTAAACAGCAAACGGAGACTCCTGCATTACCTATCTTACCATAAATATCTGGTCGATGATTAGGGTCATTACCGTAGAGAGTAACACTATCAAAAGCTGTCGATAAACGTTTCGCTGGCAACCCTCGGCTTACATAATGAAATCGACGATTTGTTCGCTCTGGACTACCTTCTCCTGCAAACATTCTAGCAGGATCTTCACCAACTCGTTTAAACGGATATAACCCGGATGTAAAAGGAAATTCTCCAGGGACATTTTCTTTCAAAACCCAGGTTAAAATATCCCCCCAAGCTTGATACTTTGGCAATGCTATTTTAGGAATTTGTAAGTGAGATAACGATTCTGTATGCGTAGGAATATTAATCTCCTTGCCTCTTACTTTAAAAGTATAGTTTGAAGTTTTATATGTTTGAAGTTTAAGACCCCAGTTTATAATTATTTCCCAGTTGTAGGGATCTAAGTTTAACTTTACCCTATCAAATTCGCTTGCAAGTAATTTTAAAAAATCTTTATTATCATCAGACGAAAGCCCTTTTTCCCAATGAATACCTGCCGCATCTAACTCTAACGGCCCATTAAAAATTGATTGCATGGTTAAATAAATCCCATAAAGCCTCTGTGCTATTTCTGACTGATAAATAACATCTTGATTGTATGAACGGTTTGCTTCAGAAATTTCAGACAAGTAACGTATTCGTGCAGGAGGTATCACAAAAATCTTTTCACTTGTTCCTTTTGATATTTCGTAGGTCGATGTAAAATCTGAGTCGGAAACTTCCTCTAATTTGTGTACAACTGCCCGATATAAGGTATTCATACCAGGATCATTAAATTGTGAAGCGATGGTGCCAAATACGGGTAAATCACTTTGTTCAACATCCCAAAGATTGTTATTACGCATATATTGCTTTTTGACATCACGTAAGGCATCGAGGGAGCCTCTTTTGTCAAACTTATTAATCGCTACTAAATCTGCAAAATCAAGCATATCAATTTTCTCTAATTGAGTAGCTGCTCCAAATTCTGGTGTCATTACATATAGAGAAACATCACTATGCTCAATAATTTCAGTATCACTTTGACCTATTCCCGAAGTCTCTAAAATAATGAGGTCATATTCTGCTGCTTTTAGTACATCAACTGCTTGATGAACATATTTTGATAAAGCAAGATTAGACTGTCGCGTCGCCAAACTGCGCATATAAACCCTAGAAGAATTTATGGCATTCATTCGTATCCTGTCTCCCAAAAGGGCTCCCCCAGTTTTTCTTTTTGACGGATCAACTGATACAATTCCAACCGTTTTGTCTGGAAAATCTATCAAAAATCGTCGAACTAACTCATCAACTAAACTAGATTTTCCAGCACCTCCAGTTCCTGTAATTCCGAGAACAGGTATTCTCGAATGATTATTTTTAGTACTAATTTTATTCAGCATTGCCTTAGCTACTTCTGGAAAATTTTCTGCTGACGATATGACCCTAGCAATGGCATTTGAACTTTTTTTTGTCAATAAATTCATATCTACATCAAGTTCATCCCCAATAGCGAAGTCTGATTTCTGAACTAAATCATTTATCATTCCTTGTAAGCCTAATTCTCGACCATCATCAGGTGAATAAATACGAGTAATTCCATAATCCATCAAATCTTTGATTTCTGAGGGCAAAATGACACCTCCTCCTCCTCCAAATATTTTTATATGACCAGCTCCTCGCTCTTTAAGTAAGTCTAGCATAAATTTAAAATATTCATTATGACCTCCTTGATAGGATGTTAGAGCTATAGCATTTGCATCTTCTTGAATTGCTGTATTTACCACCTCCTCTACACTTCTATCATGACCTAAGTGTATTACCTCTACCCCAGTCGCTTGAATAATGCGACGCATGATATTGATTGATGCGTCATGTCCATCAAATAAGGATGCAGCCGTCACAATACGAACTTTATGTTTAGGCTTATATGGTAAATCTTGATGCATTCGTAATTTTTTATCTATTATCAGTGACAAATTTAAGGAATTACTAAAAACTAATGTGATTTATAAGTAATATTATAAATTAAAAACATCCCCTTGTTTTGCAAATTTAAAGCCGAGATTCAAGATACTGTCTTTTAAATGATGTGATTTTCTAATTGTTGGATTTGAATGATTAAAATGAATAAATATGACTTTATTTTTTGTTTCAATAGTTTCATTTTCAAACAAGGTAGTCGTCTCAGTTGTAAAAGGATGTGGAATTCTACTCATATCTCTATCCAACTCTCCATCCTTAAAGAAGGAAGCATCTAAAAACGCATAATCTACTTTTTTCACCTCCTCAACAATGTCAAGCTGCCAACGCTCCCATTTATCGATATCTGGAATAAATAATGCAGCTTTTTTAGATCCCTGAATTCTAAATCCAACCGTTTCAGAAAATTCATCACGATGAGGCACCACTAATGGCGTAATTTGTATGCCACTGTCAAGACTCATTACAGAATCGTTTTTCATTTTATGGATGTCGATATTATTATAAGACACCAATTGGCTCCAAGGACCATTGTTTTCGATGTATTGTCTCATTCTCGGCATCATATATACAGGTACTTTTTCTGCTCCTAATGCTTCAAAACCTAAATACATTAAGCCAGTGTAATGACCAATATGAGCATGAGTTAAAAATATCCCATCAATGATATGACCATTATCTAAATGATACTCTGTTAAGTAACGAGATTGTTCTGTAAAATTAGGTGTTGCATCAAACATGTATTTTTTATTACCCTTTAAATCAACCAAACCTAAACAAGACACGAGCTTTTTTGACTCATTACCATCATAAAATACTTGACAACAATCTTTAAAACAATCAATATGAGGATAACCTGCATCTTGAGCGATACCCAAAACAGTGAGGTATTGCTTCGATTTGTCCAACTCTACAGATTCTTGATCAGATGCAGTTGAGATGTCTTTTGACATACAATTGAAAACGAAAAAACAAACAAACAGCATTATAATTTTAAAAAAATTCATTGAAAACGATTATTATTTATTTAAAAGAAAACATCAACGACTAGATACAGCGACCATGTTATCATGGTACTCCAACTAAATTACAAAAATCCATTTATTTTATGTAAAAACATCATAACCAAGAATTATTATTATTTCAAACGAGTCAAGCGTCCACGAAGCCACTATGAACGTATGTAATAATAAAGCCCAAAAATATGCAGTATTGTAAAATTGGGAAAACAACACCTGTTTCACCAAAAATATTTGATTTAAAGCGCCTTGAAGCTCAACTTTCCATTGCGAACGAAGAGGCGTATAATGTTCGTCAAACAGACTCAGGCTTGAGTGATGTGCTGTATTATGAAGCACAAAAGCTAAAACAACAAATCTTGCATTTAAGGAAAGTTGTCAAAAGCACATCAGTTTTTTAATGAAGTGAATTTCTGAAAAAGGAGTTTTTTCATTTCCTCTTGAAGTTTTGAAGCACTATTGGCAGCCATTTGGGCGAAATCCTCATCTGCTGAGGCATATATGATAGCTCTTGAGGAGTTTACTAACAAACCAACATTATCATTCATTCCGTATTTACTTATATCTTTCAAATTACCACCTTGTGCACCAACTCCTGGAACCAACAAAAAATTATCTGGCATGATGTCTCGAACCTTTACTAAAAATTCTGCTTTTGTTGCTCCAAAAACGTACATTAAATTCTGGGAATTGACCCAAGATTTTGAAACCTCTAAAACATGTTGATACAGAGCTTTATCAGTTAAAAGTTTTGTTTGAAAATCAAAAGCTCCTTGATTGGATGTCAAGGCCAATAGAATAGTATGTTTGTTATCAAACTTTAAAAATGGTTCAACTGAATCTTTTCCCATATATGGAGCAACAGTCACACTATCAAACCCCAAATCTTGGAAAAATACTTTAGCATACATACGACTTGTATTTCCAATATCTCCTCGCTTTGCATCTGCAATAGTGAAAATTTCAGGATAATTTTTATTCAAATAGCTGATTGTTTTTTCAAATGATTTCCACCCCTTAATACCGTAGGCCTCATAAAAAGCTGTGTTTGGTTTGTAAGCAACACATAAATGATGCGTAGCATCAATAATTGCTTTGTTAAATGCAAATATTGGGTCTGCCTCTTTTAATAAAAAGGGTGGAATTTTATCCATATCGGTATCCAACCCAATGCAGAGAAAAGATTTTTTTCGGTGTATTTCAGCAATCAGTTTTTTAATTGTCATAGTTTAGCAGTCTCATTCGATAACTCTGACATCACATCATGTCATCATTAGCCTTCAATAATTCTGTGTTTTCAGCTAACATTAACTCGTCTATTATTTTTTGGATATCTCCATTAATAATATTAGATAGATCGTATAAGGTTAAACCGATTCTATGATCTGTAACACGACCTTGAGGATAATTATATGTTCTTATTTTCGCACTTCTATCTCCCGATGAAACCATACTTTTACGTTTTTCAGAATCTGCAGCTTGTTTTTTTGCTAATTCCATTTCATATAATCTTGATCGCAAAACCTTTAATGCTTTTTCCAAGTTTTTATGAGATGATTTTTGATCTTGACAACTAACAATCATACCTGTTGGTTCGTGATGTAGTTTGATTGCTGAATAGGTAGTGTTCACTGATTGGCCTCCGGGTCCTGTAGACGTCGTACGTTCAATACGCACCTCTGTCATGTCAAGTTCTACATCAAACTCCTCAGCTTCCGGAAGTACCATCACTGTAGCTGCGCTTGTGTGAACTCTGCCCTGTGTTTCAGTTTGTGGGACACGTTGAACACGATGCACGCCAGCTTCAAATTTCATTGTTCCGTAAACATCTTCACCAGAAACTTCAAAAATAATTTCTTTAAACCCTCCAGAAGTTCCTTCATTTAAGCTGACGACATCAACTTTCCAACTTTTATCACTGCAATATTTCGAGTACATTCTGTAAAGATCACCAGCAAAAATACTCGCTTCGTCACCTCCAGTTCCGGCCCTTACCTCAACCACAATATTTTTTGCATCATCTGGATCTTTAGGGATGAGCAGAAATTTTATTTCATCCTCGAGAGGAGCCAATTTTTCTTTTGCTTCTTCCAATTGAAGTTTGGCCATTTCAACCATCTCTGCATCATCTTCTTCAGCCATAATTTCATTGGCTTCATTGATGTTATTTAGTAGAGATTCGTAGAGAAGTCCTTTATCAACGACCTTTTTGAGATCCTTATATTCTTTATTTAATTTAATATATCGCTTTTGGTCTGATATGATATCAGGCTGAATAATTAAATCATTAATCTCATCAAATCGTTGTTTTATTATTTGTATTTTTTCTAGCATTTAGTTTACAAATTATCATCCAAAAATACGATAATTTATCAATTGTTTAAAACTTACTCTTTTTAATATATTAACAAAAAAATGGATTAGTTCATGATTAATCCACCATCATATTTTA
>CAJQLB010000028.1 GCA_905479065.1 uncultured Flavobacteriaceae bacterium | reverse complement strand
AATACGAACATAATTTACTTTTGTTCACCAATTAAAATTAAATTATGCAAAAAAAACTTACTTTAATTTTTATGCTTTTAGCAGTTTTTAGCTACTCTCAAAGTTCAATTATAAAAGGGCGTCTTTTAGATAAAAATACAAATGATTCTCTCCCGTATGTAAGTATTGGAATACTAAAAAAAGGGATTGGAACAGTTTCTAAATCAAACGGTAGTTTCTCACTTGATATGAAAAACGCTCTTGACATTGACACCGTGAAGTTTAGCTCATTGGGCTATAAACCATTAATTTTCAAAATAAAAACTTTAAAAAAGATTCTTAATAGTAATCCGAATATAAAAATGGAGGAAAGCATTGAAAATTTGGACGAAGTAATTATTATGTCCAAAAAAAAATGGAAAGAAAAAATACTGGGCAGTGAGACCAAATCAACTTCGGTGACCATGGGTTTTTCCTCTAATCTAGGAAGCGAACTTGGAAGAAAAATAAACATTACAAAAAAACAAACACACATATTAAAATTTAATACTCATGTAGCATTAAACACATACGCATCAATCAAGTTACGCCTTAATTTTTATACAGTTAAGAATGGGCTTCCAAGTAAAAAAATAAATACAGAAAATATTTATGTCGATTTCATTGGTAAAAGTGGATTACTTACTGTCGATTTAGAAAAATATAAACTTATTGTTGACAATGATATTTTTATTTCACTTGAATGGGTAGACAATCAAGGAGATGGACAATTTAGAATTTCCAGTCGACTAGGTACATCAGGAATAAAACATAAATACTCTAGCGAAGACAATTGGAGAGCAGTTCCTTTTACATTAGGTTACAACATATCGATTAAATACTAATTTAACTAAATGTCCTACAACACCGTGTATAATTAATGGCTAGTTAGAGCCTACTTAAGAAAATCCTCGCGGTTTTTTTCTGTATAGTTTTGCATTTGCTAAATTAGTTGTTAAGAAAACACCACAAATCATACACAAACCGTTAGCCAATGCGAAAAAAAGGTGTTTTTATAATTATTTTTAATTTTGAGTTAGGAATTTCTGATTTTAGGATGTTTAATATAAAAACAATATAACATTATGAGAAAAATAATCTTACTCTCCTCCGCTTTATTAATCTTCGCTTGTAGTAGTGATGATGAATCAGAAGACAACCCATTACCAGCTTACACAGTTGAAGGTAAATGGCTATGGTCTCCAGCTCCCGATGACAGAACATATGCCAATACAATGTATGAATTCTTAGACGGTAATGTGTACACATCTTATGCAGCAAACTGTGGCTCGGCGGATAACTATTGTACTGATGCAGATTTTAATGTATTAGATGCTACAGATAGAATTCCAGGTGTTGATACATACACATTTGATGGAGATATTTTAACATGGGGTGAATTCCCACGGGCAGTTTCATTTGAATGTGATGGAGGTATAATGATAAATGATAATGACTTTGGTGGTTATAAACTTTGGAGATTAAACTCAGATTGCCAATAAAACACCAATTTTCGGTTATCTCTCAGGTAAAATGCCGTATGGACTAAGTGAAAAATTAAAGAGTCTCGGTGTTAATTTAATCAATATAAAAATGGATAAAACCGTGTGTGTTGATAGGAAGTTAATTACTGGATCTAGTCCACTAGTATCAAATGAATTAGGGAAACTTGCAGCGTATACTTTATTGAAAGAATTAAACTAAAAAAATGAATTACTAGATAAACTTAACTGGCGTTATGCTACAGAGGCCATGAATGGTCAAAAAATACCTCAAGAAAAAATTGATAATATCATAAAAGCGATATCACTTGCACCAACTTCTAGTGGCTTACAACCTTTTGAAGTATATGTAATTACTAATCAATAGATAAAAGATAAAATTAAGCCAATTGCATGGAACCAGTCTGTAGTCTCAGATTGCTCACACTTATTAGTGAACGCATCACAATAAGACATTTGATGGGAGAGCTTTCCTTAAATCGGACGAGAGGCATGGAAACCGTCATTGGCAGTAACAAAAACAAGAAATGAAAAAACACAGTTACATAATTTTTTTATTGATTCCTTTTACTCTTTTAAGTCAAACTTCAATTATGTCTTACAACATAAGATATAGCACTGAGAATGACGGTGAAAATTGGTGGGAATTTAGAAAAAATGAAGTCGCACAACTTATAGATTATTATTCACCAGAAATATTTGGAATCCAAGAAGGCTTAGAGAAGCAAGTAAAGTATCTTGATACATTTTTAAGTAATTACAGTTATGTTGGAGTTGGCAGAGATGATGGAAAACTGAAGGGAGAGTATGCCGCTATTTTCTATAAACATGAACGGCTAAAATTAATTTCAACAAAAACATATTGGCTTTCAAAAACACCCGATGAGATATCGATTGGTTGGGATGCATCGTTTAAACGAGTTGTAACATTTGGTGAATTTTATGATATTCAAACCAAGGACACCCTCTATGTTTTTAATTGTCATTTTGATCATATTGGCAAAATATCTCGAAAGAAGTCGGCAGAATTAATATTGCAAATTATAGAAGATAAAAAGATTACAAATAAGAAGGTAATAGTAATGGGAGACTTGAACTGTGGACCTGATGACGAACCAATGGAATTACTTAAAGTCAATCTAGAAGACACTTACAATAGTGTTGGAACAGTAACTTACGGACCAGTTGGCACTTTCAATCAATTTAATACAGAGATACTTTTACAAAAAAGAATAGATTATATCTTAGTCAAAAATATCGAAGTAAAAGAATATCGGCATATTGATGACAGACGAAAAAATAATTTATTCCCATCTGACCATTTGCCTATTCAGATAACATTTAAATAAATACTCCTGCCAACAACGTGTATATGTCATTGCTCGTATGCCTTTTTAAAATAACCTCTCAGATTTTCTATTTGGTTTGTATTTGCTAAATTTAGTTTTTGTGTTTACTATGTTGAAGTTGACTAGTTGACAGTAATGATAGGTGTATGGTAAAAATAAAAAAGAATCATAAATCAGTTAAAGACTTTTGGAACGCTTTCTTAAAAGACCACCCAAATAATAGACTAAAAAAAACACCTTTATCATTCTATTTTTGTGATAATGAAAAAGACGCTGATACTTGTGCTGAATTAGTAGTTAAAGGAATTAAGCAGGCTACTGCAACTTCTTTATGGTGGTATGAAAAAAATGGTGAAACACTTCCTAAAGTTGGTGACCAGTATATTGTAACGAATTGGAATGGCGATGCGAAAGCCGTAATTGAAACCATTAAAATAAAAAAGATTCCGTACAATCAAATTACCGCTGAATTTGCAGAGATAGAAGGAGAAGGAGATTTATCATTGAAGTATTGGAAAATAGTTCACGAAGCATACTATAAGCGGGAGATGGAACCTCACGGAGATAAGTTTGATGAAAATATGATTATCGTTTGTGAGTATTTCCAAACCTTGTATAGCATTGAAAACTAGAAAGAATAATAAAAATGGACTTATTTCATACCTCAAAAGATAACAATCTCCTACCTTTTGACGGAGAAGTGAATTATTACGGCTCAGTAATGAACACAAAACAATCTGAATATTATTTTGATCAATTATTACAGAATATTCAATGGGAAAATGACAAAGCAATCATTTTTGGAAAATTGATCATTACAAAACGTAAAGTGGCTTGGTATGGAGATAAACCATTTGAATACACGTACTCAAAAACCACAAAATCTGCTCTACCCTGGACTAAAGAACTTTTAGAGCTCAAAGAAATTATAGAAAATAAGACAGGAGAAAAATTCAACTCTTGTCTGCTTAATTTATATCATAATGGAGACGAAGGAATGGCTTGGCATAGTGATGGAGAAAAAGATTTAAAGAAAAATGGTGCAGTTGGTTCGTTAAGTTTTGGGGCAGAACGCAAATTTTCATTTAAACATAAAAAAACAAAACAAACTGTTAGCGTTTATTTAGAAAAAGGTAGTTTGTTGGTTATGAAAGGAACAACACAAATAAATTGGCTTCACCGATTGCCACCAACCAAAAAAGTGAAAAATCCGAGAATAAACTTAACATTTAGAATAATAGAACCGAGCTAAAGCAAATGATTATATCTTTGCAAACGCACATTCGATGATAACAATAATAGTTAATGAACAATAAAATTACTTTTTTCATTGGAATACTTGGAGTAAGTCTTTTTGTAGTTTCGTCTATTTTGGGTGGAGTTTTAATTGAAAATTACAGTGTCATTAGTCAATACATCAGTGAATCCTATGCAATTGATACTGAATACGGAAGAATATTGAGAATATTCGGTTTCATCCCAAGTGGTTTACTTATCACCTCATTCTGCTTTCTAGGAGTGAGATATTTTCAATCTTCCAGCCTCGTAAAAATAGGATTTTATGGAATCGGAATATTTTATGGACTTGCTACAACAGTAGTGGCAATATTTCCCTGTGACAGTGGTTGTAACAAAGAATTAATTGAGCCTAGTACTTCCCAACTGATTCATAATCTTATTGGTTCATTAACTTATCTATTTGTTCCTATCTTAATAATTTTAATTGGATTAGGATTAAAAAAATCTCTCTACAAAGTGTTTTCTTCACTATCAATTGGATTGGGCGTAATCAGTATTTTATTTGTATCCATATTAGTTTCTAACGCGAATTCTGAATTTATCGGACTATACCAAAGGGTAATAGAGTTGGTATTTGTTTTATGGATAATTTTTTGTGCTATTGCAATAAAAAATCAAAGCCCCAACCATACCAAGATATGACGTTAAATAAAGTTACTTTAAAATTATCCTTTTAACCAAGCTTGTCGCAATTCTTTTTGTGCTGGTGTAGCATTTTTATTTTCTTGTAAGATTTTCGATATCGTATAGGATGGTGTTAAGGTTGTTTTAATTACAATTTCCTCACCATCTCTTTCTAATCTTACATCAATGTCTCTACCTGACTTCCAGCCATAAACTTGACCCATAACAGTATTTGCGTTTTCAAGGGTCACTGCCGTACCGTCTATAGATTTAATTACATCATTTGCTCTTACCCCTTGTTCTGCCCAAAAGCTAATCTTTGAAACAGATTCAGTAAAAAAGATTGTTTGTTCACTTTTGCTACCACTTACTATTGGTGCATTATTAACTATTAAATAATTACTTTCTTTTTGAACGTCTGAAATTTGTAATCCCATTTTTTCAAAAAACTCATTGTAGTTTATTGGGGTATTACCAATGACATGGGTGTTGAAGAATTTTTCAACAGACGGGTAAGTCATGGTAATAATTTCTTCTATTAAGGTGTCATCATTAAATGGTTTATTATTACCATATTTATGAGACAA